>NZ_JBVILX010000051.1:0-1291 GCF_055580145.1 Kitasatospora sp. NPDC032121 | reverse complement strand
GAAGTCGCTGAGTAGAGCAATGCCGGCGAGGTCGTCCGTGGTACGAACAGCACGAACACGCACGTCAGGAGCACGATGAGCCGAATATGGGCGGGGATCGACAGTGGGAAGGGCCACCACCACGGCCTGGCCCTCGACACCGAGGGCAAGACCCTGCTGTCGCGGCGGGTGGCCAACGACGAGCCCGAACTGCTGCGGCTGATCGGCGACGTCCTGGCCTTGGCGGACGGCGACCGGGTGACCTGGGCGATCGACATGACCGGCGGTGAGCCGGCCCTGCTGCTGAGCCTGCTGGTGGCCCACGGCCAGGAGGTCCTGTACATCCCCGGCCGCCTGGTGAACCGGGCCTCGGACGGTTACCGCGGCGAGGGCAAGACCGATGCCCGCGACGCCTACGTGATCGCCGACCAGGCCCGGATGCGCCGCGACCTTCAGCCGATCAGCCCCGGCGACGAGGCCGCGATCGAACTCAGGCTGCTGACCGGTCGACGCTCGGACCTGGTCGAAGACCGCACCCGATCGGTCAACCGCCTGCGCGGCACCCTGCTGAGCATGTTCCCGGCCCTGGAACGGGCCCTGGACGTGACCAACACCGGCCCGCTCAGGCTCCTGACCGGATACCAGACGCCTGCGGCGATCCGCCGCGCCGGCACCGCGAGGCTGGCCAAATGGCTGGCCAACCGCAAGGTCCGCAACGCAAGATCCCTCGCCGAGACGGCAGTTGAGGCGGCCGAGCGGCAGTACACCTCCGTTCCCGGGGAGAAGACCATCGCCAAACTGGTCCACACCCTGGCCGAGGAGGTGATGACCCTCAACGAGCAGATCGCCGAGATTGACAAGCTCATCGAGGGCCGGTTTCGCGAGCACGAACTCGCCGAGATAGTCGAGAGCGTCCCCGGCATCGGCACCGTCCTCGGCGCCGAGTTCCTCGCCGGCGTCGGCGGCAGTCTGGACCGCTTCGCCTCCCCGGACGCCCTGGCGGCCTTCGCCGGCGTCGCCCCCGCGCCCCGCGACTCCGGCAAGGTCAGCGGCAACCTCCACCGGCCGGCCGTCTATCACCGCAGACTCCAACGCGTCTTCTACACTTCCGCGCTGGTCAGCATCCGGTGCGACCCGAACTCGCGAAAGTTCTACGACCGCAAACGCGCGGAGGGGAAGCGGCACGTCCAGGCCGTGATGGCCCTGGCCCGCAGACGCGTCAACGTTCTCTGGGCCCTGATTCGTGACAGACGGTGCTACCACATCACACCCCCAGCGACCGAGACGGCTTGACAACGACATTAGGAAGCGA
>NZ_JBVILX010000049.1:0-1733 GCF_055580145.1 Kitasatospora sp. NPDC032121 | reverse complement strand
CGCAGCGGTGAGTGCTCGATGGCGCTGGCCGGTGGTGTGGTCGTGATGTCCACCCCGGGCACCTTCGTGGAGTTCAGCCGCCAGCGCGGCCTGGCCTCGGACGGCCGCTGCAAGGCCTTCGCGGCCGCCGCGGACGGTACGGGCTGGGGCGAGGGCGCCGGTGTGCTGCTGCTGGAGCGCCTGTCGGACGCCGAGCGCAACGGGCACCGCGTGCTGGCGGTCGTGCGTGGCTCGGCGATCAACCAGGACGGTGCGAGCAACGGCCTCACCGCCCCCAACGGCCCCGCCCAGCAGCGCGTCATCCGCGCGGCGCTGGCCGACGCCGGGCTGTCGGCCGACGAGGTCGACGCGGTCGAGGCGCACGGCACGGGCACCCGACTGGGTGACCCGATCGAGGCCCAGGCGCTGCTGGCCACCTACGGCCAGGAGCGCAGCGGGGACCCGCTGTGGCTCGGCTCCCTCAAGTCCAACATCGGCCACACCCAGGCCGCCTCCGGCGTCGGCGGCATCATCAAGATGGTCATGGCGATGCAGCACGGCGTGCTGCCGCAGACCCTCCACGTCGATGAGCCGACCCCCGAGGTCGACTGGGCCTCGGGCGCGGTCGAGCTGCTGACCGAGGCCCGGGACTGGCCGGAGCGCGGCCGTCCGCGTCGCGCGGCCGTCTCCTCCTTCGGCATGAGCGGCACCAACGCCCACACCATCATCGAGCAGGCGCCCGCGGCCTCCCCGGTCGTTCGGGAGATCGCCGACGAGGCCGGTCCGGTGGCGCCGTGGGTGCTGTCGGCGGGCAGCCCGGAGGCGCTCCGGGCGCAGGCCGGCCGACTGCTGGCCGTGCTGGACGAGGCCGGCGACCTGTCGCCCGCCGAGGTCGGCTTCTCGCTGGCCACCACGCGTGCCGCGCTGGAGCACCGGGCCGCGGTGGTCGCGGAGGACCTCGCCTCGTTCCGGGGCGGTCTGGCGGCGTTGGCCGAGGGCGGTACGGCCGCCGGGCTGATCACGGGCACGGCGGGTGCCGGGCGGACGGCGTTCCTGTTCACGGGACAGGGGAGCCAGCGCCCGGGCATGGGCCGGGCGCTGTACGACGCCTGCCCGGTGTTCGCGGACGCCTTCGACGCGGTCTGCGCACGGGCCGAACTGCCGCTGCGTGACGCCGTGTTCGGGGAGGACGCTGCGGTTCTCGCGCGCACCGAGTACACCCAGCCGGCGCTGTTCGCCGTCGAGGTGGCGCTGTTCCGGCTCTTCGAGAGCTGGGGTGTCCGTCCGGACTTCCTGGTGGGCCACTCCATCGGTGAGCTGGTGGCCGCGCACGTCGCGGGCGTCCTGTCGCTCGATGACGCCGTCGCCCTGGTGTCCGCTCGCGGCCGCCTGATGCAGGCGCTGCCCGAGGGTGGCGCGATGGTGGCGGTCAAGGCCGCCGAGGCCGACGTCCTGCCGCTGCTGACCGAGAACGTGAGCATCGCCGCCGTCAACGGCCCGACCTCCGTGGTGATTTCGGGCGATGAGTCCGAAGTGCTGGCGATCGCCGGCCAGTTCGAGAAGACCAAGCGGCTGCACGTCAGCCACGCGTTCCACTCGCCGCTGATGGACGGCATGCTGGCGGAGTTCCGGGCCGTCGCCGAGGGCCTGAGCTACGCCGCGCCGCAGATCGCGGTGGTGTCCAACGTGACCGGCGCCCTGGCCGCCGCCGAGGAGTTGTGCTCGCCCGAGTACTGGGTGCGCCACGTGCGCCA
>NZ_JBVILX010000048.1:0-1826 GCF_055580145.1 Kitasatospora sp. NPDC032121 | reverse complement strand
CTGAGGACAAGCCCTCGGCCTATTAGTACCGGTCAACTCCACCCCTCACAGGGCTTCCATATCCGGCCTATCAACCCAGTCGTCTACTGGGAGCCTTACCCTCTCAAGGAGGTGGGAGTGCTCATCTCGAAGCAGGCTTCCCGCTTAGATGCTTTCAGCGGTTATCCCTCCCGAACGTAGCCAACCAGCCATGCCCTTGGCAGAACAACTGGCACACCAGAGGTTCGTCCGTCCCGGTCCTCTCGTACTAGGGACAGCCCTTCTCAACACTCCTACGCGCACAGCGGATAGGGACCGAACTGTCTCACGACGTTCTAAACCCAGCTCGCGTACCGCTTTAATGGGCGAACAGCCCAACCCTTGGGACCTACTCCAGCCCCAGGATGCGACGAGCCGACATCGAGGTGCCAAACCATCCCGTCGATATGGACTCTTGGGGAAGATCAGCCTGTTATCCCCGGGGTACCTTTTATCCGTTGAGCGACGGCGCTTCCACAAGCCACCGCCGGATCACTAGTCCCTACTTTCGTACCTGCTCGACCCGTCAGTCTCACAGTCAAGCTCCCTTGTGCACTTACACTCAACACCTGATTGCCAACCAGGCTGAGGGAACCTTTGGGCGCCTCCGTTACCCTTTAGGAGGCAACCGCCCCAGTTAAACTACCCACCAGACACTGTCCCTGATCCGGATCACGGACCCAGGTTAGACATCCAGCACGACCAGAGTGGTATTTCAACGGCGACTCCACAACAACTGGCGTTGCTGCTTCACAGTCTCCCACCTATCCTACACAAGCCGAACCGAACACCAATATCAAGCTATAGTAAAGGTCCCGGGGTCTTTCCGTCCTGCTGCGCGAAACGAGCATCTTTACTCGTAATGCAATTTCACCGGGCCTATGGTTGAGACAGTCGAGAAGTCGTTACGCCATTCGTGCAGGTCGGAACTTACCCGACAAGGAATTTCGCTACCTTAGGATGGTTATAGTTACCACCGCCGTTTACTGGCGCTTAAGTTCTCAGCTTCGCCCCGACGAATCAGAGCTAACCGGTCCCCTTAACGTTCCAGCACCGGGCAGGCGTCAGTCCGTATACATCGCCTTACGGCTTCGCACGGACCTGTGTTTTTAGTAAACAGTCGCTTCTCGCTGGTCTCTGCGGCCACCCCCAGCTCAGAGTGCAAGACTCGTCACCAGGAATGGCCCCCCTTCTCCCGAAGTTACGGGGGCATTTTGCCGAGTTCCTTAACCATAGTTCACCCGAACGCCTCGGTATTCTCTACCTGACCACCTGAGTCGGTTTGGGGTACGGGCCGCCATGAAACTCGCTAGAGGCTTTTCTCGACAGCATAGGATCATCCACTTCACCACAATCGGCTCGGCATCAGGTCTCAGACTATATGTGAGGCGGATTTGCCTACCCCACGTCCTACACCCTTACCCCGGGACAACCACCGCCCGGGCTGGACTACCTTCCTGCGTCACCCCATCGCTCACCTACTACCCCGTTGGGTCACCGGCTCCACCACTTCCCTTTGCCCGAAGGCTCCGGGACGGCTTCACGGGCTTAGCATCAAGAGGTTCAGCGTTGGCGCTTCAAAGCGGGTACGGGAATATCAACCCGTTGTCCATCGACTACGCCTGTCGGCCTCGCCTTAGGTCCCGACTTACCCTGGGCAGATCAGCTTGACCCAGGAACCCTTGGTCAATCGGCGCAAGAGTTTCCCACTCTTGTATCGCTACTCATGCCTGCATTCTCACTCGTATACCGTCCACGACTCGATTCCTCGGCCGCTTCACCCGGCACACGACGCTCCCCTACCCATC
>NZ_JBVILX010000047.1:0-3614 GCF_055580145.1 Kitasatospora sp. NPDC032121 | reverse complement strand
CATCTGGGGCTGGCACTTGTTCCCTCACACGAGTTGCCGCTGCCACCAGGCCGTTTCCTGTTCCTGCGGTCCTCGTTGGTTCTCGCGGTGGCCCCCAGGTTTTCAAGGTGCTGCCTTGACCGTTCAGGTGCGAGGAAGGTGTTCCGGTGGCCGAGGTGAGGCTGCAGGTCATCGCGGGTGGGGGCGTCCCACAGGGACCGCTGGTCACGGACCCGTGGCAGTTCCAGACGGCGTGCGTGGACGCTTTCGTCGCCTCGTGGCGGGCCCGCGGGTTCAGTCAGGTGACGATCGACAACGACATCGGCCTGCTGGAACGGACGCTCGCCGCGCTGGGGCGGCCGGCGTGGGAGGTGACCCCGGAGGACATCGACCGCGTCGTCGGCGATCTCGCGGTGAAGGGCCGGGCGACGTCGACCCGCCGCGAGTATGTGCAGATCTTCAAGGGGTTCCACCGGTTCCTGCAGGCCCGGAAGGCCGCCGAGATCGAGGCCGCGTTCGGGGTCCGACTGATCTGCCCCGTCGACGAGTTCAACGCCTCCCGGCATGTCGGTGACGACTCCCCGGCCCTGCTGCCGCCGCCGACCCCGGAGCGGGTGAACGAGTTCTTCGACTTCATGAAGCAGCGGATCGCGACCGCACGGAAGTACGGACCCGCCGCCCGGGACTACGCACTGTTCCGGACGCTGTATCACGCAGGACTCCGCTCGGAGGAGGCCTCGCTGCTGGAGAAGCCGGATCTGCACTTCACCCGCGGCCCGTTCGGCAAGCTCCACGTCCGCTTCGGCAAAGGAGCCCACACCTCCGGACCGCGGCCGCGCTGGGTGCCCATGCTCGATGGCCTGGACCTGGTGCTGCGGTGGTTCCTGCAGGACGTGCGCCCGAAGTTCCCCGACTCGCCCGTGCTGTTCGCCGACGAGTCCGGCGGCCCGCTGCATCGCGGAACGATCCGCAACCGGCTGCGCTATCTCATGGAACTCGAAGGACGTCCGCCTGCAGAGCGGTTCAGCCCGCATGCCCTTCGGCGGGCCTGCGCGACCCACAACTACGAACGCGGCGTCGACCTGGTGGCGATCCAGCAAATGCTTGGACACTGGACGGTCAGCTCGACCATGCGTTATGTCCGGCCCTCCGCGACGTTCATCGAGGACGCCTATCAGCGGGCCGTCGCCAGCACCCTGGCCGAGCTGACCGGGAAGGACACCACGGCGTGAAGATCCGATGGCGGCTGCGGATGGCCGCCGCCCAACGCGAGGTGTGGACCGGCACCGAGCTGCGGCGTCTGCTGGCCGAGAAGGCCGGCCTGGAACTGTCCTCCGCGTCGGTGTCCGCGCTGTTCACCAAGGAGCCCTCGCAGGTGAAGATGACCACGCTGGCCGCGTTGTGCACCGCGCTGGAGTGCACCCCCAACGACCTCATCGAAGTCGACACCACCCCCGTCGAGCGGCCCATCGCGCCGCCTCGATCCGTTGCCGACGCCCCGAAGGCGGCCTCCGCTCGGGGCCGGTCGATGCCGCCCCTGTGACGGGCGGAGAGCTCGATGGGCAAGAAGCAACGCGACTGCGTCACCTGTGGTGCCCCGGTCGGCTATCTCGACCGGCAGCACTGCTGCCGGTGCATGCGGAGGATGAACGAGCAGGCCACGAAGGCGAGTTGTCCCTCCTGCGGGAAGGACCGTGTCCTCCAGCAGGACACGGGCCGGTGCATCATCTGTTCGCGCGCCTGCGAGCAGTGCGGCCATCCGGTCCGCGCGGCCAGCAGCCGTCTGTGCCGGGACTGCCGCCGCAAAGCCGAGCGGCTGGAGGCCCAGCAGCCGTGCCCGCGCTGCGGCAAGCCGGGTTATCTGCGCGAGGCGACCGGCTGGTGCGGGCCCTGTTCTCACCCGGGATCGCCCAAGAAGCCGCCGACGGTCTGCCGCGAGTGTGGCGAGCTTCGGCGACATGCCGGGCTGGGGCTGTGCTCGCCCTGCTGGCAGAAGCACCCTGGACGCCCCTTCATTCGCGGCGAGCACCTCCATGACCGGCTTGCTGAACCGCCTTTGTGGCTGGGCGACTTCGTCGCCTATGTCGCCGCCCGCCACTGCACTGCCCGGGCCTGCGGCTTCGTCACCGACCTGGGCCGGCTCCTTGAAGACGAGCAATCCAACTCGCCCCATGCCCTACTGGAACGATCTCGCCGTCCGGGACGGTCGATGGGCTCCTTCGCTCGTGCGCTGGAGGACTTCTTCACCCTCCATCGCCTGGCTCTGCCCACTGACCAGGCCGAACGGCTCGCCGCTGGGCGGCGCCAGCGTCGCATCGGCGCGGTCCCCGAACCCCTGCGTCCCGCCGTTGTCAGCTTCGACGCCTCCCGGATGCGGGCCCAGGACCGGGCCCGCCGGGCCGGAACCCGGCCCCGCAGCGACCACACCTTGGAAACCGCTCTGGGCATCCTTCGTGACCTGGCCGTCTTCCTCGTGAATCGCCGGGGCAAAGACGACTGGGCACTGGTCGACGTGCATGACATCGAGGCCTTCCTGGCCACCCTGCCCCGGGCTCGGAAGCGGCGGCTGACCGTGCTGCGGCAGTTCTTCCGCTTCGCCCGTTCCAAGCACATCGTTCTGGTCGACCCGACCCGAACACTGACCGCGAAGGAGCCGAACGGCTTCCGCGGCAGGACCCTCACCCTCGACCAGCAGCGCGAGCTCTTCCGCCGCTGGACCACCGATGAGCACGTCCACCCGCACGAAGCCCTGCTCGGCATCCTCGCCCTACTGCACGGCGCCTCCAGCGCCGAGGTCCGCATGCTGCAGATCACCCACGTCGACCCGGTGGCCCAGACGGTCCGGCTCGGCAAACGGCCCCACCCCGTCCCTCTGGACCCGGCCTCCTGGACCGTGCTGCACCGCTGTCTCGCTCACCGTGCGGCATGGCCGACGGCCAACCCTCACGTGATGGTCACCAAAGGAACGAAGGCCGGGCGAAGCCCGGCCTCAACTGCCTATCTGTCCCACGTCCTTGACGACTGCGGATACCCACCCCGCATGATCCGCAGCACCCGGCTCGTCGACCTGGTGAACACCATGGACCCCAAGCTCGTGGCCGCAGCCTTCGGGATGGACCCGCAAGCCACCCTGATCTATCTCGCTGACCACGTGGACCCAGGACGTCTCCCCCAACAGCTGAGCAACAGCTGGCAGGCACAATAGTTCGATGTCTTTCATTACCTGCGCGAGCTGCCAGCAACAACTCACCGACGAGCTCCGGGAAGTCCCGCTGCCGCCCGCTGCCGAGAAAACCGGAGGTCACCGAGTGGCCCCGCCTCGGGTGTCGCAGGGAACCTACGCCATCAGCCCTCAGACGCGAGTGATCATCCTGCATCCCGACGACCTGACGGGCACCGCCCCGCATCCTGACCGCGGACGGCGCAACGGCTGCTGCGGACTCGACGGCCTGGACGGACCAAACCTTGTCTGCCGTGGCTGCGGAGCCGACGTGGCAACCCAGCAGTCTGACTGCTGGACTGATCACCTCGTGGCAGCGGCACCAGACGCGGTGACCGTCAGCATCGAAAACCCGCGCTGAACCTGTCGCACCTCGGCACGACCTTGCACATCTTCGCCGGAACATGTGCGCTTT
>NZ_JBVILX010000046.1:0-3629 GCF_055580145.1 Kitasatospora sp. NPDC032121 | reverse complement strand
GCGGCCACTCCACCAGACCCGCACCCTCAGCGACCGACGCACCCTCCGCCAGCACACCCGAGACATGACGGACCCACTCCGACGAGCCCTCGGCCTGACCGTGCACAGCCACCGAACGACGCCCGGACGCGTCCACCGCGCCCACCGTCACCTGAACCTGCACACCACCCGACTCCGGAAGCACCAACGGCACCTCCAGCGTCAGCTCCTCCACCAGCGAGCAACCCACCTGGTCACCCGCCCGCACCGCCAACTCCACGAACGCCGTGCCCGGAACGATCACCGAACCCAGCACCGCATGATCGGCCAGCCACGGGTGCGACTCCACCGACAGACGCCCCGTGAACAGGAAGCCCTCCGCATCGGCGAGAGCCACCGCCGCACCCAACAGCGGGTGATCGGCCGCACCGAGACCGGCGGCCGTCATGTCGCCGGCGAGCGACGGGACGTGGAGCCAGAAGCTCTCACGCTCGAACGCGTACGTCGGCAGGTCGACCCGCCGGGCACCGGCCCGGGAGGCCAGGCTGCTCCAGTCCGCGGCGGCACCGTGGGCGAACGCCGTCGCCAGCGCGGAGACCGCGGTTCGCGGCTCCGGTCGCTCGGCACGCAGCGCCGGTACGAACACCCCACCGTCGACGCACTCCTGGCCCATGGCCGACAGCACACCGTCGGGGCCGAGCTCGACGAAGGTGGTGACACCCTTGGCTTCGAGGGCCCGCATGCCGTCGGCGAAGCGGACGGCCTGGCGCACGTGCCGGACCCAGTACTCGGGCGAGCACAGCTCCTCCGCCGTGGCCATGTCCCCGGTGACGTTGGAGACGACCGGGATGCGCGGGGCGCTGTACGTCAGCCCCTCGGCGACGGCCCGGAACTCCTCCAACATCCCGTCCATCAGCGGCGAGTGGAACGCGTGCGAGACACTCAGCCGCTTGGTCTTCTCGAACTGCCCGGCGATCGCTAGGACTTCGGACTCCTCGCCCGAAACCACCACGGAGTCAGGCCCGTTGATCGCCGCGATGCTCACCTGGGCGGTCAGCAGCGGCAGGATCTCGGCCTCGGCGGCCTTGACCGCCACCATCGCGCCGCCCTCCGGCAGCGCCTGCATCAGCCGGCCACGCGCCGCCACCAGGGCGACGGCGTCGTCCAGCGAGAGGACACCCGCGACATGCGCGGCCACCAGCTCACCGATCGAGTGGCCCACCAGGAAGTCCGGACGGACCCCCCAGCTCTCGAAGAGCCGGAACAGCGCGGTCTCCACCGCGAACAGCGCGACCTGGGTGAACTCCGTCCGGGCGAGAACCGCGGCGTCGTCACCGAACACGGCGTCACGCAGCGGGAGTTCGACCCGCGCGCAGACCGCGTCGAAGGCCTCCGCGAACACCGGGAAGGCCTCGTACAGCTCACGCCCCATCCCCGGACGCTGGCTCCCCTGCCCCGTGAACAGGAACGCCAGCTTCCCGCCGCCGGCCAGGCCCTGGACCACCTGCGGGTCGGACTGGCCGTCGGCCAGTGCCCGCAGTCCGGCGATCAGGGCGTCCCGGTCCTCGCCGAGGACCACGGCCCGCTGCTCCAGGACCGTGCGGGTGGTCACCAGCGAGTGCGCGACGTCGGCGACCGGAAGCCGGTCGTCGGCCGTCAACAGCGCGTGCAGGCGCTCGGCCTGGCGCCGCAGGGAGTCCTCTCCCCGTGCGGTGACGACGAACGGCGTGACGGCGGCCGGGGCCGCGTCCGTCCCGGCGACGGCCGTGGCCGGCCGCTTCTCCGCCGGGGCCTGCTCGATGATCGTGTGGGCGTTGGTGCCGCTGATGCCGAAGGAGGAGACGGCCGCGCGGCGCGGGCGTCCGGTCTCCGGCCACGGCCGGGCCTCGGTCAGCAGCTCGACCGCGCCCTGCGTCCAGTCGATGTGCGGGGACGGCTCGTCCACGTGCAGGGTCTGCGGCAGGACACCGGCGCGGATCGCCATCACCATCTTGATGACGCCCGCGACACCGGCGGCGGCCTGGGTGTGGCCCAGGTTGGACTTCAGCGACCCGAGCCAGAGCGGCTCTTCGGTGCGCTCCTGGCCGTAGGTGGCGAGCAGCGCCTGGGCCTCGATCGGGTCGCCCAGCGAGGTGCCGGTGCCGTGCGCCTCGACCACGTCGATCTGGTCGGAGCTGAGGCGGGCGTTGGCGAGCGCCTGGCGGATGACCCGCTGCTGGGACGGCCCGTTGGGGGCGGTCAGGCCGTTGCTGGCACCGTCCTGGTTGATCGCGCTGCCGCGCATGACCGCCAGCACCTGGTGGCCGTTGCGCTGCGCGTCGGACAGCCGCTCGACGAGCAGCATGCCGACGCCCTCGGACCAGCCGGTGCCGTCCGCCGCGGCGGCGAACGACTTGCAGCGCCCGTCGGCCGCCAGGCCGCGCTGCTTGCTGAACTCGATGAAGGTGCCGGGGGTGGCCATCACGGTCACACCGCCGGCGAGAGCCATGGTGCACTCGCCGTTGCGCAGGGCCTGGGCGGCCAGGTGGAGGGCGACCAGCGAGGAGGAGCAGGCCGTGTCGACGGTGACCGCCGGGCCCTCAAGACCGAAGGTGTACGCCAGGCGGCCGGACAGCACGCTGCCCGCGTTGCCGGTGCCGAGGTAGCCCTCGATCTCCTCGGGGATGGTCTGCAGGCGTGCGGCGTAGTCGTGGTACATCACGCCGGCGAAGACGCCGGTGGCGCTGCCCTTCATCGAGGCCGGGTCGATGCCCGCGCGCTCGAACGCCTCCCAGGACGTCTCCAGCAGCAGGCGCTGCTGCGGGTCCATGGCGAGCGCCTCGCGCGGCGAGATGCCGAAGAACACCGGGTCGAAGCGGTCCGCGTCGTGCAGGAAGCCGCCCTCGCGGGTGTACGTCGTGCCGGAGCGGACGGACTCGGGGTCGTACAGGCCCTCGACGTCCCAACCGCGGTTGGTCGGGAAGAGCGAGATGCCGTCGCCGCCGCCGAGCACGAGCTGCCACAGGTCCTCGGGCGAGGCGACCCCGCCCGGGTAGCGGCAGGCCATGCCGACGATCGCGATCGGCTCGTCGTCCCCGCCCGCGGCCGTCTGGGCCTTCACGACCGCGGTGGCCGCGGCCGGTTCGAGGTGTCCGAGCAGTTCGGTGTGCAGGTGGTCGGCCAGGGCGGCGGGCGTCGGGTAGTCGAAGACCAGCGTGGCCGGCAGGCGCAGGCCGGTGGCCGCGTTGAGGCGGTTGCGCAGTTCGACGGCGGTCAGCGAGTCGAAGCCCAGCTCACGGAAGGCCCGGACGGCGTCCACCGCGTCGGCGGACGGGTAGCCCAGCGCCGTGGCGGCGTTGCCGCGGACCAGGTCCAGCAGCGAACGGTGCTGCTCCTCGACCGACAGGGCGCTCAACTGGCCCACCAGCGTGGCGGCGGAGCCGCTGCTGACGTCCACCTTGCGGCGGCGCGGGATACGGACGAGTCCGCGCAGCAGCGGCGGGACGTCGCCGGTGCCGACCGCCGTGACGGGGTCGAGGTGCATCGGGAGGACCAGGGCGCGCTCCAGCGTGAGCACACCGTCGAACAGGGCCAGGCCCTCCTGGGCGCGCAGCGGGGCGACGCCCGCGCGAGCAAGGCGGCGGACGTCGGCCTCGCTCAGGGCGGCGGAC
>NZ_JBVILX010000045.1:0-5205 GCF_055580145.1 Kitasatospora sp. NPDC032121 | reverse complement strand
GCTGATGGTGGAGTCGGGTATTGGAAGTGTCCGAATGCCTCAGGCCGCGCTCTCGACGATAGACAATCAACCGGTGACTCGACCCGTGAACCGCGACCGCTCCCTTGAGGAGCTTGAACGCGACCGCTGGCCAGCCCCTCCAGCTGACGCGACCCGTCTCGTGGCGGCTGCGCATGCCCTTCGGCGTCAGCCGATCGGCGAGCTGACCGTGGAGGACACGCGCCTATTGATCCGACAGGATGTGGGATTGCGGTATCTCCTTCCGATGGCGCTGGAGCTTCTGGGGGAGAACCCGGTGGCAGAGGGCGACTTGTATCCAGGTGATCTGCTCTCCGCGGTCCTCACCAGGGATCGAGCGGTCTGGAACGAATCTGCCGAACTCCGGCACGAGCTTTGTGTGATCGTGTCGGAGCTGGTCGACATGCCACCCACCCTCCAGCGAGACATCGAACAGTTCCGGACTGGAAGTTGCTGTCCCGGGCCAGCCGTCAGGGGCGGCGGGGTGCCATCGGTCGGTTCATGAGTCCCACTGGTCGCAGTACTCAATGTGGATCTCGCGTGCGTCGCCGAGGATGCCGTCGTTGGAGTGGAGCTCTGTGCAGAAGTGTGGGTAGCTCGGATGGACGGGGACGTAGCTGGGACCGTTTCGGGCGACATCGAGGAAGTGTCGGGCGGTTTCCCTGAAGACCTTTGCGCTGCCGGTCATGAACAGGGTTTCGGCGTGGAGATGCTGGTGGAACAGGTCCCGGTTCTCGCGGTAGTGCCGTGCCTCGTGGTCAATCGCGGCTTCGTCTGCGGGGTCTGTGTCGGGCAGGGTCACGGTCTGCGGGCGGCCGGGGCCGAGTCGTCCGCGTACTTCTTTCCAGCGGGACGGCGTGAACTGGAGCGAGTGGTGCAGCAGCACGAGATCAAGCTGACGTGTGCCGGTGTCGGGTAGCTCGCGGAAGGGGCGCGGGTTGGCTCGCATCGGCAGGTGAACGAGTGATCGTGGTGAAGAGGCGGCGAGCGTCCATAGTCCGCCGATTCGCCGCGCGGCATCCTGATCGAGGTAGGCGTCCAGGTGTCGGTCGTGGTCGATGAGCACGGCGCGGACCAGGGGCTGGGCTGGTCGGATGACCTTGAACTCCATGGGCCCGAGGCGGGCTTGATGGATGGTAACGGGCAGTTTCATCGATTCTCCGGGACACGTCGGCTGACCTCGGCTGCGTAGGCGGCCCAGTCGCCAGCCGATGCCTTCTGCCACTGGACGGCGACCTGGATGTGGATGCCCAGCATCCGGGCGAGGATGGCGGCGGGGACCTCGGTGGCGAGGGTGAACAGGGCGGTGGAGCGGTCCTGGCGCGGCTGGAGGCCGATCTTCTGGAGGCGGACGCCGAGCCGGTCGTCACCGATGGGCTGTCCGGGACGGCCGCCGGGGAACAGCCACGGAGCGTCGTCGGGGGCGGCGATCTTGGCTTTGCCGCGGCGGGTGGCGATGAGGTCGCGCACCAGGCCGGCCAGTGGTTCGGGGAGGACGACGGGTGAGGTGCCGAACGTGATCCCGACCTTGTCTTCGTCGACGTGGACGTCGTCGACCGTGAGGCGGCTGATGGTGGCGATCTGCTGGGCGTAGAGGACCAGCAGCAGGCCGGCGACTCGATCCGAGGTCGCCAGCGTGTCGTCGTGCAGGAGGCGCCTGGCGTCGGACCAGCGCTTCTCGCTGTCGATCGTCCCGCGGGGTCCTGTCCAGCGCACGGTGCCGTAGGTGAGTCCTTTGGCATGCCGGTGTTGTACGGACCAGCGGACGAAGTGGCTGGTCTCGTCCCGGTAGGTGGCCTTGGAGTCGGCGATCCATCGCTCCAGGTCAACCTGGGTGCATGTGCCCAGCGTGAGTGCGTTGGCGGATAGCCAGTCGAGGAAGTTCGCCGCTGCGGTGACGTGGCAGCGAACGTTCAGAGCCTGCAGGTGCGTGGCGTGCTCCTCGCCGAGGCGTCGCCGGAGCCGACGTAGGTGGTGCCAGACCGCGTAGCCGTGCAGGATCCGGCGCTCGGTGAGATCGGTGCGTGCTTGGAGCGCCGAGGCGATCCACTGGTCCAGGGCGACCAGCCGCTCGTCGCGAGGCGGCAAGGCGCCGGTGGCGACCAGAACGCTGCGGAGATGTGCGAGGACCTTGCCCGCGGGCAACTCGTCGAGGGTGTCGTGGGTGACGGGTCGTTCGTCGCGTCCTATCTGCTGGAGTAGGGCGCCGACCTTCGAGCCCGATAGCCAGAACATGGTGCTTGTGGGGCGCTCGGCTCCGGACAGTGCCTTGTAGAGGGGGACAAGGTCCTGCCGGACCGCGCCCGTGTTGCCGGTCAGGAGGTCGCGTACTTGCTGGTCGAGAGCGCATCGCTGGCAGGGACGAGTGCTGAGCTGCCAGGTAGTGCGGCAGACGGGGCAGCGGCCCCAGTAGTCCGGGTCCGGGTTAGTGCACTTCGCGCACAGGGGTGCGTCCCATGTGCCGCCGCGGACATGGTCGACGGTTCCGCACCTGTTGCAGGGCGCCCACCGCAGCTGGCACCGGTTGCACCAGGGTTCACCCGTGACGCGGGAGATTTCACAGACTGCTGTCCGTCCGCAGATGCCGCACTGGGCGGCGGTCCTGGGTCGGCAGTTGGCGCAACGTGGTCCGTCGGGAAGCCGGGCGGCGACCTTCTGGCGGCGCCCGCAGTCGCGGCATTCCTCCAGGTTGGCGGGGTCACTGACCAGGCAGTTGGGACACAGCGGCTGCCCCTCGGCGTCGCGGGCAGCGGGCTCGCGGACAGCGCCGCAGCGGGTGCAGGGCACGGCCGCGTTGCGGGCGAAGCAGTTGCGGCAGACCCGTTTGCCGTCGAGAACCTTCGACAGGGACTTGACCTCATGGCAGCGGTAGCAGGCCGGGTTGACGACCGTGGTGGCTCCGGCCTGGACGAGTGCGTCGATGAACCGCAGGACGGCAGGGGTTGGGGCGTCGTAGCCGGCGCCGGTCAGCAGGTCGGGTTGGGCAATGATCGCCCAGGCCAGGCGGCGCTGGCCGGCCGTTCGGACGGTCGCGCGGTCGAGCGCTGCTTGAACGGCGCCAGCGTCGAGCGTGGGATCGACCGTGGTGATGAGGCCAACGAGCATGGTGAAGGGATCGCCGTCCGTGTCGGGGCATTTCGCGCACCGAGGGTTGCCGTGGCGGTCGCGGCTGACGACACGCCGTTGCTGGTGACAGCCCGCGCAGACGGCGGCTTTGTCGAAGCAGGGCGAGCAGCCCCACCGGCCGCCGCTGCGGCTGCCCACGTAGGGGCGTGCGCGGCCGCACTCACCGCAATGGGGAAGGGCGACATCCTGGGCGCCAGCCTCATGAAGGGCCATCAGCAGTCGTGCGACGCAGAACGGTGCCGGAGGCTGTCCCGTCCGCAGCAGTGATGGATGCTCGTGGAGGGCCTGGGCGAGGCGCCGACGACCAGCTCGCTCGCGCATGACCGTGCAGACGATCTCGCGGATGCGGTCGGCCTCCAAGTGCCGTTCGACGTTGCCGACCAGACGCACGACCAGGCCGACCGGGTCGGCCAGCACCTCATCCGCGAGCTTGTTCACCGGTCCACCGGTGCGATCCGCGCCCGCTTGGGTCGCAGGCCGCCGATGCCCTCAGCCGTCGTCCCGCCTGCGGCGACCTTCTTCGGCCTCTGCGCGGCGCCGGCTGCGGCAACGGGTTCGATCAGGTCGTCCATCGTGCAGTCCAGGATGTCCAGCAGGGCCATAAGGATCTTCAGACTGAGCCGCTCGGGGCGCTCGACGACGAGCCGGTAGACCTGGCTGGAGGACAGGGTGATGCCGCGCTCGGCCAGCGGTGGCAGCAGGTCCGTGGTGGAGAACATCCCGCGGTCCGCCATCAGGTGACGCAGGTGCCAGCGGTAGTCGAGCTTGGCGGCCATCATCGGTCCTTCCTGGTCGGCGCCTCATCGAACGCCGGGGTCAGTGCCTTGCTCAGAGCAGTGTTCATGAAGTCGTCACTGACGTGGGTGTAGATGGCGGTGGAGCTGTCGCACTCGTGGCCGACCTGCTGCTGGATAAACCGCCGGTCCACCCCGTCCTCAGTCAGATGCGTGACGTACGAATGTCTTAGCGAGTGGACGACCAAGGCCTTGGGGAGCTTGAGCGCGTCTCGGTAGGCAACGAACCGGGCGTTGATCTCGGAAGGCTTGATCCGGCCGCCCCGCTCGGTCACCCACAGCGCGGGGTGGTCCTCGCAGCCGAACTGCGGGCGGATGTTCTCCATGTAGTCCTGGACGGAGTCCACCGCCCAGTCCATGACCGACAACACGTTCCGGCGCCGCGGCGGCTGTCCCTTCTTTGCCTTGCCGTAGCGCACGTTCAGCGTGCCGTACCGGCCGAACTGACGAGCCTTCGGGTTACGGCCGAAGTCGACCACGTCCAGCTTCGAAGTCTCCGTGCGCCGCAGCCCCCAGCCGTAGATGACCTTGAACAAGGTGGCGTCCCGATAGGCGGCGAGGGCGCCCTTGCGCTTGGATCGCACCGCCCGGTCGACCTGGTCGTCGGCGTAGTCGAGGAACCGCTGGAGCTCTTCACGGGTGAACGGCCGGGCCTCAGGGTCACCCTCGTAGTCGTTGAGGTGCGCGATGGTGTTCCACTCGTGGCAGATCGCCACCGGGTGGGTGCCGAAGGCGTCCTCGCAGGCGACCGCCCAGCCGTAGCGGCCGTCGATGAGGAACTCGGTGAACTGCCGTACGTCGCCCTGGTAGCTGCGGATCGTGGACGGCGCCAGGTGCCTCTCACCTGTCAGCGAGGCCGACCACTCGTCCATGTGGCCCGGCAGCCACGACCACGGGTACTCGTTAGTGAACTCCTGGAAGCGGCGAATCAGCCGCTCCCGCCCGGCGATCGTGTCTTCCTTCAGGCCTCGGGACATCTGCTGGGCCCGCCAGCCGCGCAGCATCGCGTCGACCATCGCGTCCTCTGGACGCAGCTGGATCACCCCGGAGACCAGCTCCAGATGAGCCGCCCCGGCCAGGGCCACCTTGCGTTCTTGCGCCACTCCAGACCATCCCTTCTGGAGGGCAGATCTTGCATCAGATGGGATTGGCCTGGCAAACTGCCTGTTCAGGAGGCCAGCTCGTAGTAGCGTTGGGGTCCATCAGACCGCCGCTGCGAGCTGGCGACCTGCGACTTCTCGCCCGTCTGATGCAATTCCCGAGCCTT
>NZ_JBVILX010000044.1:0-5318 GCF_055580145.1 Kitasatospora sp. NPDC032121 | reverse complement strand
CCCGTCATCACCCTCGACGCCCGACGCCGCGACAGCGCCAAGAGCGCCCTCATCACCCTCGTCGAACACGCCCTCCTCGCCCGACTCCGCTGAACGAGGGCGACCGCGAGCATCGGGCGCGCGAACACCCGCACCGAGCCGAAGGGGTCCAGGGCGCCCCGGAGGCGGGCGCGCGAGCAACCGCACAGCCCCGACGGCCCGTCCTCACGACGGGCCGTCGGGGCCACGACGCTTACCGGCCGGTGTCCTCCGGGGGCTCCGCGCAAGACCCGCGCATAAGCAGCGGATAACAGTTCGGTAGGCATTTTGTGATCAACAATGACTCAGTGTGGCGAATTGGCGTCGCTCAGCGCCTGGTGACCACTGTTTTGCTCCGTCATGTCGGTGATTGTCCGGATTGTGCCGACGCGGGTGCCGGGCTGCGGCTGTTTGTCCCCCATCCCTGCACGTGCTGAAATTCCAGCTACCCCTGGGTGTCTCCTGCGCCGGTCCGTCCGGCGGCGGGACAGGGCCCCGGGGTAGCGCTGGATTGATCCATGGCCGGCATTCGGCCGAGAGGTAGTTGTCGAGTGAGGCGTAAGCAGCAACCCGCCCCGCAGCGGCGCTCCGAGCCCCGCCAGAGCGAGCCGAACGGTACCCCGGGGGATCCGGCCGGATTCTCCGCGTTCACTCCCACCGAGGAACGCGCCCAGTCCCCCGTCCCGGCCACCGAACCCCAGGCCTCGCCCACGGCGCCCCGCGGCAGCGGATCGTCGGGCGACGGCAGTGGCGGCGGCTCCAGCCGGTACGACTTCCTCCGCCCGCGCAACTGGCGCGTGCCGACCCGTCTGATCGCGATCCTGCTGATCCCCGTGATCATCAGTCTCGTCTTCGGCGGCCTGCGAGTGAACACCTCGGTCGACGGCTACATCAAGGCCTCCCGCGCCGAGAAGACCGCCGAGCTGGCCAAGGCGGCGACCGAACTCGCCGAGGCGCTGGAGAACGAGCGCGACAAGACGCTCATACCCCTGATCACCAAGCAGGACCCGAACAACGAGGTGACCAAGCGGCGCAACGACACCGACGCCGCGCTGAAGGCGTACAACGCCGCCTACGCCGCCTCCGACAAGTCCGGTGAGCTCCCCCGCCGCCACGAGGCCTTCCAGACCCTGGTGGTCGACCTGCCGCACCTGCGGGCCAACGCGTACAACCCGGAGCTGTTCATCAGCGCCACCGCCAACGCCTACTCGGTGATGCTCGACCCGCTGCTGGCCTTCGACAACTCGGTCGGCATGGGCTCCGCCAACGCCACCAGCAAGGGCCGCGCGATCTACGCGATGTCGCTGGCCAAGGCCGCCGCCTCGACCCAGCGAGCGCTGATGCTCAACCTGCTGGTCGGCATCTCGGCGAACGCCACCACGCGCTACGAGAACCAGGACGTCATCCAGCAGATCCTGATCTCGGAGAAGCTGGAGCAGGTCTCCATCAACGAGTTCAACACCGGCAGCGCGCCCGAGGACGCCCGGAAGTACGCGGAGGCGCAGGTCGCCCAGTTCGCCGCGCAGGAGCGCTCGGCGTACAAGATGCCCAACGGCGCGGCGCCCACCATGCAGGCCCTGCTCCAGCTCGGCGCCTCGTACAGCCAGGCCGCCGCGGAGGGCCAGCTGAAGGGCAAGGCCGCCGCCGACGCCGCGTACACCGAGGCGAAGAACGCCGGTCTGACCCCGGACAACTGGAACCAGGCCGCCAACACCCACATCCAGGCCCTGCGGAACACCGAAGTCGCGCTGCTGGACGACGTCCTCAACGACGCCCTCGCCCTGAAGGACAACGCGCTCTACGACGCCATCCTCAACACGGTCATCGTCGTCGCGGCGCTCGTCCTGGCCGGTCTGCTCACCGGCTACGTGGCCCGCTCGATGATTCTCGGCATGCGCACCCTGCGCAACGCCGCCCTGGAGATCGCCGACCACCGCCTGCCGGACCTGGTCGAGAAGCTCTCCAAGACCGACCCCGACCGGGTCGACACCTCGGTGAGCCCGATCCCGCTGCACGGCAAGGACGAGATCGGCGAGGTCGCCCGGGCGTTCGACCAGGTCCACCAGCAGGCCGTGGCGCTCGCCGCCGAGCAGGCCCTGCTGCGAGGGAACGTCAACGCGATCTTCACCAACCTGTCGCGCCGCAGCCAGAGCCTGATCCAGCGCCAGCTGGCGCTGATCACCGACCTGGAGAACAACGAGGCCGACCCGGACCAGCTGGAGAACCTCTTCAAGCTGGACCACCTGGCCACCCGTATGCGCCGCAACGGTGAGAACCTGCTCGTCCTCGCGGGCGAGGAGGCCGGCCGCCGCTGGAACACCCCGGTCCCGCTGGTCGACGTGCTCCGCGCCGCCGCGTCCGAGGTGGAGCAGTACGAGCGCGTCGAGCTCTCCGGCATCCCGGAGGTCGACGTCGTCGGCGCCGCCGTGACCGACCTCGTCCACCTGCTCGCCGAGCTGCTGGAGAACGCCACCTCGTTCTCCAGCCCGCAGACCCGGGTGCTGGTCAACGCGACCCGCCTGCCGGACGGCCGGGTGCTGGTCGAGATCCACGACAAGGGCATCGGCCTCACCGCCGAGGACTTCGCGGAGATCAACGAGAAGCTGGCCGAGCCGCCCACGGTGGACGCCACCATCTCCCGCCGCATGGGCCTGTTCGTGGTCGGCCGGCTCTCCCAGCGGCACGACGTCCGCGTCCAGCTCCGCCCGTCCGGCGAGTCCGCCGGCACCACCTCGCTGGTCATGCTCCCGCCGTTCGTCACCCAGTCCGGTGCGGCGCCGGAGCCGGACGAGCAGTTCACCGTCTCCCGGATCTTCGCCGAGCAGGAGCCGACCGCCGAGTGGGCGCCGGAAGCCCCCGCCCGCAGCGCGGCCGAGCTCGGCTTCGACGACCACCTCACCGGCATCGGCAACGCCGGCTCCAGCGGGTTCAGCCCGGCCCTGGAGTCCGTCCAGCGCTCGCAGCGCCTCGACCAGGTCCGCCGCGCGGCCCTGGACAGCGCCCCGCACGCGCCGGTGGTGGACGCCGAGGTCGAGGAGGACTACCAGCAGGGCTACGACCAGTACGCCCCGCAGGGCTACGAGCAGCCGCAGGCCCAGGCCGACGACCAGTACGGCTACGACCAGGGCGGCTACCAGCAGGACGAGTACCACCAGCAGGACGAGTACGCCCAGGACGGCTACGACCAGTACGCCCCGCAGGGCTACGGACAGCAGCAGGGCTACGCCGACGACCGGTACGGCTACGACCAGGGCGGCTACCAGCAGGACGGGTACGCCGACCAGTACGGCCGTCCGGCCGAGGAGTCCCCGGCCGGCCACCCGTACGCCCCGGAGCCGCCCGCGCTGCCCGCCGCCGAGCCGCCGCACACCACCCTGGCGTCCGGGCTGCCGCAGCGCCGCCCCGGCGAGCAGCTGGCCGGCGGTGGCCCCGCCTCCGCCCCGGCCGACGGCAGCCCGTCCGGCGAGAGCCCGAACTGGTTCGCCGGCGCCAAGGACACCTCGGCGCCGGCGGCCCAGCGCGGCCACGACGTGTCCGCGCTCGGCGGTTACGGCCCGACCGGCCCGACCGCCAGCACCGCCTGGCAGTCGCCGAACGACGGCGACTGGCAGCGGGCCGAGCAGCTGCGTGAGCCCGCCTCCGGTGGCACCACCGGTGCCGGTCTGCCGCGGCGCGTGCCCAAGCAGAACCTGGTGCCCGGCAACGCCAAGTCCACCCCGCAGGACGGGCCGCAGGTCTCCCGCAGCCCGGAGGAGGTCCGTGGCCGCCTCACCAACCTGCGCCGCGGTGTGGAGCAGGGCCGCAGCG
This sequence comes from Kitasatospora sp. NPDC032121, assembly GCF_055580145.1. Lineage (NCBI taxonomy): Bacteria > Bacillati > Actinomycetota > Actinomycetes > Kitasatosporales > Streptomycetaceae > Kitasatospora > Kitasatospora sp. NPDC032121. Next base: position 1,493 of record NZ_JBVILX010000044.1, on the reverse strand, counting down.
CCGGTAACACCGGAAGCTTCCGGATCGACCCCGATCAGGTAGACCAGTCCGGCAACGGACAGAACCGGAGCACCGATCTCTTCGGCGGCTCGAACCACCAGGAGCGTTGAGTTGACTCAGATGAGCCAGGCCGCACAGAACCTGAACTGGCTGATCACCAATTTCGTGGACAACACCCCCGGGGTGTCCCACACCGTGGTGGTCTCCGCGGACGGCCTCCTGCTGTGCATGTCCGAGGGCTTCCCGCGCGACCGTGCCGACCAGCTCGCCGCCGTCGCCTCCGGCCTCACCTCCCTCACCTCCGGCGCGAGCCGGATCTTCGAGGGCGGCGAGGTCAACCAGACCGTCGTCGAGATGGAGCGGGGCTTCCTGTTCCTGATGGCCATCAGCGACGGCTCCGCCCTCGCCGTCCTGGCCTCCCCGGACTCCGACATCGGCCTCGTCGGCTACGAGATGGCCCTGCTCGTCGACCGCGCCGGAGCCGTCCTCACCCCCGCACTCCGCGCAGAACTCCAGGGCAGTCTCCTGCACTGACGGTTCGTCGGATACCGTCCAGGTATTCGAAGTACCTCCGCGTCCTTCCCGGGCCCGCTTCGGCGGGCTCGGGTTCGGACGTTGTACGGCCTTCGCAACACCGGCTCCGGACCTGCGCCGAAGCTCGCACCGCACCGCCGCACCCTGTGAGGAGAGGAACCGTGACACCGCCCGACGACCGCAGCGGCCAGTACGGTGTTCCGTACCCTGGCACAGGCCATGACGCCTTCGGAGCACCCGGCGTCGGCCACGGTCAGCAGTACGGCCGGCACCAGTACGGACAGCCCCGGCAGCCGTACCTCCGGCCCCAGGAACAGTACGGCCAGTACGACCAGTACGCCCAGCAGCCCTCGTACGGCGCCCCGGCACCCGGCTACCCGGCCCCGGCGCCCGAGCCGACGCCCGGCTACCGGCCCGCCCAGGAACCCGGCCACGTCGAGGAGTTCGAGGACGAACCCGACTCCGGCCCGCTGATCCGCCCGTTCGCGATGACCGGCGGCCGGACCCGGCCCCGCTACGAACTCGCGCTGGAGGCCCTGGTCTCCGCCGACGTCGATCCGCAGCGCCTGGCCACCCTGCTCCCCGAGCACCAGCGGATCTGCACGCTGTGCACGGAGGTCAAGTCCGTCGCCGAGGTGTCGGCGCTGCTCTCGCTTCCCCTGGGAGTGGCCCGCATCCTCGTGGCCGACCTGGCCGAGGCCGGCCTGGTCGCCATCCACCAGCCCGCTTCCGGCGGCGAAACCGGAAACCAGCCCGACGTCACGCTGCTCGAAAGGGTCCTCAGTGGACTTCGCAAGCTCTAACGCGGCCGCCCCCACCCGCGCCACCACCTCCGCGAAGATCGTCGTCGCGGGCGGCTTCGGTGTCGGCAAGACCACGCTCGTCGGCGCCGTCTCCGAGATCAACCCCCTGCGCACCGAAGCCGTCATGACCTCGGCCTCCGCCGGCATCGACGACCT
>NZ_JBVILX010000043.1:0-5855 GCF_055580145.1 Kitasatospora sp. NPDC032121 | reverse complement strand
CACCAGACGCGGTGACCGTCAGCATCGAAAACCCGCGCTGAACCTGTCGCACCTCGGCACGACCTTGCACATCTTCGCCGGAACATGTGCGCTTTGCTGAAGGTCTTGTTCGAGGTCAGGATGATCGAGCCCTTCTCGTAACGCATGGAGATCACCTGGAAGACCAGGTTCGCCTCGGCGCGTTCAAGAGGCCGGTAGCCGACCTCATCACCACGAGGACGCTGGGCCGCAGGTAGGTGCGGAGCTTGCTGGTCAGGCGCCCGGCGGCCTCGGCGGTCTTGAGGTGGCGGACCATGTCGTCGAGACTGGTGAAGTAGATCGAGAAGCCCGCCGGGCAGGCGGCGACCGCCAGAGCGACGGTCAGGTGGGTCTTGCCGCCCCCGCCGGGCCCCAGCAGGGCGGCGTTCGCCTTGGCCTCGACGAACGACAGCGTGGCCAGGTCCTTGACCTTGCGTGGGTCGAGTCGTGCTGGAACGAGAAGTCGTAGTCGTCCAGGGTCTTGTGGTGTGGCAGCTTCGACAGCCTCAGGCCCTGGCGGAAGCGGCGGTCGTCGCGAACGGCCAGTTCTTCGGCGAGGAATGAGGTCGAGGAAGTCGAGGTAGCCCATCTTCGCTTCGTCCGCCCGCTTGGCGTACTGGTTCAGGCTCTCGGCGAGGTGGGGCAGGCCCAGCTTGACGGCCATGGTGCGGATTCTGTTGCTGACCAGCTGGCTCAACGGACGTCCTTCGTCGGGGAGTTGGTGGTGAACGGGCGGGTGCCAGTCAGCTCGTCATAGACGGACAGCGGTCGGCGGCCGACCTCGACGCGGGTGGCGGGGGCCCGGTTGAGCAGGGCCCGCAGTGGGCCGGCTTCCTCGGCCAGGGGCTGTTCGTGGCGGGGCCGGGGCACGATCACGACGGGGGACCCGGCCCTTGCCGGTGGGGCGGTAGGCGGCCAGCACGTCGATGTCGAAGTCGTAGTGGCCCGCGAATGCGACCGCCTCCGGGTGGAGCGGGACCGCCTCGCCGGGGGCGACGTGCCGGCGGACCACGGTTTTGGTGCGGTCGTAGACGATGCTCATCGGCACTCCTCCAATATGCGGGTCTCACTGTCAAGCCGCCGGTTGTACTGGGAAGCCGTTGAGCGCCTGAAAACGCAGGGACTCGTGTCACCTCAGCAGGTCGCGCCACCGGGCCGCCGACTCCAACGCGTCCAGGCTGATCCGCTCCAGGAACGCCCCACTCTTCGCCAGCCGCGCTCCGGCAGGCGTGTCGAGGCCGATCTGCTCCGCGTACTGGACCGCGACCTGTGCCGCATGAAGCGTCTGTTCCGCGCCGGTCACCGTCGACTGGAACCAGGCGTCGTTGTCGACCACGTACACGTCCCGGCGCCCCTGGGCCTCGCGCCGGATCAGCTCCTGGCGGATCAGATACCCGACCGCCGCCGAGACCGATGCCGGGCTGACTCCCAGCTCCCGGGTCAGCTCGGTGGCTGTGAGCCTGCCGTCCGTACTCAGCCACAGTGCGATCAGGACCCTGGCCATCATCTTCGGCAGCCCAGTGCCCACCGCCAGCTCCACCGCCTGGTCCTGGGCGTCCGTGTGCCCGGCGCCGGGCGTGTGCCCGGCGCTCGGCGTGCGGCGGCGTGCCCGTCGCTCCGTCGCCTGGTGCGCGAGTTCGGCGCGATAGCCGGCCGGACCGCCGTTGCGGCCGATCTCCCGAGTGACCGTCGACGTGGTCCGGCCGAGGCGCCGCGCGATCTCGGCGTAGGAGAGCCCCTCGACGAGTCCGGCGGCGATGCGGTGGCGGTCCTGCTGGGTCAGTCTTCCTCCTGGCATGGCCGCAGTCTTGCATTCGGCGACACCTGTTGCAATGCCAATGGTGCATTCGACGGCATCGTCATTGCATCAAAAAATGGCCATTGAACTGCGGTTATGCGGATCTCTCCGTAGACACTTTCTCTGAACGCAACGTAGCTTTCAGCCCGTGCTGAACACAGATGCCATCATCTCCGCCACTGGACTGCGCAAGTCCTACGGCGCCCACCTCGTCTTGGACGGCGTCGACCTCACTGTCGCGCAGGGCACGATCTTCGCCCTGCTCGGCCCCAACGGCGCCGGCAAGACCACGATCGTCCAGATCCTGTCCACCCTGATCAAGGCCGATGCCGGCGAGATCCGCGTGGCCTGCCACGACCTGGCCCGGGACCCCGACGCGGTGCGCGCCGCGATCGGCGTCACCGGCCAGTTCTCCGCAGTGGACGACCTGCTCACCGGCCAGGAGAACCTGCGCCTGATGGCCGACCTGCTGCACGTCGGCCGCTCGCAGCGCCGCCGGACCGTGCAGGCGCTGCTCGAACGCTTCGACCTCGCGGCCGTCGCCCGCAAACCCGTCGCCACCTACTCCGGAGGCTTGCGCCGCCGCCTGGACCTCGCCATGACGATGGTCGGCGCGCCCCGGCTGATCTTCCTCGACGAACCGACCACCGGCTTGGACCCGCGCAGCCGCCGCGAATTGTGGCGCACCGTGCGGGACTTGGTCGAGAACGACGGTGTCACCGTCTTCCTGACCACCCAGTACCTGGAGGAGGCCGACCAGCTCGCCGACCGCGTGGCCCTCCTCAGCGAGGGAAGGCTCGTCGCCGAGGGGACGCCTGACGAACTCAAGCGCCTGATTCCCGGCGGCCACATCGCCGTGCGCTTCGCCGACGACACCGAACTCACCGTCCAGATCCCGGACGGCGGCGTGGCCGAGGCACTGAGGGCCGTTGTGGGCCAGTTGGACGCGATCGACGCAGAGGTTGCGGGGCTGACGGTGCACACCCCGGACCTCGACGACGTCTTCCTCGCCCTGACCAAGTCCTCCTCGCTCTGACCGACGACACCGACTCCACCAACGACATCGCTGTGAAGGAACCTGCCTGATGAAAGCCGTCGCCGACTCCGCGACCATGCTGCGCCGCCAGCTCAAACACGTCCGCCGCTACCCGACGCCGCTGCTGACCTACACGGCCGTCCCGGTGATCATTCTGCTGCTGTTCGTCTACGTCCTCGGCGGCACCATGGGCGCCGGCATCGGCGGCGGCCGCGCCGCCTATGCCGGCTACCTCACGCCCGGCATCATGGCCACGACCATCGCCGGCGCCGCCCAGGGCACCGCCATCGCCGTCGCGATGGACATGACCGGCGGGATCGTCGCCCGGTTCAAGACCATGGCCATCGCGCGCGTCTCCGTCCTCACCGGACACGTGCTCGGCGCCCTGGCGCAGAACTTCCTCGCGCTCACCGCGGTCACCGCCGCCGCCCTCGCGATCGGCTTCCGGCCCGCCGCCACCGCCCTGGACTGGCTCGGTGTCATCGGCATCCTCGCCATGTTCACCTTCGCCATCACCTGGCTGTCCGTCGCGCTCGCCTTGATCGCCCGCAACGTCGCCACCGCCAGCAACCTGCCGATGCCCTTGCTGATCCTGCCGTTCCTCGGCAGCGGCGTGGTGCCCACCGCGTCGATGCCGACGCCGCTGCGCTGGTTCGCCGAACACCAGCCGTTCACCCCGGTCATCGAGACCCTGCGCAAGCTGCTCGCCGCCCAGCCGGCCGACACGGACCTCGCGAAGGCCGTCGCGTGGAGCGCGGTGATCGCGCTCGCCGGCTACCTGTTGGCGCGCAAGCTCTACAACCGCTGAGACTGCGCATCGGTGAGGCGGGGGTGAGGCGGCGTCCGACGCGGTCCGCCTCGGGCCCGCAGAGGGGATCAGGACGCCTCTCCGTCCAGTCGGCTGAGAAGTCCATCGAAGATCTGCTCGCGGGCGACCTGGCACTTGGCTGCCGCATCGTCCCGCTGGCGCTCGAGGGTGGGGCGGAATTCGATGGTGGTGACGAAGAACGTGCAGGACTCGCAGATCGATTCGAAGTGGCAGTCCATGTCGACGGGACGCGCAGCCAGTAGGCGGAGCCGATCCGGACCACCGCGTCGATCGTGAGACCGAACATCTCGCTGCGGCGCATCCCGGTGCGGGCGAGGATCTCGATGGCCAGCCGCGCACATGGGTCGGGATCCTGGCGGGCGGCGGCCAGCAGCTTGGCGGCAGCCGCGTCGTCGAGGAGCCGGGGCAGCGGCTCGTCCGCGATCGGGAAGTCGCTGTCGAACACCAGTTGGCGGGGTGGCCGGTCGTCGGCGTCCCACTCGTCCAGGCGGCGGAAGAATCCGCGGAGCTTGCTCAGCCGGTCGCGGACGGCGTGCCGGTGCAGCGGTCCGCCGCGGGCAGCTGGTCGTTCCGGCAGCCACTGCCGGTAGCGTTCGACGTGCCGCCGTTTGAGGTCGGCGACGCACCCCACCGTCGCGTCCTCGTCGGCCACCAGCAGGGCGAACTCCCGCAGCGTCAGCTCGGCGTTCTTCACCGTGCCCGGCCGCAGCGTGCCGCCGATCTGCTGCAGGTAGTGCTGCATGCTCTCCGCCAGTGCGGCCGGGACGCGGGCCCACTCCTGGGCCCGTATGTCGGCCCGGTCCGGAGACCGCCTTCGCGGCAGCTGATCGGACAGGCTGCAGTGGAACAATGTCGCCTCGAGATTGAACAGGGCCGTCGAGAGTGCCTTCACCCCGCGGCTGGGTATGCGGCGGGCCGCTTCGAGCAGCAGTTGGCGTCCCTCGTCCCAGTCGGCTTGCCGCAGCTCGTGCGGCTGTCGGCCGAACAGCGCCACGAAGTGGGCCAGCAGGTTGAACTGGGTCATGGCGACCGTGTTGCGGAAGCCGAGCGAGCGCGCGGTCTCCAGCGGGGTTGCCCGCGGCATCGACGCGTCGTACCAACTCCGGCTGCCAGGCCATCCGCGCTCCTCGACGGGAGCGACCATCCTGACCGGAAGCACGAGATCGCGGAAGAGTTGTCACCCACATAACCGCCGAAGTGCGCGAACGCCTGCCGGTGGCAGTCGAAGAACGTCGCGAGGTCCTGGCTGGTGGTGAAGCAGCAGAACGGGTCGCGCGAGTACGACAGCGTCATGTGGAAGGAGTAGACCTTCGGGATGCCGACGTGGGCGAGGATCCGGCCCTCGTCGCCCCAGTCCACTTGGGCCCGGGCTCCGGGCACGACCTCGAAACGGCGGTGCAGGCCAGTGAGTTCGCCGGGATTGATGCCGAGCTCCTCGGCGATCCTCGGCCTCGCCTCCTGCAAGTAGATCTTGATCCGCTGGTAGTTGATGGCGATCCCGTACTCCTGGACCAGCCGCTCGTGGATCACCGTCCCCTTGAGCAGGACCTCGGACCGCAGCATCGCGTCGATCAACGGGGCGACCTCGTCGACCGTCCGCGGCCGGGGCAGGGCACCCGGTGCCCGCTGCGGAGGCGCCGCCGGAACCTGACCGGACAGGTGCTTCGCGACCGTACGGTGGTTCAGCCCGGTCGCCTTCGCGATCTGCCGCTGACTCATCGCGCCGGAGTCGTACAGCGGGCGATATCGCCTCAACTCCAGCCAGCGATGCGGGTCCAAGACTACTGCCGACCGCCTCCCTGCTGCTCGAAACCGACGACAGCAGGCTCACGGACAACAGCGGTTCACCGCATCAACTCTGGTGCACAGTCACTCGTACGAGGTGGTGCAGGTTGACTCGTACGCCGACAGCTGTGGTCTGGGGTGCTGCCAGTGTGGGTTCGGGGCTTGTCGGGTTCTTGTGTGGTGTCTGTTCGGTGTGGTTTGTCGGGTCGTGGGAGGTGGCTGTCGTGTCGGGTGTGTCTGGGCTGGTTGGCGTGCGGGGGTGTGGTGGGGTCGTGGTTGGCTGGCTGGGTGGTTGGTTGTGTGTGGTGGCACCGCTCGGGTGGGTGACGGTTCCTCGCGGGGACTGCCGGAGTGTCGGTTGGAGTGTCGGGTCTCCGAGCGGTGCTGCT
>NZ_JBVILX010000042.1:0-12614 GCF_055580145.1 Kitasatospora sp. NPDC032121 | reverse complement strand
CTGGACGCGGTACTGCGTCCGAAGGTGGACGCGGCCTGGCACCTGCACGAGCTGACCCTCGGCCAGGACCTCACCGACTTCGTCCTCTTCTCCTCGGTGGCGGCGGCCTTCGGCAACCCCGGTCAGGCCAACTACGCCGCGGCGAACGTCTTCCTGGACGCACTGGCGCAGCACCGCGCGGCGCTGGGCCTGCCCGCGACCTCGATGGCCTGGGGCCCCTGGGCCCACGAGGGCGGCATGCTCGGCCGGCTCGACGAGGTCGAGCTGCGCCGGATGAGCAGGGGCGGGGTGCCGCCGCTGGGTGCGGAGGAGGGCCTGGCGCTCTTCGACGCGGCCCGCGCCGGTGTCGAACCGGCCGTCCTGCCGGTCCGCCTCGACCTGCCCGCGCTGCGGGCCAGGGCCGCCGCCTCCGGCATCCCGCAGGTCCTGCGCGGCCTGGTGCACGCGCCCGCCCGCCGTACCGTGGACGCCAACGCCGCCGCGGCCGGGGGAGTCCCGCTCAAGCAGCGCCTGGCGGGCCTCGCCGAGGCCGAACAGCGGCGCCTGCTGGTCGAGTCGGTCTGCGCCGAGGTGGCCGCGGTCCTGGGCCACGCCTCGGCCGCCGAGGTCGACCCGGACCGCGCGTTCAAGGAGATCGGCTTCGACTCGCTGACCTCGGTCGAGCTGCGCAACCGCCTCAACACGGCCACCGGCCTGCGGCTGCCCGCCACCCTGGTCTTCGACCACCCGAACCCCGCCGCGCTCGCGGACCACCTGGTCGCCGAACTCGTCGACGGCGCCGGCGCGGTGGCCGCGCCGCTGCCCGTGCTCAGCGAGCTGGACAAGCTCGAAACCCTGCTTCTCACCACGACCACCGACGGCGTCGAGCGCACGAAGATCACGCTGCGCCTGCAGAGCCTGCTGTCGAAATGGAGTGACGCACACAGTGCAACGGACGGTAGTGCTGCGGACCGCGACGCCGATCGGGAGCTCGAATCGGCCACCGGCGACGACATCTTCGACCTGCTCGACAAGGAACTCGGCCTCTCCTGACCTCCTGGGCGCAAGCTCACTGACCGCCTCCTGGAGGTGACGAAGCACATGACCACGTCTTCGAACGAAGAGAAGTACCTCGACTACCTGAAGCGCGTCACGGCGGACCTGCGGCAGGCCCGCAGGCAGCTGCGCGAGGTCGAGGAGCGGGACCTCGAGCCGCTCGCCGTCGTCGCCATGAGCTGCCGCTACCCCGGCGGCGTGCGCAGCCCCGAGGACCTGTGGAACCTGGTCGCGACCGGGACGGACGCGATCGCCGGCATGCCCACCGACCGCGGCTGGGACTTCGACGCGCTCTACGACCCGGACCCGGAGAAGGCCGGCAAGAGCGTCAGTCGCGACGGCGGGTTCCTGTACGACGCCAGCGAGTTCGACGCTGGCTTCTTCGGCATCTCGCCGCGCGAGGCGACCGCGATGGACCCGCAGCAGCGGATCCTGCTGGAGACCGCCTGGGAGACCTTCGAGCGCGCCGGCATCGACCCGTCCTCGGTGAAGGGCAGCCAGGCCGGCGTCTTCATCGGAGCGGCCTCCTCCAACTACGGCACCACCATGCACGCCGGCCTGGCCGGCCTCGAGGGCCACCTGCTGACCGGGAACGCCTCCAGCGTGGTCTCCGGCCGCATCGCCTACAGCCTCGGTCTCGAGGGCCCGGCGGTCACCATCGACACCGCCTGCTCCTCCTCCCTGGTCGCCCTGCACCTCGCCGCCCACGCCCTGCGCCAGGGCGACTGCTCGATGGCCCTGGTCGGCGGCGTCACCGTCATGACCACCCCCGGCACCTTCATCGCCTTCAGCCGCCAGCAGGGCCTGTCCGCCGACGGCCGCTGCAAGGCCTTCGCCGCCGGCGCCGACGGCACCGGCTGGTCCGAGGGCGTCGGCATGCTGCTCGTCGAGCGGCTGTCGGACGCGCAGCGCCTCGGGCACCCGGTGCTCGCCGTCGTGCGCGGCTCCGCCGTCAACCAGGACGGTGCCAGCAACGGCCTGACCGCCCCGAACGGCCCCGCGCAGCAGCGGGTCATCCGCCAGGCCCTGGCCAGCGCCCGGCTGACCGCCGACCAGGTCGACCTGGTCGAGGCGCACGGCACCGGCACCCGGCTCGGCGACCCGATCGAGGCCCAGGCCCTGCTCGCCACCTACGGCCAGGAGCGCGGTGAGAACGGCGAGCCGCTCTGGCTCGGCTCGCTCAAGTCCAACCTGGGCCACTCCCAGGCCGCGGCCGGCGTCGGCGGCATCATCAAGCTGGTCATGGCCCTGCAGCACGGGCTCATGCCGCAGACCCTGCACGTGGACGAGCCCACCCCGCACGTCGACTGGGCCTCGGGCGCGGTCAAGCTGCTGACCGAGGCCCGGCCCTGGCCGGAGACCGGGCGCCCGCGCCGCGCGGCCGTCTCCTCCTTCGGCATCAGCGGCACCAACGCCCACACCATCCTGGAGCAGGCCCCCGCCCCCGAGGCGGCCGAGGCCGCCGAGGGCACGGAAGGCGCCCCCGGCGCCGGGCGGCCCGCGCGGGTGTCCGCACAGGTCCCCGTGCCGGTCTCGGGCCGCTCGGCGGAGGCCCTGCGGGCCCAGGCGCGGGCGCTGCTCGCCCACGTCGAGGGCCGGCCGGAGCTGGGCCTGGCCGACCTGGGCTACTCCGCGGTGCGCGGCCGCGCCGTCCTGGAGCACCGGGCCCTGGTGCTGGCCGAGGACCGGACGGCGCTCACCGCCGCGCTGCGCGCGCTGGCCGAGGGCGACGCCTCGGCCGACGTGGTGCGCGGTGTCGCGGCGACGCGAGGCCGGACGGCGTTCCTGTTCACCGGGCAGGGCAGCCAGCGTCCTGGCATGGGCCGGGAGCTGTACGAGGCGTACCCGGTGTTCGCGGACGCCTTCGACGCCGTCTGCGCGCGGGTCGAACTGCCCCTGCGGGAGGCCGTGTTCGGGGAGGACGCGGACGTTCTGGCCCGTACGGAGTTCACCCAGCTGGCGCTGTTCGCGGTGGAGACCGCGCTGTTCCGTCTGTTCGAGAGCTGGGGGGTGCGTCCGGACTTCCTGGTTGGCCACTCGATCGGTGAGATCGCGGCCGCCCACGTGGCCGGTGTCCTGTCGCTGGACGACGCGGTCACGCTGGTCGCCGCTCGTGGGCGGCTGATGCAGGCGCTGCCCGAGGGCGGCGCGATGGTCGCGGTCAAGGCCACCGAGGCCGAGATCCTGCCGCTGCTCACGGACAACGTCAGCATCGCCGCCATCAACGGGCCGACCTCGGTGGTGATTTCCGGCGACGAGGCCGAAGTGCTGGCGATCGCCGGGCAGTTCGAGAAGACCAAGCGTCTCAATGTCTCGCACGCCTTCCACTCGCCGCTGATGGACGGCATGCTGGACAACTTCCGCCGGGTGGCGGAGGGTCTGACCTACGCGACGCCGCAGATCGCCGTGGTCTCCAACGTCACCGGTGCCCTGGCCACCGCCGAGGAGCTGTGCTCGCCCGAGTACTGGGTGCGCCACGTCCGCGAGGCCGTCCGCTTCGCCGACGGCATGCGCGCCCTCGAAGCCCAGGGCGTCAGCGTCTTCGTCGAGCTGGGCCCCGACGGCGTGCTGTCGGCCATGGGCCAGGAGTGCGTCGAGCAGGGCATGTTCACCCCGGCTCTGCGCGCCGGCCGCCCGGAGCAGCGGTCGCTGCTGACCGCGCTGGCCACCGCGCACGTGAACGGTGCCGCGGTGGACTGGTCGCCGGCCTTCGACGGCACCGGTGCGAGCCGCGTCGAGCTGCCCACCTACGCCTTCCAGCGGCAGCGCTACTGGCTCGACCTGCCGAACGACGCCGCCGAGGCGGCCTTCGAGCCGGTGGACGGCACGGACTCCGCGTTCTGGGCGGCCGTCGAGAGCGGTGACCTCGCCGCCGTGGCGATGACGCTGTCCGTGGACGGCGGCGACGAGCTGGTGCAGTCCTCCCTGAGCACCCTGCTGCCCGCTCTCTCCACCTGGCGCGAGCAGCGCAGGAACCGGACCACGGTGGACGGTTGGCAGTACCACGTCACCTGGCAGCCGGTCGACGGTGAGCAGGCGGCCGCCCCGGCGGGCACCTGGCTGCTCGCCGTTCCGGCCGGCCTGGACGAGGCCACCGCCACCGCCGTCGCCGAGACGCTCACCGCGAGCGGCGCCGAGGTGCGCCGCGTCGACGTCGAGGCGGGCGCCGACCGGGCGGGCCTGGCGGAGCTGCTGGCCGGGATCGCCGCCGAGGGCACCGAGGTGACCGGCGTACTGTCCCTGCTCGCCCTCGCCGAGCAGCCGGACGCCGGCCAGCCGGTGCTGTCCGTCGGCTTCACCGCGACCATCGCGCTGGTGCAGGCGTTGGGTGACGCGGGTGTGGGGGCGCCGTTGTGGTTGGCGTCGCGGGGTGCGGTGTCGGTCGGTCGTGCCGATCGGGTGAGCAGTGCGGTGCAGGCGCAGGTCTGGGGTCTGGGCCGGGTGGTGGCGCTGGAGGCGCCGGAGCGTTGGGGTGGTCTGGTCGACCTGCCCGAGGTGTTGGATGCTCGGGCGCGGGGCCGGTTGGCCGCTGTGTTGGCGGGTGTGGGCGGTGAGGACCAGGTCGCGGTGCGCGCCTCGGGCGTGTTCGTGCGTCGTCTGGTGCGGGCCGGTCGTTCGGGTGGGGCGGCCGCTTCGTGGTCGCCGCGTGGCACGGTGCTGGTCACGGGCGGTACGGGTGCGCTGGGTGCGCGGGTGGCGCGCTGGCTGGCGGACAACGGTGCCGGGCATCTGGTGCTGACCAGCCGTCGGGGCCTGGACGCCCCGGGTGCGGTCGAACTGCGTGAGGAGCTCGTCGCGTCGGGTGTCGAGGTGACCGTCGCCGCGTGTGACGTCGCCGACCGTACGGCCGTCGAGGCGCTGCTCGCCGAGCACGAGTTCACCGCCGTCGTCCACACCGCCGGTCTGACCGGTTCGGCCGTGCTCGCCGCCACCGACGCCGCCGAGGCCGCCGAGCTGATGGCCGCGAAGGTGGCCGGTGCCGCGCACCTGGACGAGCTGCTCGGGGACACCGAGCTGGACGCCTTCGTCCTCTTCTCCTCCATCGCGGGTGTCTGGGGCAGTGGTGGGCAGTCCGCCTACGCCGCCGCCAACGCCTACCTGGACGCCCTGGCCGAGCAGCGCCGCGGCCGCGGCCTGGCTGCCACCGCCGTCGCCTGGGGCCCCTGGGCCGACGGCGGCATGGTCGACGGCGAGGGCGAGCAGCAGCTGCGCCGCCGCGGCCTGCCGCCGCTCGCCCCCGAACTGGCACTGGCCGCCCTCGGCCGCGCCCTCTCCGAGGGCGACGCCACGCTGACCGTCGCCGACGTCGACTGGGCGCGCTTCGCCCCGGCCTTCACCGCCGCCCGCCCGCGCCCGCTGATCGCCGACCTCCCCGAGGTCCGGGCGCTGCTCGACGCCGAGCAGGCGCCCGCGCAGACCACCGACCAGGCCGGCCGGCTGCGCGAGCGGATCGCCCCGCTCGCCGCCGCCGAGCAGGTGCAGCTGCTGACCGGGCTCGTCCGGGGCCACGTCGCCACGGTGCTCGGCCACGCCGACTCCGCCGAGATCGAGTCCGGCCGCGCCTTCAAGGACCTCGGCTTCGACTCGCTGACCGCCGTCGAGCTGCGCAACCTGCTGACCGCCGGCACCGGCCTCTCCCTCTCGGCCACCCTGGTCTTCGACTACCCGACCCCCGAGGTCCTGGCCGCCCACCTGCGGACCCGCCTGCTCGGCGAGCAGTCCGCCGCCGTGCCCGCCGCCGCGACCGCGCGGACCGACGACGAGCCGATCGCCATCGTCGGCATGGCCTGCCGCTACCCCGGCGGCGTCAGCTCGCCCGAGGACCTGTGGCGGATCGTCGCCGACGGCATCGACGGCATCGGCACCTTCCCCGAGGACCGCGGCTGGGACCTCGACGCCCTCTACCACCCGGACCCGGCACACCAGGGCACCTCCTACTCGCGCGAGGGCGGCTTCCTCCCCGGCGTCGGCCGCTTCGACGCCGCGTTCTTCGGGATCTCGCCGCGTGAGGCGCTGGCCATGGACCCGCAGCAGCGGCTGCTGCTGGAGACCTCCTGGGAGGCCTTCGAGCGCGCCGGCATCGACCCGGCCACCCTGAAGGGCAGCCAGGCCGGCGTGTTCGTCGGCTCCAACGGCCAGGACTACGGCGCCCTCCTGATGAGCACCGCCGAGGCGACCGAGGGCTACCTGGCCACCGGCAACGCCGCCGCCGTCGTCTCCGGGCGCCTGGCGTACACCTTCGGCCTCGAGGGCCCGGCTGTCACCGTCGACACCGCCTGCTCCTCCTCCCTGGTCGCCCTCCACCTGGCCGTCCAGTCGCTGCGCAACGGCGAGTGCACCATGGCCCTGGCCGGCGGTGTCACCGTCATGTCCACCCCCGCCGCCTTCGTCGAGTTCAGCCGCCAGCGCGGCCTGGCCGTCGACGGGCGCTGCAAGTCCTTCGCGGGCGCCGCGGACGGCACCGGCTGGGGCGAGGGCGTCGGCGTGCTGTTGGTCGAGCGGCTCTCGGACGCGCAGCGCCTCGGGCACCCGGTGCTGGCGGTCGTCCGTGGTTCGGCGATCAACCAGGACGGTGCCAGCAACGGCCTCACCGCCCCCAACGGCCCCGCGCAGCAGCGTGTCATCCGCCAGGCGCTGGCCGGCGCCGGCCTGACGGCCGATCAGGTCGACGCCGTCGAGGCACACGGCACCGGCACCGTGCTCGGCGACCCGATCGAGGCCCAGGCCCTGCTCGCCACCTACGGCCAGGAGCGCAGCGGCGACCGCCCGCTCTGGCTGGGCTCGCTGAAGTCCAACATCGGCCACACCCAGGCCGCCTCCGGCGTCGGCGGCGTCATCAAGATGGTCATGGCGATCCGCGCCGGAGTGCTCCCGAAGACCCTGCACGTCGACGAGCCGTCCCCGCACATCGACTGGACGTCCGGCGCCGTCGAGCTGCTGACGGAGTCGCGGGACTGGCCCGAGACCGGCGAACCCCGCCGGGCCGGCGTCTCCTCCTTCGGCGTCTCCGGCACCAACGCCCACGTCCTCATCGAGCAGGCCCCGGCGGACACCGACGCGCCGGCCCGCGAGGCCGTTCCGGCCCCGGCCGCCGACCTGCCGGTCGTCCTGTCGGGCCGCACCCCCGACGCCCTGCGCGCCCAGGCCCACCGCCTGGCCGCCCACCTGCGCACCCGGTCGGACGTGCCGGCCGCCGACCTCGCGTACTCGCTCGCGACCTCCCGGGCCGCCTTCGAGCACCGGGCGGCCGTCGTCGTGGACGGCCCGGCCGAGCTGCTGGCCGCCGTCGAGGCACTGGCCGAGGGCGGCACGGCCGCCGGGCTGGTGACAGGTGCCGCCTCGGGCGGGAAGCTGGCGTTCCTGTTCACGGGGCAGGGGAGCCAGCGGCCGGGGATGGGGCGTGAGCTGTACGACGCCTTCCCGGTGTTCGCGGACGCCTTCGACGCCGTCTGCGCGCGGGTCGAACTGCCGCTGCGGGAAGCCGTGTTCGGTGAGGACGCTGACGTTCTCGCGCGCACCGAGTACACGCAGGTCGCGCTGTTCGCGGTGGAGACCGCGCTGTTCCGCCTCTTCGAGAGCTGGGGTGTTCGGCCCGACGTCCTGGTGGGCCACTCGATCGGCGAGATCGCGGCCGCGCATGTCGCCGGTGTGCTGTCGCTGGACGACGCCGTCACCCTGGTCGCGGCGCGTGGCCGGCTGATGCAGGCGCTGCCGGAGGGCGGCGCGATGGTGGCGGTCAAGGCCGCCGAGGCCGAGGTCCTGCCGCTGCTGACCGCCCAGGTGAGCATCGCTGCCATCAACGGGCCCTCCTCCGTGGTGATTTCCGGCGACGAGGATGAAGTCCTCGCCATCGCCGGGCAGTTCGAGAAGACCAAGCGGCTGAGCGTCTCGCACGCCTTCCACTCGCCGCTGATGGACGGCATGGTGGAGGAGTTCCGGGCCGTCGCCGAGGGCCTGGACTACGCCGAGCCGGTCATCCCGGTGGTGTCCAACGTGACCGGTTCGGTCGCCACCGCCGAGGAGCTGTGCTCGCCCGAGTACTGGGTGCGCCACGTCCGCCAGGCCGTTCGCTTCGCCGACGGCATGCGGACCCTGGAGGCTCAGGGCGTCAGCACCTTCGTCGAGCTGGGCCCGGACGGTGTCCTCACCGCCATGGCCCAGGAGTGCCTGACCGGCGTCGCGGCCTTCGCCGCCGCCCTGCGCACCGGACGGGGCGAGGCGCAGACCGCGCTGACCGCCCTGGCCGCCGCCCACGTCCACGGCTCGGCCGTCGAGTGGAGCGCCGTCTTCGCCGGCACCGGCGCCGTGCGCGTCGATCTGCCGACGTACGCCTTCCAGCAGGAGACCTACTGGCCCGACCTCAGCCTCGTGGCGCGTCCGGCCCTCGACGGGCCCGCCGGGGACGTCTTCGACACCGCGGTCTTCTGGGAGGCCGTGGAACGCGAGGACCTCGGCGCGCTGGCCGAGGCCCTGGAGGTGGACGACGCCGAGCAGGGCGTCCGCACCTCCCTCGGCACCGTGCTGCCCGCGCTCTCCTCCTGGCGGCGTCGCCGCCGTGAGCGCCACACCGTCGACGGCTGGCGCTACCGTGTCCAGTGGAAGCCGGTGACCGAGCTCGGCTCCGCCGTTCCGTCCGGTGAGTGGCTGGTGGTGGCGGAGGACGTTTCGGCTGCGCCGGTGGTGGCGTGTGCGGGGGCGTTGTCGGGTCGTGGTGTGTCGGTGCGGCTGGTGGGTTCGGCCGGGCTGTCGCGCGCGGAGCTGGCGGCTGCGGTGGCTGCGGCTGTCGGTGCCCCGGTGGCGGGGGTGCTGGGTGTGGTGTCGGACGCGGGTGTCGCGCTGACGCTGGTGCAGGCCCTCGGTGACGCCGGTGTCGGTGCGCCGCTGTGGCTGGCGACCGGCGGCGCCGTGTCGACGGGTCGTGCGGATGTGCTGCGTGACGCGGCGCAGGCGCAGGTCTGGGGTCTGGGCCGGGTCATCGCGCTGGAGCACCCGGAGCGTTGGGGCGGTCTGGTCGACCTGCCGGAGGTGCTGGACGAGCGGGCGCAGGGCCGACTGCTGTCGGTGCTGGCCGGCCTGGGTGACGAGGACCAGCTCGCCGTGCGAGCGAGCGGTGTGTTCGTGCGCAGGCTGGTCCGGGTGCCGGGTGCTGCCGCTGTGTGGACGCCGCGTGGCACTGTTCTGGTGACGGGTGGGACGGGTGCGCTGGGTGCGCATGTGGCCCGTTGGCTGGCGGGTGGCGGTGCTGAGCACGTGGTGCTCACCAGCCGTCGGGGTCTGGACGCCCCGGGCGCGGCCGAGCTGCGGGACGAGCTGACCGCTCTCGGCGCCCGGGTGACCGTCGCCGCGTGTGATGTCGCCGACCGTGCGGCCGTCGAGGCGCTGCTCGCCGAGTACGCCTTCACCGCCGTCGTCCACGCCGCCGGTGTGGCGGACGGGGGCACGATCGCCGACACCGACCTGCCCGCCTTCACCGACGCGCTCCGCGCCAAGGTCGACGGTGCGGCGCACCTGGACGAGCTGCTCGGCGACACCGAGCTGGACGCCTTCGTCCTCTTCTCCTCCATCGCGGGTGTCTGGGGCAGCGGCGGCCAGGCCGCCTACGCGGCCGCCAACGCCCACCTGGACGCCCTCGCCGAGCAGCGCCGCGCCCGCGGCCTCGCCGCCACCGCCGTCGCCTGGGGCCCCTGGGCCGACGGCGGCATGGTCGAGGCCGAGGCGGAGGACCGCCTGCGCCGCCGCGGCCTGCCGGTGCTGCCGCCCGCGCAGGCGGTTGCCGCACTGGCCGCCGCCGTCGCCGAGGACGAGCCCGCCGTGGTGGTGGCCGACGTCGACTGGGCGCTGTTCGTCCCCGGCTTCACCGTGGCCCGCCCGCGCCCGCTGATCGGCGACCTGCCCGAGGTGCAGCGCGCCCTCACCGGTGCCGCGTCTTCGGCCCAGCCGGACGGCGAGGCCAACGGCCTGGTCCAGCGCCTGCGGGCGCTCACCCCGGCCGAGCGTGAGCGCGCCCTGCTGGACCTGGTTCGGACCGAGGCCGCCTCGGTGCTCGGGCACCACGGCGCCGGAGCCGTCGAGCCGGCCAAGGCCTTCCGTGAGCTGGGCTTCGACTCGCTGACCGCCGTCGAGCTGCGCAACAACCTGAACGCGGTCACCGGCCTGCGGCTGCCCGCCTCCCTGGTGTTCGACTACCCGAACGCCGCCGTCGTCGCCGATCACCTGCTGGCCGAACTCCTCGGCTCCCAGGAGCAGTCCGACGCGCCGACCGCCGTCTCCGCGGCCGACGAGCCGATCGCCATCGTCGCGATGAGCTGCCGCCTGCCCGGCGGCGTCCAGTCGCCCGAGGACCTGTGGCGACTGGTCGCCGAGGGCCGCGACGCCGTCGGCGGATTCCCGGCCGACCGCGGCTGGGACCTGGACGCGCTCTACGACCCGGACCCGGCGAACCTCGGGACCTCCTACGCCCGTGACGGCGGATTCCTCGACGGCGCGGGCGAGTTCGACCCGTCCTTCTTCGGCATCAGCCCGCGCGAGGCGCTGGCGATGGACCCGCAGCAGCGTCTGCTGCTGGAGACCACCTGGGAGGCCTTCGAGCGCGCCGGTATCGACCCGGCGTCCGCGCGGGGCAGCCGGACCGGTGTCTTCATGGGCTCCAACAGCCAGGACTACGCCGCGCTGCTGCTCGCGCTCACCCAGGACGCGGACGGCTACCTCGCGACCGGCAACGCCGCCAGCGTGGTCTCAGGACGCCTCGCCTACACCTTCGGTCTTGAGGGCCCGGCGGCGACCGTCGACACGGCGTGTTCGTCCTCGCTGGTCGCGCTGCACTTCGCCGTGCAGGCGCTGCGCAGCGGTGAGTGCTCGATGGCGCTGGCCGGTGGTGTGGTCGTGATGTCCACCCCGGGCACCTTCGTGGAGTTCAGCCGCCAGCGCGGCCTGGCGACGGACGGCCGCTGCAAGGCCTTCGCGGCCGCCGCGGACGGTACGGGCTGGGGCGAGGGCGCGGGCGTCCTGCTGCTGGAGCGCCTGTCGGACGCGCAGCGCAACGGGCACCCGGTGCTCGCGGTCGTGCGCGGTTCGGCGATCAACCAGGACGGTGCCAGCAACGGCCTGACCGCCCCCAACGGGCCGTCCCAGCAGCGGGTCATCCGCGCGGCGCTGGCCAGCGCCGGGCTGTCCGCCGCCGAGGTCGACGCGGTCGAGGCGCACGGCACGGGCACCCGACTGGGTGACCCGATCGAGGCCCAGGCGCTGCTGGCCACCTACGGCCAGGAACGCACCGAAGAGCCGCTCTGGCTGGGCTCGTTGAAGTCCAACATCGGCCACACCCAGGCCGCCGCCGGCGTCGCCGGGATCATCAAGATGGTCATGGCGATGCGGGAGGGGCTGCTGCCGCAGACCCTGCACGTGGACGAGCCGACCCCCGAGGTCGACTGGGCCTCGGGCGCGGTCGAGCTGCTGACCGAGGCCCGGTCGTGGCCCGAGACCGGCGCGCCGCGCCGGGCGGGCGTGTCGTCCTTCGGCATGAGCGGCACCAACGCGCACGTCATCATCGAGCAGGCCCCGGCGGCGGTCGAGGCGCCGCAGGCCGCGGCCCCGGCCGACGAGGCCGGTCCGGTGGCGCCGTGGGTGCTGTCGGCGGGCAGCCCGGAGGCGCTCCGGGCGCAGGCCGGCCGACTGCTGGCCGTGCTGGACGAGGCCGGCGACCTGTCGCCCGCCGAGGTCGGCTTCTCGCTGGCCACCACGCGTGCCGCGCTGGAGCACCGGGCCGCGGTGACGGCCGGTGACCAGGCGGGTCTGCGCGAGGGCCTGGCGGCACTGGCCGAGGGCCGAACCGCCGCCGGGCTGATCACGGGCACGGCGGGTGCCGGGCGGACGGCGTTCCTGTTCACGGGACAGGGGAGCCAGCGCTCGGGCATGGGGCGTGAGCTGTACGACGCCTTCCCGGTGTTCGCGGACGCCTTCGACGCGGTGTGCGCGCGCATTGAACTCCCGCTGCGGGAGGCCGTGTTCGGCGAGAACGCGGACGCCCTGGCCCGTACGGAGTTCACGCAGCCGGCGCTGTTCGCCGTCGAGGTGGCGCTGTTCCGTCTGTTCGAGAGCTGGGGGGTGCGCCCGGACTTCCTGGTGGGCCACTCCATCGGTGAGCTGGTGGCCGCGCACGTCGCGGGTGTGCTGTCGCTGGACGACGCGGTGGCGCTGGTCGCCGCTCGTGGCCGGTTG
Source organism: Kitasatospora sp. NPDC032121 (assembly GCF_055580145.1). Taxonomy (NCBI): domain Bacteria; kingdom Bacillati; phylum Actinomycetota; class Actinomycetes; order Kitasatosporales; family Streptomycetaceae; genus Kitasatospora; species Kitasatospora sp. NPDC032121. The sequence continues at coordinate 362 of NZ_JBVILX010000042.1, read as the reverse complement.
ATGCAGGCGCTGCCCGAGGGCGGCGCGATGGTGGCGGTCAAGGCCGCCGAGGCCGACGTCCTGCCGCTGCTGACCGAGAACGTGAGCATCGCCGCCGTCAATGGCCCGACCTCCGTGGTGATTTCGGGCGATGAGTCCGAAGTGCTGGCGATCGCCAGCCAGTTCGAGAAGACCAAGCGGCTCCACGTCTCGCACGCGTTCCACTCGCCCTTGATGGACGGGATGTTGGACGACTTCCGCCGGGTGGCGGAGGGCCTGACCTACTCGGCGCCGCAGATCGCGGTGGTGTCCAACGTGACCGGCGCCCTGGCCGCCGCCGAGGAGTTGTGCTCGCCCGAGTACTGGGTGCGCCACGTGCGCCA
>NZ_JBVILX010000041.1:0-13670 GCF_055580145.1 Kitasatospora sp. NPDC032121 | reverse complement strand
CCGAACCCGACGCCCTCCATCGCCCCGTAGAACCCGTCCAGCTCCACCGCCTCGGCACCCGCCGGCGGCCACTCCACCAGACCCGCACCCTCAGCGACCGACGCACCCTCCGCCAGCACACCCGAGACATGACGGGTCCAGAGGCCGTCCTCACCGGCGCCCTCGACCCGCGAGTGGACCGTCACCGAGCGACGACCCTCGCCGTCGGGCGCACCGACCCAGACCTGGACCTGCACACCGCCGGACTCCGGAAGCACCAGCGGCGCCTCCAGCGTCAGCTCCTCCACCAGCGAGCAACCCACCTGGTCGCCCGCGCGGACGGCGAGCTCCACGTACGCCGTGCCAGGAACGATCACCGAACCAAGCACCGCGTGATCGGCCAGCCACGGGTGCGACTCCACCGACAGGCGGCCCGTGAACAGGAAGCCCTCCGCGTCGGCCAGCGACACGCCGGCCCCCAGCAGCGGGTGGTCGGCCGCGCCCAGGCCCAGCGAGGCGACCTCGCCCAGCCAGCCCGAGGCCACCGTCGGCCAGTAGCGCTCACGCTGGAACGCGTACGTCGGCAGCTCGACCCGGTGGTTGCCGGAGCCGAAGTAGGAGGTCAGGTCGAGCTCGGCGCCGTTGACGTGCGCCACGGCGAGGGCGGTGACGACGGTCTGCGTCTCCGCGCGGTCGCGGCGCAGGGCGGAGGCGAACTCGCCGCCGCCGACGCACTCCTGGGCCATCGCGGTGAGGACACCGTCCGGGCCCAGCTCCAGGTACGTGGTCACGCCCTCGGCTTCGAGGGCGCTCATGCCGTCGGCGAAGCGAACCGCCTGGCGGACGTGGCGCACCCAGTACTCGGGCGAGCACAGCTCCTCCGCCGTGGCCAGGGCACCGGTCACGTTGGAGACCACGGCGATCTGCGGCGCCGAATAGGTCAGACCCTCCGCCACCCGGCGGAAGTCCGCCAACATGCCGTCCATCAGCGGCGAGTGGAACGCGTGCGAGACGCTCAGCCGCTTGGTCTTCTCGAACTGCCCGGCGATCGCCAGCACTTCGGCCTCGTCCCCGGAAATCACCACCGAGGACGGCCCGTTGATCGCAGCGATGCTCACCTGGGCGGTCAGCAGCGACAGGATCTCGGCCTCGGTGGCCTTGACCGCGACCATCGCACCGCCCTCGGGCAGCGCCTGCATCAGCCGGCCACGCGCGGCGACCAGCGCAACGGCGTCATCGAGCGAGAGGACGCCCGCGACGTGCGCGGCCGCCAGCTCGCCCACCGAGTGCCCGACCAGGACGTCCGGCCGCACACCCCAGCTCTCGAAGAGGCGGAACAGCGCCACCTCGACGGCGAACAGCGCCGGCTGGGTGAACTCCGTACGGGCGAGAACGTCAGCGTCATCACCGAACACGGCCTCCCGCAGCGGGAGTTCGACCCGCGCACAGACGGCGTCGAAGGCGTCCGCGAACACCGGGTACGCCTCGTACAGCTCCCGGCCCATGCCAGGCCGCTGGCTGCCCTGCCCCGTGAACAGGAACGCCAGCTTGCCGCCCGAGGCGACGCCCCGGACGAGTCCGGTCCGGTCGGCGCGCTCGGCGAGTGCGCCCAGGCCGTCGAGCAGGGCCGTCCGGCTGTCGCCGAGCAGGACGGCGCGGTGCTCGTGGTGGGTACGGGTGGCCGCGAGCGAGTACCCGAGGTCGGTGGCCGGGACGTCCGGCCGGGTCTCCAGGTGGGCGCGGAGGCGTCCGGCCTGGGCGGCGAGGGCGTCCGGGGTGCGGCCCGACAGGGCCCAGAGCACCGGCGCGTCGCCGTGCTTCGCCGGCGCGGCCTGCGGGTCGGTGTCCACCGGCTCGTCGGCGGCCTGTTCGAGGATGACGTGGGCGTTGGTGCCGCTCATGCCGAAGGAGGAGACGCCGGCCCGGCGCGGGTGGGCCGTCTCGGGCCAGCTCCGCGTCTCCGTCAGCAGCTCGACGGCGCCGGCCGACCAGTCCACGTGGGGGGTGGGCTCGTCGACGTGCAGGGTGCGCGGCAGCACACCGTGCCGCATCGCCATCACCATCTTGATGACGCCGCCGACACCCGAAGCCGACTGGGTGTGGCCGATGTTGGACTTGAGGGAGCCGAGCCACAGCGGTTCGCCGCTGCGCTCCTGCCCGTAGGTGGCGAGCAGGGCCTGGGCCTCGATCGGGTCACCCAGTCGGGTGCCGGTGCCGTGCGCCTCGACGGCGTCGACCTGGGCGGCCGTCAGGCCGGCGCCGGCCAGCGCGGCACGGATGACCCGCTGCTGGGCGGGGCCGTTGGGGGCGGTGAGGCCGTTGCTGGCACCGTCCTGGTTGATCGCGCTGCCGCGCACGACCGCCAGCACCTGGTGGCCGTTGCGGCGGGCGTCGGAGAGGCGCTCCAGCAGAAGCATGCCCGCGCCCTCGCCCCAGCCGGTGCCGTCGGCCGAGGCCGCGAAGGCCTTGCAGCGGCCGTCGGCGGCCAGGCCGCGCTGCTTGCTGAACTCGACGAAGGTGCCGGGGGTGGCCATCACGACGACGCCGCCGGCCAGCGCCATGGTGCACTCGCCGTTGCGCAGCGCCTGGGCGGCCAGGTGGAGCGCGACCAGCGAGGAGGAGCAGGCGGTGTCGACGGTGACCGCCGGGCCCTCAAGGCCGAAGGTGTACGCCAGGCGGCCGGAGACCACGCTGGCGGCGGTGCCGGTGGCGAGGTGTCCCTCGCTGGACTCCTGGCCGGCCAGCAGGGCGGCGTAGTCCTGGCTGTTGGTGCCGGCGAAGACGCCGGTGGCCGTGCCGCGCACCGAGCCGGGGGTGATGCCGGCACGCTCGAAGACCTCCCAGGAGGTCTCCAGCAGCAGGCGCTGCTGCGGGTCCATGGCGAGCGCCTCGCGCGGCGAGATGCCGAAGAACGCCGGGTCGAACTCGCTCGCACCGTGCAGGAAGCCGCCGCAGCGCGCGTAGGAGGTCTCCTGCTCTCCGCCGAGGGCGCTGCTCACGGCGCCGAGGTCCCAGCCGCGGTCGGTCGGGAAGTCCCCGACGGCGTCGGCGCCGTCGAGCACGAGCTGCCACAGGTCCTCGGGCGAGGTGACGCCGCCGGGGTAGCGGCAGGCCATGCCGATGATGGCGATGGGCTCGTCGTCGGCCGCCTGCGGCACGGCGGGGGCCTGTGCCCCGGTGTCGGTGCCGAGCAGTTCGGCGCCGAGGTGGGCGCCGAGGGCGGCGGCGGTCGGGTGGTCGAAGACCAGGGTGGCCGGCAGGGTCAGTCCGGTGGCCGTGTTGAGGCGGTTGCGCAGTTCGACGGCGGTCAGCGAGTCGAAGCCGAGGTCCTTGAACGCCCGGCCGGGGTCGATGGCCTCCGCGCCGCTGTGTCCGAGGACGGCGGCGACGGCGTCGCGCACCAGCTCCTCCAGGACGCGCCCGCGGTCCAGCGGGGAGAGGCCCGCGACCCGTGCGGCCCAGGGGGAGGCGGCGTCGGCCGGGCCCTCCTGCGGGGCGGCCGTGGTGGCCAGGGCGCGGACCTCGGGGAGGTCGGCGATCAGCGGGCGGTTGCGGCCGGCGGCGAAGACCGGGGCGAAGCGCGCCCAGTCGACGTCGGCGACGGTCAGCGCGGTCTCGTCGTGGTCGAGCGCCTGCGCCAGGGCGGCGATCGCCAGTTCGGGGGCCATCACGGGCAGGCCGCGGCGGCGCAGCTGCTCCTCCGCGTCGTCCTCGGCGGCCATGCCGCCGTCGGCCCAGGGGCCCCAGGCGACGGCGGTGGCAGCCAGGCCGCGGCCGCGGCGCTGCTCGGCCAGGGCGTCCAGGTAGGCGTTGGCGGCAGCGTAGGCGGACTGCCCACCACTGCCCCAGACACCCGCGATGGAGGAGAAGAGGACGAAGGCGTCCAGCTCGGTGTCCCCGAGCAGCTCGTCCAGGTGCGCGGCGCCGCCCGCCTTGGCGGCGAGGACGTCGGCGAACTCCTCCGGCCGCGCGTCCGGGAGCAGCGCGAGGTGGTTGACGCCGGCGGTGTGGACGACGGCGGTGAACTCGTGCTCGGCGAGCAGCGCCTCGACGGCCGTACGGTCGGCGACGTCACACGCGGCGACGGTCACCTCGACACCCGACGCGACGAGCTCCTCACGCAGTTCGACCGCACCCGGGGCGTCCAGGCCCCGACGGCTGGTCAGCACCAGATGCCCGGCACCGTTGTCCGCCAGCCAGCGCGCCACCCGCGCACCCAGCGCACCCGTACCGCCCGTGACCAGCACCGTGCCACGCGGCGACCACGAAGCGGCCGCCTCACCCGAACGACCGGCCCGCACCAGACGACGCACGAACACGCCCGAGGCGCGCACCGCGACCTGGTCCTCACCGCCCACACCCGCCAACACAGCGGCCAACCGGCCCCGCGCCCGAGCATCCAACACCTCGGGCAGGTCGACCAGACCACCCCAACGCTCCGGCGCCTCCAGCGCCACCACCCGGCCCAGACCCCAGACCTGCGCCTGCACCGCACTGCTCACCCGATCGGCACGACCGACCGACACCGCACCCCGCGACGCCAACCACAACGGCGCCCCCACACCCGCGTCACCCAACGCCTGCACCAGCGCGAGGCTGTCGGCCAGGCCGGCGGTCAGCATGGGGTGCTCGGGGTGTGATCCGGTCCCGAGGGCCAGCAGCGACAGGACACCGGTCAGTGCGGCCGGGTCCTCGACGGCAGCGCGCAGCCGCTCGGCCAGCGCGGCCCGGTCGAGCGCGCCGGACGGTACGGGCAGCCTCAGGACGTGGGCGCCGTATCTCTCCAGGGTCTCCGCGACGGCGGTGGTCCAGCCGTCCTCGCCGCCGCCCTCCGGGTGGACGAGCAGCCAGGTAGCGGAGAGTTCGGCGGTCGGCAGGTCGGTGAGCGGGTTCCACGCGGCGCGGTAGCGCCAGCCGTCCACGGTGGAGCGGGCGCGGCGCTGCCGGTGCCAGTGCGACAGGACGGGCAGGGCGGGCGCGAGCGCGTCGGCGGAGGCGTCCAGCTCCGCCTGGTCCAGGTCCAGGGCGGTGGCGAGCGAGCGCAGGTCCTGCCGCTCGACGGCCTCCCAGAACCTGGCGTCGACCTGCTCGGCGTCGTTGTCGCGGGCTGCCGCGTCGGCGGTCGGGACGGCGGTGCGGCCGGTCTCCAGCCAGAACCACTCGTGCTGGAAGGCGTAGGTCGGCAGGTCGACCCGCCGGGTGTCCGGTCCGGTGAGCAGGGCCTGCCAGTCGACGGGGACGCCGTGCGCGTAGGCGGTGGCGAGCGCGGTCAGCGCGGTCCTGACCTCCGGCCGACCGGCCCGCAGCGCGGGGACGCGGACGCCGTGCTCGCCCAGCGCGGACAGCACGCCGTCGGGGCCAAGCTCGACGAAGACGCTGACGCCCTGGGCCTCCAGTGCCCGCATGCCGTCGGCGAAGCGGACGGCCTGGCGGACGTGGCGCACCCAGTACTCGGGCGAGCACAGCTCCTCGGCGGTGGCGAGAGCGCCGGTCACGTTGGAGACGACCGGGATGCGCGGGGCGCTGTACGTCAGACCCTCCGCCACCCGGCGGAAGTCCGCCAGCATGCCGTCCATCAGCGGCGAGTGGAAGGCGTGCGAGACGTTGAGACGCTTGGCCTTCTCGAACTGCCCCGCAATCGCCAGCACTTCGGCCTCGTCGCCCGAAATCACCACGGACGTCGGCCCGTTGATCGCGGCGATGCTGACGTTGCCGGTGAGCAGCGGCAGCACCTCGGCCTCGGCGGCCTTGACCGCGACCATCGCGCCGCCCTCCGGCAGCGCCTGCATCAACCGGCCACGAGCGGCGACCAGCGCCACCGCGTCGTCCAGCGACAGCACCCCGGCGACGTGCGCGGCGACCAGCTCGCCGATCGAGTGGCCCACCAGGAAGTCAGGGCGGACACCCCAGCTCTCGAAGAGCCGGACCAGCGCGGTCTCCACCGCGAACAGCGCCACCTGGGTGAACTCGGTACGGGCCAGGACCGCGGCGTCCTCCCCGAACACCGCCTCCTTCAGCGGCAGTTCGACCCGCGAACACACCGCGTCGAAGGCCTCGGCGAACACCGGGAAGGCGTCGTACAGCTCGCGCCCCATGCCGAGCCGCTGGCTGCCCTGCCCGGTGAACAGGAAGGCCATCCGGGCCTCGTCCGCCGTGCCGCGCGCCGCGGCCGGCTCGTCCGCGCCCTCGGCGAAGGCCGCCAGCGCGCGCTCGGCCGCCTCCGGCCCGTCGACCAGCAGCACCGCGCGGTGCTCCAGGGAGGCCCGGGAGGCGGCCAACGAGGCGGCCACGGAGGCCGGGTGGGCGTCGGGGTGGGCGCCGACCCAGTCGCGCAGGCGCCCGGCCTGGGCGCACAGCGCCTTCTCGGTGCGGGCGGACAGGACCCACGGGACGGGCGTGCCGGCGGGGAGCGCGCCGGGGCCCGCGACGGGGGCCGGCTCGTCGCCGTCGGCGGCCGGCGCGGCCTGCTCGATGATGGCGTGCGCGTTGGTGCCGCTGACGCCGAAGGCGGAGACGCCGGCCCGGCGCGGGTGGCCGGTCTCCGGCCAGTCCCTGGCCTCGGTGAGCAGTTCGACGGAGCCCGCGGCCCAGTCGACCTTCGGCGAGGGTTCGTCCACGTGCAGGGTCTGCGGGAGCACCCCGGCGCGGATCGCCATGACCATCTTCATGACGCCGGCGACACCGGCGGCGGCCTGGGTGTGGCCGAGGTTGGACTTCAGCGAGCCCAGCCACAGCGGCTGCCCCTCCGGCCGGTCCTGGCCGTAGGTGGCGAGCAGCGCCTGGGCCTCGATCGGGTCGCCGAGCACCGTGCCGGTGCCGTGCGCCTCGACGGCGTCGACCTGGTCACCGGAGAGGCGGGCATTGGCGAGGGCCTGGCGGATGACGCGCTGCTGGGCGGGGCCGTTGGGCGCGGTCAGACCGTTGCTGGCACCGTCCTGGTTGACGGCGGTGCCGCGGACGACGGCCAGCACCGGGTGCCCGAGACGGCGGGCGTCGGAGAGGCGCTCCAGCAGGATCATGCCGACGCCCTCGGACCAGCCGGTGCCGTCCGCCGCCGCGGCGAAGGACTTGCAGCGGCCGTCGGCGGACAGGCCCCGCTGGCGGCTGAACTCGATGAAGGTGTCCGGGGTGGCCATCACCGTGACGCCGCCGGCCAGGGCGAGCGTGCACTCGCCGCCCCGCAGCGCCTGGACCGCCAGGTGCAGGGCGACCAGGGAGGAGGAGCAGGCGGTGTCCACGGTGACCGCCGGGCCCTCAAGACCGAAGGAGTAGGCCAGCCGGCCGGAGACCACGCTGCCCGCGTTGCCGGTCAGCAGGTGGCCCTCCAGCCCCTCCGGCACGGCGCGCAGCGAGGACGCGTAGCCCGAGGAGGCCGCGCCGACGAACACGCCGGCCTGGCTGCCCTTCAGCCCGGCCGGGTCGATGCCGGCCCGCTCGAAGGCCTCCCAGGAGGTCTCCAGCAGCAGCCGCTGCTGCGGGTCCATGGCGAGCGCCTCGCGCGGCGAGATGCCGAAGAAGTCCGCGTCGAAGCGCCCCGCGTCGGCGAGGAAGCCGCCCTCGCGGGAGTAGGTCGTCCCGTAGTTCGCCGGGTCCGGGTGGTACACGCCCTCGGTGTCCCAGCCGCGGTCCTCGGGGAAGACGGAGATCGCGTCGCCGCCGTCGGCGACCAGCTGCCACAGCTCCTCGGGGGTGCGCACCCCGCCGGGGAAGCGGCAGCTCATCGCGACGATCGCGATCGGCTCCCGGGACGCGGCCTGGAGTTGCCGGTTCTGCTGCCGGAGTCGCTCGGTCTCCTTCAGCGACGCACGAAGCGCCTCAAGCATCTTGTCGTTGGACGAGGCCATCATGTGCTCCACACTTCTCGCAAAAATCGTCAGGAATCGGAATCGGTGTTCTCGAACGCCATCTGGATCAGGCTGTCGGCGTCCATCTCGTCGATGGATGCCGCGCTCTCCTCTCCGTCCGAGCCGTCCGATTCCTGGACGTCGTCGTGCAAACCGGCGATATCCAGCAGGATGTCCAGCACTCCGGCCTCCCGGAGTCGGGACAACGGGACCGTGGCCAGCGCCTGGCGGATCCGCGCCTCCCCGCCTTCGGGGCCGGCCGCGTCACCGCCCGCCGGGAACAGTTCCGCGGTGAGGTGGTCCGCGAGCGCCCTCGGTGTGGGGTGGTCGAAGACCAGGGTGGCCGGCAGTCGCCGACCGGTGGCCGCGGTGAGCTGGTTGCGCAGCTCGACCGCGGTGAGGGAGTCGAACCCGAGGTCCTTGAACGAGCGGTCGGCCCTGACCTCGGCCGCCGAGGCGTGCCCGAGGGCCTCCGCCACGGTGCCGCGGACCAGGTCGAGCAGCGCCTGCCGCCGCTCCCCGTCGGTCGACCCGGCCAGCCGGGCCCGCAGTTCGGCCGCCGCGTCGGTGCCCTCGGACGCCCCGCCGTCGGCCTCGCCGACCGCGAGGGCCAGTCGGACCTCCGGCAGGTCGCCGATCAGCGGGCTGCGGCGCAGCGCCGTGTAGCCGGGGGCGAAGCGCTCCCAGTCGACGTCGGCCACGGTGACCGAGGGCTCGCCGCCGATCGCGCCGGCCAGCGCCTCGGTCGCCAACTCCTGGGCCATGCCGTTCAGTCCGCGGCGGCGCAGCTGCTCCTCCGCGTCGGCCTCGGTGGCCATCCCGGAGCCCGCCCAGGGGCCCCAGGCGATCGCCGTGGCGGCGAGGCCGCGCGAGCGGCGTTGCTCGGCCAGGGCGTCCAGGTAGGCGTTGGCGGCCGAGTAGCCGGCCTGCCCGCCGCTGCCCCAGACGCCGGCGATGGAGGAGAAGAGAACGAAGGCGTCCAGTTCGGTGTCGCCCAGCAGTTCGTCCAGGTGCGCCGCACCGGACACCTTGGCGGCCACCACCGCGGCGAAGTCCGCCGGCGCCGTCTCGGCGAGCGGCGCGGACGCGGTGGCGCCGGCGGCGTGGACGACGGCGGTGAAGGCGTGCTCGGCGAGCAGCGCCTCGACGGCCGTACGGTCGCTCACGTCGCAGGCGGCGACGGTGGCCCGGGCGCCGAGAGCGGTCAGCTCGTCGCGCAGTTCCACCGCGCCCGGGGCGTCCAGGCCACGGCGGCTGGTGAGCACCACGTGCTCGGCGCCGTTGGCGACCAGCCAGCGGGCGACGTGCGCGCCCAGCGCGCCCGTGCCGCCGGTGACCAGAACAGTGCCACGCGGTGCCCAGCCCCGGCCCTCGGCCCGGTCGGCCCGGACGAGTCGGCGCACGAACACGCCGTTCGCGCGCACGGCGAGCTGGTCCTCGTCGTCGAGGCCGGCCAGCACCGACAGCAGTCGGCCCTGCGCCCGCTCGTCCAGCACCTCCGGCAGGTCGACCAGACCGCCCCAACGCTCCGGGTGCTCCAGCGCGACGACCCGGCCCAGACCCCAGACCTGCGCCTGCGCCGCGTCACGCAGCACATCCGCACGACCCGTCGACACGGCGCCGCCGGTCGCCAGCCACAGCGGCGCACCGACACCGGCGTCACCGAGGGCCTGCACCAGCGTCAGCGCGACACCCGCGTCCGACACCACACCCAGCACCCCCGCCACCGGGGCACCGACAGCCGCAGCCACCGCAGCCGCCAGCTCCGCGCGCGACAGCCCGGCCGAACCCACCAGCCGCACCGACACACCACGACCCGACAACGCCCCCGCACACGCCACCACCGGCGCAGCCGAAACGTCCTCCGCCACCACCAGCCACTCACCGGACGGAACAGTCGCGGTGGCCTCCGGCAGGGGCTTCCACTCGACCCGGTAGCGCCAGCCGTCGACGGTGGACTCCGCCGTCCGGCGCCGACGCCACTCGGACAGCACCGGCAGCACCGTGCCGAGCGAGGAACGCAGGTCGTCGTCCCCGGAGTCCAGGGCGTCGGCCAGGGAGTGCACGTCCTCCTGCTCGACGGCGTCCCAGAACCAGCCGTCGGCCTGCTGGATCGCACCGCCCGTACCGGCCGGCCCGGCCTCCGGCGCCGAAGAGCTCTGCAGCCAGTAGCTCTGCCGGTCGAACGCGTACGTCGGCAGCTCCACCCGCCGAGCACCGGTGTCCCGGCCCCGGACGGCCGTCCAGTCGACGGCGGCACCCCGCACATGCGCCAGGGCCGCCGCACCGACCACCGTCCGGGCCTCGGCGCGCCCGGCGCGCAGCGCCGGGGTGAACACGCCCTGCCCGACGCACTCCTGGCCCATGGCCGAGAGCACGCCGTCGGGGCCCAGCTCCAGGTACGTGGTGACGCCCTGGGCCTCCAGGGTGCGCATGCCGTCGGCGAAGCGGACCGCCTGGCGCACGTGGCGCACCCAGTACTCGGGCGAGCACAGCTCCTCGGCACTCGCCGGGGCACCCGTCACGTTCGACACGACCGGGATGCGCGGCGCCGCGTAGGACAGGCCCTCCGCCACGCGACGGAAGTCGTCCAGCATGCCGTCCATCAGCGGCGAGTGGAACGCGTGCGAGACGCTCAGCCGCTTGGTCTTCTCGAACTTCCCGGCGATCGCGAGGACTTCATCCTCGCCACCCGAAACCACCACGGACATCGGTCCGTTGACCGCCGCGATGCTCACGTTCTCGGTGAGCAGCGGCAGGACCTCGGCCTCGGCGGCCTTGACCGCCACCATCGCACCGCCCTCCGGCAGCGCCTGCATCAGCCGGCCACGCGCCGCAACCAGCGCCACCGCGTCGTCCAGCGACAGCACCCCGGCGACGTGCGCGGCCGCCAGCTCGCCGATCGAGTGGCCGACCAGGAAGTCAGGGCGGACACCCCAGCTCTCCAGCAGGCGGAACAGCGCGGTCTCCACCGCGAACAGCGCCAGCTGGGTGAACTCCGTACGGGCGAGAACGTCCGCGTCCTCACCGAACACCGCCTCCTTCAGCGGCAGTTCCACCCGCGAGCACACCGCGTCGAAGGCCTCGGCGAACACCGGGTAGGCCTCGTACAGCTCCCGGCCCGTGCCAGGCCGCTGGCTGCCCTGCCCGGTGAACAGGAAGGCCAGCTTCCCGCCCTCGGACATGCCCTCCACCACGCGGGCGGAGCTCCGCCCGGCGGCCAGGGCGGTCAGACCGTCCGCGAACTCCGTACGGTCCCAGCCGATCACGACGGCCCGGTGCTCGAAGGTGCTGCGTCCGGCCGTCAGGGAGTGGGCGACGTCGGAGGCCCGCAGGTCGTCGTGCTCCTCCCAGTGGGCCAGCAGTCGCTGCGCCTGGTCGGCCAGGGCCTGCTCGCTGCGCGCCGACAGCACCCACGGCAGGACGGCGTCCGCCGCCTGCACGGGCTCCACCGGCTCGGCCGGGGTGGGGCCGGGCACGCCGGCCTGCTCGATGATCGTGTGGGCGTTGGTCCCGCTGATGCCGAAGGAGGAGACGGCCGCTCGACGCGGGCGCCCGGTCTCCGGCCACGGCCGGGCCTCGGTCAGCAGTTCCACCGCGCCCGCCGACCAGTCGACCTTCGGCGAACGTTCGGTCACGTGCAGGGTCTTGGGCAGCACGCCTGCCCGGAGGGCCATCACCGTCTTGATGACACCCGCCACGCCGGCCGCCGCCTGGGCGTGGCCGATGTTGGACTTCAGTGAGCCCAGCCAGAGCGGGCGGTCGCCGCTGCGCTCCCGGCCGTACGTCGCCAGCAGGGCCTGGGCCTCGATCGGGTCGCCCAGCGCGGTCCCGGTGCCGTGCGCCTCGACCGCGTCGATCTCGGCGGCCGACAGCCCGGCGTTGGCCAGGGCCTGACGGATCACCCGCTGCTGAGCCGGGCCGTTGGGGGCGGTGAGCCCGTTGCTGGCACCGTCCTGGTTGATCGCGCTGCCGCGCACCACCGCGAGCACCGGGTGCCCGTTGCGCTCGGCGTCCGACAGCCGCTCCAGCAGCAGCACGCCCGCGCCCTCCGCCCAGCCGGTGCCGTCGGCGTCCGCCGAGAAGGCCTTGCAGCGGCCGTCCGAGGCGAGACCGCCCTGGCGGCCCATCTCCAGGAACATGCTCGGGCCGGCCATCACCGTCACGCCGCCCGCGAGGGCCATCGTGCACTCACCGCTGCGCAGCGCCTGGGCGGCCCAGTGCAGCGCGACCAGCGAGGACGAGCAGGCCGTGTCGACGGTGACCGCCGGGCCTTCAAGACCGAAGGTGTAGGCGAGTCGGCCGGAGGCCACCGAGGTGGCGTTGCCGGTCAGCAGGTGGCCCTGGAGGCCCGCCTGGTCGACGCCCTGCCCGGTCGCGTAGCCGTGCGAGGAGGCGCCGACGAAGACGCCCGTCGGGCTGCCCTTCATCGAGGCCGGGTCGATGCCCGCGCGCTCGAAGGCCTCCCAGGAGGTCTCCAGCAGCAGCCGCTGCTGCGGGTCCATGGCCAGCGCCTCACGCGGCGAGATCCCGAAGAACGCGGCGTCGAAGCGGTCCGCGTCGTACAGGAACCCGCCCTCGCGGGCCTGCTGGGTGCCGCTCTCGACGGCGGCCAGGGCGCTCAGGTCCCAGCCGCGGTCGGTCGGCAGCGCGCCGACCGCGTCGGTGCCGGAGAGCACCAGCTGCCACAGCTCCTCGGGGGTGCGGACACCGCCCGGGAAGCGGCAGGCCATGGCGACGATCGCGATCGGGTCCTCGTCCGCGCCCGCCGTCCGGACGGCCACCGCGACGGGCTTCGCCGCCGGCCGGGCGCCGAGGAGCTCGCCCAGCAGGTGGTCCGCGAGCGCGACGGGGTTCGGGTGGTCGAAGACCAGGGTGGCGGGCAACCGCAGGCCGGTGGCCGTGTTGAGGCGGTTGCGCAGCTCGACCGAGGTCAGCGAGTCGAAGCCGAGGTCCTTGAACGCGCGGTCGGCGACGACGGCCTCCGCCGTGCCGTGTCCGAGGACGGCCGCCGCCTGCGTCCGGACCAGGTCCAGCAGCAGGGCGTGCCGCTCGGCGCCGTCCAGGCCGTCCAGACGCGCCGCGAGCGACGAGCCCGCGGCGGCCGCGCCGCCGGCCACGGCCCGCCGGACCGTGGCCCGGACCAGGCCGCGCAGGTAGGCGGGAGGCGGAGTCGTCCTCGCCTGGGCCCGCAGCGCGGGCAGGTCGAGGCGGACCGGCAGGACGGCCGGTTCGACACCGGCGCGGGCCGCATCGAAGAGCGCCAGGCCCTCCTCCGCACCCAGCGGCGGCACCCCGCCCCTGCTCATCCGGCGCACCTCGGCCTCGTCAAGCCGGCCGAGCATGCCGCCCTCGTGGGCCCAGGGGCCCCAGGCCATCGAGGTCGCGGGCAGGCCCAGCGCCGCGCGGTGCTGCGCCAGCGCGTCCAGGAAGACGTTCGCCGCCGCGTAGTTGCCCTGACCGCCCGTGCCGAACAGCGCGGAGACGGAGGAGAAGAGGACGAAGTCGGTGAGGTCCTGGCCGAGGGTCAGCTCGTGCAGGTGCCAGGCCGCGTCCACCTTCGGACGCAGTACCGCGTCCAGCCGCTCCGGGGTCAGCGAGGACACCAGACCGTCATCGAGCACACCGGCGGTGTGGACCACCGCCGACAGCGTCCGGCCCTCCAGCAGCGCCGCGACGGCGTCGCGGTCGCTCACGTCACAGGCCACGACCTCCACCTCGGCGCCCAACACGGCCAGCTCGTCCCGCAGTCCGACCGCACCCGGCGCATCCAGGCCACGACGGCTGGTCAGCACCAGACTCCGCACCCCGTGCACCATGACCAGGTGCCGGGCCACCAACGACCCC
>NZ_JBVILX010000040.1:0-17446 GCF_055580145.1 Kitasatospora sp. NPDC032121 | reverse complement strand
CCCCCCCCCCCCCCCCCCCCCCCCCCCCCCCCCCCCCCCCCCCCCCCCCCCCCCCCCCCCCCCCCCCCCCCCCCCCCCCCCCCCCCCCCCCCGGCCCGGCAGGAGCCGGAAGGATGGACGTCAGGCCTTGGCCGGGGCGTCCTTGAGGGCGATCTCCTTGATCTCCTCGAAGGTGAAGCCCGCCCGGTTGAAGGCGCGCGCCTCGATCTCCGCGAAGCCGAGGCCGGCGAGCTCCTTGAGCTGGGCGTCGGTCAGCGGCGGGGCGGTCGGGGCGTCCGGGACGCCGCCGGCCAGGTCCTCGGGGTCGAGGTCGTCCTCGGCACCCGCGGTGGCCAGGCCGAGCACCACGTCCATCAGCTGGTCGTCGGTCACCTTGACCGCGTCGGCCGGGACCTGGACGTTCGGGGCCGACTGGCTGAAGGCGAGCTTCACCGGGAAGTTGACGCCCGGCTCGACCTTGTCGGCCAGCTGCGCGAGGTCGAAGGTGGCGGAGGAGAAGGCGCCGTTCTTCAGGTAGAGGTCGACGCCGATCCTGCGGTCCGGCACGTCGCTCGGGGCCTGGTCGGGGAAGTCGCCCAGCTGCTTGGGGAACTTGGCGGACAGCGGCTTGACGGCCTTGTACATCTCGTCGACCAGCTGCCGGGCCGGGGCGCTGACCCAGAGGTGCTCGGCGCCGTCCTTCTTGCCCTTGTCCTCGTACGTGACGGTGCGGCCGATCACGTCCTTGACCGAGTTGAGGAGCTGGTTGGCGAGCTCCGGGTCGGCGGTGGGCGCGGCGCTCGGGGCGGCCTTCTTGCCGTCGGACTCCTTGGCCTGGTCCGCGAGCGACTGGAGGTCGAAGGACACCCACTTGCCGGCCAGCACGTCGCCGAGCGGCTTCAGTTGCTCGGGCAGGTCCTTGCGCATCTCGTCGACCGTGGACGGGTCCTCGCCGGTCAGCTTCATCAGGCCCTTGGCGTCGGCGTGCAGGTACCCCGTGGCGTCGACCTGACGGTACTCCAGCAGCGCGGTGCCGCTGCGGTCGGAGAGCAGGTAGGAGACGCGCACCGACTTGTCGAGCGTCAGGTCGCCGTTCTTGCCGGCGTCGCCGCCCTTGCCGGCGTTCTTGAAGGCCTCGATGTCCTTGAGCGGCTTGTCCGCGGAGATCGAGACTGAGACGGAGAGGCCGGAGATCGCCTTGGCGGTCTTCTCGTCCATCTGGTGCTCGCCGCCCCGGGCGGAGCCGATCAGGCCGCTGCCGGCCTTGTGGTCACCGGAGTTGGCGAAGGCGACGACCTGCTCGGGGGTGGCGTCGATGGAGAGGGTGAAGCCGGCCGCCTTGCCGTCACGGACCTTGTCGAAGGCCTTCGACACCTTCTGCGCGGCGGACAGCTGCTGGACGGTGCCGCAGGCGGTGAGGCCGGTGGCGAGCACGGAGGCGGTGACGGCGACGGGCATCGCCCCACGGGCGGCCTTGCGGATGGCGGTGTTGATGGTGCGACTCCTGTCGATCGGGCCCGCTCGGTGAAGCGGACCGGTCCCTCCCCTGTGACGCGCGAACGCCACAGTGCCTGCACATGTGATCACATTATCGGCAAGGGGGCATGCCAATTCTTGGCCCTGCCTTTAACCACATTGGCCAAAACCATGACCAAAAGTCGTAAATCCTCCGCCGGAAGCCCACCGAGCGGGTCACGATCCCGAAGCGCGGTCACACCCCTCAGGCGCGCAGGGCTCCAGCCGTCGGTGGGCAGCCGGGGAATTCCCGGATTCCCCCACGCGGACCGGCCGCCGTCCCTACGATCGGCTCGGTCCGGGTCCGCCGGAGTGGCCGCCGGACCGGTGGGTCTGCGGGAGGGGATCGATGGGGCCTGTGGGCTGGATGGCGGTGATCGTGCTGGCGCTCGCCGCAGCGGTGGTCTGGCTGATGCTGCGCTACCCCGGGGGATGGCGGTACGCCTTCACCGCGCAGTACGCCGAGAACCGGCGCGACCTGGACACCGCCCGCGCCGAACTCCGCACACTGGAGCGCGAGGCCCGACGCGAACGCGACCGGGCCAGGGCCGACGTCACGGCGGCCGAACAGGCCCAGCAGGAGCGGGTCGACCGGGCCCGGGCACACCTGGACCGGCTCCGCTCGCCGGGCCGGGGCGAGTTGAGGTCCTCGCTCGGGGACGACCTGCGGCTGTACGACCACGCGCTGGAGGTGACGGCGGAGGGCCGCACCGCCGAGTACCCGCTGCACGAGGTCTCGGTCCGCGACGACTACTCGGACGAGCAGGGCCACGTCTACGTGGCGCTGCCGACCGGTCGTCAGGCGATCGTGACCGTCGCGCTGGAGAAGACGCCCGAGGCCGAGGTGCGGAAGTTCGTCGTCGAGGTGTTCAACGCCGGCGCCGACGCCAAGGCCTCCGCGGTCGAACGCCAGGCGCTCGTACCCGAGGCCGAGGCCGAACTGCGCGACGCGCTGGCGGACACGGCCGGCCAGGAGGAGGCCCGGCAGCGGCTCACCGGACTCCTGGCCCGCCAGAAGGCGGACCCGCGCATCCCCCAGGCCCGTCTCGAACTGGAGGCGGCGAAGGACCGGTGGCAGCAACTCACCGGCAGCCGACCGGCGTAGCACCGGACGGTGAGTGGCAGGGTGCTCCTCTGCCGACGGCGAAGACCGGGCCGACGGGGGCGCGACCGGTACTACGGTCCTGTCCCATGACGATGGTCACGACCCGCACGGTCGAATATCCCGCCGACGGACTGACGATGATCGGGCACCTCGCGCTTCCCGGCGGCACCGGCCGCCGGCCCGCGGTCCTGATCGGCCCCGAGGGGCCGGGCCTGAACGACTTCCAGCGCCGCCGGGCCGACGCCCTCGCCGAACTGGGTTACGTGGCCCTGGCCTTCGACCTCCACGGCGGGCACTGGTTCACCGACCCGCAGGAGATGCTGGCCCGCGTGCTGCCGCTGCTCGACGACCCCGACCGGATGCGGGACATCGGCGGTGCGGCCCTCGACGTGCTGCGCGCCGAACCCCGGACCGACCCCGACCGGATCGCCGCCGTCGGCTACGGCACCGGCGGCGCGATCGCGCTGGAACTCGGGCGCGCCGGCGTCGACCTGCGGGCGATCGGGACGGTCAACGGACTCGTCACGGGCCGACCGGGCGAGGCGGCCCGCATCCGGTGTCCGGTCTGGGCCGGGGTCGGCTCGGAGGACCCGATCATGCCCGCCGGACAGCGGGACGCCTTCGCCGCCGAGATGCAGGCCGCGGGCGTCGACTGGCGCCTCGTGGTCTACGGCGGCGCCGAGCACGCCTTCCACCACCCGTCGGTCGAGCACGCCGTCCTGCCCGGCGTCCGCCACCACCCGCTGCACGCCGAGCGGGCCTGGCGCGACGTCCTCGCCCTGCTCGCCGAGTGCCTGCCCGTGGCGGACTGAGCCCGGCCCCGGCTCCCACCCCGGGAGCCGGGGGCGAGGTGGAGCCGGGCACTATCGCAACTGCGTCGCGATCACGGCGGCCAGGAGGCCGCCGAGGAGCAGGCCGATCACGACGGGGGACACCTTGTCCCAGAGCCGCGCCCGCGGTTCGACGCGCCGGGCCGGGTCGGTGCTGTGCTCCCACCAGTCGAAGACCTGGCGGGCGTTCGCCACGAACTCGGCCGCGGAGTGGTACTTGTCCGTCCCGAGGCCCGGCAGCAGACGGCGCCGCCCGTCGGCGAGGTGGATCCGCAGCGCGTACGAGAACGAGTCCCCGGCCGGGTACCGCCGCACCTCGACCCGGACGACCTGCTGCCAGGGATAGGTGCGGCCCGACCCGAAGCCCCGGTTGACGGTGATCCCGTCGGCACCGACCCGGGTCCAGGATCGCAGGGCCGAGAAGAGGAGGGGCGCGGTCATCGCCAGCGTCAGCGAGACCAGCAGGACCGTGCCGACGCCGGTCATCACGAACAGGCCGAAGGCGACTTCGACCGCGAGGACGAGGAACAGCATCGCGACGGCGGCCGGACGCACCAGGTCCCTGCCCCGGAAGATCGTCTCGTTCACGCCGCGCACCCTACGCCCCACCCGCCGGGCTCCGACAGGGGGTCGGCCGGAACCGTCTGACGGCACGGGTCACGGCAGGTAGTACGTCAGCAGGTCGGAGGTCAGCGGCGGGAACAGCGCCCGGTACGGCTCGGCCTCCCCGCGGACGAAGACGTCCGGCCGGACGCGGCTCAACCCCTCGATCCCGTACGGTCCGAAGAGCAGCGCCGCCAGCTGGTCCGGCGCCACGGCCACGCCGCCGTCCGCGCCGGGGTGCTGCAGCGTGCCGCCCGTGACCACCTCGCCCGACCCCTGCGCGCCGACCGGGATCCGGTAGTGCGCGCGGTAGGTGGAGAGCAGCAGGTCGCGGCCGGAGTGGTCCAGGCCGGCGCCGGCGAGGCGCTCCCGGAACAGCGGGCGCAGCCGGTCGAGCAGCACGGCCGGGTCGGGGATGCGGACGTAGTACTGCTCCGCCTCGGGGCGCGGCGTGTGGTCCAGCAGCTCGTGCCAGACGGTGGCGGGCAGGGTGCCGGGCCGGTGCACCACGTGGAGCCGCGCCTGCGGCGCCAACGCCACGACGCCGGCGAGCAGTTCGCGTGCCGCCCGCTCGTCCGCGGCGGCCGCCTCGGCGAGGTGGAACCCGCCGTCGTCCACCGGGGTGGTGCGCGCCACGGCCACCACCTCGCCGGCGCGCTCGACCACCCGCAGCGTGCTCGCGTCGTGTGCCAGCAGCCAGCGCCAGCGGGCGGGGGAGTGGCCCATCGCGAGGTCGAAGCCGCGCTGCGCCCGCTCCTGGAGTGCGGCCAGGGCGGGCAGGTCCGCGGCCCGGGCGGTGCGCAGCGCCGGCGTGCCCTCGATGGGCGGGGTGCCGCGCACCGGCCGCGAGACCGGGATGTCGATCGCGTACTCGTAGCCGAACAGCCGGTAGAAGTAGGGGATTCCGATCATCACCTGGAGCACGTGCCCGCGGGCCGCGGAGCGGGCGTGCGCCCACTGCATCAGTGCCCGGACCAGGCCACGGCCCTCGAACTCCTTGTCGGTGGCGACGAGTTCGACCTGACCGGCGGGCAGTCGGACGCCGCCGAGGCGTAGCTCCTCGTCGAGCAGGGTGGCCGTGGAGACCACCCGGTCGCCGTCGACCACCACCGCGCAGGCCGACCAGCCCGCGTCCGGGTCCTCGACCACCAGGCGGTGGTCGAGGGCGTCCTGCGGGGCGCCGCGCTCGGCGAGCAGCGCCCCGATCTGTTCCAGGTCGGCCGGCCCGGACTCGCGCAGGAGCAGGCCGCCGGGCAGCGGGACGGGCAGGACGGGAAGTTCGTCGACGGTCATTCCCGGACCTTCGCACCGGCGGCCGATCGTGTCCACCGGGTTTTGCCGCTCGGGCAGGGGCGGTGCGGCCGCCGCGGGGACCTCCGGGCTACACGGTGCTCGCGATCCAGCCGATGGTCTCGAAGGTGTGCGGTCCGTCGGACAACGCCCTGCCCCTGCCGACCAGTTCGTTGAAGCGGATCTTGAAGCCGGTGGTGGTGACGTCGGCGATCCGCAGGCCCGGGGTGTCGGGGCCGTTGAACGTCTGGACGAACGGCACCACGATCACCGCCGCGTCGTCGGGGAAGGGCGTGGGGAAGGTGACCTGGGTGAAGGTCGTCGTGGCTCCGCCGGTCAACTCCGAGGCGTTGGTGGAGCTCAGCTCCAGCTTGCCGGTCTGGATCATGCTCATCGCTGCTGCCTTCCGCTCGACGGCACGGGCGCTGCCCCTCCGTGGGGCAGCCATGGGTGGGATGCCCGTGTTGGTCCGTGTTTAGCGCGGATGCCACCGGTTCGGGGCGCCCGTGGCGGCCGGGGTCAGGCGACGTGGGGCCGGTGAGGCCTTTCGGGCGGGGCGGTTCCCGGGCCGGTCTGTGCGCACGGTGCGGGCCCACTGTGTGCGGGAGTTGGCGAAATCGTGCTCATGTCGGGTCGGTCGGGTTGACCGAGGCCACGATCGGACGGTTGGCTCGGCCGCAGCGACGGGGAGCAGACGGGGAGCAGACGGGGGCGAAAGGGGAGGGGAACCCATGAAGAGGACGGTACGGCTGGCCTGCGCACTGGCGGCCGCGCTGCTGGCGGGCACCGGGGCGTCGACGGCGCACGCCCGGCCCGCGCCCGCGTCCGCACCCCGGTCCACGCCCGCGCCCGCGGCTACCGGCGGCGACACGGTGCGGGTGAACGTGAGCCCCGACGGCGCGCCCGCCGACGACTGGTCCGAGCCGCTCGGACTGAGCGCCGACGGCCGGTACGCCCTGTTCACCTCGCTGGCCTCGAACCTGGTGCCCGGTGACACCAACCGCCTCTACGACGTCTTCGTCCGCGACCTGTGGACGCGCCGGACCGAGCGGGTCAGCCTCGCCGACGACGGCGCCCAGCTGGACGGCTCCAGCAGCCAGGCGGCGATCAGCGCCGACGGCCGGTACGTCGCCTTCAGCAGCGACGCCGCCAACGCCGTCCCCGGGCACGGCAGCGGGCGCACCGACGTCTACGTCCGCGACCGCGGCACCGGCCGCACCGAGTTGCTCACCGCCGGCACCGGCGTCGGGAACTCGGTCAGCCCCGCGATCAGCGCCGACGGCCGCTTCGTCGCCTACTCCTCGGACCGCGCCGACCTCGCCCCCGGGGCCCGGGCGGGCACCGCCAACATCTACCTGACCGACCGCCGGACCGGCACCACCCGGCTGGTCACCGCCGGGCAGGGCGGCGCCCCCGCCGACGGCGGCTCGGTGGAGCCCTCGCTCAGCGCCGACGGCCGGGCCGTCGCCTTCCGCTCGAAGGCGGCCAACCTCCTGGCCCCGGCCGCGACGGCCCCCGCCGGAACGGCTCCCGCGGTGACGGCCCCCGCCGCGACGGTCCCCAGCGCGACGGCCCCCGCCCCGACCGCGCTGAAGCCGCCGCCCACCCGCCAGCTCTTCCCGCTCTACGTCTACGACGCCGCCACCGGCCGGATCGAGGGCGCGAGCGTCGACCCGAGCGGCACCCTGCGCGACGCCGCCCGCCAGGGGCGGCTGAGCCCCGACGGCAGGTTCGCGCTGTTCCGGCTGTTCCAGCCGGACCAGGGCGGCGCCTCCCGGGTCGCGCTCTACGCCCGCGACCTGCGGACGGGCACGGTGACGGAGGTGGCCCCCGCCGGCACCCAGCCCGCCGTCATGACGGCGGACGACCGCTGGGTCCACTTCGCCTCGGACGACGCCGGGCTGGTGCCCGGCGACACCAACGGCACCACGGACGTCTTCCGACGGGACCTGTGGACCGGCCGGGTGGAGCGGGTCGCCGAGGCCGTCGGCCCGTCCGCCGCGCCCGCCGTGGACGCGCTCGGCACCACCCTGCTGTACGGCGCCCTGGACGGTACCCGCGCCGACGTCCTGGTGCGCCACCCGCTGCCCTTCTGACCACCCGTCCGACCACCTTCCGACCGCCCGCCGAGCCCGCCTCCCGCAGGGTGCGGCGGGCGGAGGCCCCGGTCGTCAGGAGTTCGCCGAGGGAGTTACCGGCGAGTTCACCGAATGCTCGCCGGATGTCTTGCGGGCCGTGGCGGCAGCCGAGTTGGATGCACAACATCCCTCGATCCGTCGGGTCCACGACAACGCTCCCTCACGGAGGCCCCATGCCCCTGTCGTCCGTCCGCCGTGCCCTCGCCGCCGGCGCCGCCGCCACCGTCCTCGCCGTGCTCGGCGCCGTCCCGGCCTCGGCCGAGACCGCCCCGACGACCGCGCCCCCGCTCGACGTGCTGACCTACAACACGTTCCTGATGAGCACCTCGCTCTACCCCAACTGGGGCCAGCAGTACCGGGCGCAGGCCATCGCCTCGGCGGACTTCTTCCAGGGCCACGACGTGGTCGTGCTGGAGGAGGCCTTCGACAACGCGGCCTCCGACGCGCTGACCGCCAAGGCCTCGGCCGCCTACCCGTACCACACGCCGGTGGTCGGCCGCTCCACCGGCGGCTGGGACGCCACCTCCGGCAGCTACAGCTCCGCCACCCCCGAGGACGGCGGCGTCACCCTGCTCAGCAAGTGGCCGATCCTGCGCAAGGAGCAGTACGTCTACAAGGACGCCTGCGGCTCGGACTGGTTCTCCAACAAGGGCTTCGTCTACGCGGTGCTGGACGTCAACGGCCGCCGCACCCACGTGGTCGGCACCCACCTCCAGTCCACCGACTCGGGCTGCGCGAGCGGCCAGGCGGCGGACATCCGGGCCAGGCAGCTCACCGCGATGCGCTCCTTCCTGGACGCCAAGCGGATCCCGGCCGACGAGCCGGTCCTGGTCGCGGGCGACCTCAACATCGACTCGCACGGCGCCGAGTACCAGGCGCTGCTGGCCAACGGCAACCTCGCCCCGGCCTCCGCCCGCACCGGCTGGCCGTACTCCTTCGACACCGTCGACAACTCCGTCGCCGCCTACCGCTACCCGGGCGAGCCCAAGGAGGACCTCGACTACGTCCTCTACCGGGCCGACCACGCCCGCCCGCAGCAGTACACCAACGACGTGGTCCGGGTGCACAGCGCGCCCTGGACGGTCAGCAGCTGGGGCAAGAGCTACACCTACACCGACCTCTCCGACCACTACCCGCTCGCCGCGCACTGACGGTCCGGAATCCGGGCGTGTGGGATGCGTCACCCGTGACACCACGTCGGCGGTTCGGCCCCCTACGATCCTGAACGCCGAGTTCGGCCGCCGTCGTACCACGGCGGCGGCCGAACCGGCAGCCAGCGATCCGGCCAGAGGAGAAGCGCACGTGACCACCCCCACCGCCGCGCCCGACAGCTACTACCAGCGCACCGGCGAGCACAGCTACAAGCCCACCCTGCAGGCGCAGGGCGCCTGGCACACGGACGAGCAGCACTTCAGCCCGCTCGGCGGCCTGATCGTGCACGCCATCGACCGCCACCGGGCCGACCAGGGGCGGGCCGGCCGCCCCGCCGACGGCCTGGCACTGGCCCGGATCAGCTACGACATACTCGGCCTGATCGCCCTCGAGGAGTTCGAGATCACGGTGGAGACCGTCCGCCCCGGTCGCACCATCGAGCTGGTCGAGGCCACCGTGGTGATCGGCGGGCGGGCCGTCGTCCGGGCCCGCGCCTGGTTCCTCGCCGAGCTGGACACCTCCGCCGTCGCCGGCACCCACGACCAGCCGCTGCCCGGGCCCGAGGAGTTCGAGCCCTGGGCGATGGCAGGGCTGTGGGGCGGCGGCTACATCGCCTCGATCGACGTCCGCCGCCGGGAGACCGCCCCCGGCCGCGCCGCCGCCTGGATCTCCAGCCCGGTCGAGCTGGTCGCGGGGGAGCCCAGCGGGCCGCACGCCTCCTTCGTCATGATGGTGGACACCGCCAACGGCATCGCCGTGCGGCAGGACCCGAGCGAGTGGATGTTCCCCAACACCGACCTGACGATCCACTTCCACCGCCGCCCCGAGGGCAGCTGGACCGGCCTGGACACCAGCGTCAGCTTCGGCCCGTCCGGTCACGGCGTCACCAGCACCGTGCTGCACGACGTCCGCGGGCCGCTGGGCCGGGCCGAGCAGATCCTCACCGTCCGCCCGATGCCGTCCGCCGGCTGAAGGCGAGTCGACGGATCCGGGAGCCGCCGGATCCCGGTGGCGCCGGCCCGCCCGGACCGGCGCCACCAGGTCGTACCTCAGCCGGTCAGCGAGTCCATGAAGGAGCTCACCGAGAAGACCGCCTTGCCCGGGCCGGCCGGGCCGTAGCCGGGCGGGGAGGAGAGGCCGAACTCCTCCAGGGTCGCCCGGTAGGTCTGCAGCAGCCGGATGTGGTACTCCAGCGGCGCGCCCTGCGGGTTGGCCTTGCCGAGCGGGGTGGTGGGCTCGGGGCACCAGGTGGTGAAGCGCGGCACCACCCCGTGGGACATGAAGAAGCGCAGGCCCTCCTCGGTGGAGGCGATCGCCTCGTCCACCGTGGTGAAGCCGAACGGCTCGGCCATCTCCACGCCCGCGACGAAGTTGGGGATCACGTTCTCCGGGCCGAACACCTCGGTGGAGTCGAGGATCCTGCGGTGCCACTCGTCCCGGCCGACGTAGCGCTCCTTGCCCGGGCAGTAGAGCTCGAACAGCCGCTTGTCCCACACCTCGAAGTTGGGGTGGTAGATCCGCACGCCGTAGTCGTGGAAGCGCTGGACGTCCTCGCGCGGCAGCGCCTGGGCCACCACCTTGCCGATCCAGCGGCCGGGGAAGCGCTCCTCGATGGCCTTGGCGTACTGCCCGTAGAAGTCGGCCTCGTCCCGGCCGCCGACGTGCGAGGTGATCGCCCCGCCGGTGAGGGTGTACGCCTGGGAGGCGCGGGCGGTGTCGTGCTGGTCGATCAGCGCCAGCGCCTCCAGCACCTCCTCGACCGGCTTGACCCCGGTGTACGGGCGGCCGGCGGCCTTGTGCTGGCGCCAGTTGTGGTTGATGTCGCAGTACTGGCACTCCTCCTTGGCGCCGAAGTACTGGCAGACCCGGAACACCGTGAGGTAGATCAGGTAGCCCCACTGGATGGTCGGGGCGACCTCCATCACCGACTTCCCGTTGGCCAGGGTGTGCCGGTAGTAGTCCGGCATCGGCGGCAGGCCGACGTCGGCGATCCGGGCGCCGTCCAGGTACAGGCCGAGCGTGCCGTCGTCCCCGGCGCCGACCCGGTACGGCGAGTCCGGGTTCACCCGCACCGACACCACCGTGCGGCGCAGCCCGTACGGCCCGCCGGTCAGCACGACCTCCTCCGGCGGCCGGTTGAGCGCGGCGGCGCCCAGCTCGGGCAGGGTGCGGTGGTCGAAGGAGAAGATGAAGTACGACTTCGGCTTGACGTCGCCGCCCCCGTCGGCGCCCGCGCTGCCACTGAGCGCGGACTCGTCGAAGGCCATGCCGCCGCGCAGCAGGTCCTCCTTGATCACCGCCTCCCGGGGCACGTCCGGATAGCGCTCCATGAGCGCCTCGACGAGTGCGGTGCGGCTGCGGGCCTGGCTCTCCATGCGCTGGTCTTCCTTCCTGGCCCCGTGCTCACGGCGCCGAGCCCATTCTGGTCCCCCGCACCGGAGCGGTCGCGCACCGGGCCCGGAGCTGACCGACCGGTCCGTGCCGCGGGCCGAGGCCGGGCGGCGCCTCGGCCCGCGGTGTCACGGTGTACGGGGCTCCCAGGGCACGGGCGTCAGGCCCCGCGGATGTGCGACCAGCACGTGGCAGGCGCCGCCGGCAGGTCATGTCTCATTCGAACAGCCACCACCACGAGGGGCACGACGCCGTCGGCCGGAGCGGGACACGGCCGGGTTTCGCCGGGTTGACGCGAGTGGCGGCGGGGTCGGGCGACCGGGTCGGGCCGGGGGCGCCAAGGCGTGGGGCGGGGCGATGCACGACTGTGGCGCATCCAAACGCCGTCAGCACGAACGTTCACCCTATCGGGTGAGGAAGATCGTCCGTTGCGATGCGGAACCGGCCTTCGCGCCTACGGTGGGGAACCGAGCGAGACGGGGTCCGGAAACCGGTTTTCCCCTTCGCGACGGGCGAGCTGACGTCCCGTCATATTGTGCGACCCCTTCCAGAGGAGGCTCTATGCCCCTGCGTGCCAGACCGGACACAGCATCCGGGCCCGTCACCGCTCCGGTGGTGGGCCCATGAGCTCGCCGGCGATCGAACAGATCCTGGGCGGGCCCATCGGACTGGGCACCTCCGGGCTGCGGTTCCGGCCGCAGGTCCCGCCCCCCGGCGCCCCGGCGGTCGAGGTCCCGGCGGTCGAGGTCCCGGCGGCCGGGGTGCCCGAGCCCGAGGTCTCGGCTGCGGAGACCGCGGTTCCCGACAGTGCCGCGGCGCCCGACACCGCGGCGGCTCCCGACATCGCGGCGCCCGAGGCCTCGCTGCCCGAGACCCCCGGGTTCCAGGTGCCATCCGGCCATGTCCTGCCCGTCCCGTCCGCGCTGACCGCGACGCCGCGTCCGGCCAGGGTGGGCCCGACCGTCCACGGCCCGGCCGCCGCGGCTGCGAGTGGCAAGCCGAAGAGCGGCGACCCGATCCCCGGCCTGTACCACCACCCGATCGCCGAGCCCGACCCGGTGCGGGTGGAGGCGCTCAGCGCGGAGCTCAAGGTCTGGGCGATGGAGGAGGTCGAGCTCTACCCGCCGGAGTGGGAGAAGGACTTCGACGGGTTCTCCACCGGGCGCTACATGGTGGCCTGCCACCCGGACGCGCCGAGCGTCGACCACCTGATGCTCGCGGCCCGCCTGATGGTGGCCGAGAACGCGGTGGACGACTGCTACTGCGAGGACCTCGGCGGTTCGCCGATCGGCCTGGGCAGCCGCCTGCTGCTCGCGCACACCGCGCTGGACCCGCTGCACACCACGACGGAGTACCACCCGCACTGGGAGGCCTCGCTCTCCTCGGACGCGCCCCGGCGCGCCTACCACTCCGCGATGGAGTACTTCACCCGGGCCGCCACGCCCTCCCAGTCGGACCGGTTCCGGCACGACATGGCGCGGCTGCACCTCGGGTACCTGGCCGAGGCCTCCTGGGACCAGGCGGACCACGTCCCGGAGGTGTGGGAGTACCTGGCCATGCGCCAGTTCAACAACTTCCGCCCCTGCCCGACGATCACCGACACCGTCGGCGGCTACGAGCTGCCGGCCGAGCTGCACGCGCTGCCCGCGATGCAGCGGGTGATCGCGCTGGCGGGCAACGCCACCACCATCGTCAACGACCTGTACTCGTACACGAAGGAGCTCGCCAGCCCCGGACTGCACCTGAACCTGCCGGTGGTGATCTCCGAGCGCGAGGGCGTCTCCCGCAAGGAGGGCTACCTGAAGGCGGTCGAGGTCCACAACGAGCTGATGCTGGCCTTCGAGGCCGAGGCGGCGGCCCTGGCCGTGTCCTGCCCCGTCCCCACGCTCGTACGGTTCCTGCGCGGGGTGGCCGCGTGGCTCGACGGCAACCACTACTGGCACCAGACCAACACCTACCGCTACACGCTGCCGGACTTCTGGTGACACCACCCCTTCCGGTGGGCCCACCCCCACCGGCGGCGCGACTGCCTTGACGACCGATCCCTTGACCACCGATCCCCTGACCATCCGCTAGGAGCTGACCCATGTCCGTGACCGACGACATCACCACCCCCGGCAACGCCATCCCCGGCCCGGCGACTCCGTACCAGGGCGACATCGCACGCTACTGGGACCACGAGGCCCGTCCGGTCAACCTCCGCCTGGGTGACGTCGACGGCCTCTACCACCACCACTACGGCATCGGTGCGATCGACCAGGCCGCGATCGGCGACCCGGCCGACAGCGAGCGCGAGAAGAAGGTGATCGCCGAGCTGCACCGCCTGGAGTCCGCCCAGGCCGACGTGCTGCTGAGCCACCTGGGCGACATCCGCGCCGACCACACCCTGGTCGACGCCGGTTGCGGCCGTGGCGGTTCGATGGTGATGGCGCACCAGCGCTTCGGCTGCCGGGTCGAGGGCCTGACCCTCTCCACCCAGCAGGCCGACTTCGGCAACAAGCGCGCCGCCGAGCTGGGCATCGGCGGGTTCGTCCGCTCGCGGGTCGCCAACATGCTGAACATGCCGATCGAGACCGGCTCGGTCGCGGGCTCCTGGAACAACGAGTCCAGCATGTACGTCGACCTGCACGACCTGTTCGCCGAGCACTCCCGGGTGCTGAGCGTCGGCGGCCGGTACGTCACCATCACCGGCTGCTGGAACCCGCGTTACGGCCAGCCGTCGAAGTGGGTCTCGCAGATCAACGCCCACTTCGAGTGCAACATCCACTCCCGTCGCGAGTACCTGCGGGCGATGGCCGACAACCGCCTGGTGCCGCAGGCCGTCATCGACCTGACCCCGGACACCCTGCCCTACTGGGAGCTGCGGAACACCACCTCGCTGGTGACCGGCATCGAGGAGGCGTTCATCGAGTCCTACAAGGACGGCTCCTTCCAGTACGTGCTGATCGCGGCCGACCGGGTCTGACCCGTAGCGCCGCTGCGGAGGCCGTGATCCGGAGGCTGTGATCCGGTAGCGACGCGACGCACCACGACGGCGGCGGCCTCCCCGTACCCGCGGGGAGGCCGCCGCCGTCGTTCCGTGTCCGGGCCCTACGGCCGGGTGAAGGTCAGGTGGGTGACGCCGCTCGGACTCGCCACCGCCTCGGTGCGGAAGCGCCGCTCCAGCCCCTCGAGTTCGGTCCACAGCGGCTCGCCCCGGCCGAGCAGCACCGGCACCACGACCACGTGGAGGTGGTCGACCAGATCGGCCTCCAGGAAGGCCCGGACGGTGCTCGGGCCGCCGCCGATCCGCACGTCCAGGCCGCCGGCCGCCTCCCGGGCCCGGCGCAGCGCCTCCTGGGGTGAGGCGTCGACGAAGTGGAAGACCGTCCCGCCCTCCATCTCCAGCGAGGGGCGCGGGTGGTGGGTGAGCACGAAGACCGGGGTGTGGAACGGCGGGTTCGGCCCCCACCAGCCCCGCCAGTCCTCGTCCTGCCAGGGGCCGCGCTGCGGGCCGAACTTGTTGCGTCCCATGATCTCCGCGCCGATGCCGTCGCCCCAGGTGCGGGCCAGCGCGTCGTCCACGCCGGTGTCGCCGCCCTCCTTGCCCTGCATCCGCCGGAACGCCCGGGTGCGGAAGAACCAGGTGTGCAGCCGGTCGGCGGCGTGGCCGAACGGCGCGTCGAGGCTCTGCCCCTCACCCGTGCCGTAACCGTCCAGGGAGATCGAGAAGTTGTGGACCCGGACCAAGGACATCGCTTCCTCCGCAGCTGGTGCCGGGGTTCGGACCGGCCGCCCGCACCCCGCTCGCGGGACACGCTAACCAGGTGTCGTGGGCCACTGACGGTCCGTCACCGTCCCGTGGGCGTGGCGGGTGCGACGGGTGGGGAGCGCGTGGAGAAAGGGGAGGGGCGCGGGGGAGAAGCTGTGCAGCCGTCACGCTATTGTCGTGCCTTCTTCATCCGGAGCACGCCCCGGTGGGCGATGCTTCGTCAGGCTGCCCGGGAGCAGGGCGGCCGGCATCCCACGACTTGGGGGGACCGTTCCGATGACCGTACGCCGCACCCTGACCGGATTCCTGGCCGCCGGCCTGCTCGCCGCCGCGGCGGCGCTGATCCCGACCGCCCCGGCGGACGCCACCACGGCCGGGTCGGGCGACCTGCCGTTCGGCTCCGCGACCACCGTCGGCATCCACAACACCTACGACCCGGCCGCCTTCCCGTACCTGGCCCAGGGCCTGGACACCGGCACCGGGATGATCGAGCTGGACCTGTGGCCGAACGTCATCACCAAGCAGTGGCAGGTCAGCCACTCCAACCCGTTCGGCAACTCCAACAACTGCACCGCCGCCAGTACCCCCGGGCAGCTCTACACGGGCGGCACCGACCAGAACCTGGAGAGCTGCCTGGACGACGTCCGGGTCTGGCTCGCCGCGCACCCGGGCGCCGGACCGCTGGTGATCAAGCTGGAGCTGAAGCCCGGCTACTCGGCCAACCTCGGGATGGGCCCGGACCAGCTGGACGCGCTGATCGCCCAGCACCTCGGTTCCGCCGTGCTGCGCCCGGCCGACCTGCTGGCCAAGCCCGGCGGCGGCTCGTACCCGAACGTCGACGAGGCGGTGCGGGCCGGCAACTGGCCGAGCCGCTCGGCGCTGGCCGGGAAGGTGCTGTTGTACGCGATCCCGGGCACGGTCGAGCTGGGCAACCCCTTCGACACCCTGCACACCGACGTCGAGCAGGGCCGGCACCTGCGGGACCTCGCGGCGGCCGGCCGGATCGGCCAGGCCGAGGTGTTCCCGTCCGTGCTCGGCGCCGCCACCGGCGACCCGCGCGGCCAGTACACCGGTGGCGACACGTCGATCCGGCCGTGGTTCGTGGTCTTCGACGGCGACGCCTCGACCTACGTCAGGACCATCGACACCGCCTGGTACGACAACGCCCACTACCTGCTGGTGATGACGGACTCCCACCTGGTCGCCCCGGAGATCAGTGCCACCGACCCGACCGCCGACCAGGCGCGGGCCCGCACCGAGCAGTTGGCGAAGGCGCACGCGAGCATCGTCTCCAGCGACTGGCGCCGGCTCCCGTCGGTGCAGTCCCTGGTGCTCTCCCGCGGCTGAGGCCGGCGCGGCGGCCGGACCAGGGCCCGGCGGCTGACCGGGTCAGGACACCGGAGGGTACGCCGAGTTGACCGGAGATGAAGAATCGGAACGGGGCTTCCGATGGCCCGGGACGGTCGCCATCCTGATGGTCATGACCCGAACTCTACGCGCGTGGAAGACCCGCGTCGCCGCCACCGCCGCCGTCGCCCTGGTCACCCTCGCGCCGATCGCCGTCGCCACCGAGGCGCACGCCGCGGTGAGCGGCTCGGTGTGCCTCTCCGCGCTGCCCTCGCAGGCCCACACCACCCTCGACCTGATCGCCTCCGGCGGTCCCTTCCCGTACAGCCAGGACGGCGTCGTCTTCCAGAACCGGGAGCGCGTGCTGCCCGCGCAGACGTCCGGCTACTACCACGAGTACACCGTGGTCACCCCGGGCTCCCCGACCCGCGGCGCCCGCCGCATCGTCACCGGCAAGCAGTACCACGAGGACTACTACACCGCCGACCACTACGTGACCTTCCGCAAGGTGGACTTCGGCTGCTGAACCGGCCACTGGTCCACCTGTCACACCTCCCCCCCGGGCCCCGGCGCGGCACCCCGCGCCCGGGGCCCAGGGCGCGTCCGATAGCGTCGTCGGCGTCGGGCGAGGGGTCCGGCGACGACTCCTGGAGGTCCCGTGCCGCAGATCCTGGTCGACCACTCGGCCGACCTCGACTTCGACCGGGCGGCGCTGGCCGCCGAGGTCCACCAGGCGATCACCGAGGTGATCGACACCACGGTGGCGGACTGCAAGACCCTCTTCCGCCCCGCCGGCGGGCACCACGTCGGCGACGGCACGAGCGGCGAGGCCGCGGTGCTGGTCGAGGTGAAGATCCTGGCCGGCCGCAGCACCGAACAGCGCGCCGAACTGACCGCCCGGGTGCTCGCCGCCCTGCGCGCCCGGATCGACCGGCCGGCCGTCGTCGGTGTCCAGGTCACCGAACTCGACCGGGACACCTACCGGTTCCTCCACCACCCCGGGAGCTGAGGGCCCCGGGATCCGAGAGCGCCGGAGGACGGCATCGCCCCCGGGGGACAAGGAACTGCTGCGGCTGCTGGCGTCCGGGATGACGGACGAGGCCGCGGGCAAGCGCCTCGGGGTCTCGATGCGGACGGTGCGGCGGCAGACGGCCGCGCCGATGGAGCGCCTGGAGGCGACCAGCCGGTTCGAGGCCGGGCTGAAGGCGGCCCGACGCGGCTGGCTCTGAGCCCTTCGTGACTGCGAAAGCGGGGGGGGGGGGGGGGGGGGGGGGGGGGGGGGGGGGGGGGGGGGGGGGGGGGGGGGGGGGGGGGGGGGGGGGGGGGGGGGGGGGGGGGGGTGGGG
>NZ_JBVILX010000039.1:0-22685 GCF_055580145.1 Kitasatospora sp. NPDC032121 | reverse complement strand
GCCGTCGTCATGGCGGACACCGTGCTGTCGACGCTGGTCACGGTTCAGGCGCTCGCCGACGCGGGCGTCGAGGCCCCGCTCTGGCTGCTGACCGGGGGTGCGGTCACCATCGGCCGCGCCGACCGGATGCGCGACGCGTCCCAGGCGCAGGTCTGGGGCCTCGGTCGGGTGGTCGGCCTGGAGTACCCGCAGGGCTGGGGCGGTCTGGTCGACCTGCCGGAGGTGCTGGACGAGCGGGCCCAGGTCCGGCTGGCCGCCGTGCTCGCCGGCCTCGGCGACGAGGACCAGGTCGCCGTGCGCGCGAACGGCGTGTTCGTACGCCGACTCGTCCGGGCCGAGCGTGCCGAAGGCACGGGCTGGAGCCCGCGCGGCACCGTCCTGGTCACCGGCGGCACCGGCGCCCTGGGCGCCCGCGTCGCCCGTTGGCTGGCGGGTGGTGGTGCGGAGCACGTGGTGCTCACCAGCCGTCGGGGCCTGGACGCCCCGGGCGCGGTGGAGCTGCGCGAGGAACTGCGGAGCCTTGGCGCCGAGGTGACGATCGCCGCGTGTGATGTCGCCGACCGTGCGGCCGTCGAGGCGCTGCTCGCCGAGCACGCCTTCACCGCCGTCGTCCACGCCGCCGGTGTGGACCGCGCGACCCCGCTGGGCACGACCACGGTGGAGGAGTTCGCCGAGGTCCTGGCCGCGAAGGTGGACGGTGCGGCGTACCTGGACGAGCTGCTCGGGGACACCGAGCTGGACGCCTTCGTCCTCTTCTCCTCCATCGCGGGTGTCTGGGGCAGTGGTGGGCAGTCCGCCTACGCCGCCGCCAACGCCTACCTGGACGCGCTCGCCGAGCAGCGCCGCGCCCGTGGCCTGGCTGCCACGGCGGTTTCCTGGGGTCCGTGGGCCGAGGGCGGTATGGCCGCCCAGGGCGACAACGAGGCCCACCTGCGTCGGCGTGGTCTGCTGCCGATGGCTCCGGCTCCGGCGGTCGCCGCTCTGGCGCAGGCCGTGGAGGGCAACGACGCGACGGTGACCGTCGCGGACGTGGACTGGTCGCGGTTCGCCCCGGCCTTCACCGCCGCCCGCCCGCGCCCGCTGATCGCCGAACTCCCGGACGTGGTCCCGGCGCTGGCCGAGACCGAGGCCGGTGGGGCCACCCCGGGCGGCCCGGCGAACGAGCTGCGGGACCGGCTGTCCGGCCGGTCGCAGGCCGAACGCGACCGCCTGCTGGTCGAGTTGGTCCGCACAGAGGCCGCCGCCGTCCTGGGGCACGCCTCCGCCGGTGCGGTCGAGGCGGGTCGGGCGTTCAAGGAGCTGGGCTTCGACTCGCTGACCGCCGTCGAGCTGCGCAACCGTCTGAACGCCGCCACGGGTCTGCGGCTGCCCGCGACCCTGGTGTTCGACCACCCGACCGCCGCCGCGCTCGCATCCCACATCGGTGCCGAACTCCTGGGCACCGTGAGCACGGTGGACGACGTTCCGGTGCGTACGACGGCCGTGGACGACGAGCCGATCGCGATCGTCGCGATGGCCTGCCGCTACCCGGGCGGCGTCACCAGCCCCGAGGACCTGTGGCGGCTGGTCGCCGAGGGCCGCGACGCCGTCGGCGGCATGCCGGCCGACCGCGGCTGGGACCTCGACGCCCTGTACGACCCGGACCCGGCGAACCCCGGCACCTCCTACGCCGACCAGGGTGGATTCCTCGACGGCGTCGGCGAGTTCGACCCCGGCTTCTTCGGCATCAACCCGCGCGAGGCCCTCGCCATGGACCCGCAGCAGCGCCTGCTGCTGGAGACCACCTGGGAGGCCTTCGAGCGGGCGGGCATCGACCCGGCGTCCGCGCGGGGCAGCCGGACCGGCGTCTTCGCCGGCACCAACAGCCAGGACTACGCGAGCCTGCTGATGGCCAGCCCGCAGGGCACCGACGGCTACCTGGCCACCAGCAACGCGGCCAGCGTGGTCTCCGGGCGTCTCGCCTACACCTTCGGGCTCGAGGGCCCGGCGGTGACGGTGGACACCGCGTGCTCCTCCTCGCTGGTCGCCCTGCACCTCGCCGTGCAGTCGCTGCGCAGCGGTGAGTGCTCGATGGCGCTGGCCGGTGGTGTGGTCGTGATGTCCACCCCGGGCACCTTCGTGGAGTTCAGCCGCCAGCGGGCGCTGGCCTCGGACGGCCGCTGCAAGGCGTTCGCCGCCGCAGCCGACGGCACCGGCTGGGGCGAGGGCGCGGGCATGCTCCTGCTGGAGCGCCTCTCTGACGCCGAGCGCAACGGGCACCAGGTGCTCGCGGTGATCCGTGGCAGCGCGATCAACCAGGACGGTGCCAGCAACGGCCTCACCGCGCCCAACGGCCCGGCCCAGCAGCGCGTCATCCGGCAGGCCCTGGCCGACGCCGGGCTGACCGCCGCCGAGGTCGACGCCGTCGAGGCGCACGGCACCGGCACCACCCTCGGCGACCCGATCGAGGCCCAGGCGCTGCTCGCCACCTACGGCCAGGAGCACACCGAAGAGCCGCTCTGGCTCGGCTCGTTGAAGTCGAACATCGGCCACACCCAGGCCGCCTCCGGCGTCGGCGGTGTGATCAAGATGGTCATGGCGATCCGCAACGGGGTGCTGCCCAAGACCCTGCACGTGGACGAGCCCACCCCGCACGTCGACTGGGCCTCGGGCGCGGTCGAGCTGCTGACCGAGGCCCGGGACTGGCCGGAGCGCGGCCGTCCGCGTCGCGCGGCCGTCTCCTCCTTCGGCATGAGCGGCACCAACGCCCACACCATCATCGAGCAGGCGCCCGCGGCCTCCCCGGTCGTCCGGGAGATCGCCGACGGGACCGCGGGCCCGCTGCCCTGGGTGCTCTCCGGGCACACCGAGGCCGCGCTGCGCGACCAGGCCCGCCGCCTGGCGTCGCACCTCACGCAGAGCGCGGCCGCCGGGGAGTCCCTCGACCCGGCCGCGGTCGCCGGCGCGCTGGCGACCGCCCGTTCGGTGTTCGAGCACCGCGCGGTGGTCGTCGGCGCGGAGGAGGCGGACCTGTTCGCCGGTCTCGCCGCGCTCGCCGACGGTGAGCAGGTGGCTCAGCTGGTCCAGGGCACGGCTCGGACGGCCGGTGGGCCGGTGTTCGTGTTCCCGGGTCAGGGTTCGCAGTGGCTGGGCATGGCCCGGGAACTGCTGGCGGATGAGCCGGTGTTCCGTTCCCGGATGGAGGAGTGCGCGAGCGCTCTTGCGCCGCACGTCGACTGGGACCTGCTGGACGTCGTCTCGGGTGAGGACGGCGGGTGGATGGAGCGGGTGGACGTGGTCCAGCCGGTGCTGTTCGCCGTGATGGTCTCGCTCGCCGAGCTGTGGCGTTCGTACGGCGTGGAGCCGTCGGCGGTGGTGGGGCACTCGCAGGGCGAGATCGCCGCCGCTGCCGTCTCCGGTGCGCTGTCGCTGGAGGACGCGGCGCTGGTGGTGGCGCTGCGCAGCCAGGCGATCATCGAACTGTCCGGTCTGGGCGGCATGGTGTCCGTCCCGCTGCCCGTGGAGAGTGTCCGCGAGCTGCTGTCCGGCCGGGATGGAATCTCGATCGCGGCCGTCAACGGCCCCAGCTCGGTGGTGGTTTCCGGCGATGCCGGTGCCCTGGACGAGCTGATGGAGCACTGCGCCGCGCAGGAGATCCGGGCGCGTCGGATCGCGGTGGACTACGCCTCGCACTCGGCGCACGTCGAGCGCATCGAGGCCCGTCTCGCGGAGCTGCTGGCCCCGGTCGCCCCGCGCGTTCCGGAGATCCCGTTCCACTCCACCGTCACCGGTGAACTGATCGACTCGGCCGCGCTGGACGCCGGTTACTGGTACCGCAACCTCCGCCAGACGGTCGAGTTCGCCAACACGGTGGGGTCCCTCCTCGCGTCGGGTCACTCGCAGTTCGTCGAGGTGAGCGCCCACCCGGTGCTGACCGTCGGCATCCAGGAGTCCGTCGACGCCGCCGGTGCCGAGGCCACTGTCCAGGGCACCCTGCGCCGTGACCATGGCGGCCGGGAGCGTTTCCTGACCGCCCTCGCCGAGGCCTGGGCCAACGGCGCCAGCGTCGACTGGGCCGCCCAGTTCCCCACGGCCCACCGCATCGACCTGCCCACCTACGCCTTCCAGCGGCAGCGTTTCTGGCCGAAGCCGTCCGGCTCCTGGATCGGCGACGCGACCGCGATGGGCCTGGAGTCCGCCGACCACCCGCTGCTCGGTGCGGCCGTGGCGCTCGCCGAGGGCGAGGGCCTGGTGCTGACCGGCCGGCTGTCGGTGCAGAGCCACCCGTGGCTGGCCGACCACGCCGTCAGCGGCGCAGTGATCCTGCCCGGGACGGCGTTCGTCGAGCTGGTGTTCCGCGCGGGCGACGAGGTCGACTGCGACCGGATCGAGGACCTGACGCTGGAGGCGCCGCTGGTGCTGCCGGAGCGCGGCTCGGTGGCCGTCCAGGTGTGGGTGGGTGCCGCCGACGGTTCGGGCGCCCGCCCGGTGTCGGTGCACTCCCGTCCGCAGGACGCCGCCGCCGACGAGCCGTGGCTGCGGCACGCGACCGGTCTGGTCGCCGCCGGTGACCAGGCGCAGACCCCGGCCGGGATCGAGACCGTCTGGCCGCCGGAGGGTGCCGTCGAGCTGCCGGTCGAGGGCTTCTACGAGCGGCTGGCCGCCGCCGGCTACGGCTACGGCCCGGCCTTCCAGGGGCTGCGGGCCGCCTGGCGGCTCGGGGACGAGGTCCTCGCCGAGGTCGAACTGCCGCACGAGGTCCGGTCGGAGGCCGGCCGGTACGGCCTGCACCCGGCGCTGCTCGACGCGGCGCTGCACACGGTGGGGCTGGGCGAGCTGCTCGCGGACACCGGCCGGGCGCGTCTGCCGTTCTCCTGGTCGGGTGTCGGTCTGTCGGCCGTCGGTGCCGCCCGGGTGCGGGTGCGCCTCGCGGCCGCCGGGCCGGACGCGGTGACGCTGCTGGCCGTCGACGAGACCGGTGCGCCGGTCGTGGCGATCGACTCGCTGGTGCTGCGCGAGGTCTCCGCCGACGGCGTGGCCGCCGGTCAGGGTGCCCCACGTGACGCGCTGTTCCGCCTGGACTGGGCGCTGCTCGGGTCGGAGCCGGTCGACGGCGCCGCCGTGAGCCGTGCGCTGGTCGCTTCGGACGCGGCCGGGCTGCCGTCCGTCCTGCGCGACCTGGCCGGGTCCGCGCGGATCTTCGCCGGTCTGCCGGAGCTGGCCGGGGTGCAGGACGTCCCCGAGCTGGTGTTCCTGCCGCTCGGCCGGGCCGCCGGTGTGACCGGTGACGGGTCGGGCGCGTTCCCGGCCGCCGAGGCCGCGCACGCGGCCGTGCTGGGGGCGCTGGCCGCCGCCCAGGCCTGGCTGGCCGAGGACCGGTTCGCCGAGTCCCGGCTGGTGTTCGTCACCAGTGGTGCCGTCGCCACCGCCACCGGCGAGGACGTCACCGACCTGGCACACGCCCCGGTGTGGGGCCTGATCCGCTCCGCGCAGTCGGAGAACCCGGGCCGCTTCATCCTGCTCGACCTCGACCTCGACCTCGGCCTCGATGCCGAGGCGGCGGACGCGGACGGCGCCGCCGAGGCCGTGCTCGCCGCGCTCGCCACCGACGAGCCGCAGCTGGCCGTGCGGGCCGGCGCGGTCCGCGCGCCCCGGCTGGCCCGTCCGGGCTCCGCGGGTCGGCTCGTTCCCCCGGTGGGGCACCCGGCCTGGCGGCTGGACGTCACGGCCGAGGGGACCCTGGAGAACCTCGTCCTGGCGCCCTGCCCGGAGGAGTTCCGCCCGCTCGGCGTCCGGGAGGTGCGGGTCGCGCTGCGCGCCTCCGGCCTCAACTTCCGCGACGTCGTGCTCGCCCTGGGCATGGTCCCCGACCAGCAGGTCATGGGGAACGAGGGCGCGGGTGTCGTCCTGGAGGTCGGCGCCGAGGTGACGGACCTGGCCCCGGGCGACCGGGTGATGGGTCTGTTCTCCGGCTCGTTCGCGCCGTACTCGGTGGTCGACCACCGCCTGCTGGCCCGGATCCCGGAGGGCTGGACCTTCGTTCAGGCCGCCTCCGTGCCGGTGGTGTTCCTGACCGCCTACTACGGCCTGGTGGACGTGGGCGGTCTGCGGGCGGGTGAGCGGGTGCTGGTGCACGCCGCCGCCGGTGGTGTCGGGATGGCCGCCGTGCAGCTGGCCCGGCACCTGGGTGCCGAGGTGTTCGGTACCGCGAGCCCGGGCAAGTGGGAGACCCTGCGGGCCTCGGGTCTGGACGACGCGCACATCGCCAACTCCCGCACCCTCGACTTCGAGGGCGCGTTCCTGGCGGCCACCGACGGCGCCGGCATGGACGTCGTGCTGGACTCCCTGTCGGGCGAGTTCGTCGACGCCTCGCTGCGGTTGCTGCCGCGCGGCGGGCGCTTCCTGGAGATGGGCAAGACCGACAAGCGGGACCCGCAGGTGGTCGCGGCCGACCACGAGGGCGTGCGCTACCAGGCGTTCGACCTGGTCGAGGCCGGTCGGGACCGGATCCGCGAGATGCTGCGGGAGATCGTCGCCCTGTTCGAGCGCGGTGAGCTGCGGCTGCTGCCGATCGCGACCTGGGACGTCCGGCAGGCGCCGGAGGCGTTCCGCTTCCTCAGCCAGGCCCGGCACACGGGCAAGCTGGTGCTGACCATGCCGCCGCTCCCGGACCGGGACGGCACCGTCCTGATCACCGGAGGCACCGGCACCCTCGGCGGGCTGCTGGCCCGCCACCTGGTGACCCGGTACGGCATCCGGCACCTGGTGCTCACCGGCCGTCGGGCCGCCGAGTCCGAGGCCGGGCGTGAACTCGCCCGCGAGCTGGGCGAGTCGGGCGCCGAGGTCACCCTGGCGTCCTGTGACGTCGCCGACCGGGCCGCGCTGGCCGCGGTGCTGGACGCCGTTCCGGCGGCGCACCCGCTGACCGCGGTGGTGCACACCGCCGGCGTCCTGGACGACGGCGTGGTGTCGGCGCTCACCCCCGAGCGCGTCACGGAGGTGCTCCGGCCCAAGGTGGACGGCGCGCTCAACCTGCACGAGCTCACCGCCGGCAGCGACCTCGCCGCCTTCGTGCTCTTCTCCGCCGCCGCCGGCACCTTCGGCGGCGCCGGGCAGGGCAACTACGCGGCGGCCAACGTGCTGCTCGACGCGCTGGCCCACCACCGCCGCGCGCTGGGCCTGCCCGCCCACGCCCTGACCTGGGGGTTCTGGGCCGAGCGCAGCGGCATGACCGGCCACCTGGACGAGGCCGACGTGACGCGCATGTCGCGCTCGGGCATGCGGGCGCTGTCCTCCGAGGACGGCCTCGCCCTGTTCGACGCGGCGCTGGGTACCGACGAGGCCCAGCTGATGCCTGCCAGGCTCGACCTCGCCACCATCCGCCAGCAGGTCGGCGCGGGCACCGTGCCGCCGCTGCTGCGCGCGCTGGTCCGGCCGAAGAGCCGCCGTACCGCGGCCGCCGTCGGCGCCGGCGAGGCCAAGTCCGGCCTGGCCCGCAAGCTGTCCGGGCTCGTCACCGCCGAGCAGCTGCGCCTGCTGACCGACCTGGTCCGCGGCCACGCGGCCACCGCGCTCGGGCACGCCACCGCCGAACAGGTGGACGCGGACCGGGCGTTCAAGGAGCTCGGCTTCGACTCGCTGACCGCGGTCGAGCTGCGCAACCGTCTCAACGCGGTCACCGGCCTGCGGCTGCCGGCCACCCTGGTCTTCGACCACCCGAGCCCGGCGGCGCTGGCCGAGTACCTGCGGGCCGAACTCGCGGGCGAGGAGCCCGCGGTGCAGGCGCCGCTGCCCGTCCCGGCCGCCGCCGCCGACGACGACCCGGTCGTCATCGTGGCGATGAGCTGCCGCTTCCCCGGTGGGGTGCGCAGCCCGGAGCAGCTGTGGCAGCTGGTCGCGGAGGGCGGCGACGCCATCAGCCCCTTCCCGGCCGACCGCGGTTGGGACACCGAGGCCCTGTACGACCAGGACCGGACCAAGAGCGGCACCAGCTACGTCCGCGAGGGCGGGTTCCTGCTCGGCGCGGGCGAGTTCGACGCGGGCTTCTTCGGGATCTCGCCGCGCGAGGCGCTCGCCATGGACCCGCAGCAGCGGCTGCTGCTGGAGGCCTCGTGGGAGGCGTTCGAGCGGGCCGGGATCGATCCGGGCGCGCTGCGTGGCAGTTCGACCGGCGTGTTCGTCGGGGCGGCCTACCAGGGCTACACCAACATCCTGGCCGGCTCCGCGCTGGAGGGTCACCTGCTCACCGGTGCCTCGACCAGCGTGGTGTCCGGGCGCGTCGCCTACACCTTCGGCCTTGAGGGCCCGGCGGTGACCGTCGACACCGCGTGCTCGTCCTCGCTGGTGGCCCTGCACCTGGCCGCCCAGGCGCTGCGCAACGGCGAGTGCTCGCTGGCCCTGGCCGGCGGCGCCACCGTGATGGCCACCCCCGGCCTGTTCGTCGAGTTCAGCCGTCAGCAGGGCCTCGCGCCCGACGGCCGCTGCAAGCCCTTCGCGGCCTGCGCCGACGGCACCGGCTGGGCGGAGGGCGCGGGCCTGCTCCTGCTGGAGCGGCTGTCCGACGCCCGCCGCAACGGGCACCCGGTGCTCGCGGTGGTGCGCGGCAGCGCGATCAACCAGGACGGTGCCAGCAACGGGCTCACCGCCCCCAACGGCCCGGCCCAGCAGCGCGTCATCCGCCAGGCTCTGGCGGCCGCCCGGCTGACCGCCGACGAGGTGGACGCCGTCGAGGCGCACGGCACCGGCACGGTGCTCGGCGACCCGATCGAGGCCCAGGCCCTGCTGGCCACCTACGGCCGGGGCCGCGACGACGACCAGCCGCTGTGGCTGGGGTCGTTGAAGTCCAACATCGGCCACGCCCAGGCGGCGGCCGGTGTCGGCGGCGTGATCAAGATGGTCATGGCGATGCGGCACGGGGTGCTGCCCAAGACCCTCCACGTGGACGAGCCGTCCCCCGAGGTCGACTGGTCGGCCGGAGCGATCGAGCTGCTGACCGAAGCCCGGCCCTGGCCGGAGACCGGGCGTCCGCGCCGTGCGGCCGTCTCCTCCTTCGGCGTCAGCGGCACCAACGCCCACACCGTCCTGGAGCAGGCTCCGGCCGAGCCGGCGGCGCCCGCGACCCAGCCGGCCACCCCGGCCGGCGCCGAGCCGCGGACGCTGCTGTGGCCGCTGTCGGCCCGCAGTGAGCAGAGCCTGCGTGACCAGGCCGCCCGTCTCCAGCGGCACCTCGCCGACCACGGCGACACCGCCGCGTCCGTCGGCTACGCGCTGGCGACCACCCGGGCCGCCCACGAGCACCGGGCCGTGCTGGTCGGCGCCGACGCCGCCGAACTGCGCGACGGGCTGGCGGCGCTGGCCGAGGGCCGTACCGCGCCCAACCTGGTGCGCGGCCGCGCCCGGGGCGGCAGGTCCGCCGTGCTCTTCACGGGGCAGGGCAGCCAGCGGCCTGGTATGGGACGGGAGCTGTACGAGGCGTACCCGGTGTTCGCCGAGGCCTTCGACGCGGTCTGCGCTCGGGTCGAACTCCCGCTGAGGGAGGCGGTGTTCGGCGAGGACGCTGCGGTTCTCGCCCGGACGGAGTTCACCCAGCCGGCGCTGTTCGCCGTCGAGGTGGCGCTGTTCCGGCTGTACGAGAGCTGGGGTGTCCGTCCGGACGTCCTGGCCGGTCACTCGATCGGTGAGCTGGCGGCCGCGCACGTCGCGGGTGTCCTCTCGCTGGACGACGCCATCACGCTGGTATCGGCCCGTGGCCGCCTGATGCAGGCGCTGCCGGAGGGTGGCGCGATGGTGGCGGTCAAGGCCGCCGAGGCGGACGTCCTTCCGCTGCTGACCGCTCAGGTGAGCATCGCGGCGATCAACGGGCCGTCCTCGGTGGTGATTTCCGGGGACGAGGCCGAAGTGCTGGCGATCGCCGGGCAGTTCGAGAAGACCAAGCGGCTGAGCGTCTCGCACGCCTTCCACTCCCCGCTGATGGACGGCATGCTGGCGGAGTTCCGTGCCGTCGCCGAGGGCCTGACCTACTCGGCGCCGCAGATCGCCGTGGTCTCCAACGTCACCGGTGAACTGGCCACCGCCGAGGAGCTGTGCTCGCCCGAGTACTGGGTGCGCCACGTCCGCGAGGCCGTCCGCTTCCTCGACGGGATGCGCACCCTGGAGGCTCAGGGCGTCACCACGTACCTGGAGCTGGGCCCTGACGGCGTCCTCACCGCGATGGCCCAGGAGTGCCTGGGCGAGTCCACCCGGGCCCGGTTCGCCACCGCGCTGCGCGCCGGCCGCCCGGAGGCGCGGACCGTCGCCACCGCCCTGGCCGCCGCGCACACGGGCGGTGTCCGGCCCGACTGGGAGGCGGTCTTCGCCGGCACCGGCGCCCATCGGGTCGCCCTGCCGACGTACGCCTTCCAGCCGGACGCCTACTGGCCGGAGCCGCTCCCGGCGGCCCCGCAGGCGGGCACCGAGCGCGCCGAACTCTCCGGAGCCGAGAGCGAGTTCTGGTCCGCCGTGGAGCGCGAGGACGTGGCGGCGCTGGCCGCGACGCTCGCGGTCGACGGCACCGGGCCGCAGGACGACCTGCTGCCCCTGTTGCCGCTGCTGTCCTCCTGGCGCCGCCGCAACCGCGACGACCGCACGGTGGACGGCTGGCGCTACCGCGTCACCTGGCAGCCGACGGCCGCCGCGACGGGAGCCGCGACGCTCTCCGGCACCTGGGTGCTGGTGTCCGGCGACGCCGCCCCCGAGCTGGTCGAGGCGGCCGAGCGGGCGCTGACCGCCCACGGCGCCGCGGTGCACCGGCTGGAGCCGGGCACCCGGTCGCGGGAGGAGGCGGCCGCCCTGGTGGCGCAGCTGCCGTCCGCCCCTGCCGGTGTGCTGGCGCTCGCGCCGAGCGCGGAGTCGGCGCTGGTCCTGATCCAGGCGCTCGCCGACGCCGAGCTCACCGCCCCGCTGTGGCTGGCCACCTCGGGCGCGGTCTCGGTCGGCCGCGCCGACCGGCTGCGCGACGCGGCGCAGGCCCAGGTCTGGGGCCTCGGCCGGGTGGCGGCGCTGGAGCACCCCGCGCTCTGGGGCGGTCTGCTCGACCTGCCCGAGGTGCTGGACGAGCGGGCGCAGGGCCGGCTGGCCGCCGTCCTGGCCGCTCCGGCCGACGAGGACCAGCTGGCGGTGCGCGCCTCGGGCGTGTTCGTGCGCCGGCTCGTCCGGGCCGAGCGCGCCGAGGGCGCGGGCTGGAACCCGCGTGGCACCGTCCTGGTCACCGGCGGCACCGGCGCCCTGGGCGCCCGGGTCGCCTGCTGGCTGGCCGAGCACGGCGCCGAGCACCTGGTGCTGACCAGCCGTCGCGGCCCGGACGCCCCGGGTGCGGCCGAACTGCGCGCGGAGCTGGAGGGCCTCGGCGCCCGGGTGACGGTCGCCGCCTGCGACGTCGCCGACCGTGCGGCCGTCGAGGTACTGCTCGCCGAGCACCCCGTCGACGCGGTCGTGCACACCGCGGGCGTCGGCCAGACCACCCCGCTGGCCGCCACCGGCCTCGCGGAGTTCTCCG
Source organism: Kitasatospora sp. NPDC032121 (assembly GCF_055580145.1). NCBI lineage: Bacteria > Bacillati > Actinomycetota > Actinomycetes > Kitasatosporales > Streptomycetaceae > Kitasatospora > Kitasatospora sp. NPDC032121. The sequence goes on along the minus strand of NZ_JBVILX010000039.1, from coordinate 11,173 downwards.
CGGTCGTGGCCGCCAAGGTGGCCGGTGCGGCGCACCTGGACGAGCTGCTCGGCGACACCGAACTGGACGCCTTCGTCCTGTTCTCCTCGATCGCCGGCACCTGGGGCAGCGCGGGCCAGTGCGCCTACGCGGCGGGCAACGCCTACCTGGACGCCCTGGCCGAGCAGCGGCGTGCCCGCGGCCTGGCCGCCACGGCCGTCGCCTGGGGCCCCTGGGCCGACGGCGGCATGGCCGACGGCGAGGCGGGCGAGCAGCTGCGCCGCCGCGGCCTGGCGCCGATCGCGCCCGACCTGGCGATCGCCGCGCTGGCCGGTGCGGTCGGCTCGGACGAGCCGGCGCTCACCGTGGCCGACGTCGACTGGGCGCGCTTCGCGCCGGCCTTCGCCGCCACCCGTCCGCGCCCGCTGCTCGACCGGATCGCCGAGGCGGGCGAGGCGCTGGCCGCCGGCTCCCGCCCGGCCGCCACCGACGCCGCGGGCACCCTGCGCACCCACCTGCTCGGCCTCGCCGAGGGTGAGCGCCGCCAGTACCTGCTGGACCTGGTGCGGACCGAGGCCGCCGCCGTCCTCGGCCACGCCTCGGCCACCCGGGTCGAGGAGGACCGGGCGTTCAAGGAGCTGGGCTTCGACTCGCTGACCGCGGTCGAGCTGCGCAACCGGCTCACCGAGACCAGCGGCCTGCGGCTGCCCGCGACCCTGGTCTTCGACCACCCGACGCCGCTCGCCCTGGCCGAGCACCTGCGGACCGAACTCGTCGGCGCCGAGCCGCAGTCGGCCCTGCCCGCCGTCCGTCCGGCCGCCGGCGACGGCGCCGGGACGCAGGACGACCCGATCGCGATCGTCGCGATGGCCTGCCGCTACCCGGGCGGTGTCCGCACCCCCGAGGAGCTGTGGCAGCTGGTGCTCTCCGGCACCGACGCGGTCGGCGAGATGCCGACCGACCGCGGCTGGGACCTGGACGCCCTGTACCACCCGGACCCGGAGCACCCGGGCACCTCCTACGCCCGCCACGGCGGCTTCGTCCACGACGCCGACCGCTTCGACCCGGCGTTCTTCGGCATCTCGCCGCGCGAGGCGGTGGCGATGGACCCGCAGCAGCGCCTGCTGCTGGAGACCTCCTGGGAGGCCTTCGAGCGGGCCGGCATCGACCCGGCCACGCTGAAGGGCAGCCAGGCCGGCGTGTTCGTCGGCTCCAACGGCCAGGACTACGCGACCCTGCTGCTCGGCGCGCCGCAGGAGGCCGACGGCTTCCTCGGCACCGGCAACGCGGCCGCCGTGGTCTCGGGCCGGCTGGCGTACACCTTCGGGCTCGAGGGCCCGGCGGTGACGGTGGACACCGCGTGCTCCTCCTCGCTGGTCGCCCTGCACCTCGCCGTGCAGGCGCTGCGCAGCGGCGAGTGCGCGCTGGCCCTGGCCGGCGGTGTCACCGTGATGTCGCTGCCGGGGGCCTTCCTGGAGTTCAGCCGCCAGCGCGGCCTCGCCGCCGACGGCCGCTGCAAGTCCTTCGCGGGCGCCGCGGACGGTACGGGCTGGGGCGAGGGCGCCGGTGTGCTGCTGCTGGAGCGGCTGTCGGACGCCGAGCGCCTCGGGCACCCCGTGCTCGCCGTGGTGCGCGGCAGCGCGATCAACCAGGACGGTGCCAGCAACGGCCTGACCGCCCCGAACGGCCCCGCGCAGCAGCGGGTGATCCGCGCGGCGCTGGCCAGTGCCGGGCTGTCGGCCGGCGAGGTCGACGCGGTCGAGGCGCACGGCACCGGCACGGTGCTCGGCGACCCGATCGAGGCCCAGGCCCTGCTCGCCACCTATGGGCAGGAGCGCGGCGGGGACCCGCTGTGGCTCGGCTCGCTGAAGTCCAACATCGGCCACACTCAGGCGGCAGCCGGTGTCGGCGGTGTGATCAAGATGGTGATGGCGATCCGGGAGGGCGTGCTGCCGCGCACCCTGCACGTCGACGAGCCCACCCCGCACGTCGACTGGTCGGCGGGCGCCGTCGAGCTGCTGACGGAGTCGCGGGACTGGCCGCAGACCGGCGCCCCGCGCCGCGCGGGCGTCTCCTCCTTCGGGTTCAGCGGCACCAACGCCCACGTCATCCTGGAAGGCATCCAGCCGGTGGCCGAAGCCGGGGAGGACCGGGCCGCCGTCGAGCCGCCGGTCCTGCCGGTGGTGCTGTCCGCCCGGTCCGAGTCGGCCCTGCGCCGGCAGGCCGGCCGCCTGCAGTCCCACCTGGCCGGCCACCCGGAGGTCACGCTGCTCGACGCCGCGTACTCGCTGGCGACCGGGCGCGCCGCCCACGAGTACCGCGCGGTGCTCAGCGGCGCGGACCGCGCGGCGGTGCTGCGCGGGCTCGGAGAACTCGCCGAGGGCGGCTCCCTGCCGGGCCTCACCCGGGGCGAGGCCGGCGGGAAGTCGGCGTTCCTCTTCACCGGGCAGGGCAGCCAGCGTCCGGGGATGGGGCGTGAGCTGTACGAGGCCTATCCGGTGTTCGCGGACGCCTTCGACGCGGTCTGCGCGCGGGTCGAACTCCCGCTGCGTGACGCCGTGTTCGGCGACGACGCCGCGGTTCTCGCCCGGACGGAGTTCACCCAGGTGGCGCTGTTCGCGGTCGAGGTGGCGCTGTTCCGGCTCTTCGAGAGCTGGGGGGTCCGTCCGGACTTCCTGGTCGGCCACTCGATCGGCGAGATCGCGGCCGCGCACGTCGCGGGTGTCCTCTCGCTGGACGACGCCGTCGCCCTGGTGGCGGCGCGTGGCCGGCTGATGCAGGCGCTGCCGGAGGGCGGTGCGATGGTGGCGGTCAAGGCCTCGGAGGAGGAGGTGCTGCCGCTGCTGACCGCCCAGGTGAGCATCGCGGCGATCAACGGGCCTGCCTCCGTGGTGGTTTCGGGCGAGGAGTCCGAAGTCCTCGCGATCGCCGGGAAGTTCGAGAAGACCAAGCGGCTGAGCGTCTCGCACGCGTTCCACTCGCCGCTGATGGACGGGATGTTGGAGGAGTTCCGGGCCGTCGCCGAGGGGCTGACGTACAGCGCCCCGCGCATCCCGGTCGTCTCCAACGTCACCGGGGACATGGCCACGGCCGAGGAGCTGTGCTCGCCCGAGTACTGGGTGCGCCACGTCCGCCAGGCCGTCCGCTTCCTCGACGGGATGCGCACCCTGGAGGCCCAGGGCGTGACCACCTTCGTCGAACTCGGCCCCGACGGCGTGCTCTCGGCCATGGGTCAGGACTGCGTCGACGGACCGGACACCGCCTTCGCCGCCGCCCTGCGCGGCGACCGGCCCGAGCAGGACGCGCTCGCCGCCGCCCTGGCCGTGGCCCACACCCGTGGCGCGGCGGTCGACTGGGAGGCCCTGTTCGCCGGCTCCGGCGCCCGCCGGGTGGACCTGCCGACCTACGCCTTCCAGCGTGAGCGGTACTGGCCGAAGACCGCCCCGGCGGCCCCCGCCGGCGGCACCGAGCACGACCCGGCCGAGGCGGACTTCTGGGCCGCCGTGGAACGCGGCGACCTGGCCGCGCTGACCGGCGCCCTGGACGTCCGCGGGGACGAGCCGCTGAGCGCGGTCCTGCCCGCCCTGTCGTCCTGGCGGCGCCGCAACGCCGACGAGTCGACGCTGGACCGCTGGCGCTACCGCGTCAGCTGGCGCGCCCTGCCCGGCGACCAGGACGACACCCCGTCCCTGGACGGCCGCTGGCTGGTCGTCGAGCCCGCCGACCGGGCCGGCGAGCAGCCGGCCGGCGACCTGGCGGACCTGCTGGCCGGGCACGGCGCCCGGGTCGAGCGGATCACCGTCGACCCGGCGACCGCGGACCGCACGGCCCTGGCCGGCGAGCTGCGCGAGGCCGCCGGCGGCACGGAGGCCCCCATCGCGGGCGTGCTCTCCCTGCTCGCGCTGACCGGGCGCTCGAACGCCGAGCACCCGGGCCTGTCCGCCGGCCTGTCCGGCACCCTGGCCCTGGTGCAGGCGCTGGGCGACGCCGGAATCGGCGCACCGCTCTGGCTGATCACCAGCGGCGCGGTCTCCACCGCTCCGACGGACCGGCTGCGTAACGCCGTCCAGGCCCAGGTCTGGGGCCTCGGCCGGGTCGTCGGGCTGGAGCAGCCGCAGCGCTGGGGCGGTCTGCTGGACCTGCCCGAGACGCTCGACGACCGGGCGCGGCAGCACCTGGCGGCGGTCCTCGCCGGCGCCGACGGGGAGGACCAGATCGCCCTGCGGTCCTCCGGCGCGCTGGTCCGCCGGCTGGTGCACAGCCGTCCGCTCGGGGCGGCCGAGGCGCCGGCCCCGTGGACGCCGCGCGGCACCGTGCTGATCACCGGCGGCACCGGCGCCCTCGGCGGGCAGGTCGCCCGCTGGCTGGCGCGGGCCGGCGCCGAGCACCTGGTGCTCACCAGCCGGCGCGGCGCGCAGGCCGCCGGGGCCGCCGAGCTGGCCGCCGAGCTGACCGGGCTCGGCGCCCGGGTCACCCTCGCGGCCTGCGACGTGGCCGACCGCGCGGCCGTCGCCGGGCTGCTCGCCGAGCACCCCGTCGACGCCGTGGTCCACGCGGCCGGCCTGGACCTGGCCGTACCGCTGGCCGAGATCACCGCGGACCAGCTGGCCGAGGTGCTGGCGGCCAAGGTCGGCGGCGCCGTCCACCTGGACGAGCTGCTCGGCGACACCCCGCTGGACGCGTTCGTGCTGTTCTCGTCCATCGCGGGCATCTGGGGCAGCGGAACCCAGGGCTCGTATGCGGCCGCCAACGCCTTCCTGGACGCCCTGGCCGAGCAGCGCCGCTCGCGCGGCCTGGCCGCCACGGCCGTCTCCTGGGGCCCGTGGGCCGGCGGCGGGATGGCCGAGGGCGAGGCCGAGGGGCACCTCGCCCGCCGCGGACTCCCGGCGATGGCACCGGAGTTGGCCGTCGCGGCACTCGACCGGGCACTCGGCCTCGGCGAGACCGCGGTGACCGTCGCGGACGTGGACTGGGCGCGCTTCGCCCCGGCGTTCACCGCCGGCCGGGCCCGCCCGCTGATCGCCGACCTGCCCGAGGTCGCCGCGGCCCTCGCCGACGACGGGCCGCAGAGCGGCCCGCGCACCGGCGCCTCCGGGCGGCCGGTCCTGGTGGAGCGACTCACCGAGGCCCCGGAAGCCGAGCGCAGGCGCCTGCTGGTCGACGCGGTACGGACCGAGGCGGCGGCGGTGCTCGGCCACACCGGCACCGACGGCGTCGGGACGGCCCGGGCCTTCCGGGAGCTGGGCTTCGACTCGCTGACCGCGGTCGAACTGCGCAACCGCCTGAACGGCCTCACCGGCCTGCGGCTGCCCGCCACCGTGGTCTTCGACTACCCGACGCCCACGGCCCTGGCCGAGCACCTGCACCCGCAGCTGCTCGCCGACCCGCGGTCCGGAGACGAACCGCTGCTGGACACCCTCGCCCGGCTGGAGGCCGCGCTCGCGCAGCCGCTGCCCGACGAGGACACCGGCGAGGAGGTGGTCGCCCGCCTGCAGGCCGTCCTGGCCCGCTGGAGCGACCGGCGCGACGCGCCGACCGCCGCCACCACCGCGCAGAAGCTGGACGAGGCGACCGCGGACGAGGTCTTCGCGTTCATCGACAACGAGTTGGGGATGTCGTGACCGGCATTCGACAGAGCACCACCGGACTGCCGGATCACCAGAAGGAGTTGGCCAGCGATGGTCGCTGAAGAGAAGCTGCTGGGCTACCTCAAGAAGGTCACCGCCGACCTGGCGGACACCCGGGAGCGGCTGCGCGAGGCCGAGTCGGCCTCCACCGAGCCGATCGCCATCGTCGCGATGGGCTGCCGGTTCCCCGGCGGCGTCGACTCGCCCGAGACGCTCTGGCACCTGCTGCGGGACGGCCGCGACGCGATCACGCCGTTCCCGGCCGACCGCGGCTGGGACCTGGACGCGCTGTACGACCCGGACCCCGACCGGCAGGGCACCAGCTACGTCCGCGAGGGCGGCTTCATCCAGGGCGCCGCCGAGTTCGACCCGGCGTTCTTCGGCATCTCGCCGCGCGAGGCCCTCGCCATGGACCCGCAGCAGCGCCTGCTGCTGGAGACCTCCTGGGAGACCATCGAGCGGGCCGGCCTCGACCCCGCCGCCCTGCGCGGCACCCGGGTCGGCGTCTTCGCCGGCACCAACATGCAGGACTACACCAACCTGCTGCTGATCTCCCAGGAGGGCTTCGAGGGCCACCTCGGCACCGGCAACGCGGCCAGCGTGGTCTCCGGCCGCATCTCCTACACCCTGGGCCTGGAGGGCCCGGCCGTCACCGTCGACACCGCCTGCTCCTCCTCCCTGGTCGCCCTCCACCTGGCCGTCCAGTCGCTGCGCAACGGCGAGTGCACGCTCGCCCTGGCCGGCGGCGTCGCCATCATGTCGACGCCCGGCGCCTTCCTGGAGTTCAGCCGCCAGCGCGGCCTCGCCGAGGACGGCCGCTGCAAGCCCTTCGCGGCCGCCGCCGACGGGACCAACTGGTCCGAGGGCGTCGCGATGCTGCTCGTCGAGCGGCTCTCCGACGCCCGCCGCAACGGCCACCCGGTGCTCGCCGTCGTGCGCGGCTCGGCGATCAACCAGGACGGCGCCAGCAACGGCCTCACCGCCCCCAACGGCCCCGCCCAGCAGCGCGTCATCCGCCAGGCCCTGGCCGGCGCCCGGCTCACCCCCGCCCAGGTCGACGCCGTCGAGGCGCACGGCACCGGCACCTCGCTGGGTGACCCGATCGAGGCCCAGGCCCTGCTCGCCACCTACGGCCGCGGCCGCGCCGCCGCCGACCGGCCGCTGTGGCTCGGCTCGGTGAAGTCCAACATCGGGCACACCCAGGCCGCCGCCGGCGTCGCGGGCGTCATCAAGATGGTGCTCGCCATGCAGCACGGCGTGCTGCCGCAGACCCTCCACGTCGACCAGCCGTCCCCGCACGTGGACTGGTCGGCCGGCGCCGTCGAGCTGCTGACGGAGTCGCGCGACTGGCCCGAGACCGGCGAACCGCGCCGGGCCGGCATCTCCTCCTTCGGTATGAGCGGCACCAACGCCCACGTCATCCTGGAGCAGGCGCCCGCGCCGACCGCCGAGCCGGCACAGGCGCCCGCCGGGACCCCGGGCACCGCCGCCCCGCTCCCGCTGCTGCTGTCGGGCCGGAGCGCGGACGCCCTCGCCGCCCAGGCCGGACGCCTCCGCGCCCACCTGGCGGAGCACCCCGAACTCCCGCTGGACGCAACGGCTTTCGCCCTCGCCACCACCCGCAGCCACCACGAGCACCGCGCCGCGGTGACCGGCCACGGCGACCGCGACGCACTGCTCGCGGCGCTGGACGCCCTAGCGGCGGACCGCCCGCTGGCGGGCGTGGTGCGGGGCGTGGCCGGCGACGGACGGACGGCGTTCCTGTTCACGGGGCAGGGGAGCCAGCGTCCGGGGATGGGGCGTGAGCTGTACGAGGCCTATCCGGTGTTCGCGGAGGCCTTCGACGCGGTGTGCTCGCGGGTGGAACTGCCGCTGAAGGAGGCGGTGTTCGGGGAGGACGCTGACGTTCTCGCCCGTACGGAGTTCACCCAGGTCGCGCTGTTCGCGGTGGAGACCGCGCTGTTCCGCCTGGTGGAGAGCTGGGGGGTCCGTCCGGACTTCCTGGTGGGCCACTCGGTGGGCGAGCTGGCGGCCGCGCACGTCGCGGGCGTGCTGTCGCTGGACGACGCGGTGGCACTGGTCGCGGCGCGTGGCCGGCTGATGCAGGCGCTGCCGGAGGGCGGCGCGATGGTGGCGGTCAAGGCCACCGAGGCCGAGATCCTGCCGCTGCTGACCGCCCAGGTGAGCATCGCGGCCGTCAACGGGCCGTCCTCGGTGGTGATTTCCGGGGACGAGTCCGAAGTGCTGGCGATCGCCGGGCAGTTCGAGAAGACCAAGCGGCTGAGCGTTTCGCACGCGTTCCACTCGCCGCTGATGGACGGCATGCTGGACGACTTCCGCCGGGTGGCGGAGGGTCTGACCTACGCGGCGCCGCAGATCGCCGTGGTCTCCAACGTGACCGGTGCGGTCGCCACGGCGGAGGAGCTGTGCTCGCCCGAGTACTGGGTCCGGCACGTGCGCCAGGCGGTTCGCTTCGCCGACGGCATGCGCACTCTGGAGGCCCAGGGCGTCACCACGTACCTCGAGCTGGGCCCCGACGGCGTGCTCTCGGCCATGGGCCAGGAGTGCGTCGAGCAGGGCGTGTTCGTTCCGGCGCTCCGGAACGGCCGGGACGAGCGGGCCGGCGTCGCGGAGTGCCTGGCGATCCTGCACGTCCACGGCGTCCCGGTGGCCTGGACGACAGGGGTGGCGCTTCCCCCGGTCGAGCTGCCGACGTACGCGTTCCAGCGTGAGCGCTACTGGCCGACTGTGGCCTCGGGCTGGCTGGGCGAGGTCGCCTCGCTGGGCCTGGGTGCGGCCGACCACCCGCTGCTGGGGGCCGGCGTGTCGCTGGCCGACGCGGAGGGCTTCCTGTTCACGGGGCGTCTGTCGGTGGAGTCGCACCCGTGGCTGGCCGATCATGCGGTGCTGGGTTCGGTGATCGTTCCTGGCACGGCGTTCGTGGAGTTGGCGGTGCGTGCGGGTGACCAGGTGGGTTGCTCGCTGGTGGAGGAGTTGACGCTGGAGGCGCCGTTGGTGCTTCCGGGGTCGGGTGGTGTGCAGGTCCAGGTGACGGTGGGCGCGGTGGACGCGTCCGGGCGTCGTTCGGTGGCTGTGCACGGTCGGGCCGAGGGCTCGTCGGAGTGGGTCCGTCATGTCTCGGGTGTGCTGGCGGAGAACTCGTCGGCTGCTGAGGGTGCGGGTCTGGTGGAGTGGCCGCCGGCGGGTGCCGAGGCGGTGGAGCTGGACGGGTTCTACGGGGCGATGGAGGGCGTCGGGTTCGGTTACGGCCCGGTGTTCCAGGGTCTGCGGTCGGCGTGGCGTCGTGACGGTGAGGTGTTCGCCGAGGTGGCGCTGCCGGAGGCGGTGGCGCGGGAGGCGGCCGGTTTCGGGCTGCACCCGGCGCTGCTGGACGCGGCGTTGCACGCGGTCGGGCTCGGTGGCCTGGTGGAGGACGCGGGAGCGGGCCGGTTGCCGTTCGCGTGGTCGGGTGTGTCGCTGGTCGCTTCGGGCGCGGGTGCGTTGCGGGTGCGGTTGGTGTCGGCGGGTGCGGACGCGGTGTCGTTGACGCTGGCGGACGCGGAGGGCCGTCCGGTCGGTTCGGTGGAGTCGCTGGTGCTGCGGCCGGTGGTCGCCGGGCAGCTGGTGGCCGCGGGTGGGTCGGGTGACTCGCTGTTCGGTGTCGACTGGGCGCAGGTTGCGTTCGGTGAGGCTGCCGATGAGGTCCTCGTGGTGGGTGACCTCGCGGAGCTGGATGCGGTGGAGGTCGTGCCGTCGCTGGTGGCGGTGGAGTTCGGTTCTGCGGATGGTTCCGGTGCCGAGGAGGTGCACGCGGCTGCGGTCCGTGCGCTGGAGCTGGTGCAGGAGTGGCTGGCGGAGGAGCGGTTCGCCGCTTCGAAGCTGGTCGTGGTGACGCGTGGCGCTGTCGCTGTGGATGCGGTGTCGGGTGTTGCGGGTCTGGCGGAGTCGGTGGTCTGGGGTCTGGTGCGCTCGGCGCAGTCGGAGAACCCGGACCGGCTGGCGCTGGTGGACCTGGAGGCGGACGCCGAGCTGCCGTCGGGTGTTGTCGAGTCCGGTGAGCCGCAGGTGGCGGTGCGTGGGGGTGTGGCGTTCGCGCCGCGTCTGGTGCGCGTTGCCGCTTCCTCGGAGAGCAGCGTGTCGCTGGGCGAGGGTACGGTTCTCGTCACGGGTGGTACGGGTGGTCTCGGTTCGCTGGTGGCCCGGCACCTGGTCGTCACTCACGGTGTGCGGAGTCTGGTGCTGACCAGCCGCCGCGGCCTGGGCGCGCCGGGCGCGGCCGAGCTGCGTGATGAGCTGGCCGGGTTGGGCGCCGAGGTGGACGTCGTCGCGTGCGACGTGTCCGACCGCGACGCTGTCGCGGCGCTGCTGGAGGGTCGTTCGCTGTCGGCGGTGGTCCACACGGCCGGCGTGCTGGACGACGGCGTGGTGTCGTCGCTGACGCCGGAGCGGCTGTCGGCGGTGCTGCGTCCGAAGGTGGACGCGGCGGTGATCCTGCACGAGCTGACCGCCGGAATGGACCTGTCGGCGTTCGTCCTGTTCTCCTCCGTGTCGGGCGTGTTCGGTGCGGCGGGGCAGAGCAACTACGCTGCGGCCAATGCGTTCCTGGACGCTCTGGCGGCCCGCCGCCGGGCCGAGGGGCTGCCGGGCACGTCGCTGGCGTGGGGTCTGTGGGCCGAGGACGGCGGCATGTCCGCCGCCCTGAGCGAGGCCGACGTCCGCCGCCTTGCTCGCGCGGGCGTCGCCCCGCTGCGCGCCCAGGAGGGCCTGGCCCTGTTCGACGGTGCGCTCACGCTGGAGCGCGCCCTGGTCGTCCCGATGCACCTCGACCCGGTGGCGATGACCGGCGGCGGTGAGGTCCAGCCGCTGCTGCGGGCTCTCGTTCGCACGCCGCGCCGCCGGAAGGTCGGCACCGGCACCGGTGCGTCGGTCGAGCTCTCCCGGGCCCTGGCCGGCCTGACCGAGTCCGAGCGGCTGAGCACGCTGCTGGCGATGGTGCAGGCGCAGGTCGCGTACGTCCTCGGGCATGCCGCCCCCGACAGCATCGACCCGGTCCGGGCGTTCAAGGACCTCGGCTTCGACTCGCTGACGGCCGTGGACCTCCGCAACCGCCTCAACGCGACCACCGGCCTGCGCCTGTCGGCGACGCTGGTCTTCGACTACCCGACGCCCGAGGCGCTCGCCGGTCACCTGGCCGCCGAACTCGTCGGCCGCGCCGAGGAGTCGCGCCCGAGCGTGCCTACGGTCAGGTCGTACCGCGATGACGAGCCGATCGCGATCGTCGGGATGGCCTGCCGCTACCCGGGTGGGGTCGCCTCGCCCGAGGACCTGTGGCAGCTGGTGCTCGGCGGCGGCGACGGCGTCACGTCCTTCCCGACTGACCGTGGCTGGCACCTGGATGCCCTGGAGGACGTCAACTCTGGTGTTTCCGGGACGAGTTACGTCACGGAGGGTGGTTTCCTGCACGACGCGGGTCTGTTCGACCCGGCGTTCTTCGGGATCAGCCCGCGTGAGGCGTCGGCGATGGACCCGCAGCAGCGTCTGCTGCTGGAGACGTCCTGGGAGGCGTT
>NZ_JBVILX010000038.1:0-22784 GCF_055580145.1 Kitasatospora sp. NPDC032121 | reverse complement strand
ACTGGACCACCCTCACCACCGCCGGCGAACTCCTCACCACCACCCCCAACCCCTACCCCCGCATCCGCTACGCCCTCACCCACTGCCGCACCCAAGCCGCCGCCCGCACCTGAACCCCGCGCATGAGAAGTCGGACCCGCCGACTTCCTACGCGCGGCGCGGTTGGTGGGGCGGCGGTCGGTGGGATGGGTTGCGCGGGCCGCTCCGGCTGAGCGGCCCGCGCCTGAAGGTCTGTGTCGTGCACGAGAAGTCGACCCCGCCGACTTCCTGTGCAGCGCGGCAGGAGCCGACCACGCGCTGCCGCCGCGCGTCGGCGCGTAGCGCCCGAGGGGACACGCCGCCGAGCGGGCGGCCCCGCACGGCCGCCCGGGGCCGGTCGCCGCCCGGGGCCCGTGCTCCACGGCGGGCACCGGTCCTGTGTTGAGGTGCCCCGACTGACCAGCGCCCCTGGTGGCGCGCGGGCGCGCAGGACGGTCGGCAGGATGTCAGCCCCTGAGGCAGGGCTGCTATGCGTCAGTTGACTACGAGGTGGCTTCCTGGCGGCACCGCAGGCTCACGGGCCGGGCAGGCGGGCGCGTCAAGTGCCGTCCAGGCCCGCCGTCGATGCAGCACCAACGTCCAGAAGTAGCAGCAGAAGAACCCCACTGCCCGTCTGCGGGCAGTGGGGCCCCGGCCGGTTCACGATGCGTCAGACGTCACCGAACTCGCCGCTGCGGACAGCGGCGACGAAGCTGGACCAGGCCTCGGTCGGGAAGACGAGAGCCGGGCCCTCGGGGTCCTTTGAGTCGCGTACCGGAACAACACTGGGGAAGCTCGGGGCTACCTCAACGCAGTTACCACCTTGCTGACTGTAGCTCGCTTTCATCCAGCGGGCGGCGGCCAAGTCGATGTCGGACATTCGATCCCTTTCCGAGCAGCGCGCATCCATTCGAGAGTCGCCGTCTCGGCCAGCGCTCCCACCTGGAGTCGATCGTACTGTTTCCTCCAGGTGGCAAGCCGTTCGGTGTCCCGCTCAAGGTGGCTTCGGCCCTCGGACTCCGAGTATCCCAGGAGAGACCGGTCGGGGAGAGTCAGAAGCACTATCGGCAAGGCGAACGGGCGCTCTTCCGCCAGTGCGAACGGTGCGACTTGAAGAATCACATTATTGACGGCATACAGCTCCTCCAAGTGGGCGAGCTGCGCCCCCATCACCTCGCGGCCGCCGATCGGGCGATGCAGGCAACTCTCGTCCAGCACGGCATGTACCAGTGGTGGCCGGGTTCGCCGAAGCAGTTGCTGCCGCGTGAGCAAGTAGGCTACTCGCTCGTCCGCCTGCTGCTGAGTGATCGTGCCGCGACGGACATCGCCGGCGGCCAGAGCCCGGGCATAGGGCTCGATCTGGAAGAGACCTGGAACGACGCCAGCCTCGTAGATCCTTATCTCGGTGGCGTTTTGCTCCTGATTTGCGTACTCGGGGAACCCCTCCAGCAACGCCGAGTGCTTGGCCTGGAGCCACATCAGCAGCAGGGTTCCGCCTGTCTCCAGTACGCGATCGGCATCACGTGCGAACTTCTCGCTCGGCGGGGTCCGGCCAGGCGGGGCAAGTTCGGCATAGGAGACGTAGGAGGGGTCGACCCCCACGAGCCTTGCCAGCTGGGCTTGCGTAAGGCCGGCGGCCTTGCGTGACCTGCGGAGTTGCACCCCGAAGGGCGCCCAGGGGCTTGATGTTGGATCAAGTTCCTTGATGTTCATCGACCTTCACCTACTTGCCGAGCGCTGACTTCAAGCTTCAGATCGGCTTCCGATGGTAGAGGTCGGACCCCATCATGGCTACATCCGGTGATTCACCGAATGCGCAGCGCAACCTGGGTGCGGCGCCACTCCATCCGCACGCCATCTCCCTTGAGGTGCTTCGCCATGCTCACTGCCCGGCGTCCCCGCTTGTTCGTCGCGCGCCTCGATTCCCGCGTCGAATCCACGCCCCTGGCCCGGTACATGCTTCGGGCCTACCTCTCCGGGCTGCCCTCGGGCGAACGCTACAGCGACACGGCCGAGTTGATCCTCGGAGAGCTGTTCGCCAACGCCGTGCAGCACTCGGACGCGCCCGACGACCGGCACATCGAGGTCCGCTTCTCGCTCGTCAGCTCCCGTCTCCGACTCGAAGTCCACGACGCCGGCTCCGGGTGCCCCGCCCTCCACGTACCGACCTTGGACGACGAGCACGGGCGCGGACTGTTTCTCGTCAACAGGCTCGCCGAACGCTGGGGCTGCACTTCCCGCCCCGGCGGGATCGGCAAGTTCGTCTGGGCCCACATCGCCCCCGCCCCGGCCCCCGCCCTCGTCACCGTCTGAAAGCCCGAACCCCCGTGAACCTCGCGACTCTCGCCCGCCACACGCTCTCCCGTGGCGCCACCCCCGCCGCCACCTACGCCCTCCTCGCCCGCCTGGGCCACCAGCCGCTGCCCGTCGCCCGGGCCGTGTGCCTGGCCCTCGACATCCCCCACGCCGAGACCACCCGCCGCTTGGCCGACTGCCACGACGCCCTCCTCGCCGATCCCCGGCCGAACTCCGAAGCCGACACCGGTGAACTCCTCGAAGCCCTCGGCGTCTTCGACATCCCCGTCGCCCTCGACGCCACCGGCCTGGCCGTCGTCGACCTCTTCCTCACCGCGATCGAGGCCCTGGGCGGCATCCGCCCCGGCCACCAGCACGGCCTCACCCGCTGGTTCACCACCGGCAACCTCACCGCCGCGTACCTCTCCCTCGCCGCGACCCGCCCCCTGCCCCGCACCGGAGACCCGGCCCTCTACTGGACCACCCTCACCACCGCCGGCGAACTCCTCACCACCACCCCCAACCCCGACCCCCGCATCCGCTACGCCCTCACCCACTGCCGCACCCAAGCCGCCGCCCGCACCTGAACCCCGCGCATGAGAAGTCGGCCCCGCCGACTTCCTACGCGCGGCGCGGTTGGTGGGGCGGCGGTCGGTGGGATGGGTTGCGCGGGCCGCTCCGGCTGAGCGGCCCGCGCCTGAAGGTCTGTGTCGTGCACGAGAAGTCGACCCCGCCGACTTCCTGTGCAGCGCGGCAGGAGCCGACCACGCGCTGCCACCGCGCGTCGACGCGCAGCGCCCGAGGGGAACACGCCGCCGAGCGGACGGCGGCCGATGCGGCCACCTGTGAGCGACCGGCCCCGCACGGCCGCCCGGGGCCCGTGGTCCACGGTGGGCACCGGTCCTGCGTGACGGGGTGTGAGAGCCTGGCCCGGTGCTGCACGACGGACCAGACAACCCGACAGCGGCCCGACCGCAGTGGTGGGCCGCGTACCTGACCCGGCACTGCGCGGTCGCCGACACGGAGCGCGAGCTGGTCACGGGGTGGTTCGGCACCGATGTCGCCGAGGCCGACGCCGCCTGGGAGACGGCGATGCTGGAGGGACTGGAGGCGCGCCTGCCCTTCGGGGGCGGGCACACGGTGCTGCTGTACAGCTACGACCTGCCGACGGACTGGGGAACGGAGTACCTGGTCCTCCACCCCGACTGGGGCCGGGTGCGGGGCCGTCTCGCCGCCGTCGACACCCGCTTCCCGGAGCCGGAACGCCAGCAGGGACCGGGCCTGTCCTGGCAGGAGCTGGTCCACCTCGCCGACACGCCGGACCACGCTGCGCCCGGTGTGCACGACCCGTCCGCGCGGCTGCTGCTCCTACTGCCGACGCTCGGCGACGCCCGACTTCCACCGGACGCCACCGAGGTGGTGCGGGCGGCGCTGGTCGCCGTCGGGACCCCGCCACAGAACGCGGCGCGCCTTGCGGCCTTCCTCCTGCGGCACCCGCTCTGGGCACCCGCCCGCTGGAGCGCACCGCAAGGCCGCCGGCGATGGGCCCGGCCCTCGGCGGCCGGGCGCGAGCGCGCCTTCGCCGGGATCCTCCACTGTGATGCCCCGGGAAGCCCGCGCTTCGCCCGGCAGCTCGCCCACGGCATCACACCCGCGCAGAGCAGGCAGCTCGCCCGGGCGCTCGGTACCTGGCAGCCACGGTGACGGCCCTTCAGTCGACCGGGTAGGCCGGGTGGGCGGCGAGGTTCCGGTCCTCGCTGGCTGTACAACCGCATTTCGGTGGCTCTGAACCCACCCCGCGCGCGGGAAGTCGATCCTGCCGACTTTCTGTGTGCGGTGGTTGGTTGGGGTGGGTTGCGCGGGCCGCTTCGGCTGAGCGGACCGCGTGTGAAGGTCAGTGTCGTGTGCGGGGAGTCGACCTGGCCGGCTTCCTGTGTGTCCTGGTGGTGGGTTGGGGTGTTGTCCGGGTTGGGCCTGATGCCCGGCCGCCTTGTGCCAGAAGTCGACCTCGCCGACTTTCAGTGCGGCAGTACGTGCCGCCGATGCCCGGCAGCCTCGTCATGTCATCGGCTCTGGGGGGTCCAGCTGCCCCGCGCGCGGGAGGTCGACCTCGCCGACTTCCTGTGCGCGGTGTCTGGTTGGGGTGGGTTGCGCGGGCCGCTCCGGTTGAGCGGCCCGTGCGTGAAGGTTTGTGTCGTGCGTGGGGAGTCGACCTGGCCGGCTTCCTGTGTGTCCTGGTGGTGGGTTGGGGTGTTGTCCGGGCTGGGCCTGATGCCCGGCCGCCTTGTGCCAGAAGTCGACCTCGCCGACTTCCTGCGCGTTCCGGAGGTGGGTCGGGAGAGCGTTGCCTGGGCTTGTGGTGTTCGGGTGGTCGGGCCATCGCGTGGGAAGTCGATCCTGTCGACTTCCTGTGCGTGGGGGTTGGTTGGGGTTGGGTGGTCCGTGCGTGAGGGCCTGTGTCGTGCGCACGAGAAGTCGACTCCGCCGACTTCTCGTGCGCTGCGCTGCCTGGGCTTGTGCCGTGCGGGTGGCCGGGCCATGGCGCAGGACGTCGAGCGGGCCGACTTCCTGCGCGCGGGCTGGTCGGGGTGGGGTGTTCGGGGCCGATGCGCCACGCCGACGGCAACAGCGGTGCGCTGGGGCAACCGGTTCGGCCCCCGGGACTGCCCCGGCGGCTCTGGTCCGGGCGCTCCCGGCCCGGTAGGCAGGAGCGAGACGAGCCGAAGGCCGCCATCGGATGGGGAGCGCATGCACGACCGCAGCAGGGCGAGGACGACCGGCGCCAGCACCGGCACCAGCCGCGAACCGGCCCGGCAGCCCACCGGGCCACGGGCGGCGTCGGCAGCGCCCTGGAGCCCGATGGCCCAGCAGGCGGCCGCCGGGAACCGGGCCGTCGTGCAGATGCTGCGCCGGGCCGGCCAGGGGCGCGACGGGCAGGGGCGCGACGGGCAGCCCGACGAGCTGCCCGAGGTGCAGCGGTCCGCCGTCCACGACGTGCTGCGCGCGCCCGGGCGGCCGCTGGACGAGGCCGTGCGCGCCGACATGGAGGCCCGGTTCGGCGCCGACTTCTCCGACGTGCGGATCCACAGCGGCCCGGCGGCCCGGTCCTCCGCGGCCGAGGTGGGGGCCCTGGCGTACACCTCGGGCAGTCACGTCGTCGTCGGCGCGGGCGGCGCGGACCGGCACACCCTGGCCCATGAGCTCGCGCACGTGATCCAGCAGCGCCGGGGCGCCGTCGCCGGGACCGACAACGGGGCCGGCCTGAAGGTCTCCGATCCCGCCGACCGGTTCGAGCGGGAGGCGGAGGCCACCGCGCGGCGCGTCATGGCCGGGCACCCGGACGCAGCGCACGACCACGGCGCTCCCGTACGCGCGCAGGCCGGCGAACCGGCCGCCGCCGTGCAGCGGATCGTCAAGGTCACGCCCGGCATGTTCGCGCGGGGCGTGGGCGCCACCGAGCAGCAGCCGCTGACCGCGCCCCAGCTCGTGCGGTACCTGGCGATCGCCGTGCAGGACGAGGTGAACCGCGCCCACAAGCTCGACCCCCAGGGCGGGTTCAAGGCGAGGCTTGCCGCGATCAGGGACAGGCTCAAGCCCGCCACCCTCGACGTGCCCGAGGCCCTGCGACTGACCACCGCGCTCGTCACCGCCGTGAACACCTTCCTGGAGACCCAGCAGGTCTACGTCTCCGACCACAACCCGCCGGACCACGAGGACGGGCCGGGCGCCATGGTGCCGGTGCCGAACGCGGACACCCGGTACGCGACCGAGCCGAACACCACGGACACCGGCTACTACCACACCTCCCTGTCCGGGAACACGGAGCCGTACTGGGGCAACGACGACACGATGCGGGACAAGACCGCCCGCTCGCTGGGCCCGGTCGTCGCCGGGGGACAGGCCCGGCAGGAACAGCCCAGGCTGCAGAGCCACGCACGGGGCGGGACGAACCTGCCGCTGAAGAAGCTGACGCTGAAGCAGGCCGTCGCGATGCTGCCGCGCCCGCTGCTCAACCTGATCTTCGACGTGCGCTACCAGCTGGAGGACCCGGACCCCGGGCAGCAGCGGCCGGTGATCGACGAGCGGAGCCCGGCGCAGCAGGCGGTGCGCGACAAGAGTCCCAACCAGCCTGGCACGCTGCGCAGTTGGCATCAGGACGACTACGGCCGGCTGCCCGACAACGGGTTCGACCCGGCGGCGGTGCCCGCGCACGCGGGGCCGCTGCACGCCCACTACACCGCCAACTCGCAGTCCGGCGCGGGCTCCTCGGTCCAGAACGCGGCCACGGCCCCGCGCGGCTTCGCGGAGTACACCGGTACGGGCAGTGACTGGGAGCACAACGTCAAGGTGGTGCTGGACTACGTCAACAAGCGCGTCTACCTCACCCTGACGCACTACCAGTACTGGGCGCTGATCCGGCCGGAGAACGCCGGCGGGCCGTACACGTTCTGGCAGGGCCCGGGCCAGAACCTGCAGGCCGCCCAGGGGGAGCTGGAGCGGCAGCCGGGCGGCGAGCGGGGGATCATGATGAGCCCCTGGCTGGAGATCACCTTCGCCTGACGTCGGGCGGGCCCCCCGGGCGCGGCGCTCCCGTGGGGCCCGCCCCCGGGCTATCCGCGTCCGGAGGCGCGGGTGCGGCGGGTGAGGGAGTCGAGGACGACGGCGGCGAGCAGGACGGCGCCGGTGATCATGTACTGGATGGCCTGGGCGGCGTGGACCATGTCCAGGCCGGTGGTGATGGACTGGATGACGAGGATGCCCAGCAGCGCGGACCAGGTCTTGCCGCGCCCGCCGAAGAGGCTGGTGCCGCCGATGACGGCCGCGGCGATCGCGCTCATCAGCACGTTGCCGCCGCCCAGTTGCTTGTCGGCGGAGCCCTGCTGGGAGGCGTAGAACAGGCCGCCCAGGCCGGCCAGGAAGGCGGAGAGCACGAAGACGGAGATCCGGACCCGGGCGACGTTGACGCCCGCGCGCCGGGCCGCCTCGACGCCGCCGCCCACCGCGAAGACCTGCCGGCCGTAGCGGGTGCGGCGCAGCACGAAGTCGGTGGCGAGGACGGCGCCGAGCAGCACGACCAGGGACAGCGGCAGGCCGCGGTCCTGGTTGAGGGCGTAGGCGGTGGCCAGGCACAGCACCGCCAGTGCCCCGGCGCGGACGGCGCTGTCGGCGGCGGGGGGCGTGGTGAGGCCGGCGGCGCGGCGGCGGCGGGCGGTGTGCAGGCGGGCGGCCAGGTAGAGGGCGGGGGCGAGGACGGCCAGGGCCCAGGCGTAGGCGATGTCGCCGTCGCCGAGGAAGGTGCTGTCCAGGCTCGCGACGATGCCGTCGTGGCGGTTGTTGACGGTGCCGCCGTCGCCGAGGACGTACTCCTGCAGGCCGCTCCAGGCGAGCATCCCGGCGAGGGTGACGACGAAGGCGGGCACGCCGACGCGGGCGAAGAACAGGCCGTGCAGCAGCCCCATGACGCAGGCCGCGCCGAGGGCGGCGAGGATGGCCACCCACTCGCTCCAGCCCTGGCGCACCGTCAGCACCGCGGCGACGGCGGCGCCGGCGCCGGCGACCGAGCCGAGGGAGAGGTCGATCTCGCCGAGGATCAGCACGAAGACGACGCCGACCGCGATCAGTCCGGGCCCGGCGATGAAGCGGGTGATGTTGGTGAGGTTGTCGGCCTGCAGGAAGTGGTGGGTGACGGACTGGAAGACGACGGCGATGACGACCAGGCCGACGACGACCGGCAGTGAGCCGAGCTCGCCGGAGGCCAGGCGCCGGCGGGCGGCCTGCAGTTGGCCGGCCAGGCCCGGCGCGGTCTGCCGCAGCCGCGGGTCGGCGGCGGCAGTGGCGGGGACGGCAGTGCCGGGGGCGGGGGCGGCGGTGGCGGGGGCGGTGGGACCGGCGGGGTCGCGGTCGCCGGCGGGGGTGGCGGGTGCGTCGGGGGCGCTCACAGGGCCTCGGCCTCCTCGGTGTGCTCGGTGCGCCGGGCCCGGCGGGCGTGGGCGTTGTCGGTGGCGCCGGTGATCGCGGCGACGATCTGCTCCTGGGTGGTGCCCGCCACCGGGAAGACGCCGTTGTTGCGGCCCAGGCGCAGCACGGCGACGGTGTCGGCCACCGCCCGTACGTCGGCCATGTTGTGGCTGACCAGCACGACGGCCAGGCCCCGCTCGCGCAGCCGCTCCACCAGGTCGAGGACCTGGGCGGTCTGCTCGACGCCGAGCGCGGCGGTGGGCTCGTCCAGGACGACCAGGGCCGGTTCGCCGACCAGGGCGCGGGCGATGGCCACCACCTGCCGCTGCCCGCCGGACAGCGCGGCCACGGGGGTGCGCACGTCGGGGATGCGGATGGCGAGGGTGTCCAGCAGCCGGCGGGCGTGCTGCTCCATGGCGACCTCGTCGAGCAGGCCGCGGCGGCGTTTCTCGCGGCCGAGGAACAGGTTGGCGATGACGTCGAGGTTGTCGCACAGGGCGAGGTCCTGGTAGACGGTCGCGATGCCGAGGGCGGCGGCGTCCTGGGGCCGGGCCAGGCGTACCTCCTCGCCGTGCCAGGCGAGGGTGCCCTCGTCCACGGGGTGGACGCCGGCGATGGTCTTGACGAGGGTGGACTTGCCGGCGCCGTTGTCGCCGACGAGGGCGAGCACCTCGCCGGCGTGGACGGCGAGGTCGACGTCGGTGAGGGCCTGGACGGCGCCGAAGCGCTTGGAGACCGAGCGCAGCTGCAGGACGGGTACGCCTGTCACGGGAACAACCACCTTGGGGGAGCGGCTACTTGATCGACTGCTTGGTCGGCTGCCCGGACGGCTACTTGAGGCCGGCCGCGGCGCACGCGGCGGCGTAGTCGGCGGTGCAGACGTCGGAGGCCTTGTAGAGGCCGTCGGCCAGGACGGTCGCGGCGATGTTGTCCTTGGTGACGACCTTGGCGTCCAGCAGCTTGGCCGGGATGTTCTTGTCGGTGGCGCTGTCGACGCTCGCGGTGGCGACGGTCTTGACGTCCTTGCCCTGCAGCAGGGCGACGGCCAGTTCGGCGGCGGTCTCGGCGAGCGGGCGGTAGGCCTTGTAGATGGTGTACGCCTGGTCGCCGTTGACGATGCGCTGGATCGCGTCCAGGCCGGCGTCCTGGCCGCCGACGGGGACCTTGATGCCGGCGCCCTTGAGCTGGGTGATGATGGCGGCGGCCATGCCGTCGTTGGCGGAGTAGACGCCCTGGAAGCCGTTCTTGCCGAACTCGGTGACGGCGGCGGAGATCTTCTGCCCGGCGACGACCGGGTCCCACTGCCCGGACTGCTCGTAGACGACCTTCTTGACCTTGCCGTCGAGGACCTTGTGCGCTCCGGACTTGAACTGCGCGGAGTTCGGGTCGGCCTCGTCGCCGTCGATCATGACGATGTTCGCCTCGGCGGCCTGCGCGCCGATCGCGTCCAGCAGGGCCTGGCCCTGGAGTTCGCCGACCTTCTCGTTGTCGAAGGAGGTGTACGCGGCGACCGGGCCGCTCGCGAGGCGGTCGTAGGCGACGACCTTGACGCCCTTGGCCGCGGCCTCCTGCACCCACCCCTCGGTGGACTTGGCGTTGTACGGGTCCAGGATGATCACCTTGACGCCCTGGGTGAGCAGGGTGTCGAACTGCTGCTTCTGCTTGGCGGCGCTGCCCTCGGCGTTGTTGTACAGCACCTTGCACTGCGCGCACAGGGACTTGACCTTGGCCTCGATGAACGGGCGGTCGAAGGACTCGTAGCGCACCGAGGAGGCGTTCTCGGGCAGCAGCAGGCCGATGGCGTTCGGGTCACCGGCGGAGGTGGACTCGCTCTTGGCACCGCCGGCCTTGCCACAGGCGGCGGTCATGGACAGGGTCAGCGCGAGGCCCACGGCGGAGACGAGGGCGCGACGCAGGACGGCGTTCATACGGTTGGCCTCTCCCTGGGGTCGCCGCGGCGTTGCGGCGGGGTGGGGGGAGTCAACCCTGGGCGCGCACATGACGTCAATAAGTAAAACCAGCCTCCCGAAAATCCACCACTATTCGTTATCTTCGTGAACACGCCCCTGGTTCTGCGGGTAGACGCAGACCGCCCCGGACGGACGATCCGCCCCTCCACTGCCCGCCAGCCCAGGTATCCGGTGCCCGCAGCGGTCCCTGACATCCGACAGGGGCGCGCCTGCTCGCCCGACGGCACAGCAGACGCGCCCCCGGGAAGCGACGCCGGCGAACGGCTACGGCTCAGTGCGGGTGCCCCAGGTACGGGAACGCCGGCAGCAGGTCAGTGTGCGGCCCGATGTGGTCGCCGGACACCTGGCCGTCCGTGAGCATCGTCAGCCGCGCCGAGGTCACGTCGTCCGTCAGCGACCGCCCGTTCGGATAGACCGCCGGACGCGAACGGTCGTAGCGCAGGACGTCCGGCAGCACCAGCCGCAGCTGCGCCTCGGCCGCGTCCGTGGTGTACCCGCCGAAGTGCTGCAGCTTCGCCGTCCACGGCCCCCGGTACGTCACCCAGTCGTCCACCGGCTCACCGGCGTTGTACGCGTCCTTCACGTCCTCCTCGTTGAAGTACGCCGTCAGCGACGGGTGCGCACCCCGGTCCACCGACACCAGCCGGCCGTCCTTGCGCACGCTCACCCGCGCCCACACCCCGATCTGCGGCGACGGCCCGAACTGCGCGTCCGGCGCCTCCAGTACGATCCCGAACACGTTCTTGTCCGCACCCCAGTCCACCCCCGTCCACTGGAACCCCTTCACGATCCCGTCCAGGTCCGCGAAGAACGGGTCGCTGCGCAACCCCGCACTCACCCGGTAGGGGCCCGCGTCCACCACCGCCGGGGTGCCGTCGAAGCTCACCGGCGCGTCCGCCACCAGCACCTCGCCGGTCGCCTCGTGCCCGCGCGCCCCCTCACCGGTGGCACGGCGCACCGTCATGGTCTGCGCCCCGCCGGCCGGCTCGGAGAAGGTGAAGCTGTACGCGATGTCGGCCCGGTTGTCGCCGTCGGTGTCGATGTCGATCCGGTACACCGCCTCAGGATGGAAGGCCTTGCCGCCGGACGGCGCGACCGGGTTCACGTTCATGATCAGCACCGTCCGGCCCGGCTCCGGCGAGGCGAAGGCGAACAGGTCGGTCAGGTCCAGGCGCGCGTCACCCTCGGGTGAGCGCAGGTTCGGTCCGCTGAGGTGGTGCGACAAGACGGCCTCCGGATGTCGAGTGCTTCGCGAGTACGGTGCGAGCGCTTCGCGCGCGTCCGCGTGGACACCCCCCGCCCCCCACCGGCCCTTGCTAACACGCCCGCCCGCCCCCGGCCCGCCCCACTGCGCCACCCGGGCGAGCACGCGGCGAGGTCGGGGCCGGGGGAGGCAGCGGCCTCAGGAGGCCCGCGGCGACTGCGGCCCCGGCAGCACCGGCAACGCGCGGTGCCCGTCGGAGATCGGCGAGCCGACCGGCTCCAGCCGCGCCCCGGCAGCGAGGACGACGTCCGGGAAGCGCTCGAACAGCCGGCGCAGCGCCGTGCGCCCCTCCGGACGGGCCGGCGGCGCGCCGAGGCAGACGTGCACGCCGTGCCCGCCCGGCTCACACCCGCAGGCCGTCCGCCTCCCGGACCCGCGCCGGCGGCGCCACCGCGACCGTGGCGCGCTCGAACAGGGCGCCGCTGCGGCTGCCGGCCACCGTACGCACCCAACGCCAGCCCCGCGCACGGTAGTAGGCGTGCAGGGCCGTGTTGTCGCTCCACACGTTCACCCGCAGCAGCCCGGCGCCCGCCCGCGCGGCCCGCCAGGCCGCCCAGTCGCCCAGCCGGGCGCCGATGCCCTGTCCGGCGTACCGGCGGTCCACCGTGAAGGAACTCAAGTAGCGCGCCGGAAGGGCCAGTTCCTCCCCACTCCACAGCCGCGGACTGCCGGTGGGCCGCAGCGTCACGGTCGCGACCGCCTCGCCCCGCGGCGCCAGCGCGGCGACCACCGTCGCACCCCGGGCGATCAGCGCCAGCCCGCGCTGCGGATCGTACGGGGACGACCACTGGGCCGAGCCGTGCTCCAGCGCGATCCAGGCGGCCGCCTCCGCCCGCAGCGCCGCCAACCGGGGCAGGTCGGCGGCCACCGCCAGGCGGAGGTACAGCGCCACCGGCGCCGTCAGCACGGCACCGCGGACGGCACCGCGGACGGCACCGCGCACGGCAGCGGCCCCTCGACGGGCTCGAACGTGAAGCCCGCCCGCAGGGCCTCCACCAGCCGCCGCCCCTGCTCGGTGAGCGCGATGCCGTCCGCGGTGGTCAGCGAGTACCGGGCGACGATCCGGCCCAACGGCACCCCCGGATGCAACACCGTTCCCGGGGCTGGCAGTTGCAGCAGCACGCAGTCGTCCGGGCCGCACTCCAGCAGCCCGAACCCGACCCCGCAGTGCTGCAGCAGCCCGTCCTTGAGCCGGTGCAGCCCGCCGCCCGGCGCACCCGCCACCCGCACCGGGCCGCCGGTGTGCCGCACCACCAGCTGCACCGCGCCGGCCGCGTCCGTGCGCGGCTCGCCACCGGTGGCGTGGCCGTACAGCTCCAGCACGTGGCGCAGCGCCGACGGCAGCGCGTCCTCCGCCAGCTCCAGCTCGCCCAGCAGCCAGGTCGAGCCCTGCATCCGGCAGTTGAGCTCCAGCAGCAGCGCCTCCTCACCCGCCAGGACGAAGTCCGCACCGAACAGCCCCCGGTAGCCGAGCGCCGCCAGCGACTCCCCGACACGCCGCGCCGCCGCACCGGCCCGGGACAGCGCCCGCGCCGGCAGCAGCGCGGGCGCCGCGAAGTCGCAGCCGGAGTACGTGCCGAAGGGCGCGCCGACCCCCTCGACCCGGGTCAGCTGGACGGACGGGCGCAGCACCCGCACCGTGCCGTCCGCCGACACCAGGACGTGCACGTTGACCGCCGCGCCCTCCACATAACCGCTCACCAGCCAGGGCCCGCCGCCGACTTGGCGGATCGGAACCAGGTCCGCCTCCTCGGCGACCAGGTGGGTGCCCTTGCCGCTGGAACCGAGCGGCGTCTGCACCACGTAGCGGTCGCCGAAACGCCGGCGCAGCTCCCGGTGGTCGAGCACCGGGACCACCGCGTCCGGCGGCGTCAGCGCCCCCAGCGACCGCAGCCACGCGCGCTGCGCCCGCTTGTCGCCCAGCACCGGCGGCGTCGGCCGCACCGGCGGCTCGGCCAGGCGGGCGCCGAGCGCGTCAAGTGCCGGGCGCCACTCGGGTTTCATCGCCGTGTAGGGCAGCAGCGCCAGCTCCCGGCCCCGCCAGCCGCCGCCCGTACCGGGGTCCCTGCCGCCGTCCGTTCCGCCGCCCGTTCCGCCGTGCGTACGGTCGCCCTCGGCGATCCGGCGCAGCACCTCGTGGACGCCCGCCCCCAGCGGGGTGTGGTCGCGCACCGCGCAGTACGGCTCCAGCGCGTGGAACCGAGCCCCGAACTCGCCCGCCCCGAACTCGCCCGCCCAGCCCGCGTCCGCGCCCTCCACGGTCAGCACCTCGGACAGGCAGCCGGTGCGCAGCAGGGGCAGCAGGAACAGGGGGCGGGCGCAGCACGACAGCCCGGGCACGGCCCGCAGACGGGCCGCCGCTTCGTCACAGGATGTGATCACCACGCGATTATGGGGAGCCCGCGACCGGCCCCGCCGCCGCCCCGGCCCCCGCCCCGCCCGCCACGAGGCACGCCCCGCTCCCACGCTCACCCGTACGAAGGAACGATCGAGCAGCGCCCCGGTTGACGGCCCGCCGGGGCCGCTGTCGGAGGCCCGCAGTACCGTGCACGAATGAACGACCGCGCCGACCGGGCCGCCCGCACCGACCAGTCCAGTCACACCACCCACACCGCCCACACCGCCCACACCGCCCACACCACCGCCCCTACCTGGCGGGTCACCGAGACCGCAGGCCTGGAGACCTCCTGGATCGACCTGCGCCCCACCACCCTCACCGCCCACGGCCGCGCCGCCGCCGCCGAACCCGCCCCCTACTGGCTCGACTACGAACTCGAGACCGGCGAAGGCTTCACCACCCGCCGGATGCACGTCACCGCCCGCACCCCCGGGACCACCCGCACCCTGGACCTGCGCCGCGACGAGGCCACCGGCCGCTGGACCGTCGACGGCACCCCGCGCCCCGACCTCGACGGCGCCCTCGACTGCGACCTCGGCCTGTCCCCGCTCACCAACACCCCGCCCGTCCTGCGCCACGCCCTCCACCAGGGCCCAGGCGAGCACCACTTCCTGATGGCCTGGATCCGCGTGCCCGACCTGGTCGTCGTGCCCTCCCGCCAGACGTACACCCACCTGCGCCGCCACCCGGACGGTGGCGCCACCGTCCGCTACGCCTCCGGCGACTACCGGGCGGAGCTGCTGCTGGACGCGGACGGACTGGTCGCCGACTACCCGGGTCTTGCCCACCGCCTGGCCTGATACGACGCCCGCCGCCCGGGGCCCTCTTCCCGGGCCCGCCGCCCGGGACCTCTTCCCGGTCCCGATACGCTCGGGACCGTTTCCCGGCTCACAGGAGGCCCCCGATGCCCTGGTTCGCGCTGGAGCGCTTCGACGCGTCCTTCTTCGACACCGCGCCGCACCGCCACCGCTTCCGGATGGACCTGCCGGTGGCGCCGCACACCGTGTGGGAGGGGCTCGCCGGACGGACCCCGCTGTCCTGGTGCCGCGGCCTGGCCGACGGCCGCTACACCTCGCCGGCCCCGCACGGCGTCGGCACGACCCGGGAGGTCACGGCCCTTCGGCTGCTACGGCTGCGTGAGGAGTTCGTGCACTGGGAGGAGAAGGAGGAGGGCCGGCGGCACGCGTTCTGCGTCACCCAGGCCAGCCTGCCGATCTACCGGCGCTTCGGCGAGGACTACCTGGTCGAGCCCCTCGCCGCCGGCGGCACCCGCTTCACCTGGACCTTCGCCTACGAGCCCGCCCAGTTCCTGCGCCGCCCCGCGGCACTCACCGACGCACCCGGGGCGGCGTTCCTGCGCACGCTGATCGCCGACACCAAGCGCCACTTCGGCGCGGCGTAGCGCCGCCGAAAGCGCCGCCGGGAGCGCCTGCCGGAAGCGCCCTGGGAGCACGCCCGGGAGCCCAGCCCCCGGAGCGCCCCGGGAGCACGCTTCCGGGAGCACGCCCCCCCCGGGGGCGGCGCGGCCCGATGCCGCCGCTGCCGCCCCTCCTGCCCGTCTCCGGTCCCGGGCGGGCCCCGTCACCCGATCGGGTGGCCGGCGGCCGTTTCCCGTGCCGGTGGCGGGTGCGTGGGTAGCGTCGATTCATGATCGTGGAATCGTCAACCCGGCTGACGCATCGACGATTTGACTTATTGTCGTACAGGTAAAGAGGCATCGTCGCATGGCAGAGAAGCGCCTGAAGTCCTGGGGCAACAACCGCTCCGGCCAGCTCGGGGACGGCACCTGGACCGACCTCCGCACCACGGCCACCACCGTGCACGGGCTCACCGGCACCGACGTCGTGAAGATCGCCGCCGGCGGGTTCGGCGCCGCCACCGGCCACGCACTGGCCCTGCTCACGGACCGTACGGTGCAGTCCTGGGGCGTCAACGGCTCGGGCCAGCTCGGCGACGGCACGGTGTTCAGCCACAACGCGCCCGGCCAGGTGCTCGACCTCGCCGACGTCACCGACATCGCCGCCGGCGGCGCGCACAGCCTCGCCCTGCTCGCCGACGGCACCGTGGCGGCCTGGGGGCGCAACGACCACGGCCAGCTCGGCAACGGGGCCACCGCCGACAGCGGCATCCCCGTCCGGGTCGAGGGCCTGAGCAGGATCGTCGCCGTCGCCGCCGGCCTCCACCACAGTCTGGCCCTGCGCGAGGACGGCACCGTCTGGGCCTGGGGCTACAACGGCAACGGCCAGCTGGGCGACGGCACTTCGTCCAGCCGCGGCAGCGCCGCCCCGGTCGCCGGCCTGACCGGGGTCAGCCGCATCGCCGCCGGCGCCGGCCACAACCTCGTCCTCGTCGGCGCACCGGGCGCCGGCGCCACGGTGAAGGCCTGGGGCTACAACGCCACCGGCCAGCTCGGCGACAACACCACCATCAACCGCTTCACCCCGGTCACCACCCAGGCCACCTGGACCGGCGGCGTCACCCGGATCGCGGCCGGCTGCAACCACAGCATGGCGGTGGTCGACACCGACCACCGCCTCAAGGCCTGGGGCCAGAACACCGCCGGCCAACTCGGCGACGGCACCACCGTCTTCCGCGTCCTGCCCGTCACCGTCCCCGGCCTCACCGGCGTGCGCCTGGTCGCCGCCGGCCGCGAACACACCGTGGCCCTGTCCGGCAGCGCCACCGTCCACTCCTGGGGCAGCAACGGCTCCGGCCAGCTCGGCGACGGCACCACCACCGACAGCACCACCCCGGTCCCCACCCTCACCGCCCTCACCGGCATCGACAAGCTCGCCGCCCCCGTCGGCGGCGACTTCAGCCTCGCCCACTGAGCGCCTCGACGGTGCCCGGCGGTCCCTCCTGTCACAATGCCCCCGTGAGCGTTCCGTAGCCGCAACCATGCAGACAGTGAGGTAGTCATGTCGAAGGTCAAGCTGAGCACCAACCACGGCGACATCGTCCTCCGCCTCGACGCGGAGAAGGCCCCGGCGACGGTGGAGAACTTCCTCCAGTACGTCCGGGACGGCTTCTACGACGGGACGGTCTTCCACCGGGTCATCAACAACTTCATGATCCAGGGCGGCGGAATGCAGCCCGGCCTGAAGCAGAAGAAGACCCGCGACCCCATCCAGAACGAAGCCGACAACGGCCTCAAGAACGTCAGGTACTCCGTGGCGATGGCCCGCACCGGGGACCCGCACTCCGCCACCGCCCAGTTCTTCATCAACGTCGCCGACAACGACTTCCTCAACCACAGCGGCAAGAACGTCCAGGGCTGGGGCTACGCCGTCTTCGGCGAGGTCGTCGAGGGCCAGGACGTCGTCGATGCCATCAAGGCCGTCCCCACCGGCTCCAAGGAAGGCCACCAGGACGTCCCCAAGGAGGACGTGGTCCTAGTGAAGGCCGAGGTCGTCGAGTAGGACGGGAAGCAGGGGCCGGCGGGAGTGGGAAGTCGGCCCGGCCGACTTCCCACTCCGCACAGGCGGGCAGAGCCGCGCCGCCCGGGCCGTGCGGCGCCCGGGGCCCGAAAACCGGATGACCGTCACCGCCACCACCTCCCGCAATGGCCCATGCTGACCGACCACTGGCCGCTGCTGGGCCTGCGCCTGCACACCCCCCGCCTCGAACTGCGCCTGCCCGACGACGACGAACTCGCCGCCCTGGCCGACCTCGCGGCCGCCGGCGTCCACGAACCGGACCGCATGCCCTTCATCGTCCCGTGGACCGACCAGCCCCCCGCCCAGCGGGCACGCTCCGTCGTCCAGCACCACTGGCTGCGCCTGGGCAACTGGTCCCCGCACGACTGGGCCCTCAACCTGGCCGTCCTCGAAAACGGCCGGGTCGTCGGCCTGCAGACCCTCACCGCCCGCGACTTCGCCGTCCTGCGGCAGGTCTCCACCGGCTCCTGGCTCGGCGCCCGCCACCAACACCAGGGCATCGGCACCGAAATGCGCGCCGCCGTCCTGCACCTGGCCTTCGCCGGCCTCAACGCCCGGCACGCCCGATCCGGCGCCTTCGAGGACAACCCCACCTCCTACGCCGTCTCCCGCAAACACGGCTACGAACCCGACGGCACCACCCGCCACGCCGTCCGCGGCCGCGCGGTGACCGAACGCCGCCTGCTGCTCACCCGCGAACGCTGGCAGCAACGGCACAGCGTCCCCGTCACACTCCACGGACTCACGCCCTGCCTGCCGCTGTTCGGCCTGCCGGGCGACAGCGGCGGCGAGCAGCCCGACCGGGGGAGGGGCCGGGGGGGGGGGGGGGGGGGGGGGGGGGGGGGGTCCCCCCCCCCCCCCCCCCCCCCCCCCCCACTCCCGCCGTCGAACGAGAGCGGCACCAGGCGGATCAGCCGATGACGGCCACCCCGCGCGGCGCCGAGAAGCCCGCCGCCGACTCGGTGACGGTGCCGCTCGCCGTGTCGAGCGTCGAGACGGTGCCGTCCTGCGTGTTGGCGACGAACACCGTGCTGCCCGCGGCGTCGGCCGCGGCGGCGAACGGGCCGGCGCCCACCGGCACGGTCGCCGTCACCGTACCGCTCGCCGTGTCGACCACCGACACGCTGTCGCTGCCGCTGTTCACCACGTACGCGGCGCCCTGACCGGACATCACCACCGCACTCGGCCGCGAACCGACCGCGACCGTACCGGTCACCAGGTTGGTCGCCGTCGAGATGACGCTCACCGCGCTGCCGCCGTCGTCGGCGACGTAGACGCTGCGCCCGTCCGGGGTGACGGCCAGTGCGGCCGGGTGGGTCTGGAACAGCGGGACGGCGCCCTTGACGACGTTGAGGGAGGTGTCGATCGACACCACCAGCCCGTACTTGTGCTCCACCACGTACAGCGTCGACCCGTCGGGGGTGAGCGCGGAGTCGCGCGGTTCGCCGATGAGGGCGATGGTGCCGGTCACCGCCCGGGTGGCGGTGTCGACGACGGAGATCGTGCCGCTGCCGGAGTCGGAGACGTAGGCGGTGGCGCCGTTGCGGGAGAAGGTGATCGCGGTGGGCGTGGTGGCGACCGGGACGGTGCCGACGACGAGGTTGGAGGCGGTGTCGATCACCGAGACGGTGTCGCTCCCGGAGTTGGCCACCCACACCTGGGTTCCGGCCGGGTTGGCGCTGACCTCGTACGGCTTGGCCCCGACCGGGATGCTCGCGCTGACCGCGCCGGCGGCCGAGTCGTAGACCTTCACGGTGTTGTCGCCGCTGTCGGCCGTGTAGACCGTGCCGCGGGAGGCGACCGGGTCGAAGGCGTACCGGTCGGCGGGGACGGTGGCGCTGGTCCCGACGGGCGTGGTGACGGTGACGTCGGTGGTGCCGACGGCGTGCCGGGGGGCGACCGCGGTGAGCCGGGTGTCGGAGACCACCGTGAACGAGGCGGCCGGGACCCCGCCGAAGGCGACGGCGGTGGTGCCGGTCAGGTCCGTGCCGGTGACGGTCACCGTCGTGCCGCCGCTCCGCGGCCCGTGGCCGGGGTCGACCGCGGTGACGGCGGGCGCGGCCGGCAGGTAGGTGTACCGGTCGGCGCGGCCGGTGGCGCTGGTGCCCGCCGGCTTGGCCACGGTCACGTCCACCGTGCCGACCGCCCCGGCCGGGGCGACGGCGGTGATCTGCGTGTCGCTGTCGACGGTGAAGGAGGCCGCCGGGGCCGAGCCGAACCGCACGGCGCTCACGCCGGTGAAGCCGGACCCGGTGACGGTCACGCGCGTACCGCCGGTCCTGGGCCCGGAGGCGGGGGAGAGGCCGGTGACGACCGGCTGCGGCACGTTGACGAAGGACAGCCCGACCGGCGAGTTCATGCCGGTGAGGGTGGAGGTCACGGTGTTGGTCGCCGTGTTGAGCACCGAGACGCTGTTGGAGCCGCGGTCGGTGACGTAGGCCGAGGTGCCGGCCGGGTCGATCGCGACGAACTGCGGTCCGGAGCCGACACGGACGGTGGCGGTGACGGTGTTCGTGGCGGTGCCGATCACCGAGACCGCGCCGGAGCCGTTGCCGGCCACGTAGACGCTCCCGCCGTCGGGGCTCACCGCCAGGCCCACCGGCACGCTGCCGGCGGCGAGCGGGACGGTCCCGGTGACGGTGTCGGTCGCGGTGTCGAGCACCGAGACGCTGCTGCCGGTGTTGTTGGCGACGTACGCACGCGAGCCGTCGGGCGTGAAGGCGATCCCGACCGGCAGGGCGCCGACCCGCACGGTGGAGGTGACCGCCCCGCGGGCGGTGTCGATCACCGACACCGTGTTGTCCAACTCGTTGGACACGTACGCCTTCGCGCCGTTCGGGCTGAGCGCGACGGCGTACGGGTTGCGGCCCACCGGGATGGTGGCGGTGACGGTGTTGGTGGCGGTGCTGACCACCGACACGGCGGCGGAGGCGAAGTCCACCACGTACAGCCGGCTGCCGTCCGCGGAGACGGCCGCGCTGACCGGCCGGGCGCCGACCGGGACGGTGGCGGTGACCGTGTCGGTGGCGGTGTCGAGCACCGAGACGTTGTTGCCGCCGTAGTTCGGCACGTACGCGCGCGTGCCGTCCGGGCTGCCGACCACCGCGTACGGGGTCGCGCCGACCGGAACGGTCGCCACCACCGTGCCGGTGACGGTGTCGTACGCCGTCACCGTGTTGTTCCCGCTGTTCGCCACGTAGACGAACGGGTGTGCGGCGGCAGCGGTCGCCGCGGGCGCGGAAGCAGCGGCGGGCGCGGAGGCGGCGGCCTCGCCCACCCCCGCCCCGAGCGGCCCGGCCGCGGCGAGCAGCGCCACCGCCCCCAGCCCCGCCGCACGGCGGCGCAGCCGAGCCCCGCCGCGCCGCAGGCCCGTACCTGTATCCGATGACATCGAAGAGTCCCTCCCCAGAGCGGGCATGACGCGCCCGCCGGGCCGACGGCCCGGACGTGACGCCTCCGGCCATCGTGGCAGCGCGATCCGTGGGAGGGAGCAGTTTCCCGAACCACTGAAGACGATCTTCCGCTTCGCCATCCTGGCGGGTCAACTACCCTGTCTCGCAGCCAATATGACGTACAGTCAAAGCAGGAGCCGTTTCCCTTCCCCCTCGCTGCCGGGAGTCCCCGCCGCCACGGTGCCCGGCGCCTCACCCACCGACCACGGCAAGCGGGATGGGCGGGCAGCGGGCTGGAGTTCCATGAGACGATCGGCGCGCGACCACCGGCGCAGAGCACGGGGAAATTCGGTTGCCGCGGGCCGCCGTCTCGATCATGATCGCCCGCATGGACTTTTGATGACTGCCACGTAGTACGTACCTGTCGCGCGATCGACCTCGGAGCCTGAAGACCCGGCCCCGGGGTGATGGGTCGCGCCCCTCGTGAGCATCCGTCAGAGAGCGGGAGTCGCCGAGTGAGTTCGGCATGCCCTCCTGCTGAGTCCTGAAAGCATCCAACACACATGAATACCGACCGCAAGGCCCTGTGGGCCGTGCGTCAGTCCGCCCTGCCCACCGTCGTCCGGTCCTGCCCGGACTGTCCCGGCATGCGGCACCGCGCCTCGGGGAAGATCCGCGCCAACGCGAACGGCAAGCTGCTCGACGTCTGGCTGCTGCTGAGCTGCGCGACGTGCGACCGGACCTCGAAGGTGCCCGTCCACGAGCGCGTCCACGTCTCGACGCTGGAGCCGGCCCGGCTGGTGGCGTACGAGATCAACGACCCGTCAGCGGTACGGGAGTTGGTGATGAGCGCGTCGCTCGCGGCGAAGAACCGGTACCGGCTCGACTGGACCGGGACGTGGGAGCTGGAGACCCGCACGCCGCTGTACGCGCTCGACGACCCGAACCCGCTCTCGGTGCAGGTGCGCTTCGAGCTGCCCGCGCCGGTCCGGGTGGAGCGGCTGCTCCAGCTCGGCCTCGGCCTGAGCCGGGCCGAGGTGCGCCGTCTGGTCGCGGACGGGCGGATCCGCCTGCCGTTCGCGCCGGACGTCAAGGCGCACCAGGACTTCGAACTCACCATCCACGGACCTGGTTCCGTCGACGCGGCCAGGCACGCGGAGTCCCTCGATGCGCCCAACGCCGAACGCACCGACCTGGCTCGGATCGGGCTGCCGCCCGCACCCGGCCGGGAGCTCCCGCGCCGGGCCACGGCGCGTGCCTAGAAGTCTGATGTAGATCTTGCTGATGGAGAGGCTGTCCCGCTTGGGGACAGCCTCTCCCGGGGCTATGTGGTCGCGTCGCCGGTAGGAACGGCTAGTAGTAGCCCTTCGAGCCGTCCAGGAGCTCCCGGACGATGTCGGCGTGCCCCGCGTGCCGTCCGGTCTCCTCGACGAGGTGGATCAGCATCCAGCGCAGGTTGGCGCCGCCGGCGCGGAAGCCGGTGTGGCGGCCGACGTCGTCCAGGGAGGCCGCCGCGACGATCTCGTCGCTGCGCGCGCACTGCGCCTCGTACTCCGTGATCAGCTCGGCGAGCGGGCGGCCGCCGGTGCGCCAGTCGGCGTCCTGGTCCGACTCGTCGAACGACGGGTTCTGCTTCTCGTCGCCGCCGAGGAACAGCACCTCCAGCCACAGGTGTTCGGTCCAGCGCATGTGCGAGACGAGGCCGGCCATCGTCATCGCGGGGGAGTCGGGGAGGACGGAGCGGTGCGCGTCCTCGTCGCTCAGCCCCTCGCACTTCCAGCGCAGGATCTTGCGCTGCAGGTCCAACCAGCCGACGATCGCGGTGCGTTCGTCCGCCAGGAGCGGGGGCCGTTCCAGTTCCGATGCCATGGCCGTGCAGGCTACCGAGACGATCCGGCGGGCGCACCGGAATTTACGCGGCGCGACCTGGCGGGCGGTCGGCGGGTGGGGGGGGGGGGGGGGGGGGGGGGGGGGGGGGGGCGGGGGGGGAGGGGGGGGGGGGGGGTGGGTGGGGGGGGGGGGGGGGGAAGTAACAGGAAAGGAAGGACAGCT
>NZ_JBVILX010000037.1:0-31707 GCF_055580145.1 Kitasatospora sp. NPDC032121 | reverse complement strand
CCCCCCCCCCCCCCCCCCCCCCCCCCCCCCCCCCCCCCCCCCCCCCCCCCCCCCCCCCCCCCCCCCCCCCCCCCCCCCCCCCCCCCCCCCCCGCTGGGTGGGTCGAGCGGTCAGTCCGTCGGGCAGTGGATGCCGGCGGCCGGGACGGTGCCGTCCAGCAGGAAGGCGTCCACCGAGGCGCGGATGCATTTGCTCGCGCCGTACCCGGTGTGGCCCTCGCCGTCGCGGCTGAGCAGGACGGCGTTGCCGAGCTCGGCGGTGAGCTTCTCGGCCCAGGCGTACGGCGTGGCCGGGTCGCCGGTGGTGCCGACGACCACGATCGGGGTGGCGGCGGCCGACTTGATCGTGTGCGGCTTCTCGGTGGCGCGGAACGGCCAGATCCGGCAGTCCGGGTCGAACAGCGCGGCCGTCGGGTCGTGCCTGCTGACCAGCGGGGCCTTGGCGGCGAGGTCGGTCAGCGCGGCCTGCAGGGCCTCTCCGGCCGGGGCGTCGGTGGCGCCGTCGGCGCAGTGGATGGCGGTGTAGGCGTCCGCGGAGGGGCTGTAGTGGCCGTCCTTGTCACGGCCGTTGTAGCCGTCGGCGAGGTCGAGCAGGTAGTCGCCCTTGCCGCGGACCATCGCCCAGCCGATGGAGTTGCGCAGGCCGGTCCAGGCCTTCTCGCCGCCGTAGAGCCGGCTGAGCACACCGGTCCAGGCGATGCTGGAGGTCAGGGTGCGGCCCTTCTCCGTCTTGAGCGGCTTGTCCTTCAGCCCGTCGAGGAACGCGGCGAGCTTCTCCGCCGCCTGGTCGGGGTCCTTGCCGAGCGAGCAGGCGTCCTTGGTGACGCAGTCCGCGGCGAAGGCCTTCAGGGCCCGCTCGAAGCCGGCCTGCTGCTCGATGTTGTGCTGGACCAGCGAGGTGGAGGCCGAGGTGGCGCCGTCCAGGACGACCCGGCCGACCTTGTCCGGGAACTCCTCGGCGTAGAGCGAGCCGAGGTAGGTGCCGTAGGACAGGCCGAGGTAGCTGAGCTTCTGGTCGCCGAGGGCGGCGCGCAGCACGTCCATGTCCCGGGCGCTGTTGCGGGTGCTGACGAACGGCAGGACCTGGGCGTACTTGGCCTGGCAGGCGTCGGCCAGCTGCTTGCCGTGGTCGGCGGTGGCCTGGTCGGTGTCCAGCCAGCCGTCCCGGGCCTGGTCGTCCAGGCAGTTGAGCGGGCTGGTGCCGGCGGTGCCGCGGGGATCGAAGCCGACGATGTCGTAGCGGTCGTGCACCGGGCCGTCGAAGCCCTTGGGGTCGAAGGTGACCATCTGGACGCCGGAGCCGCCCGGGCCGCCGGGGTTGATCAGCAGCGAGCCGATCCTCTGGTCGGGCTTGGTGGCCGGGTTGCGGACCACGGCGACGTCCAGGGTGCCGGTGGCGGGGGCGGTGTAGTCGAGCGGGACCTTGAGGGCCGCGCACTGCAGCGCCGAGGTGTCCGCCTCGTTCCGCGCGTCCTTCGCGCACGGACCCCAGGCGAGCTGCTGGCCGTAGAAGGCCTTGAGCGCCGGGTCGGCGGCGCCGGTGGGCTTGACCGTCGGCGTCGGGGCCGCGGTGGCGCTCGGTGTCGTGGCGGCGGCCGAGGTGGTCGCGGGTGCGGCGGCGGTGCCGCCCCCGCCGGTGCAACCGGCCAGCAGGGCGGCGGTGGCGACGGCTGCGACGGCGGCGGGCAGGGCGCGCCGCGGGGTACGGGTGATCATGGAGTGCACCGCACACAAATATCACCTGCCCGTCACGTCAGTCACATGGGATTCTCAGGGTGCTGCGCAAAGGCGGCGCGCGACGCCGTGCGCCCGGGTGCGAGGAGTGATTCCCCGGGGGTCCGAACGGTGCCATGCTGAGGTCATGACAGAAAGCAGTGCGGTGGCCCCGCTCCGTCAGCAGGCGCAAGCCGACGGGCGGCGACGGGAGTTGGCCGCGGCGACGGTCGGCTCGGTGGTCGAATCCTTCGACTGGAGCATCTACGCCGTCCTCGCGCCCTACTTCGCGGCGGACCTCTTCGGGCACGGCAAGCACGGCGTCAGCGGCGTGCTCGGCGCGTACGTCACCTTCGCGGTGGGTTTCGTCGCCCGGCCGGTCGGCTCCTACCTGATCGGGCGGATCAGCGACACCCGCGGGCGGCGCTTCGCACTGAGTCTCGGCATGGCGGTGATCGCCGTCGCCAGCCTGGGCATCGCCGTGATCCCGGGCCACGGCACCATCGGGATCTGGGCGGCGCTGCTGGCCGTGCTCGCGCGGATCGTCCAGGGCCTCGCCTTCGGCGGGGAGGCGCCCAGCGTCGCCGCGTACGTGACCGAGACCGCCCCGCCGCGGCACCGCTTCGCCTTCAGCTCGGTCTCCTACGGCGGGATCATCATCGGCTCGCTGCTCTCCTTCGGGCTGCTCACCCTGCTGCTCCACACCATCGGCAAGTCCGGCCTGGAGAACGGTGGTTGGCGCTGGGGCTTCGTGGTCGCCGCGCTGCTCGGGCTGGCCGCCGGCTGGGTGCGGCGGTGGGCGCCGGAGAGCGCGGAGTTCCGCCGCGCCCGGGAGCGCGCGCGCCGCTCCGCCCGGCCGTCGATCCTGCGGACCCTGCGCGAGCACCGCTGGGCGGCACTCACCGTCTTCCTCAACACCCTGGGCGGGACGGTCGGTTACTACTTCGCGCTGGCGTACCTGCCGCAGTACGCCGCCGCCTACCACGTGATCGCCAAGGAGGAGGCGGCCTCCTTCATGACCGTGGTGCTCTGCGTCGTGCTGGTCACCATGCTGCTCACCGGCGCCGCCGCCGACCGCTTCGGCCTGCTGCCGGTCGCCCGGCTGGGATTCGGCCTGCCGATCCCGCTGGTCGGGGTGCTGCTCGCGGGGCTGCGCCAGGGCTGGCTGCCGTTCCAGGTCGTCGCCGTGGTGCTGGGGATGCTGGTGGCGACGGTGCTCGGCACGCTCAACGTCTTCACCGGGCTGCTCTTCCCGACGGAGGTGCGGGCGGTCGGCCTCGGCGTGGTCAACGCGGCCACCATCGCCGCGTTCGGCGGCACCTTCCCGCTGCTCGCCGAGTGGCTGGGCTCCCGGAACCTGCTGGGCGTCATCCCGGTGTACGTCACCGTCTGCACGGCGGGCCCGGCCGTCGCGCTGCTGACGGCGATGAGGGTGCCGTCCTTCGCGGCGGCCGTCCGAGGGGCGGAGCGGGCGGTCCAGCGGACACCGGGAACCGCCTGACGGACGGTCATCCGCTGTGGTTGAGTGGTCCGGACCATCGCTGAGCGGGGAGGGCGAGCGTGGACACGGACGCATCGGGTACCGACACATCGGGTACCGACACATCGGGTACCACCACACCGGGTGACGGCACACCGGGTGACGGCATGTCGGACTTCGACCTGCCGGACTTCGACCTCTCGGACGACCGCGCGCCGGGGGCCGGTCTGTCGGAGAGCTGGCTGACCGAGCCCGGGTTCGAGGAGCGGCCGCCGGTGGACCTGCACACCGACCGGGCGCACTCCGCCCGGGTCTACGACTACCTGCTCGGCGGCAAGACCAACTTCCCGGCGGACCGCGAGGTCGGCGACCGGGTCCTCGCCGAGTTGCCGGGCGTGCGCGCGGACGCCACCGCCGCCCGCGCCGTGATGCACCGGATGGTCCGCCGGCTCGCCGAGGTGCACGGCGTCCGCCAGTTCCTGGACGTCGGCACCGGCATCCCCACCGCGCCCAACCTGCACGAGGTCGTGCAGGCCGTCGACCCGGCCTGCCGGGTGGTCTACGTCGACAACGACCCGATCGTGCTCGCCCACTCGCGCGCGCTGCTCACCAGCACTCCCGAGGGCCGTACCGCCTACGCCCAGGGCGACCTGCGCGAACCGGAACGGTTCCTCGCCGACCCGGCGGTGGCCGCCACCCTGGACCTGCGCCAGCCGGTCGCCCTGACCCTGATCAACATCGTCCACTTCCTCTCCGACGAGGCCGTGCACCCGCCCGTCCGCAAGCTCATGGACGCCCTGCCCGCCGGCAGCTTCCTCGCCCTCTCCGCCGCGACGGCCGACCTCGCGCCGGAGCGCGCCGAGATCGCCTCCCGCCGCTACGCGGAGGCCGGGATCACGCTCCACTTCCGCTCGCGGGAGCGCGTCGAGCGCTTCTTCACCGGGCTGGAGCTGGACGACCCGGGCGTCGTGCCGGTGAACCGCTGGCACCCGGAATCCGCCGGGGCCCGGGGCGGCGACGAGGTCGGGGTGTACGGAGGAGTCGGTCGCAAGGCGTAGTCGAAGCCCACCATTTCTGACGTTCCGTCAAATCGATCCGTCAAAACGATCGTCTTTACGTGCACATGTCATTAAAGTGACTGCCCGTCGAACCCCCCACTCGACAGGCGGAGTTTTCATGACCATTGCACGCAGGTCCATCCTCAAGGGCACCTCGGCGGCCGGAGCCGCCCTGGTGGCGGCGGGCACGACGGCGGCCGCGCAACCCGCGGCCGCCCAACCGGCCGACGACGCCCCCACCAGCCCGCTGTTGCTGACCACCCCGCACCGCGCCGGAACGGCCGGAGTGGCCGGACTGCACCTCCAGTTCGGCACCGACGCCGGCACGGAGATGACCGTCTCCTGGCTCACCCCGCAGTCCGTACGCCGCCCCCAGGTGCGGTACGGCTCACCGGACGGCGGCCTCGGCCGGGTCGTCCAGGCCGAGACCCGCACCTACCGGGACTCGATCGACAAGGTCGAGGTGTACGTCCACCACGCGCGGCTCACTGGCCTGCGCCCGGGCACCACCTACCTCTACAGCGCCGGCCACGACGGCGCCACCGCCGAGACCGGCACCTTCACCACCGCCCCGCGCGGCCGCGCCCCCTTCACCTTCACCAGCTTCGGCGACCAGGGCGCGCCCAACCTCCGCCGCCGGATCACCTTCCCCGACGGCATGCCCTCCCCGCTCGGCAAGTACCCGGTGTACATGAGCAGCCAGGTCGGCACCTCGGCCTCCGCCGACATCGTCGCCGCCGTCGAACGCGTCGGGCCGCTGTTCAACCTCGTCAACGGCGACCTCTGCTACTCCTCCTACGCCGGCCGCCACGGCCAGAGCCGTACCGCGACCTGGGCCGACTGGTTCATCAGCAACAGCCGGTCCACCCGGCTGCGGCCCTGGATGCCCTGCGTCGGCAACCACGAGAACGAGGGCGGCAACGGCCCGATCGGCGCGCTCGGCTACCAGGCCTACTTCGACCTCCCCGAGTCCTCGGCCTCCTCCGACGAGGAGACCAGGGGCATGTGGTACGCCTTCACCGTCGGCTCGGTGCGGTTCATCAGCCTCGCCAACGACGACGAGGCGATCCAGAACTCCGGCGACGTCTACCTGCGCGGCTACTCCGGTGGCGCCCAACGGCGCTGGCTGGAACGGGAGTTGCGGTCGGCCCGGAACAACCGGGGGATCGACTGGATCGTCGTCTGCATGCACCACCCGATGATCTCCAGCTCGATGCACGGCTCCGGCAGCGACCTCGGCCTCCGGGAGGCCTGGGGCCCGCTGTTCGACGCCTACGGGGTCGACCTGGTGGTGTGCGGCCACGAGCACTACTACGAGCGCTCCCACCCCGTGCGCGGCACCCTGCCCAACGACACCCGCACCCCGGTGCCGACCGGTACCCGCACCGACCTGATCGACACCGGGCGTGGCACCGTCCACATGATCATCGGCGCCGGCGGCAACACCGCCACCACCCAGGACGACCTCTTCCAGCAGCCCAAGGGCCGGGTGGTGGTCGGGCTGGAGGACCCGAAGCCGGGTGCGCCGTACCGGGAGTCGATCTGGCTCACCGAGGACGCGCCCTGGGCCGCCGTCCAGGACCGCGAGCACGCCCACGGCTTCGCGGCCTTCGAGGTCGACCCGGGCGACCGGCGCGGCGGCACCACCACGATGAAGGTCACCTACTACACCTTCGATGGGCCGCACGGCGACCTCAGCCCGGTGGACACCTTCACCCTGTACCGGCGCCGCACGGACGGCTGACCGGGCCCGTCCCTGCCGACCCGTACGACCGGGCCGCTCAGCGCCGGAACAGGCCGGTGAGCGCGTCCCACCAACTGCGGCGCTGCGCCGGGACCGTCGGGGCCGCCTGCCCCGACGGTCCGGCGCGCTCGGCACCCCGGGCCGCCGGGACGGCCGGTTCCGGCGCGGCGTCCGGCCGGTCCGCGGCCGCCCGGGCCGGTGCAGCGTCCGCCTGCTCCGCCCTGGCCTGGTCCGCCTCCGCCTGCT
The DNA here is from genome assembly GCF_055580145.1 of Kitasatospora sp. NPDC032121. Taxonomy (NCBI): domain Bacteria; kingdom Bacillati; phylum Actinomycetota; class Actinomycetes; order Kitasatosporales; family Streptomycetaceae; genus Kitasatospora; species Kitasatospora sp. NPDC032121. The sequence continues at coordinate 25,467 of NZ_JBVILX010000037.1, read as the reverse complement.
CGGCCTCCGCCACCGAGACCGGGTCCGGTTCGATGTCGCGGGCCGTGAACTCCACCGGCAGCGCCGTCAGATGACGGGAGATCCAGGCCGAGCTCCAGGTCAGCTCCTCCTCGGGCACCGCGAGCCGGACGTCCGGCAGCAGGGTGAGCAGGATGTCGATCCCGGCCTCGGCGACGTGCCGCCCGATGTCCTGGCCGGGGCACTCGTGCGGCCCGGCGCCGAAGGACACGTGGGAGCGGTTGCCGTACAGCGGTGCCGTCAGGTCGGGCCGGACCACCGGGTCCACGTTGCCGGCCGCGAGCCCGAGCAGCAGCAGGTCCCCGGCGCTGATCCGCTGCCCGCCCAGCTCGGTGTCGGCGGTCGCCCAGCGGCCGGCCACCAGGGACATCGGCGGGGAGTCCCAGAGCACCTGGTCCAGCGCCTCGCCCAGGGTCATCTGGCCGCCGGAGAGGTGGGCGCGGAAGCGCGGGTCGGTGAGCACCATCTTCAGCGAGTCGGCGATCAGGTTGACGGTGGTCTCGTTCGCGGCCAGCAGCACCACCCGCAGGTGCTCCATCACCTCGTCCTCGGTCAGCCCGGCCGGGTGCGCCAGCAGGCGGCTGGTCAGGTCGTCGCCCGGGCTCTCCCGCTTGATGGCGATGGTCCGGCGCAGACCGGCGACCACGTACTCGTTGCTGGCGATCGCCGTCTCTGTGCCCTTCATCAGGTCCCGGGCGGCGGTCACCAGCTGCGGCCCGTACTCGTCCGGCATGCCGAGCAGCTTGGTCATCACCAGCATCGGCAGGTGCTCGGCGAACTGGGAGATCAGCTCGGCCCGCCCGGTCGGCCCGACCACCTGGACCAGGTCGGTGGTGAAGCGGCGGACGTGGCGGCGGATGCCGCGCCGGTCGAAGCCGTTCAGACCGTCCAGCAGGGCGCCGCGCAGCCGGCGGTGCTCGTCGCCGTCCGCGAACACGCAGATCGGCTGCCAGGCGACCACCGGCAGCAGCGGGGAGTCCGCCGGGACCTCGTTGTTGCGGAAGGCGCTCCACAGGCGCGAGTCCCGGGAGAACAGCGAGGGGGTGCGCATCACGGTGATGTTGGCGCCGTGGCCGAGCACCAGCCAGGCCCGGTGGTCGCCGTGCAGCAGCACCGGGGCCACCTCGCCGTGCTCGGCGCGCAGCTTCTCGTACAGGCCCGCCGGGTCGGTCTCGGCCTCCGGGCCGTACAGCCGGCGCAGGCCGCCGGGGCCGGTCGGGGAGACGGCGCCGCCGCCCGCGTGGGCCGGGCAGCCGGGCGGCGGGACGGCGGCCGACGCGTGGGCGGGGCCGGCGGGTTCGGGGAACGGGGTGGTCAAGGGGGTCTCCGGTCGCGGATGGGGTTCGGTGACGGGTGGTCGTACGCTCGTACGTTCGCCCGGTCGTACGGGCTACAGGGTCGGGGCCGACGGTGCCGGGACTGACGGTGCCGGGTCTGACGGGGCGGCCAGCTCGTACAGGTAGTGCATCAGGGTCATCAGGGTGTCCCGGCTGGACTCCCGGCTGCGCGCGTCGCACATGACGATCGGCACCTCGGGCGGCAGGTCCAGCGCGCCCCGCAGCTCGTCGACCGGAACGGCCGGCGCCTGCGCGAAGCCGTTGACGGCCACCACGAAGGGCACGCCGCGCTCCTCAAGCCGCCCGATCACCTCGAAGCTCACCTCCAGCCGGCGGGTGTCCACCAGCACCACCGCGCCCAGGGCGCCCTCGAACAGGCCGTTCCAGAGGAACCAGAACCGCTCCTGGCCGGGGGTGCCGAAGACGTACAGCACGAGCCGGTCGCTGATGCTGATCCGGCCGAAGTCCATGGCCACGGTGGTGGAGGTCTTCTGCTCCACCCCGGTCGGGTCGTCCACCCCGATCCCGGCCTGGGTCATGGTCTCCTCGGTGGTCAGCGGGCGGATCTCGCTGACCGAGCTGACCAGCGTCGTCTTGCCGACGCCGAAGCCGCCGACGACCACCACCTTGACCGCCATGGTGACGGTGTCCGGCAGCACGTCCGCGCCGGCCGGCCCGACCACCGTGTCAGAGTCGTTGAAGTCCATGGATCACCGCCTCCAGCAGGGCACGGTCGGGGAGTTCCGCCGCGGGCACGGCGGCGCTGCGGGCCTCGATCAGCCCGTCGTCGAGCAGGTCCGCCAGCAGCACGATGACCACGCTGACGGGCAGTTCCAGGTACGCGGAGACCTCCGCGACCGAGAGCGGGGAGCGGCACAGCCGCAGGATGGCGGCCTGCTCCGGCTGGTGGGCGGGGTTCGGCTCCGCGCGGGAGACGATCAGGGTGACCAGGTCGAAGACCCCCGGTCCGGCGGGGCCGCTGCGGCCCCGGGTGATCACGTACAGCCGGTCCGGCTCAGGGCCGTCCCAGCCACCCTGCTCGGCCGTCATGCCACCGCCTCACTGTGCTCGTTCATGTGCCCGTCCCGCCGCCGGAACCCGTCGCGGCGGGACGGGCCGGGCGCCCGTTCACGCGACCGCCTCGGGGTTGCGCGGCGGCGTGGAGAGGTGCTCGCCGATCCGGGCGACCAGGTCGCGCATCTGGTGGCTCACCAGCCCGGCGTCCACGCCCTCTTCGGCGAGCACCGCGAGGTAGGCGCGGTCGCCGGCCGCCATCAGGTAGAAGTAGCCGCCGTCCACCTCGATCACCACCAGCCGCATCGAGCCGTCGCCGTGCGGGAACTCGTGGCCGATCGCGCCGGCCAGGCTCTGCAGCCCGGCGCAGGCGGCGGCGAGGCGGTCGGCGGTGTCCGGGTCGGTGCCGTACTGGGCGATCCGCAGGCCGTCGGCGGACAGCACGATGACGTGGCGCACGCACGGGACGCTGTGCGCGAGGTCGTTGAGGATCCAGTCCATGTTGCTGCGGTGCGGAATCACTGCTCGCCCTTCCCTGCCGTGTCTTCACTGGTGTCTGCGGCGCCGGTGTGTCCGGATCCCGTGCCGCGTCCGGTGCCGCCCGGCCCGGACGGGCTCGGACCGGTGCCCTTGATGCCGTTCATGAACTCCTCCAGCCACAGGCCGGGCTGCTTCGGCTCCCTGGCGGGGCGCGACGCCTGGGCCGGCGGTCCCGTCATCGGCCCCGCCGACGGACCGGGCACCGATCCGGGCATCGGCCCGGACGGCTGGGCCATCGGCCCGGCGGGCTGGGCGGCGGCGCGCGCGGCCCCGCCGTAGCCGCCCCGGGGCACCATCGGGCGGCTGCGCCGGCGCTGCGGCAGGCCGTTGGGCGTCCACTCGGTCACGATCACCTCGTCGTCCCCGGCGCCCGGGCCGGAGGGGCCCCACGGGTTGGTCGAGCCGTAGGACGGCCCGACGCCGGCGGAGGTCGTCCGGGCGCCCCAGGGGCGGCCGGGGGCCGCGTGCCGGGGCGGGTTCGGGGGGAGCGGGCGGGGGCCGGAGAACGCGCCGATCCCGTGCGCCCGCCCGGTCGGCGGCGCGGTGGTGAGCAGGGCCTGCGGCACGACCAGCACTGCCCGCACGCCGCCGTACGCGGAGCGGCGCAGCGAGATCTGGAAGCCGTACGCCTGGCAGAGCCGGCCGACGATGGCGAAGCCCAGCCGGGGGGACTCGGTGAGGTCGTCGAAGTCCTTGGAGACCATCGCCTCGCGGATCGAGCGCTCGGCGCGGAACCGGGCCTCGTCGGTGAGGCCGAGGCCGCCGTCCTCGATCTCGATCGCCATCCCGCTCTGCACCTCGGAGGCGCTCAGGTGCACGTGGGTGTGCGGCGGGGAGTAGCGGGTGGCGTTGTCGAGCAGCTCGGAGACGGCGTGGATCAGCGGTTCGACGGCCGGTCCGGTGACCGAGATCTGGGCCACCGGGTGCAGGTCTACCCGCTGGTACTCCAGGATCCGGGACATGCCGCCGCGCAGCACGCTGTAGAGCGCGATCGGACGGGTCCACTGGCGGCCGGGGCGGGCGCCGGACAGGACGGCGATGCTGTCGGCGAGGCGGCCGGTCAGCGCGTTGCCGTGGTCCAGGCGCAGCAGGTCGTCGAAGACCGCAGGGTCGTTGCCGTGCCGGTCCTCCATCTCCCGCAGGTCCTTGGCCTGCCGGTGGATGATGGCCTGCAGCCGGCGGGAGATGTTGACGAAGGCCCGCTCGGCCGAGTCGCGCCGGCTGACCTCGTCGTCGACGGCCTTGGCGACGCCCTCGGCGACGGCCACCAGGGAGCGGCGGAACCTCGGCGAGACGGGTGCGTCGCCCTCCTCAAGCGGGCGGGTCAGGATGTCGAAGGAGTAGCCGTACCGGGCCCCGGCGACGACCCTGCGCATCTCGCCCCGGGCGAGCCGGTCCAGCTCGTCCTCCTGCCCGACCAGCCGGCGTTGGAGGTCCTCGACCTGCCGGGCGTGCCGGTCGCGCGACTCACTCAGCGCCCGCCCGCGGCGGGCCGACTCGGCGGCCACCACGGCCACCAGCACGGTGCCCGTCGCCCCGCACCACAGCACCTCGGCCCGGGCCCCGGCGGACACCACCGCCGCGGCGACCGCCACGGCCGCCGCCATCACGGCCGTCGGCAACAGCCAGCCGAGCAGGGGCGCTCGGCGCCGTCTGGTGGGCGACGATCCAGCTCGAAGCATTCAGCATCCTCAGACAATCGGAACAGTACGGGGACAAACGGGGGACCGGCTCCGGAGGCGTGGTGGTGCAGCATAGCCAAGTTCAGGACATCCTGACCGAAAGTCAAAAATACTGTCCCGCAACCGACTTGTTGCAACCTGTCGGACAACACCGACATTCCGCACACCAGTCGCAACCCGGACCGGCCACCCCGCCCCACCAGGCTTCTCTCCCCGCCGCCCGCGCGCCGCCGACCCGCCCCGGATTCGCTCATGCGGAGGGTTTCCACACCAAGTCAGGCCACGCGCCCACGAGTTCGTGCTACAGCGGCAAACTCCGGTCAACCACGGCCCTGGCAATCACCCGCACGTGGGACACCGGCCGCGGCCGGGCCGGTCGGCCGCACCATGAGGCCTCGATTCGGGTGCGTGCGGCCCGGAGTTCCTCCTAGGGTCGTCGCATGGACGATCACGACAGCCGCACCCCCGGCCCGCTTGGCAGGACCCTGCGCCACCTCATGGGCGACGCGGCCTGGACGGGCATGCTGGACGGCGCGTTCGAGCGCAGGCACCCGATCGGCACCACCCTCCTGCGCCAGGGCGAACCGGGCACCCACGTCCTCGCCCTGCTGGCCGGAGTGGCCAAGGTCAGCCGCCGGGAGCGCGACGGGAGCGTCCGGCTGCTGGCCTTCCGCGGCCCGGGCGAACTGCTCGGGGAAGTGGCCGTCCTCGACGACGGCGTCCGCTCGGCCAGCGTCCAGGCGATCTCGGACTGCACGGTCGCGGTCCTCGCCAAGGCCGCCTTCCTGCGTTTCGTCGCCGATCGTGAGCTGTTCCCCGTGATGGTCCGCTACGCCATGGGTCGGCTGCGCGAGTCCGACCTGGCCCGCACCGGCGGTGACATCGTCCCCCGGCTGGCAGCCGCCCTGGTGGCCCTCGCCGATCTCTCCGCCGGCCCCGTCCCGGCGGCCGGCCGCCAGATCGAACTCGCCCTGACCCGCGACGAACTCGCCCAGCACCTCGGCGTCTCCCGCAACACCGTCACCACGGCCCTCGCCACCCTGGCCGCCCACCGTGTCGAGACCGGCCGGAAGTCCATCACCCTCGCCGACCTCCCCGCCCTCCGTCGAGCGGCGGTGCCTGCGGACTGAAGAGCCAACTCCTCGATGTGTCCTCCGTCACACGTTTTCTGCACTGAGCGAGCACACCGGACCACGCTGTGTCGCGAAGCTGGGTGACGCAAGGTCAGTACGGGAAACCGCGAGGAGCAGAGATGACGGAGTTCGACCAGCCGATGCCCGAGGCCAGTGCCCTGCCGTACAGCCGCAGCCGACACCTCCCGCCGTACCGGGGCATCGTCGCCGTGGACGCCAAGGACTTCACCGGGTACCCCGCGATCGAGCACGGCGTGATCAGCAGGTCCGTGCCGCAGGTGCTCCAGTGGTCCTTCGAGCGGGCCGGACTGGGTGAGGTCTGGCAGGACCGGCGGTTCCCCAATTCGACCGGCGACGGGTACGTGTTCGGCTTCGACCCGGGCTGGATGCCCTTCCTGATCCACCCCTGGCTGAACACCCTCCAGGAGGTGCTGACGGAGTTCAACGTGCACTCGGTCGGAACGGTGCGCATCCGACTGAGGGTCAGCCTCAACATCGGCCCGCTCCCCGACGCGGGCGGCGAGTTCGACGGCAACGGCACCCCGCGCAACGACACCCACCGGCTGCTCGACTCCCGGCCGGTGAAGGCCATGCTGGCCGCGTCCAACGAAAGCATCACCCACGTCGCGGCCATCCTGTCCGACCGCTGCTACCAGGACGCGGTGGCCGGCGGTTACACCGGGCGCCACCCCGACCACTTCATCGAGGTGCCGGCGACCGTCGAGGGCAAGCGCTTCGACCAGCAGGCGTGGCTCTACGTGCCCGCGCCGTCCGGGAACCTCTACGACCGCCGGATCCTCGGCGACGCCGTCGTCGAGGAACAGGAGGGGCGGGACGGCCGAAAGGCGGACCGGCCGGCGGAGGAGCGTCGGGCGCCGAGGACGGTCGTGAACCAGCGGGCCGACGGAGGAAACCTGAACAGCGGCACGGTGCACGGTGGGCAGAACATCACCAACGTGCGTGGTGACTCCATCAGTGGCTTCGGCGGCGACTACGTTCGGGGCAACAAGGACACCGTCCACGGCGACAAGAACGAGCACCACCGGTGAGCCCCGACGAGCGCCCGGCCATCGAAGGACCGCCTGGCGCGCCGGGCTCCGGCCCCGGCCCCGACCCCGACCCCGGCTTCGATGACTTCGGCGACGAGTTCGCGGGCCGGTTCGCCGCCTGGGGACCGGGCGGCCAGTTCATCTTCGCACCGAACGGCAACATCAACACCGGCGCGGTGCACGGGGACCAGCGCGTCGAGAACGGTGCCGCCGGAGCGGCGCCGGGCAGCGGCGAGCGGGTCGAGGCGCAGGACGGGCCCATCTCCGCGATGGAGATCCTGGCCGCCCAGACCGGATACGCGAAGCCGGACTGCTTCCCCGAGGCGCTGAGGACGCTCGGCGCCCGCCTGCTCTTCCTCGCCGGTGAACCGGGCACCGGGCGTCGCACCACGGCCCTCAACCTGCTGTTCGAGAGCAGTGGGAAGAGCCTGGCCCTGCGCGCACTCGACAGTGACTCGGACCTGACGTCCTGGCGGCCCACCGACAGCGAGGCGCGCGGGTACCTGGTGCACGGTCTGTCGCTCACGGTGCGGTTGGGGCCGGCGGCGGTCGCCAAGCTGCGCCAGCGGTTGGAGGAGGCCAAGGCCGTCATGGTGGTCCTGCTGCCGCATGACGCGGACCGTCTCCGCGACGTCGTCCGCGAACTGGACGTCAGCCCGGTGCGCTACACACCCCCGTCGCCGCGTGCGGTCTTCGACGCCCGTCTGGAGGCGGTGGTGCCCGATGCGAAGCGACGCCAGGCGCTGCTGGCCCGGCTGGAAGCGGATCTGGACGACCTGCTGGCCCCCGAGCTGGTGCCGGCCCAGGTCGGCGAACTCGTCGACGAGGTGAGCCGGGCCGGTGACGAAGGACCCGACCCGGTCGACCTCGGCCAGCGGCTCAGCTTCCTCACGGAGGAGGAGGTCCCGGACCTCTTGAAGAAAATCCGCGATGACCCGGACGCGCTGGCGTTCCTGCTGGTGACAAGCGTCCTGGAGGGCCTTGACCACCGGATCATCCGGGATGAGACCGACCGGTTGCTCAAGCTGGCCGACGGTCGCCTCGATGCGGTGACACGGGCGAACGGGGACGGCGAACAGGGCCGGACCGCACCCGGTGAGGGAGCCCGCCCGAATCCGCGGTTCGTCTTCCGGCGCTCGCTGGACGAGTTGCTGGAGGTCATTCGAGCGGAGTGCTTGCCCCCTGAGATGCGGGAGACCTCGGGCTACACCTACACGGTGGAGCCGCTCCGCTTCAAACGGCACCGGCAAGCGGAGACGGTGTTGCGACACGTGTGGCGGCAGTACGGTGAGGTGTCCGGACTGCTGACCGAGTGGATGGACAACGTTCCTGGGACCGAGGCCGAATTGGCCAGGCCGGTGGGCCGGGTGATGGGTCTGGCCGCCGGCTGGGGCGGCGGCCGCCGGGCGTTGCGGCACATCCATGATCTGGCCCGGTCCGACCGTGCGCAGAGCCGCAGTACGGCCGCCTACGCCCTGGGCATCGTGTCACAGGACCCGATCCTCGCCGGAGAGGTGAAGCACCGGGTCGACAGCTGGAGCCACAGTGCCGGCTGGCGAGTTCGATCGACCGTGGCCGCCGCTTGTGGCGGAGACTTCGGGGCAGCCCGGCCGGAGACCGCGATTTCGCTGATCCGGCGCTGCTACCACGGGGAGGAGGACGACGAGCGCTCGGTGGCGGCGACGGCGCGCTGGTCGCTGAAGAGCCTCTTCGACGGTGGAAACCAGACGGCCGTGTTTCGCCAGCTCATGGTGTGGGCGGACCGGCGAGGGCATGACGCCGAGCTCGCGCTCACGACCATTCCCGGGTTGCTCCTCGACCCCTCGTGGTTCCGGCAGCAGCTGGGCCCCGAGGGTGAGTTCGGCGACGCGGTGATCGCCTTCATCAGGCGAGCGCTGAACTCCCGGAACCTGTTCGCCAGTACCAGCCGCAGGTTGCTCGACTGGTGTCACCGAGCGGTCTGGGACGAACCGCTTCGGGCTCCCGTCGAGACGCTGCTCACCGCCCTCGCCCAGGAGATGCGCCCCGGCGAGCTGGGGCTGCTGGTCGAGATCGACCGCAGCGACAACCTCGACCTGATCGGCCGCGACATTGCCCACCGCGCCCTGGAGGCCTGGCGGCGTGGCGAGCCGCACCCGTACCGCTCCGCCCCTGCTTTCGGAGGCCCCGATGACCGTTGAGAACGACCCGCCCGTCTACGCCCAGGCCACCCGTGCCCCCTGGCGGGAGATCCTCTGGCACCGCTGGTCCGGGCGGCGTGACCGTGCCCTGGTCCTGCGGGACCGGGCCGGGATGTACCACCAGCTGGGGGAGCGCCGTCCGAGACCGACTGACCTGGGAGAGCAGAGCGGACCCACCGCGCGGCTGGGGCTGCGCGGGTTCGACCGGGCGTACCTGGTCGAGTTGGACGAGCGGCCGGGTGTCCGGGCTGTCCGTCTCCCCACCCCGTACGGCACGGAATCGGTGGAGGTCCACGTCCTGTGGTGGGTTCAGGATGCCGCACAGGTCGTGCGGACCCGGACGAGCCGGGGCTGGCTGCCGGTCCGCAAGGACCTGGAAGTCCGCCTTCGTCAGCTCAACGATCAGTTCGCCGCCGCGCAGACCAGGCTGGGCCCGGACGAACTGGTGCAGTACCTTGCGGCGCCGTACGTCTTGCCCCACTTCGGCCTCGGCTATCGCGTCACGGACGTCCTCGCCCGTGAGCACGGCAACGAACTGAGGCTCGGAACGCCCGATGCGACGGACGTGCCCTTCGACTGGATGGCCAAGAGCAAGGAGGAGTACGAATTCTGCCGGCGAGCGGTCCAGGACGGCCCGCTCGCCCTCGCGGGGCTGTGGCTCGCCAGGAAGCCCGATGAGGTGCGCGACGTCCTGGACTGGGTGGTCAACCACGCCGACCTGCTCCGGGGTGAGACCACCTGGCAGGACCAGATGGCTCTCATGCTGGGCAAGGTGACGGACCAGGAACAGGAGGAGCTGTCCAGGCTCCTGCGCGACCGCCTGGTCGCCCTCGGGCGGCAGGTCCCCGGGCCGGCTCCGTATCCCCCGGGGCAGGCGCCGGGCTTCACCAAGCTCCACACCCACGTCAACGGCTGGGCCGGCAGTGTCCCGAACGGAGTCCCGAACGGGGTGCCGCGATGACCCGGGCAGCCGTACGCCGCGAGCCGCCGCTGTGCGGGACCCGCAGGCGGTCCGTGGGCAGAAGCCCTCGCCGCCCGGCCCCTCGGCGGCCCCACCGGTCCGCTGCGCCGATAGCGGTGTCCGGTCCGTCCTCCGTGTCGGCGATGGAGCGCCTGATGGCGGCCAACAGCGCGGAGCTCGTCCGGGCGGACACCAAGGCCGCCGTGTTCCTGGCCTTCACCGGGGCGGTGCTGGCCACCTTCGTCCCTCTGGACGGCGGCGCCGGTTCGGGCTCCCTGGCCTGGCTGGCTCCGCTCCTGCGGTGGAGCGCCGTGGTCAGCGCCCTGCTGGCAGTCGGCTGCTTCGCCTCCGCGCTGGTGCCCCGCCACCGCAAGGGGCGGAGCAGCGGGGCGGCCGGGCCGGGGTACTTCGAGCACATCGTTCCGGGGGCGGGCTCGGACGGGCTGCGCCGGGCGTTCGAGCGGGTGGGGCGCGATCCGGCGGGGCCGTTGCTGTCGGCGCTGGCCGGTACCAGTGCGATCATCCGGGCGAAGTACCGCTGGATCGAGGCCGGGACCGTGCTGCTCCTGCTGGCACTTCCGCAGTTCGTGCTCACCCTCCGGCCCTTGTGACGGCGGGTCGTTGACGGGCCCCGGCCGCATCACGGCCGGGGCCCGTGGCATGGCTCTGAGGCAACAGCTGTTGCGTGTCAGGGCAATGGGTGTTGACGGTCTCCGTCGGCGGTCCGTACAGTGCCGGGCCATGGAGACGGGTGATCTTGGTCGGCGGGTGGCGGAGGATGTGGCCGGTGATGGCGGGGTGGAGGGGTTGCGGCGGCTGTCGGGGGTGATCGAGGCGCTGGAGGAGCGGCGGACGGAGCTGGTGGAGGAGCTGCGGCGAGGGCGGGAGGCGACCTGGGAGGAGATCGGGCGGGCCTGCGGGATGACGCGGCAGGGGGCGACCAGGCGGTGGGCCGGGCGGCTGCGGGCGCGGTCGTTCGGGGCGGCGGCGGACGCGTACCAGCACGGTCGGCCGGGCTATCCGCGGGCGCTGATCGGCTCGGCGGTGCCCCGGGAGGCCCGCCGGGTGCTCGATCTGGGCGCTGGGACGGGCAAGTTGACCGGGATGCTGGTCGAGGCGGGTCTGGAGGTGGTGGCGGTCGAGCCCGACGAGGGGATGCGGGCGCGGCTGGCCGCGGCGGTGCCGAAGGCGGCCGTCCGGGCGGGCTCGGCCGAGCGCATCCCGCTGCCGGACGGCAGCGTGGACGCCGTGGTGGTGGCGCAGGCCTGGCACTGGTTCGACCCGGCGGCCGCGCTGCCGGAGATCGCCCGGGTGCTCGCCCCCGGCGGGACGCTCTCGCTGGTGTGGAACGTCCGGGACGAGAGCGAGCCCTGGGCCGCCGCACTCGGGGTGCTGATGCACCGTTCGGCGCGGCAGCGGATCGACACCAGGCCCGTCCTCCCGGCGCCGTTCGGCGCGCCCGAGCGGCTGGAGATCGGCTGGGAGCACCTCACCACCCGGGCCGGGATCGTCGACATGGTCGCCTCGCGCAGCTACGTGATCGCGCTGCCGGAGCACGAGCGGGTCCGCCTGCTGGCCGACGTCGAGCAGCTGCTGGCCACCCACCCCGACCTGGCGGGCCGCGACGAGATCGCCCTGCCGTACGTGACGAGGTGCACCCGTGTCCGTCTCGGCTGAGCACGACCGGCGGCCCGCGGCGCGCTCCGTGGCGAACTCCGTGCTGCTGCGCCGCCTGGGCGTCGCGGACGCAGAGCCGTACCGGGCCTTCCGGCTCGCGGCGCTGCGCGAGACGCCGAGCGCCTTCACCTCCAGCCACGCCGAGGAGGCCGGCAAGCCGCTGTCCGCGACGCTGCGCCGGCTGGCCGGCGCCGAGGACGGTCCGGGCGCCCTGATCGGCGCCTTCGACGGCAGCGGCACACTGGTCGGCACCGCCGGGCTGAAGGTGCCGCAACGCAGCCAGGAACGGCACAAGGGCACGCTGTACGGCATGGCGGTGGCCCGCGGCGCGGGCGGCCGTGGGATCGGCCGCGCCCTGGTGCGGGAGGTGCTGCGCACGGCGGCGGAGGACGAGTGGCTGCTGCAGGTGCTGCTGACCGTCTCGGAGGGCAACGAGCCGGCCCTGCGGCTCTACACCGCCTGCGGGTTCGAGGTGTGGGGGCGGGAGCCGAGGGCGGTCCTGGTGGAGGGGCGGGCGGTCGCGAAGCTGCACATGGTGTGCCTGCTGGACGGGGAGCGGGCGGCGGCCGTGGACTGACGAGCCGGCCGATGACCGCGCGGAAAGCCCGCCGGGCCGGCCTCACCGCTGGAGGACGCGTCGCAGCCAGCGGGTGCGGGCGTCGTGGGCGTCCCGGCTGATGACCGCGTGCGGGGCGAGGCTGTCGAAGCCGTGGCAGGCGCCGGGCCACACGTGCAGTTCGGCCTCGCCGCCCGCTCGCCAGATCGCGTCGGCGTAGGCGACGGCCTCGTCCCGGAACGTCTCGGCGGACCCCACCTCGACGTACGCCGCCGGCAGTCGGGACAGGTCGGTGGCGCGGGCCGGGGCGGCGTAGGGCGAGAGGTCGGCGGCACCGTACCGGTGGCCGAGCAGCGCCTGCCAGGCGGTGGCGTTGGACGTGCGGTCCCAGGTGTCGTGGCCGGCCAGCTGGTGGCTGGAGAAGGTGTCGCCGCGGTCGTCGAGCATCGGGCTCAGCAGCAGCTGGCCGAGCGGCGCCGGACCGCCCCGATCGCGGACCAGCAGGGCCAGCGCCGCGGCGAGCCCGCCTCCGGCGCTCTTGCCGCCGATGACCACGCGTCGCGCGTCCACTCCCAGCGCGCCCGCGTGCTCCGCCGCCCAGACGAGTCCGGCGTAGCAGTCCTCGACGGCGCCGGGGAAGCGGGTGTGCGGAGCCAGCCGGTACTCGACGGAGACGACCGCCAGCCGCAGCGGCAGCGCCCAGCCGCGCAGCAGCCGGGGCAGGACGGACCAGGCGTTACCGGTCACCATCCCGCCGCCGTGCAGGTAGTACAGCAACGGCAGTTCCTCGCGGATCCCGGCGGGCCGCGCGCTGACGAGCGTGATCTCGCCCCCGCCGTCGGCCCGCGGCACGCGCAGCTCCGTCACCTCGAACCGGTCACCGTCGCGCAACTGGTCCGGGGTCGGGCGGGGCCGGGCGGCGAGGTCGCGTTGCTGCCAGGCCGTCAGGCCCTCCGGGGTGAGCACCTGCCGCGCCCGGTCGCCGGCGGACGCCAGTGCCGCCCGAACCTCCGGATCCAGCGGAGGCACGCCCCCGACCGTCGACCCACCCATCACCGGTACCCCCTCGCCGTGCGGCGCCGGTCGGCGCCGATCTCCCCAGCTTGCCAGCACCACCCGTACGGGGCCGCGGCGCCCCCGCACCGGCCCGGACCGCCCGCGATCAGCGGGTGCCTCGGCGATGCGTCCACGCCATGGTGGCAGGGGAGTTGTCGGTCCCGCCTGCGAGGATCGCGCCCACGGGCCTCACCGCGGCCCTCGACGCCCACCCCTGGGCCACCGTCTCGCACGCGTCGGCGGCGGCGATCCCGGCCAGGTACGGCACCAGCAGGGCCTGACACTCCGGCTGGAAGCGCTGCTCGACGGAGGGCGACCGCCGGATCGTCACCTCCGGCCCCGCACACCACATCGTCCGCGAGGACGAGCGGCTGCGCGCCCTCCTGGCCGAGCTGTACTGCCCTCGGCGTTCCAGCCCCCAGCCCCCGCGGAGCCGATTGTCAGTGACGGGCCGTAGCTTTGGAGGTGTCGGCAGGCCTCCCCGCCGGCACCCCATCTCCGATGCCCGAAAGGGGACCGCACCGTGTCCGTCGCCGTGGAAGAGCAGGTCACGTACCTCGAACTGTCCGAGGACGAGGGGAGCGCGCACAAGTTCTACGAGGTGCGGCTCGCCGGCCAGGTGGTGACGGTGCGGTACGGGCGGATCGGCGAGCCCGGGCAGAGCAAGTCGACGACGTACCCGAGCCCGGAGAAGGCGGCCGCGTCGGCGGCCAAGAAGATCGGCGAGAAGGTCCGCAAGGGCTACGCCCCGGCCGTCCAGGGAGTGCGCCAGCGCCGGGCGGTGACCAGGCGGCAGATCGTCAGCACCCGCTCGACCGCCAACCAGGCGCCGCTGCTGTGGCGCTTCCGCTCCGGCTCGCCCGCCTTCGGGATCTTCGTCGGCGAGGAGCACGCCTGGGTCGGCAACGAGCGCGGCGATGTCTACACCCTCACCCACGACGGCGAGGTGACGGGCCGCTACGGCCTGCCGGACGGCGTCAAGTGCATCGTCGCCGACGACTGGTGGATCTACGCCGGCTGCGACGACGGCAAGGTGTACGACCTGGGCGGCAAGGTTCCGCGCGTCGCGTACGAGATAGCCCAGGACGTGGACATCTTCTGGCTCGACATCCACGACGGCGTGCTCGGCGTCGCCGACGAGCGCGGCGGGCTGACCACGGTCGACCACGAGGACGAGTTCCAGTGGCGCCGCCAGGCCGACGGCCGGGCCGGCTGGATGGTGCGCTGCGACGCCGACGGCGTCTACCACGGCCACTCGCGCGGCGTCGCCCGCTACGACAACCGCAGCGGCGACCAGCGCTGGCACACCCCGACCCAGGGCGAGGTGCTGTTCGGCTGGCAGGAGGCCGACGAGGTGTTCGCCGGCACCGCGCGCGGCTGGGTGCACCGGCTGCGGAAGTCGGACGGCGCCGAGGTGGCCGCCTACCGCTGCGACGCCGCGGTCTTCTCCTGCGCGGCCTCCCCGGACGGCGAGTACGTCTTCGCCGGGGACAACCACTCCTCCGTGTACTGCTTCGCCGCCGACGGCACCCGGCTGTGGAAGCTCGCCACCGGCTGCGGCTCGGCGTACAGCATGCAGTACCGGGACGGCCGGCTCTACCTGGTGACCACGGACGGCTCGCTGGCCTGCCTGGACGCGAGCGAGCAGGCGGTGCGGGCGGCCGAGAACGGCACGCTGCCGAAGACCGCCGAGGTCAAGGGCGCGGGCTGGGAGCCGGTGCTGGCCGGCGCCGGGCTGGAGACGGTCACGGTGGCCACCGCCCGGACCGGCGGCGAGGTGGAGGTCGAGTGCGTCCAGGACGGCGCCCGGCTGCGGATGCGGGTGGTCTCGCAGGGCTACGACTCGTCGTGGCGGGTGCAGTTCCCCAAGGACATCCGGATAGCCGGGGCACGCTACCTGGTCGCCGAGGTGCGGGAGTCCGCCTCGGGCGGCTTCTACCGCGCGCGCGGGGAGATCAAGCGCCTGCTCTGAGCCGGTGGCCCGGCACCTGCCGGATGCGGCAGGTGCCGGGCCTCGGTCGGCCGCGTAGGCCACGCCCCGTGGAGACCGAGATCCTGGTGGACCGACAGGACCGGGCCTGCACGCTGTTCTCGCAGCTGGGTGCACTCGGGTGCGCTCGGGTGCACCCGGGTCGAGGGGCCGCACCCGTTCGGGGTGCCGGTGCGGCTGCCCGCGCCGTTCGGCCTCGACCTCGACACCGGCGGGTTCCGAGTCAGTACCGGTCCGCGAGGTGGCCGTAGCCGCCGGCCGTCCAGACGAGTCGGCGGAACTCCGGGAGGCTGAGGGCAGTGGAGGCCTGGCCGGGGGCGGGCGGGAAGTGGACGGTGCCGCAGCGGGCGCAGTACCAGGCCTGGGCCCAGAGCTGTTCGGCCCGGGCACGGCCGGAGAGTTCGCGGTTCGCGGCGGCGCGGAGCGCGGCGGCGGTCACCAGGAGGACGGCGGCGGCGATGACGGCGGTGACCGGGATCGCCACGGGGATCTCGAAGGCCTGGTGGTCCCGGACCGGGGTGGCGAAGGCGGGCGTGTCGTCGTTGAACTGCCGTGCGAAGGCCCCGGCGAAGAAGGTGAAGAAGGCGATCGCGAGGGCGATCACGCCCAGGCCCGTCGCCACGCGGCCGGGTGGCTGTTCGCGGATCGGTGCCGGTGCCAGGGCCCGGGCGAGGTCGGAGACGACCTCGCGGGTCCGGTGGCTGCCGGTCCCCTGCTGCGAGGGTCGGACGATCACCCTCGTCCGCCCGGCGTGGTACACGGCCGGGACGCTGCGGACCTGGTCGGTGAGCCGGCATCTCGGGCAGGGGTGCAGGGTCGGCGGCGGTACGGGTGCGGCTTGGTACGGGCCCATCACGGTCTCCCCCCGTGTCGGCGTCCGGCCGGGCGGCTGTCCGTCCGCACTGGCCCGTCCGTCCGTACCGGCCTGGGAGGACGAATCGGTACGGGAGGCCGTGCCGGACGCCGTGGTTGCTGCGGATTCCCTTGCCCGGTAGGCCCGTTGGGGAAACCGCGAGGCCGCCCGGTCAGCGCTCCCCAGGGCCTGCTGCCGGAGTGGAAACCGAAACCTAAGCCGAAGCCGAAGCCGGAGCGGAAGCCGAAACCAAAGCCGGAGTCGAAACCGAAGCCGGACGCCAGCCGAGCGCGGGCCCGAGGCGGGTCGCCAGGTCGGTGAGGATCTGCACGTAGTCCTCGTGCTCGAAGGAGAACGGCAGCGCGAAGGCCACCTCGTTGACCTCGCGGTAGCCGGCGTGGGCGTGCAGCCGCTGGACGAGTTCCTCGGTCGTCCCGACCAGGTCGGGGGCGAACAGCAGCCGGGCCGGGCCCTGCGGGGCGAGGGTGCGCGGGGTGCGGGCGAGGGCGTAGGCCCGGTACTTGGCGCGCTGTTCGGGGGTGGCGCTGTCGGTGGGGATGACGACCAGGCCCTGGGAGACCCGGGCGCGTTCGCCGTCGGGGTGGCGCTCGCGGAAGGCGCGGATCTGGGCGGCCTGGATGGCGGCGAAGTCGAACGGCCCCTCCTGCTCCTCCGGCTTCACCACGCTGCTGGTGAGCAGGTTGATGCCCCGCTCGCCGGCCCAGCGGGCCGAGCGCAGGCTGCCGGCGCCGTACCAGAGCCGGGAGGCCAGGCCGGGGGAGTGCGGCTGGACCCGGCGCGAGTACTCCTCGATGCCCTCGGTGCCGGCGAAGCCGGAGGCGTCCTCGCCGCGGACCAGGGCGAGCAGCCGTTCGGCGCGCCGGGGGCTGAAGTCCTCCTGCTCGCCGGTGTCGGGGTAGAGCGCGCCGCGCACGTGGTCGTAGTGGGTGGGCGGGCCGACGCTGAAGCCGGGGTTGAGCCGGCCGCCGGAGAGCACGTCCACGGTGGCCAGGTCCTCGGCGAGCCGCAGCGGGTTCTCCCAGCCGAGCGGGGTGACGGCGGTGCCGAGCTGGATGCGGCTGGTGCGCTGGGTGGCGGCGGCGAGCACGGCGATCGGCGAGGAGATGCCGTACTGGAGGTGGCGGTGGCGCAGCCAGGCGCTGTCGAAGCCGAGCCGCTCGCCGAGGGTGATGAGGTCGAGGGTGGATTCGTGGCCCCGGCGGGGGTCCGTCTCGTCGAAGAGCCCGATGGTCAGGAAGCCGAGTTTCCGCAGCGGGCGAGGGGTCGGCGACATCGTGGGCTCCACGTGGTGAGGGGCGGGCCGGTGGGGTGGTGCGTTCCGAACGTACGCAGCCGTCGCGCCGCGCGACAAGATCGACGGGCGATCCGGACACCGGCCGCCACGGGGCGCAACGCGGGTGCAATGC
This sequence comes from Kitasatospora sp. NPDC032121, assembly GCF_055580145.1. NCBI lineage: Bacteria > Bacillati > Actinomycetota > Actinomycetes > Kitasatosporales > Streptomycetaceae > Kitasatospora > Kitasatospora sp. NPDC032121. The sequence continues at coordinate 7,994 of NZ_JBVILX010000037.1, read as the reverse complement.
GGGCGTCACGTGCGGCGGCTCCCGCCCCGTCGAGCGAGGCGGGAGCCGACGGCGCCCGGATCACCGCCGAACAGCATCCGAGTGGCATCCGGACCAGTCGTCCGGACCGCGCCCGGCCGCGGTCAGCAGCTGCGCAGCTCCGGGCTCTGGTTGCGGATCTGGTTGTGCAGCGAGGTGAACTCGCGGTACGCCGCACCGTCCTCGGTGCCGGGGCGGAAGGCGCCGACCCGGTGGCAGTTGACGAAGGCGAGCTTCACCCCGAAGTGGCTCTCCAGGCTGCCCCGGATCGCGTTGCTGGCGAGCGCGCGCAGCAGCTGGGCCCGCTCCTCGTCGCTCGGCGTGGTGTTGTCGGTGGTGAACTCCTGCTCGCCGGCGGCGAGTTCGGTGCTGAGTCCGGCGACGACCCGGTAGGCGTACGGGAGCGAGGCGCGGACGGTGTCGAGGAAGTCGGCCTCGTCGACGCGGCCCTGCTGGGCCTGGGCGAGGAGGGCGGGGGAGACGTCGAGCGACATGGGTGTCCTCTTTCGGGGAGGCGTGGGGCTTCGACCCGTGGCGGGCGGCACCGACCCGCGTACGGGCGTCGCTCACCCGCAACGGCTATCGAAGATGAAAACCATTGCAAGAAGGACTCTCCCGGTCACCCTGACGCCCTGTCAAGCGCCGCCCTCCGAGGGGCTGACGGCGGGAGGCGCCGGCAGGCGGCCGACCTTGATGACGAACACCGCGATCGTCACCGCCAGCGCCGCGAACACCAGGCCCATCTGGAACGCGCCGGCGATGCCGTGCACCAGGATCTGCGAGGAGTACGGCGCCGGGAGGCGTCCGGTGGCCCGGAACTGGGCGGCCTGCTGCGGGGTGGCCTGCCGGAGGAACGCCCCGACCTGCTGCCGGGCCTCGTTGCGGCTGGCCGTGCCGAACACCGTGACCAGGATCGACAGCCCGAGCGAGCCGCCCACCTGCTGGCTGGTGTTGAGCATGCCGGTGGCGGCGCCGGTCTCGTGCGGGGAGACCCTGGAGACGACGGTGAGGGTGGCGGGGACGAAGATCGAGCCCATGCCGAGGCCGAACAGCATGGTCGGCCCGAGAACGCCGCCGACGTAGCTGCTGTCGACGTCGATCCGCGTCGCCCAGGCCACCCCGCCCAGGACCAGCAGCGAGCCGGTCACCAGGAAGGGTTTCGGCCCGAAGCGCAGCTGGGTGCGGGCGGCGAACTGGGCGGCCGCGATGATCGCGACGCTGATCGGCAGGAACGCGAAACCGGCCCTCAGCGGGCTGAATCCGAGGATCTCCTGCACGAACAGGGTGATGAAGAAGAAGATGCTGAACATCGTCGCGGCCACGCAGAGCATCAGCCCGAACGCGCCCGAGCGGTTGCGGTTGCGGAACAGGTGCAACGGGGTGATCGGCTGCCGCGCGCGCCGCTCGTTCGCCACGAACACCAGGACCAGGACCAGCGCGAGGGCGAACGAGGTCAGCGTCACCGGGTCCGTCCAGCCGTGGTCGGAGGCACGGATGAAGCCGTACACCAGCGAGACCATGCCGGCGGTGGCGGTGAAGGCACCGAGCAGGTCGAAGCGGCCGGGGTGGCGCTCGGACTCGTTGATGTAGAGCGGCGCCAGCAGGGCGATCGCGATGCCGATCGGCACATTGACGAACAGCACCCAGCGCCAGGACAGCCAGGAGGTCAGCATGCCGCCGAGCAGCAGCCCGATCGCGCCGCCGGCCCCGGCGACGGCGGAGTAGACGCCGAAGGCCCGGTTGCGCTCCTGGCCCTCCCTGAAGTTGGTGGCGATCAGCGCCAGCGCCGTCGGCGAGGCGATGGCCCCGCCCATGCCCTGGAACGCCCGGGCGGCCAGCAGCCAGCCGGCGGACTGCGCGACGCCGCCGAGCAACGAGGCCAGGGCGAACACGAGGACGCCGACGATGAACACTCGACGCCGTCCGAGGATGTCGCCCGCCCGCCCGCCGAGCAGCAGCAGCCCACCGAAGGTGAGGGTGTAGGCGTTGATGACCCAGGACAGGTCGGTGGTGTTGAACCGCAGCGCCTGCTGGATGTGCGGCAGCGCGATGTTCACGATCGTGATGTCGAGAACGACCATGAGTTGCGTCGCCGCGATGACGGTGAGTGCTACCCCCGGGTGCTGTCCCCGACGTGCGGTCGCGGGCGAAGCCTCGGCCAGGGCGCGCGAGGTGGCCATGGCAGGTCCCCCTATGGGTGAGGGGTCAAGGGCGGGCAGGGGAGACGGATCCGTTCAGCACTACCGACGGTATTCCCGGCAGTTAGGGAACACAATCGTTCATTACTGGCACACGGGAGCGTTCCGGACAAGAGGCGGTCAAGAGTGCGAAACCGGGCCGGGTGAAGCCGTGCCGGGCTCAGCCACTGTGCGCGGCGGCGGCGCGGGGCCCCCCTGTTTAGCCGGGTCCCAGCGGGCATACGCCCTACCGGGACGAGCGGATGCAGGCCCTCGGGAGTCGGTCCGCACGTTCGAACGCGTCGATCGGAAACAACCATGAACGAGCACGCATCCTCACCAGCCGGATCATCCGCGGTATCGCCGAACTCGGCGACGCTGCTCCATCCGGTCGACACGATGGCGTCCGCGGTGCGACGTCTCCCGGGGGCCGGGACCGTCGGCGGCATGGTCGACGAGGTGCTCGACACCGTGGGGCTCGTGTCGCCGCGGACTCGCCGCATCGCCGCCTACGCGGGTGCCGGGCTGCTCGGCGCGCTGGGAGCGGTCGAGTGGCCGGTGGCGGCCGTCGGCGCGGCGGCCGTATGGCTGACCCAGCCGCGGCCCACACACGCCGTGACGATGTCGGCCGCCGGCCCGGCCCGCTCGACCGGTACGACAGCGGGCAAGCCGGCGCAGAAGTCGACCGCTGGAAAGTCGCGGGCGTCGAAGGCGGCCTCCCGGCCGAGCGGCAGGACGAGCGCCGAGTCGAGCGGCAAGTCGGCCGCCAAGCCGAGCAGCAGGTCGGGTACCAAGCCGAGCAGCAAGTCGGCCGCCAAGCCGAGCAGCAGGTCGAGCACCGAGTCGAGCGGCAAGTCGGCCGCCAAGCCGAGCAGCAGGTCGAGTACCAAGCCGAGCAGCAAGTCGGCCGCCAAGCCGAGCAGCAGGTCGGCCGCCAAGCCGAGCGGCAGGACGAGCACCAAGCCCAGCGGCAGGACGAGCGGGAAGACCCCGGTCAAGCGCCGTGCAACCGCCGCCGCGTCCGCCGAGCGGAAGGCCGCGTGACGCGGCCGCCCGAAGGTGAGCCATGGCTTTGCGTACCCTCGCCCGTCTGCCGGCGCTCGGCATCGGACTGACCCTGGCCGCGCCGGTCGTCCTCGCGCGCGCGGCGCTGCCCACGGCACGGACTGCTGCCCGGGTGGCGGTCGAGGCCGCCGGCGCCGGAGTTCGCGCCACGGCGCACACCGCCACCGCCACCGCCGAAACGGCGCGCCGCGTGGGCCGGGTGACCCGTGGCGCGGCAGAGGCCGGCCGTGGGTACTGGCAGGCGGGCGCGCGGGTTCAGCTGGCGCTGCGCCCACGCGCTGCCGGTCGGGTGCGGGACGTGGAGGCGGCGGCGCGAAGGGTGGCCCTCGGGCTGGCCCAGCGGCCGGATGTGGTCGCCGCCTACTGGGACGGCGGACTCGCCCGGCTGGTGGTGCAGTTGGCCCAGGACGCGGCCACCGACCGCGTGGTGGAACGTGCCACCGAACTCGCGGCCGAGCAGCGGTTGGAGCGGGTGGAGGACGACGTCCTGGAGTCCGCGCACCCCGGCCGGACCGGCAGCGTGCGCGCGCAGGCGCTCGCCCTCGGGTGCGACGCCGTGGGTGTCGCGACCGCCGTGGGCGCGCGGGTGATCCCGCTGAAGGCCGCACCCCGGTTGGCCACCGCCGTGACCGGCCTGGTGCGCGAGGACCCCGGGGTGCGCACGCTGCTGCGCCGCCGCCTCGGTGACTCCGGCGCCGACCTGGTGCTGGCGGCGGTCGGGGTGGCGGCCTACGGAGTCGGGCGGTCGCCCACCGCGCTGGCCCTGGACGCGGTGCTGCGGACCGGCCGGCTGATGGAGACGATCGCCGGTGCCGCCGCCTTCGACGCCGCGCACGACACGGTCTGCGCGCCCGCCCGGTTGAGTCTGGCGGGCGAGGGCGTCGCTCGCCCGGCGTTGCGCCCGTTGCCGTGCGAGGAGTTCGCCGGTCAGGCGGTGGGTAGCACTCTGCTCGGCTCCGCTGCGGCCCTGCTGTTCACCCGTGACAGCGCGGAGGCGGCCGAGGGGCTGGTGGCCGGCAATCCCAAGGCCGCGCGCTACGGCCCGGCCGCGTTCACCGCCGTGCTGGGCACCGAACTCGCCCGTGAGGGTGTCCTGGTCCGCCGTGTGGAGCGGTTGCGCCGGCTGGAACTGGTCGACACCGTCGTCCTGCACCCCGACGCCCTGCGCGGCACGGGGAGGACGGTCCTGGAGGTCAATCCGAACGCACCCGGCTGGGACCACGACCGGTTGTGGCAGGCCGCCGCAGCCGCACTGGACCCGTCCGAGAGCGAACCGGGCATCGAACTGCGCCCAGTGCCGGACCAGTTGGACGCGCCCGACGGGAAGGGCCCGGAGACGGGCCTGATGATCGCGGCGGCCGGCGGGACGGACGTCGGCACCGTCCTGGTCGGTCGGGAGATCGCCCCGCTCGCCGAAGCCGCGCTGGACGCCGCCCGGCGGGCCGGACTGCGCGTCGTGCTGGCCGATGACGGCACGCTCGGCGACTTCGGCGTCCTCGCCGATCAGCTGACCGGTGACGAGCGGCCGTTGGCCGAGGTGGTGCGTCAACTACAGCGCAGCGGTCGGGTGGTGCTCTCCGTCATACGCGTACCGGCAGACGGCGCAGCGGAGTTGACACCGAGCGGCCGGGAGCTGCTCGCCGGACTGCTGCGCAGCGACCTCGCGGTCGCGGTCACCGACGACGACAGCGCGGTGGTGTGGGGCGCGGACCTCCTCGTGCTGAACGGACTCGAATCCGCGTGGCGGCTGCTGGCCGCGATTCCCGCCGCCCGCACCGTGTCCCGGCACGCCAAGACCCTGGCCGAGGCGAGCGCTGCGCTGTCCGGCCTCCTGGTCCTCACCCGGGGGCGCCGGCCCCACGGTGCCTTCCCGGTCGGGATCCGCCTCTCGCCCGTCAACGTGGCGAGCGCCGCGGCCCTCGTATCGGGCTGGCGGGCCGCCCTGCGCGTCAGCGCCCGCAGTGCGCCCCACCCGCCACCGCGCATACCCTGGCACGCCCTCGCGCCCCGGGAGGCACTGGCGCGGCTCAAGGCCGTCCGCCGGCCGGCGGGCTCCGAGGGCCTGCGGGCCCTGTCGGGCGCCGTGCGGCGTGTGGGGGCGCTGCCGGCCTTCGGTCCGGTGCGCCTGACGGGCCGCCTGATCGGCGCGGTGCGTTCCGAACTCGACGATCCACTGACACCGGTCCTGCTCGTCGGAGCGACCGCGTCCGCCCTGCTGGGTTCGACGGTGGACGCGCTGCTGGTCGCCGGAGCGCTGGCGATGAACGCGCTGATCGGGGCGGTCGAGCGGATGCGAGCCGAACGCGCCCTGTCCGCCCTGGAAATGACGCAGCATCAGACGGCTCGCGTGGTCGACGGGAACCGGATCCGCAGGGTCAGGTCCACGAATCTGGTGCCCGGGCAGGTGATCGAGCTGAACACCGGCGACGTGGTTCCGGCAGACGCCCGGCTGCTCGACGTCGACGACCTGGAGGTCGACGAGTCGTCGCTGACGGGCGAGTCGCTCCCCACCGTGAAACAGGTGGACGCCACGCCGGAAGCGGCAGTCGCGGACCGCCGGTGCATGGTCTTCGAGGGCACCACGGTCGTGGCAGGCCAGGCCCGGGCCGCCGTGGTCGGCACCGGGGACGACACCGAGGCCGGGCGGGCCGCCCACCTCGCCGCCCGCACCCCACCGGCGGCGGGCGTCCAGGCCAGGCTGCGCGAACTGACCAACCGCAGCCTGCCGTTCACCCTGCTCGGCGGAGCCGCCGTCGCGGGCCTGGCCGTCGTGCGCGGCCGCCCGATGCGCCAGGCCGTGAGAGGCGGACTCGCCGTCGCGGTCGCCGCCGTGCCGGAGGGCCTCCCGCTGGTGGCCACGGTCGCCCAACTGGCCGCTGCACGCAGGCTCAGTCGGCACGGCGTGCTGGTGCGGACCCCGCGCGCCCTGGAGGCGCTCGGCCGGATGGACACCGTCTGCTTCGACAAGACAGGCACGCTGACCGAGAACCGTCTGCGGGTCACCCGCGTCGCCGCGGCCGACGGGGCCGTGTACTCCGCCGACGCTCCCGAGGCGGTGCCCGTCCTGCGGATGGCGGCCCGAGCCTGCCCGCCCGCCGACGACCGCGCGGCCGTACACGCCCACTCCACCGACGAGGCGGTCCTCGCCGCGGCACCGGACGACCTCGGCTGGACACCCGACCGGGAGCTTCCGTTCGAGGCCAGCCGCGGCTACGCCGCCGCGACCGGGGCCGACGAGGACGGTCGCGCTCTGTTCGTGGTGAAGGGCGCGCCCGAGAGCGTCCTGCCGGCCTGCGCCGACGCCGGGGACGCCGAGGCCGAGACCGTGGCGGCTCTCGGCGCGGACGGCCTGCGGGTCCTCGCCGTTGCCACCCGGCCCGTCGCGGACGGCGGCGAGACGATCGACGCCCCCTTGGAACGGTTGGACCTGGTCGGCTTCGTCGCCTTGGCGGACACCCCGCGCGCCGGGTCCGAGGCGCTGGTCACCGGACTGCGGCGGGCCGGGGTGCGGCCGGTCATGCTCACCGGCGACCACCCGGCCACGGCCCGGGCGGTGGCGCTCGCGCTCGGCTGGCCCGACGACGTCGAGCTGGCCACCGGTGACGAGCTGGCCGGACTCGACCGTACGGGCCGCGCCCGCCGACTGCGCGACTGCGGCGTCGTCGCCCGGGTCGCGCCGGAGCAGAAGGTGCTGGTCGTCGAGGCGCTGCGGGAGGCGGGACGCGTCGTGGCGATGGTGGGGGACGGGGCCAACGACGCCGCCGCCATCCGCTCCGCCGACATCGGGATCGGCATCGCCGCGCGCGGCTCGGCGGCGGCCCGCAACGCGGCCGACCTGGTGATCACCGACGAGGAGCTGACCGTCCTGACCGACGCCGTGGACGAGGGCCGCGCGCTGTGGCGCAGCGTGGCGGACGCGATCACCATCCTGATCGGCGGCAACGCCGGCGAGATCGGCTTCTCCCTGCTCGGCACCCTGCTGTCCGGGCGCGCCCCGATGTCCACGCGCCAGATCCTGCTGGTCAACCTGCTCACCGACATGTTCCCGGCGATGGCCGTCGCGGTCACCCCACGGGACGACCCGCCGAACGGGGAGAACGCCCCACGAGCGGGCACCGCCGCCCTCGACGCGCCGTTGGCCCGCCAGATCCGCCACCGGGGTCTGGTGACCGCGCTCGGCGCCACCACCGCCTGGCTCATCGGCACCTCCACGCCCGGCTCCGCCCGGCGCACCAGCACCATGGCCCTGTGCGGCGTCGTGGGAGCCCAGCTCGCCCAGACCCTCACCGGACGACGGCGCAGCGCGCTGGTCCTCCTGACCGTTCTGGGCTCCGCCGCCGTGCTGGCGGCCGTCGTCCAGACCCCGGGCGTCAGCCGGTTCTTCGGATGCACCCCGCTCGGGCCGGTGGCCTGGGCCGGGGTCGCCGCGTCGATCGCCGTCGCCGTCGCGGCGCCGCCCCTGATCCCGCGAGTCGAGCGGGTGCTGCTGCTGGCCCTCGCCCGAGCCGTGGCAGCCGTACGGACGGCCCGGCCAAGAAGCACGCCCTGAAGGACGACCTTGCGGCGTGGAGCGGTGGTGCGAGCGCGTGCACTCGGGTTGGACGGTAACAAAGAGGGTTAAACGTGAATTCAATGTCGTATGTCGGGTACAACCCTCCTGTGGCGACCGTGTCGATGGTCCGGTCGCCCCGCACCCCGGTTGGGGTGCACCGGGACCGCGCTTGAAGAAGCCGG
>NZ_JBVILX010000036.1:0-31980 GCF_055580145.1 Kitasatospora sp. NPDC032121 | reverse complement strand
GCCATCCCGACACCACCGGCGGCGGCATGCACCAGCACCCGCTCACCCGCCCGCAGACCACCCAGATCCACCAACGCGTAGTACGCCGTCAGGAAGACGATCGGCACGGAGGCCGCCTGCTCGAAGGTCCAGCCGTCGGGGATCCGGGCCAGGACCCGGCCGTCGGTGACCGAGCGGGGGCCGAAGCCGCCCGAGAGCAGGCCCATCACCCGGTCGCCGACCGCGAGCCCGGTGACCTCCGGCCCGACCTCCAGGACGACGCCCGCGCCCTCGATGCCCATCGGCCCGGCGTCGCCCGGGTACATGCCCAGGGCGTTCAGGACGTCGCGGAAGTTGAGGCCCGCCGCGTGGACCGCCACCCGGACCTCCTCGCCGACCAGCGGGCGGTCCGCTTCCGGGGCGGGGAGCAGCGCCAGGTTCTCGAAGGTCCCCTTGCGCGGGGAGTCCAGCCGCCAGGCGGCGGCGGTGGTCGGAACGGGCAGGGTGTCGACGGACGGCCTGGCCACCCGGGGTACGAGTACCGCGCCTTCGCGCAGGGCGAGTTGGGGCTCGCCGGCGGCCAGGGCGGCACCCAGAGCCGCGAGCGACTCCGCCGCACCGTCCACGTCCACCAGCACCAGCCGGCCCGGGTTCTCGCTCTGCGCCGAACGCACCAGACCCCACACCGCCGCCACCGCCAGGTCCGGGCTCTCCCCCGCACCCACGGCCACCGCACCACGCGTCACCACGACCAGCCGCGAAGCGGCGAACCGCTCCTCCGCCAGCCAGCCACGCACCAGCTCCAGCACCCGCGCCACCACCGACCGGGCCACCACCGCGACCCCGCCGTCAACGGCCTCGACCTCATCGCCGCCGTCCACGACCGCGACCACGACCTCGGGCACCACGGCACCCTGGTCCACCACCGCCGCCAGCGCGGCCACATCCGCCACCTGCCGCAGACCACCCAGCACCGGCAGATCGGTCGCGCCGAGCACGGCCCAACCACTCGTCTCCGGCGTGCCGGTGACGGTGACCGGGGTCCAGGCGAGTCGGTGCAGCGCCTCCGGGTGGCCGGTGGCCGAGGCCTCCAGCGCGGCGGCCGAGACCGGGCGCAGGACGAGCGAGCCGATGTCGGCGACCGGGGCTCCGGCGCCGTCGGCCAGCTGGAGGGAGACCGATCCGCCGGAGCGGGTCAGTCGCGCCCGCAGGGCCTGGGCGCCGGCCGCGTGCAGGACGACGTCGCTCCAGGCGAACGGCAGCCTGCCCTGGGGGGCGTCCGCCCCCTCGGTGCCGGCCTCGGCGGCCGCGCCCAGGCCGAGCGCGTGCAGCGCGGAGTCCAGCAGGCCCGGGTGCAGGCCGTAGCGGCCCGCCTCGGCGTGGTGTTCGGCCGGCAGGGCGACCTCGGCGAAGATCTCGTCCCCGCGCAGCCAGACGGCGCGCAGGCCCTGGAACGCCGGGCCGTAGGCGAAGCCGAGGTCGACCGCGCCCTCGTAGAAGCCGCTCGCGTCGACGGCCTCGGCGCCCGCCGGCGGCCAGACCGACAGGTCGAAGGGCTCCCGCTCCGGGGCGGTGCCGAGGGCACCGGCCGCGTGGCGGGTCCACGGCTCACCAGCGGGGGCGTCGTCCCGGCGGGAGTGCAGCTGGAAGGGGCGGCGGCCGGCGTCGTCGGGCTCCCCGACGGTGAGCTGGAGAACGATCCCTCCGCGCTCGGGCAGCACCAGCGGGGCCTCCAGCGTGAGGTCCTCCACCGCGCCGCAGCCGACCTCGTCGCCCGCCCGGACGGCGAGTTCGACGAAGGCCGTGCCCGGCAGCAGGATCCGGCCCTGGACGGCGTGGTCGGCCAGCCAGAGGTGGGTCCGCACCGAGAGGCGGCCGGTGAACAGGTAGCCGTCGGTGTCGGCCAGGGCGACGGCGGCGCCGAGCAGCGGGTGCCCGGCGGCCTCCAGGCCCAGGCCGGCCGGGTCGCCGGTCGGCAGGGCGCGCAGCGTCGGCCAGTAGCGGCGGCGCTGGAAGGCGTAGGTCGGCAGCTCGACCGGGCGGACGCTGCGGCCGACGGCGAGTGCCTGCCAGTCGGGGCCGCTGCCGGTCAGGCAGAGCCGGCCGAGGGCGGCCAGGGCGGTGGGCCGCTCGGGGCGGCCGGCGCGCAGCGCGGGGACGAACACGCCGTCCTCGACGCACTCCTGGGCCATCGCGGACAGCACGCCGTCGGGGCCGAGCTCGACGAAGGTGGTGACGCCGTCGGCCGCCAGAGTGCGCATGCCATCCAGGAAGCGGACGGCCTCGCGGACGTGCCGGACCCAGTACGCGGGCGAGCACAGCTCCTCGACGGTGGCCAGGTCCCCGGTGACGTTGGAGACGACCGGGATGCGCGGGGCACGGTACGTCAGACCCTCCGCCACCCGGCGGAACTCGTCCGACATCCCGTCCATCAGCGGCGAGTGGAACGCGTGCGAGACGTCAAGACGCTTGGTCTTCTCGAACTTCCCTGCGATCGCGAGGACTTCACCCTCGTCGCCGGAAATCACCACGGAGGTCGGGCCGTTGATCGCCGCGATGCTCACCTGGGCGGTCAGCAGCGGCAGGACCTCGGCCTCGGTGGCCTTGACCGCGACCATCGCGCCGCCCTCCGGCAGCGCCTGCATCAGCCGGCCACGGGCCGCCACCAGGGTGACGGCGTCGTCCAGCGACAGCACGCCCGCGACGTGCGCGGCCACCAGCTCACCGATCGAGTGACCGGCCAGGACGTCCGGCCGCACGCCCCAGCTCTCGTACAGCCGGAACAGCGCCACCTCGACGGCGAACAGCGCGAGCTGAGTGAACTCCGTCCGGGCGAGAACGTCAGCGTCCTCGCCGAACACGGCGTCACGCAGCGGCAGTTCGACCCGCGCGCAGACCGCGTCGAAGGCCTCGGCGAACACCGGGTAGGCCTCGTACAGCTCCCGGCCCATGCCCGGGCGCTGGCTGCCCTGTCCCGTGAACAGGAACGCCGTGCGCCCGCCGCGTGCGACGCCCCGGAGCACGTTCGCCGTGGTGGTGTCCTGCGCGAGGGCGTCCAGTCCGGCGAGCAGCTCGTCCCGGTCGGCGCCGAGCACGACGGCCCGGTGCTCGTGCAGGGAGCGCGTGGTGGCGAGTGCGTGGGCGACGGAGTCGGCGGCGGGGGCGTCCGGGCCGGCCAGGTGGTCGCGCAGTCGGGCGGCCTGCTCGCGCAGGGCGTCCGCACTGCGGGCCGACAGCAGCCAGGGCAGCGGAGCCACGCCGGCCGGTGCCGCGTCGGGCTCCTCGGCCGGGGAGGCGGCGGGTGCCTGTTCGAGGATGACGTGGGCGTTGGTGCCGCTCATGCCGAAGGAGGAGACGGCGGAGCGGCGGGGGTGCGCCGTCTCGGGCCAGGGCCGCGACTCCGTCAGCAGCTCGACCGCGCCGGTGGCCCAGTCCACGTGCGACGACGGCTCGTCGACGTGCAGGGTCCGGGGCAGCACGCCCTCGTGCATCGCCAGCACCATCTTGATGACGCCCGCGACACCGGCGGCGGCCTGGGTGTGGCCGAGGTTGGACTTCACCGAGCCGAGCCAGAGCGGCTCGCCGGTGCGCTCCTGGCCGTAGGTGGCCAGCAGCGCCTGGGCCTCGATCGGGTCGCCGAGCCGGGTGCCGGTGCCGTGCGCCTCGACCGCGTCGATCTCGCCGGCCGACAGGCGGGCGGCGGCCAGCGCCTGGCGGATGACCCGCTGCTGCGCGGGGCCGTTCGGGGCGGTGAGGCCGTTGCTGGCGCCGTCCTGGTTGACGGCCGAGCCGCGGACCACCGCGAGCACCGGGTGGCCGAGGCGCTCGGCGTCGGAGAGGCGCTCCAGCAGGAGCATGCCGACGCCCTCGGCCCAGCCGGTGCCGTCGGCGGCCTCCGCGAAGGCCTTGCAGCGGCCGTCGTCGGCGAGGCCGCGCTGGCGGCTGAACTCGATGAAGGCGCCCGGGGTGGCCATCACGGTGGCACCACCGGCCAGGGCGAGGGTGCACTCGCCGCCCCGCAGCGCCTGGGCGGCCAGGTGGAGGGCGACGAGGGAGGAGGAGCAGGCGGTGTCCACCGTCACCGCCGGGCCCTCCAGGCCGAAGGTGTAGGCCAGGCGCCCGGAGACCACGCTGGCCGCGTTGCCGGTGGCGAGGTGGCCCTCCAGGATTTCCTCGGAGGCGAACAGCAGGTTGGTGTAGTCCTGCATGTTGGTGCCGGCGAAGACGCCGGTCCGGCTGCCGCGCACGGTCTCCGGGTCGATGCCGGCCCGCTCGAAGGCCTCCCAGGAGGTCTCCAGCAGCAGGCGCTGCTGCGGGTCCATCGCGAGGGCCTCGCGCGGGCTGATGCCGAAGAACGCGGCGTCGAACTCCCCGGCCTCGTACAGGAATCCGCCCTCGCGGGCGTAGCTGGTGCCGGCGTTGTCCGGGTCCGGGTCGTACAGCGCCTCCAGGTCCCAGCCGCGGTCGGCGGGGAAGCCGCCGATGGCGTCGCCGCCGTCGGCCAGCAGGCGCCACAGCTGCTCGGGGGTGCGCACGCCGCCGGGGAAGCGGCAACTCATCGCGACGATGGCGACCGGCTCGTCCGGGGCGCCGAGGACCGGGGCGGCCTCGGTGGACTCGGCGTCCGGGCCGAGGAGTTCAGCGCCCAGATGGGCGGCGAGGACGGCCGGGGTCGGGTAGTCGAAGACCAGCGTGGCGGACAGCCGCAGGCCCACGGCCGCGTCGATCCGGTTGCGCAGTTCGACGGCGGTCAGCGAGTCGAAGCCCAGCTCCTTGAACGGGCGCCCGGCGAGGACCCCGTCGACGGAGTCGTGGCCGAGCACCGCGGCGGCCTCGGTGCGGACCAGGTCGAGCAGGATCCGCTCCCGCTCGGCGGCCGGGGCGCCGGCCAGCACGGCCCGCAGCCCGCCGGCCGCGCCCTCCTCGGCGGGGGTGGTGTCGGCCTCGGCCGCCACCGCCTCGGGCAGGTCGGCGAGCAGCGCGGAGGGGCGCACGGCGGTGAAGCCGGCGGCGAACCGGGACCAGTCGAGGTCCGCCACGGCGAGGGCGTCCTCGCCCGCGCCCACGGCCTGGGCCAGGGCGGTCACCGCCTGCTCGGGCGCCATCGGGCGCAGCCCGCGCCGGCGCAGGTGCTCGCCGCCGTCGGCGGCCATGCCGCCCTCGGCCCACGGGCCCCAGGCGACGGCGGTGGCGGCGAGGCCGCGGGCGCGGCGGGCCTGGGCGAGCGCGTCCAGGTGGGCGTTGGCGGCGGCGTAGGCGCACTGGCCGCCGCTGCCCCAGACACCCGCCACGGAGGAGAAGAGGACGAAGGCGTCCAGCTCGGTGCCGTCCAGCAGCGCGTCCAGGTGGGCGGCTCCGGCGGTCTTGCCGGCGACGACGGCGGCGAACTCCGCCGGGTCGGTCTCGGCGAGCGGCGCGTTCTGGGCGACCCCGGCCGCGTGCACGACGGCGTTCACCGGGTGTTCGGCGAGCAGGGCGGCCAGGGCGGTGCGGTCGGCGGCGTCGCAGGCGGCGACCGTGACCCGGGCGCCGAGCGCGGTCAGTTCGTCGCGCAGTTCGGCCGCGCCGGGGGCTTCGAGGCCTCGGCGGCTGGTGAGCACGAGGTGCTCGGCGCCGTTGGCGGCCAGCCAGCGGGCGACGTGGGTGCCCAGGGCGCCGGTGCCGCCGGTGACCAGGACGGTGCCGCGCGGGCGCCAGTCGGCGGCCTCGGTGCGCTCGGCCCGGACCAGGCGGCGGCCGAACGTACCGTTGGCGCGCAGCGCGACCTGGTCCTCGGCGGAGCCCGGCGCGAGCAGGGCGGCGAGGCGGGCGGCGGTGCGCTCGTCCAGGGCGGCGGGCAGGTCGACCAGTCCGCCCCAGCGGTCGGGGTGCTCCAGGGCGACCACCCGGCCGAGGCCCCACAGCTGGGCCTGGGCAGGGTGCTCGACCTGCTCGGCGCCCGACACGGCCACGGCGGCCTCGGTGGTCAGCCAGAGCGGGGCGCTCACCTCGGCGTCGCCCAGCGCCTGGACCAGCAGGGCGGTCCGCAGCAGGGCGGCGGACACGCCCGGGTGGGCGGGGTGCTCGGCGTCGTCCAGGGCGAGCAGCGACAGGATCCCGGCGGGGCCGGCGGCGGCCGCGTCGCGCAGCAGCTCGGTGAGCCGGGCCCGGTCGGCCTCGGCGCCGAGCTCCAGGCGCCGGACGTCCGCGCCGGCCGCGGTCAGGGCGCGCTCGACGGCGGCCACCCGCTCGGCCGCGCCGTCCGGGAGGCCGACGGGCGCGACGGTGAGCCAGGTGCCGCCGAGGCGGGCGGTGTCCGGCGCGCCGAGCGGCTTCCACTGGACGCGGTAGCGCCAGCCCTCGACGGTGGTGCGGGCGCGGTGCTGCCGGCGCCAGTTCGACAGTGCGGGCAGCACCTCGCGCAGGGCGCCGTCCTCGGACAGCTCCAGGGTGCCGGCGAGGGCCGCGACGTCCTGCTCCTCGACGGCCGTCCAGAACCGCTCGTCGCCCGGGGTACCGGCGGGCGTCGCCGCTCCGGCGGCGGGCGCCTCCAGCCAGTAGCGGCGGGCCTGGAAGGCGTAGGTCGGCAGGTCGATCACGCGGCCGTCGCGCACGGCGGGCACGGCCGACCAGTCGGGGCCGTCGCCGTGGACGTGGGCGGTGGCGAGCGCCGCCAGCAGGCTGCGCTCCTCCGGGCGGTCGGCGCGCAGCGCGGGGGCGAACGTGCCGCCGTCGACGCAGTCCTGGCCCATGGCGGAGAGCACGCCGTCGGGGCCGAGCTCGACGAAGGTGGTGACGCCCTGGGCCGCCGCGGTGCGCATGCCGTCGAGGAAGCGGACGGCCTCGCGGACGTGCCGGACCCAGTACTCGGGCGAGCACAGCTCCTCGGTGGTGGCGAGGGCGCCGGTGACGTTGGAGACGACCGGGATGACCGGCTCGGTGTAGTTCAGGCCCTCGGCGACGGCCCGGAACTCCGCCAGCATGCCGTCCATCAGCGGCGAGTGGAAGGCGTGCGAGACGTTGAGACGCTTGGTCTTCCCGAACTGCCCGGCGATGGCGAGCACTTCGGACTCGTCGCCGGAAATCACCACGGAGGAAGGCCCGTTGACGGCCGCGATGCTCACCTGGGCGGTCAGCAGCGGCAGGACGTCCGCCTCGGCGGCCTTCACCGCGACCATCGCGCCGCCCTCGGGCAGCGCCTGCATCAGCCGCCCACGGGCGGACACCAGCGCCACCGCGTCGTCCAGCGACAACACACCCGCGACGTGGGCGGCCGCGATCTCGCCGATCGAGTGGCCGACCAGGACGTCCGGACGGACCCCCCAGCCCTCCAGCAGGCGGAACAGCGCCACCTCGACGGCGAACAGCGCCGGCTGGGCGTACTCGGTGCGGTCCAGCAGCTCCGCGTCGTCGCCGAACACCGTGTCGCGCAGGGGCAGTTCGACCCGGTCGCAGATCGCGTCGAAGGCCTCGGCGAACGCCGGGTGGGCCTCGTACAGCTCCCGGCCCATGCCGAGGCGCTGGCTGCCCTGTCCGGTGAACAGGAAGGCGAGCCTGCCGCCCTCGGCGGCGCCGGTCACCAGCCCGGCGGCCGTGCCGCCCTCGGCCAGCGCCGCCAGGGCGCCGCGGAAGGAGGCGAGGTCGTCCGCGACCACGACGGCCCGGTGGTCCAGCGCCGCCCGGGTGGTGCCGAGCGAGTGCGCGAGGTCGGCGAGGTCGACGTCCGGGTGGGTGTCGAGGTGGTCGAGCAGTCGGGCGGCCTGGTCGCGCAGCGCCTGCGCGGTCGCGCCGGACAGCAGCAGCGGGCGGCCGGAGGCCCGGACGGGCCGGACGGTCTCCACCGGCTCGACGGCGGGGGCCTGCTCGATGACGGTGTGGGCGTTGGTGCCGCTGATGCCGAAGGAGGACACGGCCGCGCGGCGCGGTTCGCCGGTCTCCGGCCAGGGGCGGGCCTCGGTCAGCAGCTCGACGGCGCCGGAGGCCCAGTCGATGTGCGGGGACGGCTCGTCCACGTGCAGGGTCCGCGGCAGCACACCCTCCCGCATCGCCATGACCATCTTGATCACGCCGGCCACACCGGCGGCGGCCTGGCTGTGCCCGATGTTGGACTTGATCGAGCCCAGCCACAGCGGGTCCCCGCTGCGCTCCTGGCCGTAGGTGGCCAGCAGCGCCTGGGCCTCGATCGGGTCGCCCAGCGCGGTGCCGGTGCCGTGCGCCTCGACCGCGTCCACCTGGGCAGCGGTCAGTCCGGCGTTGGCCAGGGCCTGGCGGATGACCCGCTGCTGGGACGGGCCGTTGGGGGCGGTCAGACCGTTGCTGGCACCGTCCTGGTTGACGGCGGAGCCGCGGACCACGGCGAGCACGGGGTGCCCGTTGCGGCGGGCGTCCGACAGCTTCTCCAGCAGCAGCATGCCGACGCCCTCGCCCCAGCCGGTGCCGTCGGCCGCGGCGGCGAAGGACTTGCAGCGGCCGTCGGCGGCCAGGCCGCGCTGGCGGATGAACTCGACGAAGACCGTGGGAGTGGACATCACCGTCACACCGCCGGCCAGCGCCAGCTCGCACTCGCCGTTGCGCAGCGCCTGGGCGGCCAGGTGCAGGGCGACCAGCGAGGAGGAGCAGGCGGTGTCGACGGTGACCGCCGGGCCCTCCAGGCCGAAGGTGTAGGCGACGCGGCCGGAGGCCACGCTGCCGGTGTTGCCGTTGCCGAGGTAGCCGTCGAAGTCCTCCAGGCCCTCGGAGACGCCGTACAGGCGGGCGCCGTAGTCGTGGTACATCGCTCCGACGAAGACGCCGGCGCGGGTGCCGCGCACGCGCTCCGGGGCGATGCCGGCCCGCTCGAAGGCCTCCCAGGAGGTCTCCAGCAGCAGCCGCTGCTGCGGGTCCATGGCCATCGCCTCGCGCGGCGAGATGCCGAACAGGCCCGGGTCGAAGTCGGCCGCGTCGTACACGAACGCGCCCTCGCGGCGGAAGCGTCCGCCCGCGTGGTCCGGGTCGGCGGCGTAGACGGCGTCCGCGTCCCAGCCGCGGTCGGCGGGCAGCGCGGCGACGGCGTCCGTGCCCTCGGCGACCAGCTGCCACAGCTGCTCGGGGGTGCGCACGCCACCGGGGTAACGGCAGCTCATCGCGACGATGGCGATCGGCTCGTCGTCGGCCGCGGCGCGGCGGACGGCCGGGGCGGCCGGGGCGGTGGCGGCGGGGGCCAGCCCGGCAAGCAGGTGACGGGCGAGCGCGGCGGGGGTGGGGTGGTCGAAGACCAGGGTGGCGGGCAGCCGCAGGCCGGTGGCCCGGCCCAGCCGGTTGCGCAGCTCGACGGACATCAGGGAGTCGAAGCCGAGCTCCTTGAAGGCCCGGTCGGCGTGCACCGCCTCGGCCGACCGGTGGCCGAGGGCCCCGGCGGCCTGGGTGCACACCAGCTCGGTGAGCAGCCGCTCCTGCTCGGCGGCCGAACGGCCGGCCAGCCGGCGCAGCAGCGGCGAGCCGTCGGCCTCGGCGCCGGCGCCCTGCGCGGCACGCCGGACGGGGGCCGGGACGAGCGTACGGAACAGCGTGGGCAGGCGGTCGGCCTGGGCGCGCAGGACGGCCAGGTCCAGGCGGACCGGCAGCAGCAGGGCGTGCCCGGTGCGCACCGCGACGTCGAACAGGCCCAGCGCCTCGGCGGACGGCAGCGCGTGCAGGCCCGAGCGGCGCATCCGGGTGAGGTCGGCGGCCCCCAGGTGGCCGGTCATGCCACTGGCCTGCTCCCACAGGCCCCAGGCGAGCGAGGTGGCGGGCAGGCCGGCGGCCCGGCGCCGGGCGGCGAGCGCGTCCAGGAAGGCGTTGGCGGCCGCGTAGTTGGCCTGGCCGACGGCACCGAGGACGCCGGCGGCGCCGGAGTAGAGGACGAAGAGCGCCGGCTGCCGGTCGCGGGTCAGCTCGTCCAGGTGGACGGCCGCGTCGACCTTCGCGCGCAGCACCCGCTCCAGGCGCTCCGGGGTCAGCGCGTCCAGCATGCCGTCGTCCAGGACACCGGCCGCGTGGACCACGGCGGTGAGCGGGCGGTCGGCGGGGACGGTGTCCAGCAGGGCGGCGAGTGCCGCGCGGTCGGCGGCGTCGCAGGCGGCGACCGTCACCTCGGCGCCCAGTGCGGCCAGTTCGTCGCGCAGCTCCACCGCACCGGGCGCGGCCTCGCCCCGACGGCCGGCCAGCAGCAGGTGGCGGGCGCCGTACTCGGTCACCAGGTGGCGGGCCAGCAGCGCGCCCAGGGTGCCGGTGCCGCCGGTGATCAGCACCGTGCCGTCGGGGTCCAGGGCGGACGGGCCGGCGGCGGCGTCCTGCTCGGACAGCGCCCGGACCAGCCGGGGGGCCAGCACCTCACCGGCACGCAGGGCGAGTTGGGGCTCGCCGGTGGCGACGGCGGCGGGCAGCGCGGCAGCGGAGCCGGCCTCGTCGTCCAGGTCGACCAGGACGAAGCGGTTCGGGTGCTCGGACTGCGCGGAGCGGAGCAGGCCCCAGACCGTGGCGTGCGCGGGCCGCTCGACGGCGTCCGCGTCGAGCGCGGCCACGGCGCCGCGGGTCACCAGCACCAGGCGGGCGGCGGCCAGGGGTTCGGCGGCCAGCCACTCCTGGGCGAGGGCCAGCGCGGCGGCGGCGGCGCGGTGCGCCTCCTCGACCTGGTCGGCGGAGCCGACGGCGACCGGCGCGACCACGGTCTCCGGGGCCGCCTCCCCGGCGGCGACGGCGGCCAGCAGGGCGGCGAGGTCGGGGTACCGGACGGCGTCGGGCGCCACGGCCGCGTCGGCGCCGAGCACGGCCCAGCGGGCGGCGTCGGCCGGGGCGGCGGGCCCCTGGGCGGTGGCCCCTCGGGCGGTGGTCTCCTGGGCGGTCCAGTCGATGCGGTACAGCGGGGTGCGCGCGCCGCGCGCGGCGGAGTGCAGCCGCTCGACGTCGAGCGGGCGCAGGGTCAGCGCGTCGGCCGTGGCCACCGGGGCGCCGGTCGGGTCGGCCAGCGCCACCGAGACGGCGTTGTGCCCGGCAGGGGCCAGCCGCACCCGCAGGGCGGCGGCACCCGTGGCGTACACCCGCAGCCCGGTCCAGGCGAAGGGCAGCAGCCCGCCCTCCGCCCCGGGCAGCAGCCCGCCGAGGCCGGCCGCGTGCAGCGCGGCGTCGAGCAGAGCGGGATGCAGCCGGAAGCGGCCGGCCCGGTCCTGCTCCTCCTGCACCGGCTCGACCTCGGCGAAGACCTCGTCCCCGCGCTGCCAGGCGGCCCGCAGGCCGCGGAACGCCGGGCCGTAGGCGAAGCCGCCGGCCGCGAAGCGCTCGTAGAGGTCCGCGACGGGCAGCTCGACGGCGCCCTGCGGGGGCCAGACGGCGAGGTCGAACTCCGGCTCGACGGCGCCGCCCCGGGACAGGGTGCCGGTGGCGTGGCGGGTCCACGGCTCGTCCGTGCCCTGCGCGTCGTCGGGGCGGGAGTAGACCTCCACCTCGCGGCGGCCGTCGGCGTCGGGCGAACCGACCACCACCTGCACCGCCACGCCACCCTGGGAGGGCAGCACCAGAGGCGCCTCCAGGGTCAGCTCCTCCAGCACGTCACAACCGGCCTGGTCACCCGCGCGGACGGCCAGCTCGACGAACGCCGTACCCGGCAGGATCACCGTGCCGGCCACCGCGTGGTCCGCCAGCCACGGCTGGGTCTGCACCGACAGGCGGCCCGTGAAGACGTGCCCGTCGCGGTCGGCCAGCGCCACCGCAGCACCCAGCAGCGGGTGGTCGGCCGCGCCGAGCCCGGCGGACAGCACGTCACCGATACCGCGCGTGCCCGGCTTCGGCCAGTACTTCTCACGCTGGAAGGCGTAGGTCGGCAGGTCGACGCGGCGGGCCGTCGGGAACTGGGCGGCCCAGTCGACGGTGGCGCCGTTGGACCAGGCCTCGGCGAGGGCGGTCAGGAAACGCTCCCGGCCGCCCTGGTCACGGCGCAGGGTGCCCTGGACGCTCGCCTCGGCGCCGGCGGCGTCGACGGCCTCCTGGATGCCGACGGTCAGCACCGGGTGGGCGCTCACCTCGACGAACTGCGAGTGGCCGGACGCCAGAAGGGCGTCGATGGTGCTCGCGAACTCCACCGTCTGGCGCAGGTTGCGGTACCAGTAACCGCCGTCCAGCGCGGCCGAGTCGATCAGTCCACCGGTGACCGTCGAGTGGAACGGCACCTCCGGCACGCGCGGGGCGACCGGGGCCAGCAGCTCGGCCAGGCGGGCTTCGATGCGCTCGACGTGCGCCGAGTGCGAGGCGTAGTCCACCGCGATCCGACGCGCCCGGATCTCCTGCGCGGCGCAGTGCTCCATCAGCTCGTCCAGGGCACCGGCATCGCCCGAAACGACCACCGAGCTGGGGCCGTTGACGGCCGCGATCGAGATTCCATCCCGGCCGGACAGCAGCTCGCGGACACTCTCCACGGGCAGTGGGACGGACACCATGCCACCCAGACCGGACAGTTCGGTGATCGCCTGGCTGCGCAGCGCCACCACCAGCGCCGCGTCCTCCAGCGACAGAGCGCCCGACACCGCAGCGGCGGCGATCTCGCCCTGCGAGTGCCCCACCACCGCCGACGGCTCCACGCCGTTCGCACGCCAGAGGGCAGCCAGCGAGACCATCACGGCGAACAGCACCGGCTGGACCACGTCCACCCGCTCCATCCACCCGCCGTCCTCACCCGAGACGACCTCCAGCAGCTCCCAGTCCACATGCGGAGCAAGCGCCTTGGCGCACTCCTCCATCCGGGATCGGAACACCGGCGAGTCCGTGAGCAGCTCCCGGGCCATGCCCAGCCACTGCGAACCCTGCCCGGGGAAGACCATGACGAGCTTGCCGCCGGCCCCGGAGCCGCGGACCACCGACGAGGTGCCCTCGTCCTGCCCCGAGGCCAACACACCCAGTCCGGCGAGCAGTTCGTCCCGCTCGCCCGCCAGGACCACGGCCCGCTCGTCGAACCGGGCGCGGCCGTGGGCGAGTTCGGCGCCGACGCCGGCGAGGGAGAGCTCCGCTCCGGCCTCCTGCACGAAGGCGGCCAGCTTGCCGGCCTGGGCGCGCAGCGCGGTCTCCCCGCGCGCGGACAGCACCCAGGGCAGCGGGCCACCGACAGTGGCGGCCCAGACGGCCGGACCCGCCTGGTCGGTCGAACCTGCCGAACCGGCCGACTCGGACGGCGCCTCGGCGGCGGCGTCCTCCGCGGCCGGGGCCTCCTCCAGGACGACGTGCGCGTTGGTGCCGCTCATGCCGAAGGCCGAGACGCCCGCCCGGCGCGGCTCGTCCGCCGCGGGCCAGTCGCGCGCCTCGGTCAGCAGTTCCACGGCGCCGCCGGACCAGTCGACGTGCGAGGTCGGGCGGTCGACGTGGAGGGTCTGCGGCAGCACGCCGTTGCGCAGCGCCATGACCATCTTGATCACGCCGCCGACGCCGGCCGCGGCCTGCGAGTGGCCGAGGTTGGACTTGAGCGAGCCCAGCCACAGCGGACGGCCGGCGGGCCGGTCCTGGCCGTAGGTGTCGAGCAGGGCCTGGGCCTCGATCGGGTCGCCGAGCACCGTGCCGGTGCCGTGCGCCTCGACGGCGTCGACCTGGCCCGCCGAGAGCCGGGCGTTGGCCAGGGCGCGCAGGATGACGCGCTGCTGGGCGGGGCCGTTGGGGGCGGTGAGGCCGTTGCTGGCGCCGTCCTGGTTGATCGCGCTGCCGCGCACCACCGCGAGCACCTGGTGGCCGTTGCGCTGCGCGTCGGAGAGGCGCTCCAGCAGGAGCATGCCGACGCCCTCGGCCCAGCCGGTGCCGTCGGCGGCCTCCGCGAAGGGCTTGCAGCGGCCGTTGACGGCCAGGCCGCGCTGGCGACTGAACTCGATGAAGGAGGAGGGGGTGGACATGATCGTCGCACCGCCGGCCAGGGCCAGCGTGGAGTCGCCGTTGCGCAGCGACTGCACGGCGAGGTGGAGGGCGACCAGCGAGGAGGAGCAGGCGGTGTCGACGGTGACGGCCGGGCCCTCAAGACCGAAGGTGTAGGCGAGTCGGCCGGAGAGCACGCTGGCCGCGTTGCCGGTGGCGAGGTGGCCCTCGGCGCCCTCGGCCTCGCCGGCGACGACCAGGCCCAGGTAGTCCTGGCCGGCGGTGCCGACGAAGACCCCGGTCTTTCCGCCCTTGAGCGCGGCCGGGTCGAGGCCGGCCCGCTCGAAGGCCTCCCAGGAGGTCTCCAGCAGCAGCCGCTGCTGCGGGTCCATCGCGAGGGCCTCGCGCGGCGAGATCCCGAAGAAGCCCGCGTCGAACTCCCCCACCGCGCGCAGGAAGCCGCCCTCGCGCGCGTAGCTGGTGCCGGCGTGCTCCGGGTCCGGGTCGTACAGCCCGTCGAGGTCCCAGCCGCGGTCCTCGGGGAAGCCGCCGATGGCGTCCCGCCCGTCCGCGACCAGGTCCCACAGTCGTTCGGGGGTGTCGATGCCGCCGGGGTAGCGGCAGGCCATGCCCACGATGGCGATCGGTTCGCGGCTCTCCGCCTGGAGGTCCCTCAGCTGCTGCTTGGTCTGCTGGAGGTCCGCGGTCACCCACTTGAGGTAGTCGCGAAGCGTCTCTTCATTCGCCATGCGGAGGGCCACCTCATCGGGGTGAGCGGGTCCTCCGGGCACGCACGCGCACACGACTGGACCACAACAGTGAAGGGTTTCGCCCTGACGCTATGAAGGGCGGTGAAGGCGGACAACCCCTACCAGCCCCCCTAGGGCCCCCATGACGAAGCGGGGGTCGGGACAATTCCCGACCCCCGCTCAGCGGCCCGAATTCACGACGGATTCATGACGGATTCACGACGGAGAATCCACGGCCATTCGCTCCGAACGGGCGTCATCCCCTCCCGAGGTCGCGGTTGATGAGGGCGAAGAGTTCCTCGTCGCTGGTGGCGTCGAACGCGCTGCCGCCCACCGGCTCGGACTTGCCCGGACCGTCGTCCCACTGGGAGAGCAGCGCCTGCATCCGGACCTTGATCTTCGTCCGGGTCAGGTCGTCCGGCGCGGCGGCCGCCATGGCGGCCTCCAGCCGGTCGAGTTCGCCGAGCAGGTCGGTCGCGCTCGGCGCGCCGTCGGGGGCCAGCTCGGTGCGCAGGTGCCGGGCGAGGGCCAGCGGCGTCGGGTAGTCGAACACCAGCGAGGACGGCAGTCGCAGCCCGCCCAGCAGGTTGAGCCGGTTGCGCAGCTCCACCGCCGTCAGCGAGTCGAAGCCGAGCTCGTTGAACGCCCGGTCGGCCTCGACCTCCTCCACCCCGTGGTGGCCGAGCACCTCGGCCACGTGGGTGCGGACCAGGTCCAACAGCAGCTGCTCCTGGCCGGCCTCCGGCAGCTCGGCGAGCTGCCCGCGCAGCTCGGCCGAGGCCTCGCCGTCGTCCGCCCGGTCCGCGGCGCCGTCGGTGCCCAGCGCCCGCCGGACCTCCGGCAGGTCGCCGATCAGCGGGCTGTGGCGCACCGCCGTGAAGCCGGGCGCGAACAGCGCCCAGTCCACGTCGGCGACGGTGACCGCGGTGTCGCCGTGGTCGAGGGCCGCGCCGAGGGCGGCGATGGCCGTCTCCGGGTCGAGCACCGGCAGGCCGCGGCGGCGCAGCTGCTCCTCCGCGTCGTCCTCGGCGGCCATGCCGCCGCCGCCCCACGGGCCCCACGCCACCGCGGTGGCGGTGAGGCCGGCGGCCCGGCGCTGCTCGGCGAGCGCGTCCAGGAATGCGTTGGCCGCGGCGTATCCGGCTTGGCCGGCACCGCCCCAGGTGGCGGCGATCGAGGAGAACAGGACGAATGCGTCGAGCGGTTCGGAATTCGCGCCGAACAATTCGTCCAGGTGCACCGCTCCGGCCACCTTCGCATTCACCACGTCGGCGAATTCGGAAATTCCGGTGGCACCGATCGGCGAGGCCTGGCTGACCCCTGCCGCGTGCACCACCGCCCGGACCGGGTCGCCGGCCTCGGCGAGCCCGGCGACCAGGGCCGCGAGCGCGGTCCGGTCGGCCGCGTCGCAGGCGGCCAGGGTGACCCGGGCGCCGAGGCCCTCCAGCTCCGCGCGCAGTTCGGCGGCGCCCGGGGCGTCGGCGCCCCGGCGGCTGGTCAGCACCAGGTGCTCGGCGCCGTTGGCGGTCAGCCAGCGGGCGACCCGGGCGCCCAGGGCGCCGGTGCCGCCGGTGACCAGGACGGTGCCGCGGGCCTGCCAGCCGTCGACCGGGCCGGCCGGCAGCGGAGCGCGCTCCAGGCGCCGGACGTACGTGGCGTCGGCGCGCACCGCCAGCTGGTCCTCGCCCTCGCCGGCGGCCAGGGCGGCCGCGAGGCGGCGGCCGCTCCGCTCGTCGAGCGTCGAGGGCAGGTCGATCACACCGCCCCAGCGGTCCGGGTGTTCGAGGGCGGCGGTCCGGCCGAGGCCCCAGATCTGGGCCTGGCCGCCGTGTTCGATCCGCTCGCCGGCTCCGGCGGCGACCGCGCCGCTGGTGGCCAGCCACAGCGGGGCGGCGACGCCGGCCTCGCCGAGCGCCTGGACCAGCCGGACGCTCGCGGTCACGCCCGCCGACAGGGCGGGGTGCTCGGGGTGCGGGCGGTCGTCCAGGGCGAGCAGCGAGAGCACGCCGGTCGGGGCGTCCCCGTCGGCGGCCGCGCCGGCGAGCCGGGCGGCGAAGCCCTCGGCCTGCGCCTCGCCGGTGGCCACCGTCAGCTGCCGGACGTCGGCGCCGTGGCCGCCGAGGGCGTCCGCGGCGGCCTGCGCCAGCTCGGCACCGGGGCCGTCGGCGGGCGCCACCAGCAGCCAGCTGCCGGTGAGCCCGGCTGCCGGGTCCTCCGGCAGGGTCTGCCAGGTGGCCCGGTAGCGCCAGGCGTCCAGGGTGGCGCGCTCCCGGCTCTGCCGGCGCCAGCCGGTCAGTGCGGGAAGCACCTCGCGCAGCGCCGAGCGGTTCTCCTCGGCGACGTCCAGCGTGTCGGCGAGCCGGGCGAGGTCGCCCTGCTCGACGGCCGTCCAGAACCGCTCCTCCGTCGGGTCGCCGCTTGCGGAGGGCGCGGCCGGCGTGTCGGCCGTGACGGCCTCGGGCCAGTAGCGCTGCCGCTGGAAGGCGTACGTGGGCAGGTCGAGCGCCGGCACCGGCCGGTTCCCGTACAGGGCCGGCCAGTCGACGGCCGCCCCCTGGACGTGCAGCCGGGCCACGGCCGCCAGCAGGGTGCGGGCCTCGGGCCGGTCGCCGCGCAGCGCGGGGACGAGGACGGCGTTGCCGTCGGCGTCGACGCAGTCCTGGCCCATGGCGGTGAGCACACCGTCGGGGCCCAGCTCCAGGTACGTGGTCACGCCCTGGGCCTCCAGGGTGCGCATCCCGTCGAGGAAGCGGACCGCCTGGCGGACGTGGCGCACCCAGTACTCGGGCGAGCACAGCTCCTCGGCCGTGGCCATGTCCCCGGTGACGTTGGAGACGACCGGGATGCGCGGGGCGCTGTACGTCAACCCCTCGGCAACGGCCCGGAACTCCTCCAACATCCCGTCCATCAGCGGCGAGTGGAACGCGTGCGAGACGCTCAGCCGCTTGGTCTTCTCGAACTTCCCGGCGATCGCGAGGACTTCGGACTCCTCGCCCGAAACCACCACGGAGGCAGGCCCGTTGATCGCCGCGATGCTCACCTGGGCGGTCAGCAGCGGCAGCACCTCCTCCTCCGAGGCCTTGACCGCCACCATCGCACCGCCCTCCGGAAGCGCCTGCATCAGCCGGCCACGCGCCGCCACCAGGGCGACGGCGTCGTCCAGCGAGACGACACCCGCGACATGCGCGGCCACCAGCTCACCGATCGAGTGGCCCACCAGGAAGTCCGGACGGACCCCCCAGCTCTCGAAGAGCCGGAACAGCGCCACCTCGACCGCGAACAGCGCCACCTGGGTGAACTCCGTCCGGGCCAGGACCGCGGCATCGTCACCGAACACCGCCTCCCTCAGCGGGAGTTCGACCCGCGCGCAGACCGCGTCGAAGGCCTCCGCGAACACCGGGAAGGCCTCGTACAGCTCACGCCCCATCCCCGGACGCTGGCTGCCCTGCCCGGTGAAGGCGACGGCGGTGCGGCCGCTGCGGGCCAGGCCCTGGACGTAGCCGCTGCCGCTGCCGCCGGCGAGGGCGGTCAGGCCGGCGAGCAGCTCGGCACGGTCGGAGCCGAGCACGACGGCCCGGTGTTCGAACGTCGAGCGGGTCGCCGCCAGCGCGTGGCCGAGGTCGGCCGGCGCGAGGCCGGGGTTGTCCTCGACGAAGCCGCGCAGCCGCTCGGCCTGGGCCCGCAGGGCCGCCTTGCCGCGGGCGGAGAGCACCCAGGGCAGCGCGTCGGCTGCCGGTCCTTCCGCGTCGCGGTCGACGGCCGGCTCGGCCTGGTCGGCCGTCGGGGCCTGCTCGATGAGGACGTGGGCGTTGGTGCCGGAGACACCGAAGGAGGAGACGCCCGCGCGGCGCGGCGCACCGGTCTCGGGCCAGTCCCTGGCCTCGGTGAGCAGCTCGACCGCGCCCGCCGACCAGTCGACGTTCGGCGTCGGCTCGTCCACGTGCAGGGTCTTCGGCAGGACGCCGTGCCGCATCGCCATCACCATCTTGATGATGCCGCCGACGCCGGCCGCCGCCTGGGTGTGGCCGATGTTGGACTTCAGCGAGCCCAGCCAGAGCGGCTCGCCGTTCTCGCCGCGCTCCTGGCCGTAGGTGGCCAGCAGCGCCTGCGCCTCGATCGGGTCGCCGAGGCGGGTGCCGGTGCCGTGCGCCTCGACCACGTCGACCTGGCCGGGGGTCAGGCGGGCGTTGGCGAGGGCCTGGCGGATGACGCGCTGCTGGGCCGGGCCGTTGGGGGCGGTCAGGCCGTTGCTGGCGCCGTCCTGGTTGACGGCGGAGCCGCGGACGACCGCCAGCACGCGGTGGCCGTTGCGGCGGGCGTCGGACAGGCGCTCCAGCAGGAGCATGCCCGCGCCCTCGCCCCAGCCGGTGCCGTCCGCCGCCGCGGCGAAGGACTTGCAGCGGCCGTCGGCGGCCAGGCCGCGCTGGCGGCTGAACTCGACGAACACACCCGGGGTCGAGGTGATGATCACACCGCCGGCCAGGGCGAGCGAGCACTCGCCGCTGCGCAGCGACTGGGCCGCCAGGTGCAGGGCGACCAGCGAGGAGGAGCAGGCGGTGTCCACCGTCACCGCCGGGCCCTCGAGCCCGAAGGTGTAGGAGATCCGGCCGGAGGCGACGCTCGCCGCGTTTCCGGTCCCGACCAGACCCTCGGCCTCCTGCGAACCCTCCAGCAGCGGCGCGTAGTCCTGGCCGTTGGTGCCGGCGAAGACGCCGACCCGGTCGCCGCGCACGGCGGCGGGGTCGATCCCGGCCCGCTCGAACGCCTCCCAGGTGACCTCCAGCAGCAGCCGCTGCTGCGGGTCCATGGCGAGCGCCTCGCGCGGCGAGATGCCGAAGAACATCGGGTCGAACTGCGCCGCGTCGTGCAGGAACCCGCCCTCACGGGCGTAGCTCTTGCCGCTCTTCGCCGGGTCCGGGTCGTACAGCCCGGCCAGGTCCCAGCCTCGGTCGGTCGGGAACGCGGTCACCGCGTCGGTGCCCTCCGACACCAGCCGCCACAGGTCCTCGGGCGACTGGACGCCGCCCGGGTAGCGGCAGGCCATCGCGACGATCGCGATCGGGTCGTCGTCCTCGGCCGAGAGACGGACCGCCACCGGCAGGCCGTCGCCGTCCTGGGCGCCGAGCACCCGCGAGCGCAGGTGGTCGGCCAGGGCGGTGGCGTTCGGGTGGTCGAAGACCAGGGTCGGCGACAGCTTCAGTCCGGTCTCCCCGGCGAGGCGCTTGCTCAGCTCCACCGCGATCAGCGAGTCGAAGCCGAGCTCCTGGAACGCCCGGGTGGGCTCCACCGCGTCCAGGGCGGTGTGGCCGAGGACGGCCGCCACCTCGGAGCGGACGAAGTCCAGCAGCACCCGGTCACGGTCCGCCGCGGGCACCTGCGCCAGCCGCTGGGCCAGCGAGGAGTCCGCGCCGGCCGGGACGGCCCGGGCGAGTTCACGCACCTCGGGCAGGTCGCCGATCAGCAGGCCGGGCCGGTTCGCGGTGTAGCCGAGCGCGAAGCGCGCCCAGTCCACGTCCGCCACCAACGGGGCGCCGTCCGGCTCCGCGAGGGCGCCCGGCAGTGCCGCCAGCGCCGCCCGCGCGGTCAGCGGGCGCAGGCCCGCCCGCTCCCACGCACCGGTGGTCCCGGCGCGCTCGGCGTCCTCGGCCCACGGGCCCCAGGCGATCACCGTCGCCGGCAGCCCGGCCGCGCGGCGCTCGGCGGCCAGGGCCGCCAGCTCCGCATGCGCGACCGCGTCCACGCCGTGTCCGACGCCGCCGAGGACGCCGACCGCCGTGGAGCAGACCACGAACGCGGTCAGCGGCAGTGCGGCCGTCAGCTCGTGCAGCGCGCGCACCTCGGCGACCCGCTCGCGCACGGCCGCCGCCAACTCCCGCGGCGGGACGCCGTCCACGGCCCCGACCGGGGTCGCGGCACCGGCGTGCACCACGGCGGTCACCGGGTGGCGCTCCAGCAGCGCGGCGAGCGCGGCGCGGTCGCCGGCCGGGGCGTCGACGACGGTGACCGGCACGCCGAACTCGGCCCGCAGCGCCTCCTCGTCCCGCTCCGTCCGGCCGGCCAGCACCAGGTGCTCGGCCCCGCCGGCGGCCAGGCGGGCGGCCAGCCGCTCGCCGACCACGCCGTCGGCGCCGCAGACCAGCACCGTCCCGGCCCCGTCCCACCACCGGTCGCCCGGCAGCGGGCGGCGCGCCGCCCGGACCAGGCGCGGCACCGACACGCCCGAGGAGCGCAGCACCAGCTGGTCCTCGCCGTCGGCGGCGCCCAGCACCTCGGTGAACCGGCCGAGCACCCGCTCGTCCAGTTCCTCCGGCAGATCGATCAGACCGCCCCAGGCCTGCGGCGCCTCCAGCGCCAGCACCCGGCCGAGGCCCCACAGCCGCGCCCGCTCCGGGCGCACCGGCCCGTCGGCGTCGATCGCCGCGCCGCCCCGGGTGGCCACCCACAGCGGGGCGGTCACACCGGCGTCGGCCAGCGCCTGCACCAGTGCGCCGGTCCGGGCCAGCAGGTCCTCGTCCCCGGCCCGCTCGGCCGGCACCGCCAGCAGGGACAGCACCCCGGTCAGGGCGCGGTCCTGCAGCAGGGCCCGGCCGAGCCGCGCCGCCGTCTCGCCGCGGTCGAGGCCTTCCTCGGCCAGCGGCAGCACCAGCAGTTCGGCGCCGGCCTCGGCGACCGACCGCCGGACGGCCAGGACGTCGGCGTCCTGCGCCCGCTCGGCGGGCACCACGACCAGCCAGGTGCCGGTCGGCGCCCCGGCGGCCGGGGTGACCGGCTGCCAGGCGATCCGGTAGGCCGAGTCGGCGGCCTCGGCGAGTTCGCGCAGGCCCCGGTGCCAGGAGGACATCGCGGGCAGCACCGCGCTCAGCGGCTGGTCCCC
Organism: Kitasatospora sp. NPDC032121; assembly: GCF_055580145.1. Lineage (NCBI taxonomy): Bacteria > Bacillati > Actinomycetota > Actinomycetes > Kitasatosporales > Streptomycetaceae > Kitasatospora > Kitasatospora sp. NPDC032121. The sequence goes on along the minus strand of NZ_JBVILX010000036.1, from coordinate 10,557 downwards.
GGTGACGTCCAGGGTCCGGGCCAGCCCGGCGAGGTCCCCCTCGTCCACGGCCGCCCAGAACGCGCTCTCCGCCGGGTCCCGGTGGGCGTCGGCCGGCGCGGCCTGGGCCGTGCCGGGGCCGCCGAGCCAGTACTGCTCGCGCTGGAAGGCGTAGGTCGGCAGGTCCACCCGGCGGGCACCGGTGCCCGCGAACAGCGCCGACCAGTCCGGCGTCACACCGTGCACGTGCAGGGCGGCCAGCGCCTCCAGCGCGGTCCGCGCCTCGGGCCGCTCGGCGCGCAGGGCGGCGGCGAAGGCCGCGTCCTGCCCGTCGACGCAGTCCTGGGCGAGGGCGGTGAGCACACCGTCGGGGCCGAGTTCCAGGTACGTGGTGACGCCCTGGGCCTCCAGCGTCCGCATGCCGTCGGCGAAGCGGACCGCCTCGCGGACGTGGCGCACCCAGTACGCGGGCGAGCACAGCTCCTCCGCCGTGGCCAGCTCACCGGTCACGTCGGAGACGACCGGGATCACCGGCTCGGCGTAGGCCAGGCCCTCGGCGACGGCCGAGAACTCCGCCAACATGCCGTCCATCAGCGGCGAGTGGAACGCGTGGCTGACGTGCAGCCGCTTGGTCTTCCCGAACTGCCCGGCGATGGCGAGCACTTCACCCTCGTCGCCCGAAATCACCACGGAGGTCGGGCCGTTGATGGCCGCGATGCTGACGTTCTCGGTGAGCAGCGGCAGGATCTCGGCCTCGGCGGCCTTGACCGCGACCATCGCGCCGCCCTCGGGCAGCGCCTGCATCAGGCGGCCACGGGCCGATACCAGCGTGACGGCGTCGTCCAGCGAGAGGACACCCGCGACGTGCGCGGCCGCCAGCTCGCCCACCGAGTGCCCGACCAGGACGTCCGGCCGCACACCCCAGCTCTCGTACAGCCGGAACAGCGCCACCTCGACGGCGAACAGCGCCGGCTGGGTGAACTCCGTACGGGCGAGAACCGCGGCGTCATCGCCGAACACGGCGTCACGCAGCGGCAGTTCGACCCGCGCACAGACCGCGTCGAAGGCGTCCGCGAAGACCGGGAAGGCCTCGTACAGCTCCCGGCCCATACCGAGCCGCTGGCTGCCCTGACCGGTGAACAGGAACGCGAGCTTCCCGCCGCGCGGGGTGCCGCGCAGCAGCCCGGCGGCCGTACCACCCTCCGCCAGGGCCGCGAGCGAGCGCAGCAGCTCCGCCCGGTCGTCCGCGAGCAGCACCGCGCGACGGTTCAGGTCGGTGCGGCCGACCGCGAGCGAGTAGGCCAGGTCGGCCGGGCGCAGCCCGCCGTCGGCGGCCACCCGCGCGCTCAGCCGTCGGGCCTGGTCGCGCAGTGCGACCTCGGTGCGGCCGGACAGCGCCACGAGCACGGGGCCCTCGACCCCGACAGCCTCGGCCGGCTCGGCCGACTCCGCCTGCTCCGGCTCCACGGCCGGGGCGTGCTCCAGGATGACGTGGGCGTTGGTGCCGCTCACGCCGAAGGCCGACACACCGGCCCGGCGCGGCCGCCCGGTCTGCGGCCAGTCCCGCTGCTCACGCAGCAGTTCCACCGCGCCGGCCGTCCAGTCGACGTGCGTGGACGGCTCGTCCACGTGCAGCGTCCGCGGCAGGACGGCGTGTTGCATGGCCAGCACCATCTTGATCACGCCCGCCACACCGGCGGCCGACTGGGTGTGGCCGAGGTTGGACTTCAACGAGCCCAGCCACAGCGGCTCGTCGTCCTCGCCGCGCTCCTGGCCGTAGGTGGCCAGCAGCGCCTGCGCCTCGATCGGGTCGCCCAGCACCGTGCCGGTGCCGTGCGCCTCGACCACGTCGACCTCGCCGCCGGACAGCCCGGCGTCGGCCAGCGCCGCGCGGATCACCCGCTGCTGCGACGGCCCGTTCGGCGCGCTCAGCCCGTTGCTGGCGCCGTCCTGGTTGACGGCGGAGCCCCGGACGACGGCGAGCACGGGGTGCCCGTTGCGCCGCGCGTCGGACAGCCGCTCCAGCAGCACCAGGCCCGCGCCCTCCGACCAGCCGGTGCCGTCGGCGGCCTCGGCGAACGGCTTGCACCGCCCGTCGGCGGCCAGCCCGCGCTGGCGGCTGAACTCGACGAACGCGCCCGGCGTCGCCATCACGGCGACACCGCCGGCCAGCGCCATCGAGCACTCGCCGCCGCGCAGGGCCTGCGCCGCGAGGTGCAGGGCGACCAGCGAGGAGGAGCAGGCGGTGTCGATGGTGACCGCCGGGCCCTCCAGACCGAAGGCGTACGCCATCCGGCCGGAGATCACACTGCCCGCGTTGCCCGTGAGCAGGTGGCCCTCCACGCCCTCCGGCAGCTCGGTCAGGCCGGAGCCGTAACCCGAGGGCGCGGCACCGAGGAAGACGCCGACCTGGTCGCCGCGCAGGGCCGCCGGGTCGATGCCCGCCCGCTCGAACGCCTCCCACGAGGTCTCCAGCAGCAGACGCTGCTGCGGATCCATCGCGAGGGCCTCACGCGGGCTGATGCCGAAGAACTCGGCGTCGAAGCGGCCCGCGTCGTACAGGAACCCGCCCTCGCGGGCGTAGCTGGTCCCGGCGTGCTCCGGGTCCGGGTGGTAGATCCCCTCCAGGTCCCAGCCGCGGTCGGCCGGGAAGCCGGCCACGGCGTCACCGCCGGCGGCCAGCAGCTGCCACAGCTCCTCGGGGGACCGCACGCCGCCGGGGTAGCGGCAGCTCATCGCGACGATCGCGATCGGGTCGTCCTCCCGGGCGGTGGTGGCCACGACCGTCCCGGTGACCGGCTCGTCCTCGGCACCGAGCAGTTCGGTGCGCAGCAGGGCGGCCAGGGCGGCCGGGGTCGGGTGGTCGAACACCAGCGTGGCGGGCAGGCGCAGGCCGGTGGCCGCGTTGAGGCGGTTGCGCACCTCGACGGCGGTCAGCGAGTCGAAGCCCAGCTCCCGGAAGGCCCGGGCCGGGTCGACCTCGGCGGCCGAACCGTAGCCGAGGACCGCGGCGGCCTCGGTGCGGACCAGGTCCAGCAGGACCCGGTCACGGTCGCCCGCCGGCAGGCCGGTCAGCTTCCGCAGCAGCGGCGAGCCGCCGTCCGCGCGGGTGCCCGCGCCGGCGTCGGCCGCCAGCGCGGCCAGGGCCTCCGGCACCTCCGCGATCAGCGGACGCGGCCGGGCGGCCGCGAAGGCCGGGGCGAACCGCTGCCAGTCGACGTCGGCCACGGCCAGGAACGTCTCGTCCTGCTCCAGCGCCTGCCGCAGCACGGTCAGCGCCAGCTCCGGGTCCATCGGCACCAGGCCGCGGCGGCGCATCTGCTCGCCCGCCGTGCCGTCCGACATCCCGCCCTCGGCCCAGGCGCCCCAGGCCACCGACGTGGCCGTCAGGCCGCGCTCGCGCCGCATGCGCGCGATCGCGTCCAGGCCGGCGTTGGCCGCGGCGTACGAGCCCTGGCCGCCACCGCCCCAGACCCCCGCGTTGGAGGAGAAGAGGACGAAGGCGTCCAGCTCGGTGTCCCCGAGCAGCTCGTCCAGGTGCCGCGCGCCGGCGATCTTCGCCTGGGCGTTCGCGGCCAGCTCGGCCGCACCGGTGACGGCCAGCGGCACCGAGTCCCCGACACCGGCGGCGTGCATCACCGCCCGCACCGGCTCGCCCTGCCCGGCCAGACCCGCGACCAGCTCGGCCACCGCCGCCCGGTCCGCGACGTCGCACGCGGCGACCGTCACCCGGGCACCGAGGCCCAGCAGCTCCTCACGCAGCTCGGCCGCGCCGGGCGCGTCCAGGCCCCGACGGCTGGTCAGCACCAGGTGCTCGGCGCCGTTCTCGGCCAGCCAGCGGGCGACGTGGGCACCGATCGCCCCCGTACCGCCGGTGACCAGCACCGTGCCGCGCGGCTGCCACGCCCCGACGGCCGGCGCGTCGCCCAGCGGGGCGCGCCTCAACCGTCGGACGAACACGCCCGAGGAGCGGACGGCCGCCTGGTCCTCGTCACCGATCCCCGCCAGGACAGCGGCGACCCGCGCCCGGGAGCGCGCGTCCAGCTCGGCCGGCAGGTCCAGCAGGCCGCCCCAGCACTCCGGGTGCTCCAGTCCGGCCACCCGGCCCAGGCCCCAGACCTGCGCCTGCGCCGCGCTGTGCAGCCTGTCGGCACCACCGGTCGCGATCGCGCCCCGGGTCGCCAGCCAGAGCCGGAGGCCACCGTTCGCGCCGCCGTTCAGGCCACCGTTGACGCCGCCGTGCTCGGCGACGGCCCGGACCAGGTCGACGGTGTCGACCAAACCGGACGCGACCACCGGGTACTCGGCGTGCGGCGCCTCGTCCAGCGCGAGCAGCGACAGCACGCCGGACGGCGTCACGCCCTCCTCGGCGGCCGTGGCGAGAGCCGCGGCCAGGGCAGCGACCGCCCCGCCCGCCTCGACCCGCAGCACGCTCGGCTGCGCACCGTGCTCGGCCAGCAGCTCGGCGACCGCGGCCGGCAGCGGGTCCTCCGCTCCGAGGGAGGCGGGCACGAGGACCAGCCAGCCGCCGGTCAGCGTGCCGGTCGGCACCTCGGCGAGCGGCTTCCAGTCCACCCGGTAGCGCCAGCTGTCCACCGTGGAGTGGTCGCGCTGCTGACGGCGCCAGGCCGAGAGCAGCGGCAGGGCAGCGGCCAGGGCGGCACCGTCACCGGACGCCTCCAGGTCCAACTGCCGCACCAGCGTGTCGAGATCGCCGCTCTCCACGGCTTCCCAGAAGCGGCTGTCGGCCGGGGAGGCGGCCGCCGTGCCGGCGACCGCCGGGGTGGCGGCGGGCTTCGGCCAGTAGTGCTCGCGCTGGAAGGCGTAGGTCGGCAGGTCGACGCGGCGGGCCGTGGGGAACTGGGCGGTCCAGTCGACGGTGGCGCCGTTGGACCAGGCCTCGGCGAGGGCGGTCAGGAAACGCTCCCGGCCGCCCTGGTCACGGCGCAGGGTGCCCTGGACGCTCGCCTCGGCGCCGGCGGCGTCGACGGCCTCCTGGATGCCGACGGTCAGCACCGGGTGGGCGCTCACCTCGACGAACTGCGAGTGGCCCGAGGCCAGCAGGGCCTCGATGGTCGCCGCGAACTCCACCGTCTGGCGCAGGTTGCGGTACCAGTACGCGCCGTCCAGCGAAGCGCTGTCGATCAGTTCACCGGTGACGGTGGAGTGGAACGGCACCTCCGGAACGCGCGGGGCGACCGGGGCCAGCAGCTCCGCGAGACGGGCCTCGATGCGCTCGACGTGCGCCGAGTGCGACGCGTAGTCCACCGCGATCCGACGCGCCCGGATCTCCTGCCCGGCGCAGTGCTCCATCAGCTCGTCCAGGGCACCGGCGTCACCGGAAACCACCACCGAGCTCGGGCCGTTGACCGCCGCGACGGACAAGCCCTCACGGCCCTCCAGGAGTTCACGCACCTGCTCGGCGGGCAGCGGCACGGACACCATCCCGCCCAGCCCGGACAGTTCGATGATCGCCTGGCTGCGCAGCGCCACCACCAGCGCCGCGTCCTCCAGCGACAGCGCACCGGAGACGGCAGCGGCGGCAATCTCGCCCTGCGAGTGCCCCACCACCGCCGACGGCTCCACACCGTACGAACGCCACAGCTCGGCGAGCGAGACCATCACGGCGAACAGCACCGGCTGAACCACGTCCACCCGCTCCATCCACCCGCCGTCCTCACCCGAGACGACCTCCAGCAGCTCCCAATCCACATACGGAGCAAGCGCCTTGGCGCACTCCTCCATCCGGGAACGGAACACCGGCTCATCCGCCAGCAGCCCCTGCGCCATGCCCAGCCACTGCGAACCCTGGCCCGGGAAGACCATGACGACCTTGCCGCCCGATCCGGAACCCCGGACCACCGACGAAGCGCTCTCCCCTGCGGCCAGCGCACGGAGACCGGCGAGCAGCTCGTCCCGCCCGTCGCCGACCACCACGGCCTTGTGCTCGAACACCGCCCGCGAGGACACCAGCGAGTAGCCGACGTCCGCCGGCCGCTCGTCCGCGACCGCCGCCAGCAGGCGCTGCGCCTGCTCCTGCAGCGCGGCCTCGGTACGACCCGACAGAGCCCAGGGCAGCACGCCCGCGGCCTCGTCGGCCGGAGCGGCCTCGATCGGAGCGGCCTCGGGGGCCTGCTCGATGATGGCGTGGGCGTTGGTGCCGCTGAAGCCGAAGGAGGAGACGGCCGCGCGACGCGGACGTCCGGTCTCCGGCCACGGCCGGGCCTCGGTCAGCAGCTCCACCGCGCCGGAGGCCCAGTCGATGTGCGGGGACGGCTCGTTGACGTGCAGCGTCTGCGGCAGCACGCCGTGCCGCATCGCCATCACCATCTTGATGATGCCACCGACACCGGCCGCCGCCTGGGTGTGACCGATGTTGGACTTCAACGACCCCAGCCACAGCGGCTCTTGGGCACGCTCCTGGCCGTAGGTCGTCAGCAGCGCCTGCGCCTCGATCGGGTCGCCCAGCGAGGTGCCGGTGCCGTGCGCCTCGACCGCGTCGACCTGCTCGGCCGACAGTCCGGCGTTGGCCAGGGCCTGGCGGATCACCCGCTGCTGGGACGGGCCGTTCGGGGCGGTCAGCCCGTTGCTGGCACCGTCCTGGTTGATCGCACTGCCACGGACCACCGCGAGAACCTGGTGCCCGTTGCGCTGCGCGTCGGACAGCCGCTCCAGCACGAGCATGCCGACACCCTCACCCCAGCCGGTGCCGTCCGCGTCGGCCGAGAAGGCCTTGCAGCGGCCGTCGACCGAGAGGCCGCGCTGGCGGCTGAACTCGATGAACGCGCCCGGGGTGGCCATCACGGTCACACCGCCGGCCAGCGCCATCGTGCACTCGCCGCTGCGCAGGGCCTGGATGGCCCAGTGCAGGGCGACCAGCGAGGAGGAGCAGGCCGTGTCGACGGTGACCGCCGGGCCCTCAAGACCGAAGGTGTACGCCAGACGCCCGGAGACCACGCTGCCCGCGTTGCCCGTACCGAGGTGCCCCTCGACGTCCTCCTCCGCGCTGGTCAGCACCGAGGTGTAGTCGTGGTACATCACACCGGCGAAGACGCCGGTCGCGCTGCCGCGCAGGGTGGCCGGGTCGATGCCGGCCCCCTCGAAGGCCTCCCAGGAGGTTTCGAGCAGCAGGCGCTGCTGCGGGTCCATGGTGAGCGCCTCGCGCGGGGAGATCCCGAAGAACCGCGCGTCGAAGCGGCCCGCGTCGTGCAGGAAGCCACCCTCGCGGGCGTAGCTCGTCCCCTGGTGCTCCGGGTCCGGGTGGTAGAGCGCGTCGAGGTCCCAGCCGCGGTCGGTCGGGAACGACGTGATGCCGTCACCGCCCTCCGCAACCAGACGCCACAGGTCCTCGGGCGAGGCGACCCCGCCCGGGTAACGGCAGGCCATGCCGACGATCGCGATCGGCTCGTCCACGACCGTCGTGGACAGCACCTCGGCCACCACCGGGGCCTCACCCACGAGTTCGTCGCGGATGAAGTCGGCCAGCGCGGCGGGCGTCGGGTAGTCGAACACCAGCGTGGCCGGCAGCCGCAGGCCGGTGGCCGCGTTGAGACGGTTGCGCAGCTCGACCGCCGTCAGCGAGTCGAAGCCCAACTCCCGGAAGGCCCGGGCCGGGTCGACCTCGGCGGCCGAACCGTGCCCCAGAACCTCGGCCACCTGCGTACGGACCACCTCGCGGACGGTCTCGTCGCGGCGCGCGGACGGCAGGGCCAGCAGGCGCTCCGCCAGCGAACCGGCGGCTGCGGTGCTGCCGCTCGCGGCGGTCCGGCGACGCGGCGTACGGACGAGTCCGCGCAGCAGCGGCGGAACGTCGCTGCTTCCGACCGCCGTGACGGGGTCGAGGTGCATGGGGACGACCAGGGCGCGCTCCAGGGTGAGCGCACCGTCGAACAGGGCCAGACCCTCCTGCGACCGCAGCGGCGCCACGCCGGCCCGGGCCAGGCGACGAACGTCGGCCTCACTCAGGCTGGTGGCCATGCCGCCGTCCTCGGCCCACAGACCCCACGCCAGCGACATGCCGGGCAGGCCGGTGGCGCGGCGCTGCTCGGCGAGCGCGTCCAGGAACGCGTTCGCGGCTGCGTAGTTGCCCTGGCCTGCGGCGCCGAAGACGCCGGAGGCGGAGGAGAACAGGACGAACGCCGACAGGTCCATTCCGGCGGTCAGCTCGTGCAGGATCACCGCCGCGTCCACCTTCGGACGCAGCACCGCCGACAACCGCTCCGGCGTCAGCGACGACACCAGGCCGTCGTCAAGGACGCCGGCGGTGTGGACCACCGCGGACAGCGAACGGCCTTCCAGCATGCGGGCGACAGCGTCGCGGTCGGACACGTCGCACGCGACAACGTCCACCTCGGCGCCCAACCCGGCCAGCTCGTCACGAAGTTCGGCAGCACCCGGCGCGCCCAGGCCGCGGCGGCTGGTCAGCACCAGACTCCGCACCCCGTGCGCCGTGACCAGGTGCCGGGCCACCAGCGAACCGAGACCACCCGTACCACCCGTGACGAGGACCGTACCCTCGCCCAGCGACACGCCGTTGTCCGGTTCGGTAGCGACGCGCACCAGACGCGGCGCGAACGCCACGCCCCCACGCACCGCCACCTGCGGCTCACCGGACTCGACAACACCCGACGGCAGCTCCGCACCGGACTCCAGGTCCACCAGCACCAGCCGGTCCGGGTTCTCCGACTGCGCCGAGCGCACCAGACCCCAGACCACCGACTCCGCCAGACCCGCAACACCCGACGCCGCATCCACAGCGACAGCGCCACGCGTCACCACGACCAGCTTCGAAGCGGCGAACCGCTCCTCCGCCAGCCACTCCTGCACCAGCTCCAGCGCACGGACCGCAGCCGCGTGCACCTCCTCGGCACCGGAATTGTCCGCAGAACCGAACTCCACCGCCACCAGCGACGGCACGACCTCCACCGCATCCAGCTCCGCGAGGTCACCCACCACGAGGACCTCGCGGCCCGTCTCACCGAACGCAACCTGCGCCCAGTCGACACCGAACAGCGAGTCAGTCGACCCACCCGCGGCCGTCAGCTGCCCGGCGACCACCGGCCGCAGAGCCAGCGAACCGACCGTGCCGACCGGCTGCCCCTCGGCGTCCGCGAGCGTCAGCGACACCGCGTCCGTACCGGCGGACACCAGCCGCACCCGCAGCGCGTCCGCACCCGAAGCGTGCAGCTCGACACCAGCCCACGCGAACGGCAGGTGCGCCTGTCCCTCGGCCCGGACGAACCCGCCCAGACCCACAGCCTGCACCGCCGCGTCCAGCAGCGCCGGGTGCACACCGAACGACCCGGCATCCCCGCTCACCGCCTCCGGCAGCACGACCTCGACGAACACCTCGCCATCCCGACGCCACGCCGACCGCAGGCCCTGGAACGCCGGCCCGTACACCAGCCCGGCCTCCGCCAGACCCCGCGCGAACGCCTCCACGTCCACGGCCTCGGCACCCGCCGGCGGCCACTCCACCAGATCCGCACCCTCAGCGACCGACGCACCCTCCGTCAGCACACCCGAGACATGACGCGTCCAGAGGCCGTCCTCACCGGAGCCCTCGGCCCGCGAGTGGACCGTCACCGAACGACGGCCCTCACCATCGGGCTCTCCGACCCGGACCTGGACCTGCACACCGCCCGACTCCGGAAGCACCAGCGGCGCCTCCAGCGTCAGCTCCTCCACCAGCGAGCAACCCACCTGGTCGCCGGCCCGCAGCGCGAGCTCGACAAAGGCGGTCCCGGGCAGGATCACCGAACCCAGCACCGTGTGATCGGCCAGCCAGGCGTGCGACTGGAGCGAGAGCCGGCCGGTGAACAGCACACCGTCCGCATCGGCCAGCGACACCGCCGCACCCAACAGCGGGTGGTCCGCCGCACCCAGGCCGGCGGACTGGACATCCCCGGTCAGAGCGGGGGCGTGGAGCCAGAACCACTCGCGGTCGAAGGCGTACGTCGGCAGGTCGACTCGCCGGGCACCGGCCTCCGCGAAGAACCCTCGCCAGTCGACCTGGGCGCCCTCGACGTGCGCGGTGACGAGCGCCGTCAGCGCGGTCTGCACCTCCGGGCGCTCGGCACGCAGCGCGGGCACGAACACGCCCTGCTCAACGCACTCCTGGCCCATGGCCGACAGCACACCGTCCGGGCCGAGCTCGACGAAGGTGGTGACGCCCTGAGCCTCCAGGGTCCGCATGCCGTCGGCGAAGCGGACCGCCTGGCGGACATGCCGGACCCAGTACTCGGGCGAGCACAGCTCCTCCGCCGTGGCCGGCTCACCCGTCACGTTGGACACGACCGGGATGACCGGCTCTGCGTAGCTCAGGCCCTCGGCGACGGCCCGGAACTCCGCCAACATGCCGTCCATCAGCGGCGAGTGGAACGCGTGCGAGACCTTGAGCTTCTTGCTCTTCTCGAACCGACCGGCGATGGCGAGGACTTCGGCCTCGTCACCCGAAATCACCACCGAAGTGGGCCCGTTGATAGCGGCGATGCTGACGTTCTCGGTGAGCAGCGGCAGGACGTCGGCCTCGGTGGCCTTGACCGCGACCATCGCGCCGCCCTCGGGCAGCGCCTGCAT
>NZ_JBVILX010000035.1:0-32473 GCF_055580145.1 Kitasatospora sp. NPDC032121 | reverse complement strand
CCAACGACCGCGACCGGATGACCCGCGCCTACGAAGCGCTCGGCGGCGACCTCAAGGCGTTCGGCCGGCTCACCGACCGGCTCGGCCGGGTGATGTCCAACACCGACCCGCCGGACCACGCCCGGCTGCGCAAGCTCGCCAACCGGGCCTTCACCGCGCGGCGCGTCGAGGCCCTGCGCGACGGCATCCAGCGGATCGTCGACAGGCTCGTCGACAAGGCGGTCGCGGCCGGGCCGACCATGGATCTGATCGAGGCCGTCGCCGCCCCGCTGCCGATGTCCGTCGTCTGCCGGCTCTTCGGCATCCCGGACGACGACCTCCCGCAGGTCAGGACCTGGTTCCGCCGCTTCGGCCGGCTGAGCGAGGACCTCGACAAGTCCGAGGAGGCGATCGGGCAGTACGAGGAGTACCTCGCCCGCCTCGTCCGGCAACGCCGGGCCGACCCGGGCGACGACCTGATCAGCGCCCTGGTCGCCACCCAGGAGCAGGACGACCGGCTCACCGACTCCGAACTGCTGTCCACCTGCTTCGTCCTGATCACCGCCGGCGACGAGACCACCACCCAGCTGATCGGCAACGGCATGCTGGCCCTGCTGCGCCACCCCGACCAGCTGGCCCGGCTGCGCGCGGACCCGGGGCTGATCCGCGGCGCCGTCGAGGAACTGGCCCGCTACGACACGGTGACCCAGGCGATCGTCCGGGTCGTCGCGGAGGACCTGGAGATCGGCGGGCGGACGCTGCGCGAAGGCGAGCTGGTCTACCTGTTCCTCGGCGCGACCAACCGGGACCCCGAGCGCTTCGAGGACCCCGACCGGCTTGACCTGACCCGACCCGACAACCGCCACCTCAGCTTCGGCAACGGCCCGCACTTCTGCCTCGGCGGCCCGCTGGCCAAGCTCCAGGCGGAGGTGGCGATCGGCACCCTGGTGCGTCGGCTGCCCGAGCTGCGGCTGGCCGACGGGGCGGCGCTGGAGTGGCGGCCCAACCCGCTGCAGCGGCGGCTGAGCGCCCTCCCGGTCAGCTACTGACCCATGACGACGACGAAGGAGACCCCGACCATGGCCCGAGAGTTCGAGGTCCGCAAGGAACAGGACCTGCCCGCGACCCCCGAACAGGTCTGGGCCGCGGTCGCCACCGGCGCCGGCAACCTCGGCTGGCTGTACCCGATGGAGATCGAGCCGCGCGTCGGCGGAAAGGTCACCCGGGCCGAGAGCACCGTCGTGGCGTGGGAGCCCCCACACCACCTCGCCGTCCGGGCGACCCTGGGCGACGAGTTCTCCAACACGCTCAGCTACCGGATCGAGCCGGCCGACGGCGGAACGAGCCACCTGCGGATGGGAATCCACTGGGTGCACCAGGGTGTCTGGGACGAGATCTGGGACCGGAAGGCGGACGCGGCCGAGAAGCACGTCCACTTCTACCAGCACAGCCTCGCCGAGTACCTGCGGCACTTCGCCGGCCGCCCCGCCGTCTACGTCAAGGCCGTGCGCCCCGAACCCACCGCCGACCCGGCCGACTTCGCCGCCCTGCGCCGACGTCTCGGCCTCGCCGAGGACGCGGCCGTCGGCGACCGGCTCGCCCTCCACGCCCCCGGCCGGGACGGCGGCCCGGAGGAGGCGGTCGTGGACTGGCTCAGCCCCGACTTCGTCGGGCTGCGCGGCCCGGACACGCTCTACCGCTTCTTCAACGGCAGCACCTGGAACACGCCGATCTGGCTGGCCCACCACGTGTTCGCCGGGAACACCGACGAGCAGCGGGCCACCGAGGCGTGGACCGCCTGGCTCAACGACACCCAAGCCTAGGACCCCCGATGCGGACCTCCACCGAAACCCTGCTCTACGCCGCCGAACTCGTCGAGGAGAACGGCACCTACACCCTCGTCGTCCAGGACGTGCGGCGGGACACCGTCCAGACCGTCCCGGTCCCCAAATCCATGGTCGACAAGCTCCCGACCTTCCTGTCGGCGCTCGCCGCCAAGCTCAACCCCGCCCCCTCGCGCGGCCGTTGGTAGTTCCGGGACATCCGGGTGCCGGTTCGTCCCCCGCCGGGGACGACCCGGCACCCGGTCCCGCGCCCTGCGGGCGGGATCACTGCCCGGTCGGGCGCCTCCGGGGGCGGCGGCGCCGGCCGAACTGCCGGCGCTCCTGGTCGCGGAGCTGACGCCCGGCCGGCCCCGCACCCCGTGACACCGTCGGCCGGTGCCGAATTCGGAGAATGCCGTCGAAGGACCGACCCGGGCCTGCCACACTGTCGGAAGGACGACGGCCGGGCCGCGCGGGTGGAACCCCGCGCCACGGAAGTTCGTTTCCCACAAGCCGAGTTGCGGGCACGGGCGGCAGGCGGGAAGGGGCGGCATGCCACACGGATGGAAGATCACCGTCATCGTGCTGGGAGCGGTGGGAGTCGTCTCCACGCCGCTGATCTGGCTCCTGAACGGCCCCGACGCGGGGCAGCTGGTCGGTGCGTCCGTCCAGGCCGCCGTGGGAGTCACCGCCCTGGTCTGGGCGCTGCTCCAGCCGTCGGACGGTCGTACGGAGGACACCGTCGTCCAGAGCGGGCAGGCCCGTGCCACCGGTGGCGGGACGGCGGTCAGCGGCATCAGGCGTCGGCAGGGCCGGGGCAACGGCTCGGCGAAGGTCACGCGGTCCGGCGACGCCGTCGCCGAAGGCGAGGGCAGCAGCGCCAACAGCGGCATCGACCACACCTGACCGAACCGGGGACAGCACGGATCGACGGGAGGGGCGGTCGGCGAGTGGCGGACGAAGGCAGGAAGTCGGGGGACTCCACCGGCGAGCAGGTCGAGGTCACCCGGACCGGGCATGCCGAGGCCGGGACGGGGGCCACCGCGACCACCGGCTACCGCGGCTCGGCCGCGGGCTCCGGCCACGGTCCCGTCCGGGTGTCCCGGACCGGGAACGCGACCGCCTCGGAGGGCGCGATCGCCAACACCGGGTACATCGGCCAGGTGACCGTGGTCCAGCAGCGTGGCCCCCGGGAGCCGGCGCCCTGGCCCCACCAGATCGGGGTGCTCCCGCCCCGGGCGCAGTTCTTCCAGCACCGTACCGAGACCGACCGGCTGCTCGCGGCGGTCGACGGCAGTGCCGGCACGGTGCCGTGCCAGGTGCTGACCGGAATGGGCGGAGCCGGCAAGACCCAGCTCGCCGCCGACCACGCCCGAACCGCCCTGCACGACGGCCGCCTCGACGTCCTGGTGTGGGTCACCGCGAGCTCCCGCTCGTCCGTGGTGGCCTCGTACGCCCAGGCCGGCGTCGATCTGTGCGGGGCCGACCCGGACAACCAGGACCAGGCGGCCCGTACCTTCCTCGCCTGGCTCACCGCCAGGAGCGACCGGAATCCGTGCCGGTGGCTGGTCGTCCTCGACGACCTGGCGGACCCCGACGACCTGACCGCCAACCCCGACGACCCCGACCACAGGTACAGCCTGTGGCCGCCCGTCGGTCCGCACGGCCGCACCCTGGTCACCACTCGCCGTCGTGACGCCGCCCTCACCGGCGACGGCCGCCGCCCGGTCGAGGTGGGTCTGTTCACCCCGGCCGAGGCCGTCGCCTACCTCACGACCGCGTTGGCGGCGCGCGGCCGGCACGAACCCGCCGCCCACCTCGCCGACCTCGCCGCCGACCTCGGGCACCTGGCCCTGGCCCTGTCCCAGGCCGCCGCCTACCTCATCGACGCCGCGATTCCCGTCGACTGCACCCCCTGCCCGCACCGCGAAGGGGACTGCCCCGGCTACCGCTCCCTGCTCGCCGACCGTGCCACGGCGCTCGCCGACCTCGCCCCCGACGTCCTGCCCGACCAGCAGAGCGCCGCCCTCGCCGCGGCCTGGTCCCTGTCCCTCGACCGGGCCGACCGGCTCCGCCCGGTCGGACTGGCCCGGCCCATGCTCGAACTGGCCGCACTACTGGACGCCAACGGCATCCCCCAGGCCGTGCTGACCGGCGAGCCCGCCCGCGCCCACCTCGCCGAACACCGCACGTCGAGCGGCCGACCGGCCCACCCGGCGACCGGCCCCGTCACCCCGCGGGACGCGGCACAGGCCCTGCGCGCCCTGCACCGGCTCAGCCTCGTGTCCCACACCCCGGACACCCCGCACCAGGCCGTCCGCGTCCACCAGCTGATCCAGCGCGCGACCCGCGACACCCTCACCCCCGACCACCTGGACCGGTACGCCGTCACGGCCGCCGACGCACTCCTCGGCGCCTGGCCGGAAGTCGACCGGGACACCGGTCTCGCCGGCGTCCTGCGGGCCAACGTCGGAGCCCTCCTCCGGCACCGCGAAGCGGCCCTGTTCCGGCCCGACGCCCACCCCGTCCTCACCAAGGTCGGCACCAGCCTGGGCGAGGCGGGCCAACCCGGCGCCGCCACCGCCCACTTCCGGTACCTGGTCGAGTCCGGCACCCGCTTCCAGGGCCCGGACCACCCGACCACGCTCTCGGCCCGCTTCCTGCACGCCCGCTGGCTGGGGGAGACGGGCGACACGGCCGGCGCGACGACCTCGTACGAACGACTGCTGACCGACAGCGCCCGCGTCCTGGGCCCCGGCCATCCCGACACCCTGCTGACCCATCAGAACCTGGCCTACGCGAGGGGCGAGGCCGGGGACGCACCCGGCGCGGTGGCCGCGTACGAGAAGATCCTCCCCCTCATGCTGCGGCTGCTGGGACCCGACCACCCCGAGGTCTTCGTCACCCGCCAGGAACTCGCCCTCTGGCGCGGGGAAGCGGGAGACGTGACCCGCGCCCTGCACGAGTGCGAACTGATCCTGCGGGACCAGCTACGGGTGCTGGGCCCCGACGCCCCTCGTACCCTCGCCACCCGGTTCGACCTCGCCCGCTGGCTGGGGAACTCCGGGGACCCGGCCGGCGCGCTGCGGGCCTACCGGCAGCTGCTGGCCGACCGGGTCCGCGTACTGGGCCCCCATCACGTCGACACCCTCACCACTCGCAGTCAGATCGCGGTGTGGCGGGGGCACTCCGGGGACTGGGCGGGTGCGGTGGCCGAGTACCGGCAGCTGCTCCCCGAACTGGTCCGGGTGCTGAGCCCGGACCACCCGATCACCCTCAACGCCGTCTACGAGTTCGCCAACGCGCTGGGACGGTCCGGAGACGCGGCCGGCGCGGCGCGCCTGTGCGAGCAGGTCGCCGCCGACCGTTCGCGCGTGCTGGGCGCCTGTCATGCCGACACCCTGAACAGCCGCAGCGGCCTGGCCCTCTGGCGGGCGATGGCCGGGGACTGGGCCGGCGCGCTGGAGGCCTCCGAGAGCCTGGTGGAGGACCAGCTGCGGACACTGGGCCCGCAGCACCCGAACACCCTGGCCACCCGCGGTTTCCTCGCCCAGGTGCGGGCGGAGGGCGACCTGGCCGGGGCGCTGACGGCCCTGGAACACGTCTGCGTCGACATGTGGAAGTCGCTCGGGGGCGAGCATCCGTACACCTTGGCGACCGTGCGCACCTTCGTCGGCCTGCTGCGTCTGGTGGGGAACGGGCCCGGTACCGTCGCCGTCTTCGACGGGATCCTGGCCGAGCGGGAGCGGGACTCGGGCCCTGGCGACCTGCCGCTCGTCGTCATCTGGTGCGAGCTGACCATACGCCTGGCCGAGGCGGGCGCGCCGGCCGAGGCCGCCGCCCTCGGCGCCCCGGTGGCCGAACGGATGGCGAAGGTGCTGGGACCGGACCATCCCGACACCCTCGTCAGCCGGCACAACCTCGCCACGTGCCACGGCCGCGCGGGCGACCCCGCGGGCGCCGCCCGGATCCTCGCCCGTCTGCTGGTCGACCGGGCCCGGGTGCTGGGACCGGACCACCCTGACACCCTCACCACCCAGGCCGAGACGGCCGAGTGGCTGGCCTTGGCCGAGGCCCCGGCCGACGACGGCCCGGCGGACGGGTGACGAACTCCGCCCCGGCCCGCCGCCTCGGGGCGGGCCCGGGCCCGCCCCGCTCCCTCGACTACTCGGGGACGAGTACCGCGACGCCGGTGACCCGGTCGGCGGCGAGGTCGGCGAGCGCGGTGTCGGCCTGCCGCAGGGGGTAGCGGGTCACGTGGACGGCCGGGCGGGTGCGGGCCGCCTCCGCGAGCCACTCGTGCCACCCGCGCCGCCCGGCCCGCGACGTCGGATGTCCGGGGTCAAGTCTGCTGCGTGATCAGGCGTTCGGCGCCGCGCCCGCCGCGCCCACCGCGCCCACCGCGCCCGACGTGCCCGCCGCGTCCGGCCCGTCCGACGCGGCCCCGACCGACCGGCCGGGGCCGGCGGGGTCGACCCGGGCCCGGCGGGCCAGGAGGTCGGCGAAGGCCACGGTGAGCGGGTCCGGGCGGGTGCGGGTGTAGGCGGTCAGGGTGCGCAGGATCGGGGGTGCCGGGCGCAGCAGGGCGCCCTCGAAGTGGGCCGGGACGATGTTGGCGGGCACCAGGGCGGGGCCGAGCCCGGCCGCGGCGAGCAGCGGTGCGGCGGAGGTCTGCTCCGCGCGGATCGCCGCCCTGGGGTGGAAACCGGCCCGGGCGCAGACCTGGTCCAGGAGATCGGCGAGGCCGTTGTCGGGGGCGTAGTGGACCCAGTCGCGGTCGGCGAGTTCGGTCAGTTCGACCGTGCCGGTGGGGCGGTCGGCCAGTGGGTCCTCGGCGGGCAGCACGACGGTGAACTCCTCGACGCCGAGCTCCCGGATCGGCCCTTCCCAGCCGGTCGGCGTGGGCCCGATGGCGAGGTCGGCCCGGCCCGCGAGCATGGCCTCCTGGAGCCGGTCGGTGTGGGCGTACTCGCGCAGCCGGATCCGCACGCCGGGGTGGTGCCGGTGCCAGTCCCTGAGCACCGGCGGCAGGATGCCGAGGCTGACCGAGTAGACGACGGCGACCTCCAGTTCGCCCTCCTCCAGCCCGGCCGTCCGGCGGGCCGCCGTGTGCAGGCGCTCGGCCTCGGCCAGCGCGGCGCGGGCGTGCGGCAGGACCGCCCGGCCCATCGGGGTGAGCCGTACGGAACGCGGCAGCCGTTCCAGCAGCGGGCCGCCGAGGGTGCCCTCCAGGGCGCGGATCTGGTGGGAGAGCGCGGGCTGGGTGACGTGCAGTTGTTCGGCCGCCCGGGTGAACGATCCGGTGTCGACCACGGTGGTCAGGTACTCGAGCTGCCTGAGCGTCGGCGTTGCCATGAACGGATTTTATCGCTGGGGTAGAAAACAAGCCTTGGACTCATCACTGGCGGCCGGGAGAGGGTCGTGGTGTGGCCGCCGCGGGAAACAGCGGGCGGCCTGATTCCCCGACGATCCCAGGAGTTCCCCATGTCCGTTTCCGCCTCCGCACCCGGCACCACGTACCCCCCGGCCTCGCTCCAGGGCCGACGGCTCGTGGTCGTCGGCGCCGGCTCCCGCACCGGGCGGGCCCTGGCCAAGGCGGCCTCGGCGGCCGGCGCCTCCCTGGTGCTGGCGGGCCCGGACTCGCGCAAGCTGGAGTGGACGGCCGGCGAGCTGGCCGGGCCGTCAGAGGTGATCGCCCTCGACATCGCCGACGAGCGGTCGATCGCCGACTTCGCGGCCCGGGCCGGCCGCTTCGACCACCTGGTCTCGACCGCCGCGATGCCCGCCAACGGCCCCCTGCGGGAGCTTGAGGCGGCCGACGTCCAGCGGGCGTTCGCGGCGAAGGTGATCGGCCCCCTGCTGCTGGCCAAGCACCTGGTCGGGCAGGTCGCCGAGAGCGGCTCGTTCACCTTCTTCTCCGGCGTGGCCGCGTGGCGCCCGGCGCCGGCGCGCACGGTGATGGCCACCACCAACGGCGCGCTGGCCTTCCTGGTGCAGGCGCTGGCGGTCGAGATCGCGCCGGTCCGGGTCAACGCCGTCTCCCCCGGCATCGTCGACACCGGCTCCTGGGACGGCCTGGGCGCCGACAAGGAGGCGTTCCTGCGCGGGGTCGCCGAGCGCAATCCGGCCCGGCGCGTAGGCACCCCGGAGGACCTGGTCAAGGCGGTCCTCTACGCCATCGACAACCCGTACGTCACCGGCACGGTGCTGCACGTCGACGGCGGCGGCCGGCTCGCCTGAGCCGCGGCCGCGGCGTCTTCGTCCCCGTCCTTCCCCCGGCACGCCCGGCCCCCGGGCGTGCCCACCCCGATCCGAGGAGCTGTCCCCATGCGCTCGCGCACCCTGATCCGTACCGCCGCCGTCCTGGCGGCCGTGGCCGCCCTGGCGGGCGGCACCGCCGCGGCCGCCCCCGCCCACGACTCCGACCGTGACTGGCCGCAGCGCCTGATCGACCGTTCGCCCGGCCTCGTCCAGCCGAAGGCGCTCACCGCGGACCGCTCCATCGGGGCCCGGCGAGCGGCCCAGGAGGTCCACCTGGCCCAGCAGTTGTACACCTTCTGGAACACCGGGCAGCAGCGCTACCTGGACGCGGCGGTCAGCCCGCGGTTCCGGGACAACACCCTGCCGCCGGGCCGTCCGCAGGGCCCCGCCGGGCCGCTGTTCGCCTCGAGGAACTTCCGCGCCGCGGTGCCGGACCTGACCTGCGAGCTGTCCGACCTCCTCGTCAGCGGCGACAAGATCACCGCCCGGCTGGTCTTCCGCGGCCACTTCACCGGCACCTTCGACGGCGTGCGGGGCCAGGGCCAGCGCGTCGAGTTCAACGCCATCGACATCCAGCACGTCGGCACCGACCGGATCACCGAGGACTGGCACATCGAGGACAACGCGACGCTGCTGGCCCAACTGGGCGTCCACGCCTGACGGCTCGCGGCAGCCGGACGCGTTCACCGGGCGAAGGCGGTCACCGCCTCGGCGGCCCGGCCGGTCCCGCCGCCGACCGGCCGGATCGGGGCAGGCCGGCCGGATCGGCCCGGCCCGGGCGGAACGCCTCAGGCCGGGCTGCCGTGGCCGCCGCCGCCCGGTGTGCGGATCTCCAGGGCGTCCCCGGTGGCGAGCTCGGCGCTCCCGCAGCCGGGCAGCTCCTCGACCGTGCCGTCCGCGCGCAGGACCCGGTTGTCGCCGAGGGCGCCGGGGGAGCCGCCGTCGAGGCCGTACGGGGGGACCCGGCGGTGGCCGGTGAGCAGGCTGACCGTCATGGGCTCGCGGAAGCGCAGCCGGCGCAGCGCGCCGTTGCCGCCGTGGTGGCGCCCGGTGCCGCCGCTGCCGGCGCGGACCGCGAACTCCTCGACCAGGACCGGCAGCCGCCACTCCAGGACCTCGGGGTCGGTGAGGCGGGAGTTGGTCATGTGGGTCTGGACGGCGTCCGCCCCGTCGAAGTCCGGGCCGGCGCCGGAGCCGGAGGCGATGGTCTCGTAGTACTGGTGCTCCGCGTTGCCGAAGCTCAGGTTGTTCATCGTGCCGGAGCCCTCCGCCTGTACGCCGAGTGCGGCGTAGAGGGCGCCGACGATGGCCTGGGAGGTCTCCACGTTCCCGGCGGCGACGGCGGCGGGGTACTCGGGGGCGAGCATGGAGCCGGGCGGCACGACGATCCGCAGCGGGCGCAGGCATCCGTCGTTGAGCGGGATGTCGTCGGCGACGAGCGTGCGGAAGACGTACAGGACGGCGGCGGTGACGACGGCGGAGGGCGCGTTGAGGTTGCCGTCGAGCTGGGGGGAGGTGCCGGTGAAGTCGATGACGGCGCCGCGCTCCCGGCGGTCGACGCGCACCGAGACGGCGATCACCGCGCCCGAGTCGGTCTCGTAGCGGTACGTGCCGTCGGTCAGGCCGTCGACGGCGCGGCGCACCGCCTGTTCGGCGTTGTCCTGGACGTGCCGCATGTAGGCCTGGACGACGTCGAGGCCGAAGTGGTCGATCATCGCGTTGACCTCGTCGACGCCCTTGCGGTTGGCGGCGATCTGGGCGCGCAGGTCGGCGAGGTTGGTGTCCGGGTCGCGGGACGGGTACGGCGCCTCGGTGAGCAGCCGGACGGTCTCCTCCTCGCGCAGCCGCCCGTCCACCACCAGCGGCCAGTTGTCGAAGAGCACGCCCTCCTGGTGGATCTCGCGGCTGTCGGCGGGCATCGAGCCGGGGGCGGTGCCGCCGATCTCGGCGTGGTGGCCGCGGGAGGCGACGAAGAACAGCACGTCCTGCCCGTCCGGGTCGAAGACCGGGGTGACCACGGTGATGTCGGGCAGGTGGGTGCCGCCGTGGTACGGGTCGTTGACGGCGTAGGCGTCGCCCGGGCGCATCCGCGGGCCCTGCCGGCGGAGCACCTCCTTGACGGTGGTGCCCATCGAGCCGAGGTGGACGGGGATGTGCGGGGCGTTGGCGACGAGGTTGCCGTCCGGGTCGAAGAGCGCGCAGGAGAAGTCGAGCCGCTCCTTGATGTTGACCGACTGGGCGGTGGACTCCAGCCGGGCGCCCATCTGTTGGGCGATCGCCATGAAGAGGTTGTTGAAGACCTCCAGCAGCACCGGGTCGGCGGTGGTCGGGACGGCCTCCTCGGCGGTGGCGCCGACCTGTTCGACCAGCAGGTGCCCGGCGGCGGTGACGGTGGCCTTCCACCCGGCGTCCACCACGGTGGTGGCGTTGGCCTCGGCGATCACGGCCGGGCCGGCGACGGTGTCGTCCGCGCGCATCGACTCGCGCTCCAGCAAGGGGACTTGGCTCCACGCGCCGCCGGTGTACAGACGGACGGTGGTGGGTTCGGCCGCGGCGCCGGTGGGTTCGGCCGCGGTACCGGTGGGTTCGGCCGCGGCGCCGGCGGGGGAGAGGGCGTCGAGTGCGGGCTGCTCGGTCAGGCCGGTGCCCTCCACGGCGAGGGCCTCGACCACGAGCGGGCGGTCCATCAGGAAGGAGTAGGTGGCCCGGTGCCGCTCCTCGAACTCGGCCCGCATGCCGGCCGGTTCGCCCAGTGGGACGCCGATCGTGGTGTCGGTGCCCTGGTAGCGCAGCCGGGCCCGGTGCGCCAGCCGGATCCGTTCCCGTGGGACGCCCTGGTCGAGCAGCTCGCCCGTGGCCGTCTCCGCGAGTTCGTCGGCGAGAGCCCGTACCGCGGCCATCTCCTCCTCGGCGAGCGGCCGTTCGACGGCCTGCTCGCGCAGGACGGTGGTGTCGGCCAGGCCGATCCCGAGGGCCGACAGCACCCCGGCCATCGGCGGGACGAGGACGGTGCGGATGCCGAGTGCCTCGGCCACCGGGCAGGCGACCTGCCCTCCCGCGCCGCCGAAGGTGGTCAGGGCGTAGCGGGTGACGTCGTGGCCCTGCTGGACGGAGATCCGCTTGATCGCGTTGGCGATGTCGCCCACCGCGATCCGCAGGAAGCCCTCGGCCGTCTCCTCCGCCGAGCGGCCGCCGATCTCGTCGGCCAGTTCGGTGAACCGGCGCCGGGTCAGGTCGGTGTCGAGCGGCTGGTCGCCGTCCGGCCCGAAGACGCGCGGGAAGTGCCCGGCCTGGATGCGGCCGAGCAGCAGGTTGGCGTCGGTGACGGTCAGCGGCCCGCCACCCCGGTAGCAGGCCGGCCCCGGGTCGGCGCCGGCCGAGTCCGGTCCGACCCGCAGGCGTTCGCCGTCGAAGCGCAGCACCGAGCCGCCGCCCGCGGCGACGGTGTGGATGGCCAGCATCGGCGCCCGCAGCCGGACTCCGGCGACCCGGGTGGTCACCACCCGCTCGTACTCGCCCGCGAAGTGCGACACGTCGGTGGAGGTGCCGCCCATGTCGAAGCCGATCACCCGGTCGTGGCCCGCCAGTTCGGACATCCGCACCATGCCGACGATGCCGCCGGCCGGGCCGGAGAGGATCGCGTCCTTGCCCCGGAAGTGGCCGGCCTCGGCGAGGCCGCCGTTGGACTGCATGAACATCAGCCGGACACCGGCGAGTTCCTCCGCGACCCGGCGGACGTAGCGGCGTAGGCCCGGGTCGAGGTAGGCGTCGACCACGGCGGTGTCCCCGCGCGGCACCAGTTTCATCAGCGGGCTCGCCTCGCTGGACAGCGACACCTGGTGGAAGCCGAGCCGCTCGGCGAGCCGCCCGATCTCCTGCTCGTGGGCGGGGTGCAGATAGCTGTGCAGGCAGACCACCGCGACCGAGCGGATGCCGGCGTCCAGGCAGCCGCGCAGGTCCTCGGCGAGCCGGTCGAGGTCCGGCGGGCGCAGCACCTCGCCGTCGGCGGTGATCCGTTCGTCCACCTCGACCACCCGGGCGTAGAGCGGCTCGGGCAGGACGATCTCGCGGGCGAAGATCTGCGGCCGGTCCTGGTAGCCGATCCGCAGCGCGTCCGCGAAGCCGCGGGTGACGCACAGCGCGGTCGGCTCGCCGGTGCGCTCCAGCAGGGCGTTGGTGGCCACCGTGGTGCCCATCCGGACGGAGTCGACGAGGGCTCCGAGGTCGGCGTCGGGTGGCAGCAGGGCCCGGATCCCGGCCACGGCCGGGTCCCGGTAGCGGGCCGGGTCGTGCGAGAGCAGCTTGCGGGTCAGCAGCCGGCCGTCCGGTGCCAGCGCGACCACGTCGGTGAAGGTTCCGCCCCGGTCCACCCAGAACTGCCAGCCCCTGGCTGCCATGACCGGCTCCCTCCGCCCTGCCGCGTGGCGTTCCGTGTGCGCGTGGCGTTCCGTGTGTGCGTGGCGTTCCGTGTGTGCGTGGCGTCCGGATGCGCGTGGTGGTGCGCGCACGAGTGGCCCCGCGCACGAGTATCCGACCGGGCGAACGACCCGGGCAAACGGGACATACTAGGCGGGAGGGTCGACCCCTGGAGGCAGCGATGACGGCCACGACGGTGGGGGTGCTGCGCGAGACCGTGCCCGGTGAGCGCCGGGTGGCCCTGGTGCCCGACCTCGTCCCGGCCGTCGGGCGACTCGGCGTGACCGTCCTGGTCGAGACCGGAGCCGGTGCACCGGCCGGCCACCAGGACGCGGAGTTCCGCGCCGCGGACGCCGGCGTCACCGGGCGCGCCGAACTGCTGCGCCGTGCCGACGTCCTGCTCGGCATCCACCCGCCGAACCTCGACCCGACGCGCGAGCTGCGGCCCGGGCAGGTGCTGGCCGCGCTGCTGCGGCCGCAGTGGATCCCGTACCTGGTCCGGCAGTGGGCGGACCGCGGAGTGACGGCGATCGGCCTGGACCTGGCGCCCGACCTGCCCGCCGCCTACCCGCTGGACGCCGGGGCCTCCCAAGCCAGGGTGGCCGGATACCGGGCGGTGCTGCTCGCCGCCGGCCGTCTGGACCGCTGCCTGCCGCCCTGGGGCACGACGGACGGTCTGTTCGACCCGGTCCGGGTGCTCGTGGTCGGCGCCGGCCCGGCGGGTCTCCAGGCGATCGACACCGCCCGCCGTCTCGGCGCCCCGGTCGACGCCGTCGAACCGCGCCACCGCGAGCGCGCCGCGGCCGCGGCCCTGGGCGCTCGGCTGTCGGACCTGCCCGGGCTGCGCCCGGTGGCGGAGGAGGGGTAGCTGGGGGAGTCGCTCGACCGGGACCGTTCGGCCTGGTCGGCGGGGCTGGCCGAGGCCGTCCTGCGGTACGACCTCGTGGTGACGGCCCTCGCCCCGCCGGGCCGGCCGCCGCCCGTCCTGCTGCACGGGGCGACGGTGGCACGGCTGCGGCGCGGCTCGGTGCTGGTGGACCTCGCGGCCGGTCCGGAGGGCGGCAACGTCGAGGGCGTCCTGCCGGGCACGACGACGGCGGCGGCGGCCGGGCGCGGGGTCACGGTGATCGGCGCGGAGGACCTCGCGGCGCAGGCGCCCGGAACGGCCTCGCGGGTGTACGCCCACAACGTGCTGGCGCTGCTCGACCGGCTGACGCACACCGGTCGGCCGGGTGCGGATCCCGTACTCGGCCCGATGCTGGTGACCGACCGGGGCGCCGTACGGCACGAACCCACCGCCCGGCTGCTGATGGCGGCGACCGCCGTCGCCGGTCTTCCCTGAGGGGTCCAGACGGCGTGCGAGGGGTTCAGACGGCGTGCGAGAACAGCCCGGCGTGCCGGGCGATCGCCCCGGCGCGGTCGGCGCACTGCTGGTAGCAGCAGGACAGCAGCACGAGGTCGGTGACATCGACCGGATCGCCGCCCTGCTCGCCGAGCAGCAGCTCGTACAGCAGCCGCTGCCGCTGCCCGAGCTCGTGCAGCCGCGTCAGCAGGTCCGCGACGTCCTCCGGCGAGCCCGACTCCAGGGCGTCGGCGGAGCGGGCGACCAGGTCCAGCGCCGCGTCGGCGATCCCGATCAGGGGCGCTCGCAAGCGTTCGTCGAACGGCTCCCGCTCCTGGCGCGCCCAGGCCGCCTCCAGCAGGCGCAGAGCCAGCCGCCCGAGGGCCTCCACCTCGCATCCCACGTGAACGCCGACCACGATCGCGGCCCGGCCGCCGGGCGTCGCGGCGGCGTCCTCCTCGACCCGGGTGAGCAGTTCCGCCAGGGCCTTCTCCGCGGCGGTGATCCCGGCGCCCCCGTCGGCCGGGTCCGTGAGTACGGCCGTCGCGCCGCCCAGCGCGGTGTTCGCCAGCCGCACCAGGCCGGCCAGCTCACCGACCAGGGCGCGGCGCCCGGTGCCTCCGCCGTCGGACATCCCGTCGTCTCCTGTCCTGCGGCCCCTCGACCAGTCTCCCTCCGGCGCGGCGAGGGCGCCTCGGCGCGGGATCAGAGCAGGCTCGCGCCCCAGGCGCGGGCGCGGTCGAGTTCGCCGGTGCGCAGCGGCCCGTCGGTGTCCTCCACGATGAAGCCCTCGGGTTCGACGACCACGTCGTAGCGGTGGTGGGAGAGCCGGTGGGCGATGCCCTTGGCCGCGCCTCCGGCCCGGGGCGTGTCGATCCGGGTGTCGAACGCGGCGGCGTACGTGCCGGACTCGGTCTCCGGAAGGTGGTGGAACCAGGCGCGTAGGCCGGGGCCCTCGGCCGTCTCCCGCGCCTCGGCCGCCTTCTCCTCCGCGCCCTCCTTGTGCCCCTCGGCCGTGGCGGCCATCAGGCGGCTGAGCCCGGAGGACATGCCGCGCAGGTGGGTCGGGCCGCCGACCACCAGCAGGTCCGCGGTCCGGGTGATGTCGGTGTGGGCCTCGGCCACCGGGAGGCATTCGACGGACGCCGCAGGATCGGCCTGGTGCACGCCCTCGGCGATCGCCTCGGCGATCTCCCGGGTGTTGCCGTACATGCTCTCGTACACGATCACGGTGTGCATGGTCTCCACCTTCCGTCCTCTTCAGTCTCACGCCTGAACTCCGCTGCCGAGGTGGGCCGTTCGGCCCGGACCGGAAGGCAGGACGGGCCTGTCCGCGCGGACGGGCGGCGGACGGGCGGAGGCGCGGCCACCCGGGCGGGGGCGCGGCCACCCGGGCCCACAGCGGCACCCGGCGGTCGGCGGCGACCTCGTTGCGGCCGTGCTCGGCGAGCCGTCGGGCGGCCTCGGCATCGGTCAGTCCACGCGTGCGCGGACCGACGGTGACGGTCACGAGGGCGGCCCGTCAGTCGGCGAACAGGTGCGGGTTCGGCGGGACGCGGTCCGGGGTGGCGGGCTCGTGGGCGAAGTGGCGGATCCGGGCGTCCGGCCCGGGAAAGTACTCGGTGACCCGGTCGTCGTCGGACCAGCGGACGTCGTACGGCGGGCTGCCGTCCGGGTGATGCAGGCCGACGATCTCGCCGTCCCTGCGGGCCGCGCCCGGCCGGGTGCCCTGGACGATGATGCGGTCTCCCACGGCGGCTTTCATGCCCGCCTCCCTGGCTCGGTGCGGGGCCCGGGCCGTGGCCCCGGCCGTCCGTACTTCCATGGCACCACCGAACGAGCGTTTCGGCAGGGGCCGGCGGCCCCGTGGCTCGCAGCCCTGGGGCCCCGGCGATCAGGGCCGTCAGGCCCTCGGCGGCGGGCGGCGGGCCCGGGAGACTGATCGGCGAGATCGTCGGCCCGCACCGACGAGACAGAGCCGTTCCGGCACCGAGGAGACGCGTCATGTCCGCCGCAGCCGCCACGCACAGGCGTCCCGCCTCGCACACGACCCTGCGCGGGCACGTGCGCCGGGCCGCCGGCCGGGACCACAACCCGCTCTGCCGGCCGGTCGACCGTGCGTACAGCCGCCTGGTGGCGTCGGCGGTCCTGACGGCGCTCGCCTCCTTCGTCCTGGCGGCGGTGGCGGCGCTGCTCGTCCACCACATGGAGACGGCCGACGCGCGGGACGCCGCCCGCGACCGGCACGTCGTCACCGCCGTGACCACGGGCCCGGCCCAGTCGGTCGACCCGCGTGCGGGCCGCGTGCGGGAGCAGGCCCCGGCCCGCTGGACGTACCCGGTGGGGCCGGAAGCCGGCCACGTCTCCGTGCCGGCGGGCACGCCGGCCGGGACGGCCGTGGCGGTCGGGCTGAACGGCGCCGGACAGCCGGTCGACGCGCCCCGGTCGAGCGAACTGATCGTCGCGGACGCCGTTCTGGTGGGCCTGGGCACGGTCCTGGTGCTCGCGCTCGGGGCGGACGGCTGGTTCGCGCTGCGCCGCCGCCGGCTGGAGCGGCGGGCCGAGCGGGACTGGGAGTCCGCCTGGGAGCAGGTGGAGCCGCGCTGGTCCGGGCGGCGGTGAGCGGGCCGCTTCCGAGGTCGGTATTCCGAGGTCGCGTATTCCGGGACCGCGTCTTCCGAGGGCCCCGTCGCTCAGAGGTGGAAGCACCTGGTCTCGCCGGGCGCGCAGGTCCGGGTGGCGGCGCCGGTGGGCGGGCCAGTCGAGTTCGGCGAGGCGCTCGTAGCCGTCGAACCGGCTCAGGACGCCGTCGTGGAACGGGACGTGCAGAAGCCCCGGTGGCGGACGGTCCACGGGTCCGGCACGTCGGGATACCCCGTGGGCGGGTCTGCTGCCACGACCCGACCTCCGTGCCGACCGGCCTGCCTTCCGGTCTGCGCACGGCGCTGCTGCCTGCCTGCCTACCGACCGGTCCCGGACCCGCACCGAGCCGGCGCGCCGGCATGTGGCAGATTTGCCCGTGCCCGCGCGCCCGCACGGGCATGGTCCGAGACGACGAGGAAGCCGATGACCAGAGTCCCCGAGGACGTCGACACCCCGGACATCGTGGTCGAGCTGGACGTGCTCCGGCGCAACGTCGACCGCATGGCGGCCGGGCTGCGGGCCAAGGGCCTGCGGCTGCGTCCGCACGCCAAGACCCACAAGATGCCGGAGATCGCCGAGTTGCAGCTCGCCGCAGGGGCCGTCGGGCTGACGGTGGCGACCATCGGGGAAGCCGAGGTCTTCGCCGAGCACGGCGCCACCGACCTCTTCATCGCCTATCCGCTCTGGATCGGCCCCCGTCAGGCGGAACGGCTGCGGCGGCTCGCTGCCGGGGCCAGGATCGCGATCGGAGCGGACTCCGCGGAAGCCGTCGGGGCAGCCGGTCGTCAGCTGGGCGCCGCGGCCGGTGACATCGAGGTCCTGGTGGAGATCGACAGCGGCCACCACCGCAGCGGTGTCCTCCCGGCCGCGGCCGTGGCGGTGGCCCGCGCGGCCGCCGCCGCCGGGTTCCGGGTCGGGGGAGTGTTCACGTTCCCGGGCCACGGCTACGCGCCGGACATGCCCGAGCAGGCGGCGCGGGAGGAGGAGCAGGCCCTCGGGCGGGCCGCCGAACTGCTGACCGCCGCGGGATTCGACGTCACCCGGGTGAGCGGCGGCTCCACCCCCACCGCGGAGCTGGCGGGAACCTCGGCGATCACCGAAGTACGGCCGGGCGTCTACGTGTTCGGTGACGCCCAGCAGCTCGAACTCGGACGGTGCGCGATCGCGGACATCGCGCTGACGGTCGCGGCGACCGTCGTCAGCCGTCACGAAGGAGACGGCACCGCACCCCGGCGGATCGTCCTGGACGCGGGCAGCAAGGTCCTCGGCGGCGACCGGCCCGCGTGGGCCACGGGCTTCGGCCGGCTCATGGACGAGCCCGACGCCCGCATCACGGCCCTGTCCGAGCACCACGCCACCGTGGTCTGGCCCGACGGCGGCGACCTGCCCGCCCTCGGCGAGCGGCTGCGGGTGATCCCCAACCACGTCTGCGTGGCGGTCAACCTCGTCGACGACGTCGCGGTCGTCAGCGGCGGCGAGGTCGTGGGCCGCTGGAGCGTCGCCGCACGGGGCCGGAACTCCTAGGAGCCCGGCCTCGGCTCAGATCGGCAGGTCCCAGCCCGGACCGTCCTCCGTACCGATCCACACCCGTTGCCCGGCAGGTGAGACCGTGATCCCGAAGCCCTGCTGGTGCGGCTCGCCGGCCTGCTGCCAGAGGTGTACGGCCTCCTCGACGCGGTCCCACAGCCGCAGCGGGCCCCGCTGGGTGACGGTCCAGCCCCCGTCGGGACAGGGGGTGGTGCGGGCCTGGGAGCCGGTGGCGACGTCGGAGAGGATCTGGGTCGCGCCGCTGCCCATGCGTTCGGCGGAGGGTGCGGCGAGCTGGGCGACCCAGCTGCCGGTCCAGGTGTCGATGACGGCCGGGTCGATCAGGCTCGGCCGTTCGTCGCCGGGCAGCATGGCGACGGTCGAGCGGGGCGGGCGGTCGTGCGGGCGGGCGATCATGAAGCTGGTGTAGCCGGGCAGGAACCGGCCGGTGGCTTCGCCCGGGCCGGTCACGGTGAGCTCCGCCAGGCCCGAGGCGTAGCTCCAGCCGGACAGGGTGACCAGGATGCGCCCGCCCGGCTTCACCTGGTGGAGCCAGGGCATCGGCAGGTAGCGGACCGAGCACGTGGCGATCAGCCGGTCGTAGGCGCCGCCGTCCGGGTCGCCGCGCAGCCCGTCGCCGAGGACGAGGCGGGGCGCGTAGCCGGCCGTCCGCAGGGCGGCGGCGGCGCGTTCGGCGACCTCGGGGTCGTACTCGATGCTGGTGAGGTTGGCGTCCCCGAGCCGGTGTGCGCCGAGGGCGGTCGAGTAGCCGGTCCCGGTGCCGATCTCGAGGACGCGGTGGCCGGTGTCCGTTCCGAGCCGCTGCCACATTCCGAGGACGAGGGAGGGCAGGGTGGAGGAGGACGACGGGGCGCCGACCACCGGTTGCCCGCCCGCGTCGTCCGCTCCGGTGCGACCGTCGAGTTGGGTGATGAGCGTCTGGTCGGTGTAGATCCCCTCCAGCCAGCCGGGGTCTCCCCGCCGCACCGCCCGGTAGCCGGTCGGGTTGCTGCCTTCGACCGGGAGGAAGTACGCCCCGGCGAAGACCTCGCGGGGGACCGCTTCGGCCGCCTTGACCCATGCCGGGTCGGACAGCGCACCGTTCTCGGCGAGGCCGGCCGCCAGGGCGGCGCGCAGCTCTTCGGACGTGCTCATGCGTCAGGGCCTCTCAGTAGCTCGTCGGCGAGGGCGTGGGCGATTTCGTCGGTGGTCCCGGGCGGTTGCCATGCCCACT
Source organism: Kitasatospora sp. NPDC032121 (assembly GCF_055580145.1). Lineage (NCBI taxonomy): Bacteria > Bacillati > Actinomycetota > Actinomycetes > Kitasatosporales > Streptomycetaceae > Kitasatospora > Kitasatospora sp. NPDC032121. Next base: position 13,248 of record NZ_JBVILX010000035.1, on the reverse strand, counting down.
GGCCGTTGGGGTTGCATTCGAGGAAGGACCAGCTGCCGTCACTCGTCACGGCGAAGTCGAACGCCCCGAACACCAGTCGAAAGTGGCCGAGGTAGCGGACCACGGACCTCGCGACCGGCTCGGGTACGGCGATCGGTGTGCAGGTCATCAGGTCCTGCCGGCGGCGCCAGTCGAGGTCCGGGCTGTCGATCCGCACGCCGAACAGCCGGTCGCCGACGGCGGTCACCCGGACGTCGAACGCCTTGGGAACCCGGGCCTGGAACATGTGCGGGCAGGCCCGGACCGCGTCCGTGATCTCCTGCGACCCGACCTCTCGCACCCACACGGCCCGCGGCTCACCGTCGACGGAGTACGGGGTGTTCCACACGGGCTTGTAGACCGCCCCGGCCGGACGGCCTCATCCTGCCGATGCCCCACGGTACGGGCGTCTGCGTCATGCATCCTCCTCGTATCGATGGTGCCGGTTCACTGGCCATCACTCTGCCGATTCGCGGGGGTGCTTTCAAGCCCGTCCTGGCGGACGGAATATGCCGGGTTGACGGGGCCGCTCCGCCCCTCACCACGGCCAGCCGATCCCCGGCCGCGCGGAGGGGGAGCATCGAACCCGCGGACCCCGTCGCCCGGGGAACGCAGTCCGAAACCGCGTGTACCGGACGCCTCGTCAGGGCTGGGACGGCAGCGGAGCGGGGCGCGTCGGCGGTTCGGGTGCCGTCGTCCTCCACGTCGCGCCGACGGGCGCGTCACCCGGTCGGTCTCGCGCCTCCCGCGGCAGGCGCACGTACCGCGCACGCTCGACCTGCGGCGTCGACATCACCCGTACGGATGCGGTGGTGTCCGCTCGCCGCGCGTACCACGCGGCAACTCCGCAGTTCGTCCGGATCACCGTCGTGCTCCCGGTCAACTACGGGGCGGACGCCCGACGATCGCCTACCGCGCTGCTCCCCGGGGCGCGGCCGCTCCCGGCGAGGGGGCGCCCGTCTCCTTCGAGGTCGACCACATCGACGAACACCGCCGTCAGGGCTGGAGCGTCCTCGTCCTCGGCGAGGCCCACCACGTCGACACCCCGGAGGAGGAACACCTCTCCGCCCTTCCGGGCCGCCGCCCCCTGGGCCGGCGGCCCCCGCCCCCTGTGGGTGCGCGTCCGCCCGGCAGGCGTCACCGGCCGCCGCGTCCAGGCGGGGTGACCCTTCGCCGCGGCGGCCTGCGTTCAGAGCTGCGCGGTGATCGTCACCAACAGGGCCGCCAGGCCCACGGCGAGCCAGGCGATGTAGTCGCCCAGCAGGCCGGAGTGCAGGCGGCGCAGCGGCAGGACGACGGCGCGGTGGAGGCCGCCGGTGCCGCGCCGGGGGTCGCGGCGGACGGCGGCGACGGCGAACGCGGCGGCCAGCAGGGCGGAGAGCAGGCCGAGCCCGATCCCGTACGGCGTCCACCAGGCCTCGGGGGCCGGCGGCGCGGGGGGTGCGGGCGCTCCGAGTACGTCGGCGAGGTAGGCCGCGCGGTCGGTGAAGGCGGCGGCGCCCGCCGCGAGGGCCCGGCCGACGCCGGGCAGCACGCCGACGGCCAGGCAGCCGGCCAGCAGCAGCCCGGGGGCCAGGACCATCGGCGGGGGCAGCCGTCGGCCCGGTTCGCGGATCTCGGGCTCCTCGCCCTCGCCGGTGGTCGCGGCCACGTCCGGGTGCTCGCTCGGCGGTGCGCCGAACCCGCCGAAGACCCGCAGGGCCGCCCGCAGCACCGCGCCGCCGGTGAGCACCGACACCAGAACGAACACCGCGGGAAGCCAGGCCAGTTGACGTCCGGCGGCCTCCTCGGCGACGGCCTTGCCGAGGCCGGTGCCGAACGGCGGCAGCCCGGCCAGGGCCAGCGCGCCCAGGATGAACAGCAGCCCGGTGGCCCGGAGTTCGCGGGCCCGGCCGTGCAGCCCGTGCTCGTCCACCGAGCCGTACCGGTCGAGCAGTACGCCGGTGAGGCCGAACAGCGCGGCCTTGGCCCCGGCGTGGCCGGCCACGTACACGGCGGTGCCGGCCAGTCCGGCCGGGGTGAGCAGGGCCGCGCCGGTCAGGAACAGCCCGACGTGCCCCACCGTGGAGAACGCCAGCATGCGCTTCAGGTGCCGTTGCTGCCAGCACATCACGGCGCCGACCAGCGCGGTCAGCACCCCGACGGCCAGCAGGGTGTCCCGGACGACGGCGTCCGGCAGGCCGCCCGCGCCGGCGAAGACCACCCGGTGGATCCGGGCCGCGCCGTACACCCCGAGCTCGACCATCACCCCGGACAGCAGCATGCACACCGGGCTCGGGGCGACGGCGTGGGCGTCCGGCAGCCAGAAGTGGAAGGGCGCCGCTGCGGCCTTGACCAGCGGGCCGGCCAGGACCAGGACGAAGGCGAGGACCAGCAGGGCGTCCGGACCGCGGCCGGGGGCGGCGAGCCGGTCGAGTTCGGCGCCGAGCTGCGCCATGCCGAGCTCGCCGGTGCGGGCGTAGAGCAGGCCGATGCCGAGCAGCGAGAGGTAGGCGGCGGCCGAGTTGACCAGGCCGAAGGCCATCGCGCCGTGCAGCGGGCGCGGGTCCTCGATCCGGTAGCCGGTCAGCGCGTAGGCGACGGCGCCCATCAGCTCGAAGAAGACGAAGGCGTCGAAGAGGTCGCCGGTGAGCGCGAAGCCGCACATCCCGGCCTCGAAGAGCAGCAGCAGCGCGGGGAACAGGCCGCCGCGTTCGCCGGAGGGCTCGTCGAAGTACCGCCAGGCGTAGCAGAGAACGGCGAGCACGAGGACGGCGGCGAGCAGCGCGAGGCCGCTGCCGAGGCGGTCAGCGACCAGCACGATGCCGACGCTGTGTCCGCCGCTCGGGGTCCAGCCGCCCAGCCAGGAGACCGCCCGGCCGTCCGGGCTGGTCCGGGCCCACAGCAGGGCGAGACAGAGGACCTCGGCGGCGGCGAGGACGGTGGCGAGCGCGTCGCGGCCGGGGCGGGGCAGCCACCGGCCCGCCACGGCGGTGACGGCCGCGCCCAGCAGGGGGACGGCGACGGCCAGGGGCAGCAGGTCGGAGGTGGGGAGCACCGGTCGTCAGCCCCGCAGTCCGGTGAGTTCTTCCGGGTCCACCGTGCCGTGGCGCTTGCGCAGTTGGATCACCAGGGAGAGGAGCAGCGCGGTGACGGTGGCGCCGACCACGATGTCGGTGAGGGTCAGTGCCTGGACCACCGGGTCCACCACCGGGGCGTCGGTCGGCAGGTCGGAGAAGACGGGGGCGGTGGCGCCGCGGCGGTAGCCGACGGCGAGCAGCAGCACGTAGGTCGAGGACTGCGCGACGGCCAGGCAGCCGACCGCCTGGACGAGGTCGCGGCTGGTCACCAGGCCGTACAGCCCGGCGAGCAGGATCCAGCCGGCCACCAGGTAGGGGAACAGGTTCATGCCCGCTCCCCTCGGGGAGCGACCTCGACGGCCTGGTCCAGGAAGTGGGCGAGCAGCACCACCACGCCCGAGGCGACCTCCACCCCGACGGCGGCGTTGATCACCGCCACCAGCCCGCTGGAGGAGAGCTGGTTGAAGGTGCCGAGCGGCAGGGTGTTGGCGAGGTAGCCGGCGCCCTGGGCGAGACCGATCAGGCCGAGCGCGGCGAAGGCGCCGGCGGCCAGCGCGTCGGTGACGTCCAGCGCGGCGAGCGGACGGATCCGCTTGAGCACCCGGTAGTCGGCGGCGACGTAGGCCAGGTGCAGGGCGGTGGCCAGGGCGACGCCGCCCTGGAAGCCGCCGCCCGGGCTCAGCGCGCCGTGCGCGACGAGGTACCCGCCGGTCAGGACGGCGACCGGCAGCAGGGTGGCGCCGAACAGCCGGGTGGTGGGCAGGACGGGCTCGGCGGCGGCGCGGCGCTTGCGCTCGTCCCGGGCCAGCCGCAGCAGGATGCCCGCGCCGAGCACCGAGCCGAACAGGATGGACTCCTCGCCGAGGGTGTCGAAGGCCCGCTGGTCGAAGTTGACGGAGGAGACGATGTTGGCCGTTCGCCGCTCCAGCCCGGCCGCCACCGCGCGCTCGCCGTAGGGGTGGTGGGCACTGCCGAAGCCGGGTAGCTCGCCGGCGGCGGCGATCAGGGCGGCGGCCAGCACGCCGGCCGCGAGGAGGAAGAGCCCGAGCCGGGCGGTCCGGTTCACTCGGTGCGGTCCGGGTGGTCGTCGGTGTGCTCCTTGCGGCGCACCCGGCGGACGGTCAGCAGGATCAGCAGCGGGGTGATCGCGCTGCCGACGCCGAGTTGGGAGAGCGCGACGTCGGGTGCCTGGAGCACGGTGAAGAGCAGCGCGAGGCTCAGCCCGAGCAGGGCGAGGACGGCGGCCTGCCGGACGGGATCGCGGGTGAGCGCGGCCGCGGTGGAGGTGACGGCGGTGAGCAGCAGGGCGATCACGATCAGGGTGTCGGTCATCGGCCGGCCTCCGAGCGGCGGGTGGCCCGGGCCACGGCCATGGTGGTGACGGTGCCGCCGGCCGTCACCAGCAGGCCGATCACCAGCAGCTTGACCGCCGCCCGGCCCGGCCCGGTGTCCACGGCGAGGGCGAGCGCGATCAGCGGGGTGCCGAGCACGGCTGCGGGGGAGAGGGCGTGCAGGCGCAGGTACCGGCCGGGCAGCACGGCGAGTGCGGCGGCGGAGAGCAGCAGCGCGGTGGTGCCCGCCCAGAGCAGCACCAGTGCCGCGGCGTGCCGGCCCATCAGCGCTCCTCCCCGGCCAGGAAACGGGTGAACACCAGGGTTCCGGCGGGCGCCAGCACGGCGAGGTCGAGCGCCAGGTCGGTGTAGGAGGGGCGGCTGAAGCCCTGGGCGAGCAGCAGCAGGACGACGCAGGTCGTCACGGCGGCGAGGTTCAACCCGGCCAGGCGCCGGTGCGTCGGGCCCCACAGCCCGAGCAGCAGGCACGGCCCGAGCCCGCCGACGGCCAGGACGGCCGCCGCCAGCAGCCAGGCGTTCACTCGGCCGCCTCCGTCAACGCGCCTTCCAGGGAGGAGGATTCACGGCCGAGCGAGTGCACCAGGAGGGTCTGGCCGTCGACGTCCACGACGTAGGCGCCGGGGGTGGAGGACAGCAGCGCGGCCGCCCAGGCGGGCCCGGTGCCGGGCGCGAGGCGGACGGCGCGGAAGCCGGAGCGGCGGTGGCCGGGGGAGAGCACGGCGAGTGCCAGTCGGCCGGTGTCGGCCAGCAGCGTCCCCGGGAAGGCCAGGAGCGCCGCGCCGAGGCGGGCCGGACCGCCCGGGGCCGCGCCGGAGGTCCGCCGGACGGCCACCGCGCCGAGTGCCGCGAGAAGGGCGATGCCGCCGCCCACGGCCATCTCGAGCGGCGTCACCGAGCTGATGAACACGACGTTCAGCAGGAGCAACAGCCCCCACCAGATCAGGAGTTCGGCCACCGTCCGCATCTCGTCACCCCCGTCCCGACCGTCGGAAATCACGCCGCTGCTGCGGCGAGCGGCCCCAGGTGTACCGTTCGGCCGGGGACGGCGTCCCGCGCGCAACGCCGTTGCGCGCGGGATCGCCGTGGCGGACCACCCGTTCGCCCGAGCGTGACGCCGGAACCTGTGATGATCGGTCCGGGGCCGCTCAGTCGGGCGGCTCGTGCGGTTCCGGGTCATCGGCCGGCCCGGTCGGTTCGTTCGAGGGGCCCGTCTCCTCCTCGGGAGGGGGCGGCGGCGCGCCCTCGCCGGTCATCCGGGAGTCCGGCGTCTCGACCGGCACCGGGGGGTCCTTCGGTACGGGCCGGTGGTCCTGGTCGCTCACCTGTTCAGTCCTTTCTGTTCAGTCCTTTCCGACGTCCTTGACCTTCTCGGCGGCCTGCTTCAGATCGCTCTTCATCTGCTTGCCCCGGCCCTCGGCCTCGACCGCGCGGTCGCCCGTGGCCCGTCCGGCGGCCTCCTTGGCCTTGCCGTGGGCCTTCTCGGCGGCGTTGCGCAGCTTGTCCTGGGTGCCCATGGTGCGACTCCTCTCGTTGCTGGGGCGATTTGTTCGCCTGTGCCGCGTCTGCCCGGAAATGCTCGTTCCACTCCGTGCGGCCGGAAGTCGTCGGGAGTCGAGGCAATCGGAGGGCCGCGACGTCTGCGGCCGGAGCCGCGGACCGTGAGGAATGCGGGTGACGATCCCCCGTGTCGGTCAGCCCCGCTGTGCGGCTCGCCGGGAAGTGAAAGCGCAAATGTGAGTGCGGAGTTGACGATGGATCACCGCGCGGGCAAGCGATGGTGTTCGACCAGCCGGACGAACCCTTCCCGGAACGACGGCCCGACCGCTTCGGTGGGCGGGCGCACCGCGACGCCGGCCAACCCGTCCGGGGCGCCGATCCCGGCCGGCCCGGCAGAGGATGGTCCTACGGGTTGCCGCCGTGCGCGAGGCGAAACGGCCGGCCGGTGGTCGGCACCGATGACCATCCTCCCGGTGGCGTGCGGTGACGCGTGGTGACGTGCGGTGACGTGGCGGGGGCCGGTCGGCTTCAGTGCTCCAGGTTTCAGATCACCGGAGTGCCGTGCTCGTCGGTCAGTCGATGCCTTCGACGATGCGGAAGTCGCGCTCGACGGCGTCGGAGAGGACCACCAGCGCCTTCTGGTAAGCCTCGCTCTCGTATGCCGCGACGGCCTGTTCGAAGCTGTCGAACTCGATCAGAATGACGCGTTGCGTGTTTCCGGCGCCGTGGGCGACGACTCGGCCGCCACGGGACAGGAGCCGCCCGCCCCCGGCTCGGACGGCCGGACGGGCCAGCTTGTCGTAGGCAGTCAGCCTGTCGGGGTCGGAAATGGTGCGGTAGACACTGACCCAGTAGCCCTTGGCCATGGAAACCTCCTGTGTTCGGCGGGACATGTCCGACTTCGAATTGACGCTCGGATCGCTCGGTCCCGGTGACGGGGTCGTCCGGCACACCGCCCTGCGGTGGTGATGTCGTCCTCGGCGCGGTCTTCGGCCGGGGCGCGGTGCACGTGTCCGCCATGGCGCCGACGGCGACCGCCGTCCGGTGCGCCGGATGCGGGGCTGGGGCACGGCGTTGAGGTGTTCGGGGCGGAGATGCATAAAGCATTCATATAAATATCGTATGCTTCGCGCATGAGCCGTCAAGACGCCAATCGTGGCGCTTCCACTGCGATCGGGTCGGTCCTCTACGGGCTGGCCACCAGGGCTGTGCGACGCCTTCCGCGCGACATGAGCATCACGTCCGCCGCCACCCTGGCCACCCTGCACAGGACCGGCCCGCGACGCATCACCGATCTGGCCGTGATCGAGGGTGTCACCCAGCCCGCGATGACCGTGCTGGTCCGGGTGATGGAGGAGTCCGGACTGGTCGAGCGCAGGGGCGACGAGTCCGACAAGCGGGTCACGCTGGTGTGTCTGACCGAGGCCGGCGAGTCGTACGTTCAGGCGCGGCGCCAGGCGGGCGCCGACGCGTTCGCGCGGCTGATCGACGAACTCGCCGACGACGAGGTCGAGGCCCTGGTGGCGGCGCTTCCGGCGCTGGCGCACCTGGCAGAGCTCGAAAGCCAGGACCGTGAAGGGCCGAAGCGGTGACGGGGCACACCCCGGAGCGCTCAGAGGCGCGGCTGCTGGTCCCCGCCCTGATCTTCGTCGCCCTGGTCGTGGCGGCGGTCGCCAGTCTCGGGGCGCCGCTGATCACCAGTGTGGCGACCACGTTCCACGTCTCGCTCGACAGCGCGCAGTGGACGCTGACCGTCGCACTGCTGAGCGGTGCCGTCGCCACGCCCGTCCTCGGCCGGCTCGGAGCCGGCCCGCACCGACGGGCCACGATCCTCGCCACGCTGGCGATCGTCGTCGTCGGCAGTGCGCTGACCGTGCTGCCGCTGCCGTTCGCGGGGCTGCTCATCGGCAGGGCGGCCCAAGGCGTCGGGCTCGGTCTGACAGCGCTGATGATGGGAGTGGCCCGGGATCACCTTCCCGAGGAGCGCAGCACGGCGACGATCGCCCTGATCTCGGTGGTCTCGATCATCGGCGCCGGCGTCGGCTACCCGCTCACCGCACTGCTCGCCGAGATCGGCGGCGTACGGGCCGCGTACGGCTTCGGCCTGTTCGTCACCGCTGTCGCCTTCCTGACCGCGTGGCGTTCCATACCCGCGGCTCCCGAAGGCCGGGCCGCTCACGTGACCGTGACGGGCGCGCTCGTCCTCGCGGGTGGACTGTTCCTCGTCCTGTTCCTGGCCGGCCAGCGGAGCCTGTGGAGCCGTCACCTCGCCGTGGCGGTGATCCTCGCCGTCGTCGCCGTGCTCCTGCTGTGCGTCTGGACCGTCTCCGAGTTGCGTGGCAAGACGCCCCTGGTCGATGTCCGGGCGGTACGGCACCCGGCGGTCGCCGGAGCGAACATCGCCATGTTCGTCGGCGGGAGCGGCATGTACCTCCTGCTCACGCTCATCACGCGGTACGCGCAGACGCCGCACAGCGCCGGCTACGGCTTCGGGCTGACCACCTTCGTCGCCGGGTTGGTCCTCGTCCCGTTCTCGGTGCTGGGGTTCGTCGCCGGCAAGCTCACGCCCCGGGTTCGGACGCTGGTCGACGCACCCGTGCTGCTGGCCGGCAGCGCCGTCATCGTCGGTGGCGGGTTCGTCCTCTTCGCCGCAGCCCGGTCGAACCTGGCCGAACTGCTCATCGCGATGGGCGTGCTGGGCTTCGGCGTCGGCAGCTTCTCAGCCGCCATGCCCGGTGTCATCCTGGCCGTCACGCCCAAGAGCGAGACGTCGAGCGCGATGAGCTTCAACTACGTCGTCCGCAGCGTCGGGTACTCCCTGGGCAGCGCGGTGGGCGGCCTGGTCCTGGCCGCCGGTACCGACACCGGTCATCTCTTCCCGAGCGACCACGCCTACACCACCGCAGCGCTGGTCGGCATCGCCGCGATGGCGGTCACCGCCCTGACCGCCACCGCTCTCGCCCGCCAACGCCCACCCGAGACCGACCCCACCGCGGCCACGGCCGGCGTGCCGAGTCAGGGCCGGTCGAGCCGATGACCGGCCGGTCAAGCGCGGAACACTCCGGGGCCCTGCCATCCGACCGGCAGCACCGGCCGCACCGGCAGCACCGGCAGCACCGGCCGCGCCCGGGTCGGCATCGACGCCTCGAGCCGATCCCCGACGACCTGGCCGTGTGCGGAGCGTGAAGTCGGGGCGGACCGGGCAGCCGCTCGGCGAGCGGCCGCGTCGGCGCTTCGCGGAGGCCGGGACCGGTCTTCGTGCGGCGGAGCGGCGGAAGGCCACCGGCGGGAAGAAGAGCACCTCGCGCCCCCGCAGCTGGGGCGTCGGCTGGTGGTCGTGGCTTGGCTGGTCGTGAATCGGCTGGTCATGGATCGGATGTGCGGCGGAGCCACGGCCAGGTGAGGATCCTCCTGATGCGGGCAGACGCCCTCGTGGGACGCCCGCGGTGTCGCGGGCCGTCCCAGCCGGTCACCGGACCGGCGTCCGGCGGCCCTAGCGCTGCCCCGACCGACCCACACCGCCAGGGCCGAAAGCGCTCGAAGCAGCCGATCGACCTGGAAGGAAGCCGCCCATGGCCACACGGATCGCCTACCGGCGGATCTACGAGGAAGCCTCGCCTCAGGACGGGCAGCGCGTGCTCGTCGACCGGGTCTGGCCGCGCGGGATGAAGAAGGAGGACGCCGACCTGGACGAGTGGCTGCGCGACGTCGCCCCGTCGACCGAGCTGCGCCGCTGGTACGGCCACGAGCCGAGCCGGTTCCCCGAGTTCCGCCGCCGCTACCTGGCCGAACTGCGGGATGCACGACACCAGGAGGCGGCCGGGCACCTGCGCGACCTCGCCGCTCACGACAAGCTCACGCTGCTGACCGCCACCAAGGATGCGGACCACAGCCAGGCCGCCGTGCTCGCCGAATGGCTGGCCCGGCGGCGACACTGACCGAGACACTGACCGCCACGGACACCGAGTCCTGCCACGCCCGCCGCCGTCGTCACCGGAACCTCCGAATGCGATGCCCCTCATGGATCCGTCCGTCACCGGCTGGTCGACGTACAGACGTACAGGAGATGAACCCGCTCGGCGAACTCTCCTACCCGGTCCCCGTCCGGGGGCCTGCCCGCTCGGCTACTGCCCGGACTCGGCCCGGCACACCAGGCCGTCGATCAGTGCCGCCAGGGCCGGGCGCAGTTCGGCGCAGTGGGCGCCCGGGCCCAGGTAGGGGGCGGCCGTGCGGGCGAGCACCAGGGCGGGGAGGGTCCGCGGGTCGGCGGCGGCGAGTGCGGCGGTCCGCTGACTGGGCTCGCGCGGGCGGCTGACGGGGTGTTCGGAGAGGAGCTCCCCGACCAGGAGCTGCCAGCAGGAGCGGTGGGCGGCTGCCGCCTGCGGGGGCCGGAGACCGGCGGCCATCAGGTCGGCCAGGCAGGCGTCGGTGAAGGGCAGGGCCCGCTCGGACGCGAGTTCACCGCGGATGAGGACGTGCAGGACCCAGACGTGCCCGGCGAGGAAGTCGTGGGCGTCGAGGAGCCGGTGGAGCAGCCTGGCGGTGGGGGAGTCGCCCGGGACGTCCACGGGCATCCCGTCGGCGATCTCGTCGAGGACGGCGAGCAGCAGGCTGTCGCGGTCGGCGACGTGCCGGTACAGCGAGGCGGCAGCGGTGTCGAGTTCGGTGGCCACGGCCCGCATGGTGAGCGCGTCGATGCCGTCCCGCTCGATGAGTCGGCGCGCGGCGGCGACGACGGCGTCCGTGGTCAGTCCCGGACGCGGGCGCCGGGGGCCGTAGCGGCCGCGGTCGATCGTCGTTCCTCGTTCTGCCACCTCGTCATCCTGCCACGCCGCCGGATGGGCCTTCACCTGCGGGGCTTGCAAGGTCAATCAAGTAAGGCTTACCTTACGCGAACACTGTTCGCATCTGGAGGTGGCCGTGCCCGGATCAACCGTTCCCGCATCGTCGACGACCGCGCCCGGGGGGCGGTCCGCGTCCGAGAAGCGCTCGGGAGCCGCCCCGGACGGCCCCGGCCGTCCCGGTCCCCGCGCCGGCCACTCCAGTCCGCGCTCCGGCCGTTCCGGTCCCCGCGCCGGCCTGGTGCTCGCCACGGCGAGCCTGTGCCAGCTGGTCGTGACGCTCGACGCGAGCATCGTGAACATCGCCCTGCCCGCGATGGGCCACGCCCTGGGATTCGCCGACAGCGCCCTGCCCTGGGTCGTCAACGCCTACGCGCTCGCCTTCGGCGGACTGCTGCTCCTGGGCGGGCGGGTGGCCGACCTGGTGGGACACCGCCGCGCGCTGCTGGCCGGTCTGGCCGTGTTCGGACTCGCCTCCGTCCTCGGCGGATTCGCGCAGAGCCCCGCGCAGCTGATCGCCGCCAGGGCCGGGCAGGGCGTGGCCGCCGCGCTCCTCGCACCCATCAGCCTCACCCTCATCATGGTCACCTTCGCCGAGGGGACGGCCCGGGCCAGGGCCCTGGGCATCTGGTCGATGGTGACGGCGGCGGGCAGCGCGCTGGGGGTTCTGCTCGGCGGCGTGCTCACGGACCTGCTCGACTGGCGGTGGGTGTTCTTCGTCAACGTCCCGCTGGTGCTGGCGGCCGGTGTCCTCGCCGTCCGTTCCGTCGCCACCGCCCGGCCCGCGCGCACGGGCAGGCTCGACCTGGTCGGTGCGGTGCTCGGGACCGGGGCGATGTGCGCGCTGGTCTACGGGCTGATGGAGACCGACCGGCACCCGTGGACCTCGGCACGGACCCTGGCCACCCTCGGGGCCGCCGCGCTCGTCGGCATCGCGTTCCTCTGCTGGGAGGCCCGCTTCGCCTCCGCGCCGATCGTCCGGCTCGGAGTGCTGAGGGCCCGGACGGCGTGGGCCGCGAGCGTGATCGTCACCCTGCTCGGGGCGGCGATGCTGGTGGGTTTCTACTTCTGCTCGCTGCACCTCCAGAACGTCCTGCACTACGGCCCGCTCGCGGCCGGTGCGGCCTTCCTGCCGTTCTGCGCGGGCGTGATGGCCGGCAGCATGGTGGCCGGCCGCCTCGGCGCCCGCTTCGGGGCGCGGGCCACGCTCACCGCCGGACTGCTGCTGGCGGGCCTCGGAATGCTCTGGTTCAGCGGACTCGGCGTCGACTCCGGCTACCTGAGCGCGTTCGTGGGCCCGTGCGTGGTCACCAGCACCGGCGTCGGGATCTGCATGGTCGCCAACACGGCGATGGGCACCTCGGGAGTGGCCCCGCACGAGGCCGGACTGGTCAGCGGGCTGCTCAACGCCGGGCGCCAGTGCGGCGGCAGCATCGGCCTGGCCGTGCTCTCCTCGCTCGCGGTGGCCGCGACCCGCAGCGCGGCAGGCGAGGGGCGCGAGCCGCTGGAGGCGCTCGCGGCCGGCTACGACCGCGCGTTCGTCGTCACGGCCGGGCTGTTGGCGGCGGCGGCCCTGATCGCGGTGCTGTTCGTTCCCGGCCCGGCCCCGAAGCCCGCCCCGGCCCCGAAGCCCGCCCCGGCCCCGAAGCCCGCCCCGCGAGCCTGACGGCGCGCACCTCCTCGAGGGCGGACCGGGCTGAAGTGACGGGTGCGTGATGGGCGAAATGTGGCCCTGCACCATTGCCGCCGGCGGAGCTGTCCGCGTACTGATGTGAGTGCTCCAACAATACGGAGTTATGTGCACCACTGTCGGGGCGTTCATGTCTGGAACTGCTATAGCGTGCTCCCGTGCACGAGATCTTCAGGTCGCTCCCGTGGCCGTTTGAGATGGCCGAGTTCCCTTCGAACCTCGGAGCCGTCGTTCAGTGGACAGTGGCGAACGGCGACCTTCCGGCGTTGTTCGTTGGTCACACCGAGGACAACTCCTAGCTTGTCGGCGATGGTGTGAACGACCCGAATCTCGCTGGCGCGTGTGCGGCCATGTGCATCTGGGCGGCGATCGAGCACAACTCGAGCATGCGAGAGCTCGCGGATCTGCCAGTCGGCTGGGCGGCTGAGCGGGATGCGCCTGGCGCTCCTTGGCGCCGGACTCCGTTCCAACTCTTGGAATAGACCTCCCGTGCCAGTCGGGTAAGGCACCAGATGAGGAGGGCGGCTGCGATGACAGTGCCGAGCTCCTAGGCCACCTCGGTTTCCCGGTCGATGGCCTGGAGGCGGTTCTTGAGGCGGTAGCTGTTGCCGTTGACCGAGATGACGTCGCAGTGGTGCAGGAGTCGGTCGAGGATGGCGGTGGCGAGGACCTCGTCGCCGAAGACCTGGCCCCATTCATCTGGGGCTGGCACTTGTTCCCTCACACGAGTTGCCGCTGCCACCAGGCCGTTTCCTGTTCCTGCGGTCCTCGTTGGTTCTCGCGGTGGCCCC
>NZ_JBVILX010000034.1:0-37271 GCF_055580145.1 Kitasatospora sp. NPDC032121 | reverse complement strand
GCGCTGCGTGAGGGCGAGTGCACGATGGCGCTGGCAGGTGGTGTGACGGTGATGTCCACCCCGGGCGCGTTCATCGAGTTCAGCAAGCAGCGCGGTCTGGCCATGGACGGCCGCTGCAAGTCGTTCGCCGCGGCGGCGGACGGCACGGGCTGGTCCGAGGGCGTCGGCATGCTCCTGCTGGAGCGTCTTTCTGACGCCCAGCGCAACGGCCACCGCGTCCTCGCGGTGGTCCGTGGCAGTGCGATCAACCAGGACGGCGCGAGCAACGGCCTCACCGCCCCCAACGGACCGTCCCAGCAGCGGGTGATCCGCCAGGCGCTGGCCGGTGCCCGACTGACCTCGGACCAGATCGACGTGGTCGAGGCGCACGGCACCGGCACGGTGCTCGGTGACCCGATCGAGGCCCAGGCCCTGTTGGCCACGTACGGTCAGGAGCGGACCGAAGAGCCGCTCTGGCTGGGGTCGTTGAAGTCCAACATCGGCCACACCCAGGCGGCGGCCGGTGTCGGCGGCATCATCAAGATGGTGATGGCGATGCAGCACGGTGTGCTGCCGCAGACCCTGCACGTGGACGAGCCGTCGCCGCACATCGACTGGGCCTCGGGCGCCGTCGAGCTGCTGACCGAGGCCCGGCCCTGGCCGGAGACCGGTCGTCCGCGCCGTGCGGCCGTCTCCTCCTTCGGTATCAGTGGCACCAACGCCCACACGATCATCGAGCAGGCCCCGGCGGAGAAGCGTCCGGAGCGTCTGTCGACCGAGGACGGTCAGGCGCCGCTGGTGCTCTCCGCGAAGAGTGAGGGTGCTCTGCGCGGTCAGGCGCAGCGACTGCTCGCCCTGGTCGAGGCCGAGCCCGAGCTGCGGGTCACCGACCTCGCCTACTCGCTGGCCACCACCCGCGCGACGATGGACCTCCGCGCCGGCGTCGTCGCGGACAGCCGCGACAGCGTCATCCGAGCCCTCACGGCACTCGCCGGCGGCGGCACGGCCGCCGGGCTGGTGACCGGTGCAGCCTCGGGCAGGAAGCTGGCGTTCCTGTTCACCGGGCAGGGCAGCCAGCGTCCGGGGATGGGGCGTGAGCTGTACGAGGCCTATCCGGTGTTCGCCGAGGCCTTCGACGCGGTCTGCGCGCGGGTCGAACTGCCGCTGCGAGAGGCCGTGTTCGGCGAGGACGCTGACGTTCTCGCCCGGACGGAGTTCACCCAGCTCGCGCTGTTCGCCGTCGAGGTGGCGCTGTTCCGGCTCTTCGAGAGCTGGGGGGTCCGTCCGGACTTCCTGGTCGGCCACTCGATCGGCGAGATCGCGGCCGCGCACGTCGCGGGCGTCCTCTCTCTCGACGACGCCGTCACCCTGGTCGCCGCCCGTGGCCGCCTGATGCAGGCGCTGCCCGAGGGCGGCGCGATGGTCGCGGTCAAGGCCACCGAGGCCGACGTCCTGCCGCTGCTCACCGAGAACGTCAGCATCGCCGCCGTCAACGGGCCGACCTCCGTGGTGATTTCGGGCGACGGGACCGAAGTCCTCGCCATCGCGGGTCAGTTCGAGAAGACCAAGCGGCTGAGCGTCTCGCACGCCTTCCACTCGCCGCTGATGGACGGCATGGTGGCGGACTTCCGCCGGGTGGCGGAGAGTCTGACCTACGCGGCGCCGCAGATCGCCGTGGTCTCCAACGTCACCGGTGAGCCGGCCACGGCGGAGGAGCTGTGCTCGCCCGAGTACTGGGTCCGGCACGTGCGCCAGGCGGTCCGCTTCGCCGACGGCATGCGTGTCCTGGAGGCTCAGGGCGTCACCACCTTCGTCGAGCTCGGCCCGGACGGTGTGCTGTCGGCCATGGGCCAGGAGTGCGTCGACAGCGGTGTGTTCGTGCCCGCTCTGCGTGCCGAGCGCCCGGAGGTGCAGACCGCGCTGACGGCGCTCGTCACCGCGCACGTCGAGGGCGCCCAGGTCGACTGGCGAGGGTTCTTCGCGGAGGCCGGTGCCCGGCGAGTCGACCTGCCGACGTACGCCTTCGACCGCGAGTGGTTCTGGCTCCACGCCCCCGCTCTGACCGGGGATGTCCAGTCCGCCGGTCTCGGTGCGGCCGATCACCCGCTGTTGGGTGCGGCGGTGGCTCTCGCCGACGCGGAGGGCTTCCTGTTCACGGGTCGTCTGTCGGTGGAGTCGCACCCGTGGCTGGCCGATCATGCGGTGCTGGGTTCGGTGATCCTTCCCGGGACTGCCTTTGTCGAGCTCGCGGTGCGTGCGGGTGACCAGGTGGGTTGCTCGCTGGTGGAGGAGTTGACGCTGGAGGCGCCGTTGGTGCTTCCGGGGTCGGGTGGTGTGCAGGTTCAGGTGACGGTGGGCGCGGTGGACGCGTCCGGGCGTCGTTCGGTGGCTGTGCACGGTCGGGCCGAGGGCTCGTCGGAGTGGGTCCGTCATGTCTCGGGTGTGCTGGCGGAGGGTGCGTCGGTCGCTGAGGGTGCGGGTCTGGTGGAGTGGCCGCCGGCGGGTGCCGAGGCCGTGGACGTGGAGGCGTTCGCGCGGGGTCTGGCGGAGGCCGGGCTGGTGTACGGGCCGGCGTTCCAGGGTCTGCGGTCGGCGTGGCGCCGCGACGGCGAGGTGTTCGTCGAGGTCGTGCTGCCGGAGGCGGTGAGCGGGGATGCCGGGTCGTTCGGTGTGCACCCGGCGCTGCTGGACGCGGCGGTGCAGGCGGTGGGTCTGGGCGGGTTCGTCCGGGCCGGGGGCCAGGCGCACCTGCCGTTCGCGTGGGCTGGTGTCGAGCTGCACGCTTCGGGTGCGGACGCGCTGCGGGTGCGGCTGGTGTCCGCCGGTACGGACGCGGTGTCGCTGACGCTCGCGGACGCCGAGGGGCAGCCGGTCGGGACCGTCGGTTCGCTGGCTCTGCGGCCGGTGCTGGCCGAGCAGTTGGCGGCGGCCGGTGGGTCGCGTGACTCGCTGTTCGGCGTGGACTGGGTGGAGATCGCGCTCGGGGCCGGGTCGGCCGCCGACGTTCAGCTGTTCTCGTCACTGGCCGAGCTGGCCGGGGACGAGGTTCCCGAGGTCGTGGTCGTCGAGGCTCCGCAGGCGGGCGGCGGTGACGTGGCCGAGGCCGCGCACGCTGCCGGTGTGTGGGCCCTGGAGCTGGTGCGGGGCTGGCTGGCGGAGGAGCGCTTCGCCGCTTCGCGGCTCGCCGTGGTGACGCGTGGCGCCGTTGCTGCGGGTCTGGCGGAGTCGGTGGTCTGGGGTCTGGTGCGCTCGGCGCAGTCGGAGAATCCGGACCGGTTCCTGCTGGTGGACCTGGAGGCGGACGCCGAACTGCCGTCGGGTGTTCTCTCCTGTGGTGAGCCGCAGGTGGCGGTGCGTGGGGGCGTGGCGTTCGCGCCGCGTCTGGTGCGCGTCGCTACCGAACCGGACAACGGCGTGTCGCTGGGCGAGGGTACGGTCCTCGTCACGGGTGGTACGGGTGGTCTCGGTTCGCTGGTGGCCCGGCACCTGGTCACAGCGCACGGGGTGCGGAGCCTGGTGCTGACCAGCCGCCGCGGCCTGGACGCGCCGGGCGCGACCGAACTGCATGATGAGCTGGCCGGGTTGGGAGCCGAGGTGGACGTCGTCGCGTGCGACGTGTCCGACCGCGACGCTGTCGCCCGCATGCTGGAAGGCCGTTCGCTGTCCGCGGTGGTCCACACCGCCGGCGTCCTTGACGACGGCCTGGTGTCGTCGCTGACGCCCGAGCGGTTGTCGGCGGTACTGCGTCCGAAGGTCGACGCGGCGGTGATCCTGCACGAACTGACCGCCGGGATGGACCTGTCGGCGTTCGTCCTGTTCTCCTCCGCCTCCGGCGTCTTCGGCGCCGCAGGCCAGGGCAACTACGCCGCCGCGAACGCGTTCCTCGACGCTCTGGCGGCCCGCCGCCGGGCGGACGGCCTGCCGGGCACGTCGCTGGCCTGGGGTCTGTGGGCCGAGGACGGTGGCATGGCCACCAGCCTGTCCGAGGCCGACGTCCGTCGCCTGGCCCGGGCGGGCGTGGCGCCGCTGCGGTCGCACGAGGGCCTGGCCCTGTTCGACGGCGCGCTCACCCTGGACCGCGCTCTGCTCGTCCCGATGCACCTGGACCCGGTGGCCATGACCGGCGCCGGCGAGGTCCCGCCCCTGCTGCGCGGACTCGTCCGTACGCCGCGCCGCCGGACCGCCGCCAGCGGCGGTTCCGCTGCTGCCGGTTCGCTGGCCGAGCGCCTGCTGGCCCTGCCGGTGGCGCGCCGCGACGAGGCCGTCCGTGAGGTGGTCCGCACCCAGGTGGCCGAGGTCCTGGGCCATGGTTCGGCGGAAGGGGTCGACCCGGCCCGCGCCTTCCGTGAGCTGGGCTTCGACTCCCTCACCGCCATCGAGCTGCGCAACCGCCTCAACGCGGCCACCGGCCTGCGCCTGCCGGCCACGCTGGTCTTCGACTACCCGACGCCGTCCGCGCTCGCCGACTTCATCCGCGACGAACTCGTCGGCGAGGCCCCGGCGACCGGCGGCGTGCTGTCCACGACCGTCGTGGACGAGCCGATCGCGATCGTCGGCATGGCCTGCCGCTACCCGGGCGGGGTCGCCTCGCCCGAGGACCTGTGGCGGCTGGTGCACGGGGGTGGCGACGGCATCTCGCTCTTCCCGACCGACCGTGGCTGGGACCTCGACGCCCTGTTCGGCGCGGACGGGACCCAGCCCGGAGGCAGCCACACGCGGGAAGGCGGCTTCCTGCACGGCGCCGCCGAGTTCGACGCCGGCTTCTTCGGCATCAGCCCCCGCGAGGCGCTCACCATGGACCCGCAGCAGCGGCTGCTGCTGGAGACGTCCTGGGAGGCCTTCGAGCGGGCGGGCGTCGACCCGGCCGCCCTGCGCGGCAGCGCCACCGGCGTGTTCACGGGCGTGATGTACCACGACTACGCCTCGCTGCTGGAGTCGGTCCCGTCCGGCGCCGAGGGCTACCTGGGCACCGGCAACGCGGGCAGTGTCATCTCAGGCCGCCTGGCGTACACCTTCGGTCTTGAGGGCCCGGCGGTGACGGTGGACACCGCCTGCTCCTCCTCCCTGGTCGCCCTCCACCTGGCCGCCCAGGCGCTGCGCAACGGCGAGTGCACGATGGCCCTGGCGGGCGGTGTGACCGTGATGTCCACCCCGGCCGCGTTCATCGACTTCAGCCGCCAGGGTGGGCTCTCCTTCGACGGCCGCTGCAAGGCCTTCTCGGCGGACGCGGACGGTACCGGCTGGTCCGAGGGTGTGGGCATGCTCCTGCTGGAGCGGCTGTCCGACGCGCAGCGCAACGGGCACCAGGTGTTGGCGGTGGTCCGTGGCAGTGCGATCAACCAGGACGGTGCCAGCAACGGCCTCACCGCCCCCAACGGCCCGTCCCAGCAGCGCGTCATCCGTCAGGCCCTCGCCAACGCGCGCCTCACGGCCAACGACGTGGACACGGTCGAGGCGCACGGCACCGGCACCACGCTCGGCGATCCGATCGAAGCGCAGGCGCTGCTGGCCACCTACGGTCAGGAGCGTGCCGAAGAGCCGCTGTGGCTGGGCTCGTTGAAGTCCAACATCGGTCACACCCAGGCGGCGGCGGGCGTCGGCGGCATCATCAAGATGGTGATGGCGATGCGGCACGGCGTGCTGCCGCAGACGCTGCACGTCAACGAGCCGTCCCCGCACATCGACTGGGCCTCCGGCGCGGTCGAGCTGCTGACCGAGGCGCGCCCGTGGCCGGAGACCGGGCGCCCGCGTCGCGCGGCCGTCTCCTCCTTCGGCTTCAGCGGCACCAACGCCCACGCCATCATCGAGCAGGCCCCGGCCGACGCTCCGCGTGAGGCGGGCACCACCGCCCGGCAGCTGCTTCCGTGGGTACTGTCCGGCCGTACCGAGGCCGCGCTGCGGGACCAGGCGCTTCGCCTGCGTTCCCACCTCGAGGGCCCCGTCGAGTCGGCGGACGTCGCCTTCTCGCTGGCGGTCACGCGGGGCCGGTTCGACCGCCGGGCCGTGCTGACGGCGGCCGATCGGGACGAGGTGCTGCAGGCTCTCGCCGCGCTCGCCCGGGGCGAGTTCGCGGACGGCCTGGTGCGAGGCACGGCCGACACCGGGAAGCTGGCGTTCCTGTTCACCGGGCAGGGCAGCCAGCGTCCCGGGATGGGCCGGGAGCTGTACGAGGCCTACCCGGTGTTCGCCGAGGCCTTCGACGCCGTCTGCGCTCGGGTCGAACTTCCGCTGAAGGAGGCGGTGTTCGGCGAGGACGCTGCGGTCCTCGCCCGCACCGAGTTCACCCAGCTCGCGCTGTTCGCCGTCGAGGTGGCGCTGTTCCGCCTCTTCGAGAGCTGGGGCATCCGTCCGGACTTCCTGGTCGGCCACTCGATCGGCGAGATCGCGGCCGCGCACGTCGCGGGCGTCCTCTCCCTCGACGACGCCGTCACCCTGGTCGCCGCCCGCGGCCGGCTGATGCAGGCGCTGCCCGAGGGCGGCGCGATGGTGGCGGTCAAGGCCGCCGAGGCCGACGTCCTGCCGCTGCTCACCGGCAACGTCAGCATCGCCGCGATCAACGGGCCGACGTCCGTGGTGATTTCCGGCGACGAGGCCGAAGTCCTCACGATCGCCGGGAAGTTCGAGAAGACCAAGCGTCTCAACGTCTCGCACGCCTTCCACTCCCCGCTGATGGACGGCATGCTGGCGGACTTCCGCGAGGTGGCCGAGGGCCTGACGTACAGCGCCCCGCGCATCCCGGTGGTCTCCAACGTCACCGGCACCCTCGCCACCGCCGAGGAGCTGTGCGAGCCCGCGTACTGGGTGCGCCACGTCCGCGAGGCCGTCCGCTTCCTGGACGGCATGCGGGCCCTGGAGGCGGAGGGCGTCACCACGTACCTGGAGCTGGGCCCCGACGGTGTCCTCACCGCGATGGCCCAGGACTGCCTCACGGACGGCGTGTTCGTGCCCGCGCTGCGCTCCGGCCGCCCCGAGGCGCGGAGCGCGCTGACCGCCCTGGCCACCGCCCACGCCCACGGCGCGTCCGTCGACTGGCCGGCGCTGTTCGCCGGCACCGGCGCCCGCCGCGCCGACCTGCCCACCTACCCCTTCCAGCGCGAGCGCTACTGGCCGACGGTCGGTGTCCGCCGGGCCGGGGACGCGACGGCCTTCGGGCTCGGGCGGACCGACCACCCGTTGTTGGGTGCGGCGGTGGCGTTGGCCGACGGTGAGGGCCACCTGTTCACCGGCAGCCTGTCGCTGCGGACCCACCCGTGGCTGGCGGAGCACGCGGTCGCGGGCACGGTGATCCTTCCCGGCACGGCCTTCGTCGAGCTCGTGATGCGGGCGGCGGACGAGGTCGGCTGTGCGGTGCTGGAGGAGCTGACGCTGGCGGCGCCGCTGGTGCTGTCCGAGCAGGGCGGGCTGGCTGTCCAGGTGCTGGTCGGCGGGCCGGACGAGGACGGGCGCAGGCCCGTGAGCGTCCACTCCCGTTCGGAGCGGGCCTCGGCGGACGAGCCGTGGACCCGGCACGCGACCGGTGCGCTGGCCTCGGCCGCGCGTACGGAGGGCGAGTCGCTGACCGAGTGGCCGCCGGCCGGGGCCGAGCCCGTGGCCGTCGACGGCTGGTACGAGGCGCTGGCCGTGTCCGGGTTCGACTACGGACCGACGTTCCAGGGCCTGCGGGCCGCCTGGCGGCGCGGCTCCGAGGTGTTCGCCGAGGTCGCCCTGCCGGAGGAACTGGCGGACCACGCCGCCGGCTTCGGTCTGCACCCGGCGCTGCTGGACGCCGCGCTGCACGCGATCGGGCTGGGCGTCCTGGCCGACCGGGAGGGCGGCGGTCTGCTGCCGTTCTCCTGGAGTGGCGTCGAGCTCCACGCCTCGGGCGCGGGCGCGCTGCGGGTGCGGCTGGCGGCGGCGGGGCGCGAGGCGGTCGCGCTGACCGTCGCGGACGCCGGGGGCCGTCCGGTGGCGACGGTGGACTCGCTGGTGCTGCGGCCGGTGGACCGGGAGCAGCTGGCCCGGGCGGGCGGCGCGTCGCACGAGGACGCCCTCTTCCGGTTGGACTGGTCGGCTCCGGCCGTCGCGTCGGCGGCCTCGCCGGCCGAGCCGGTGGCCGAGGGCCGGTGGGCGCTACTGGGCGAGGACGCCTTCGGCGTGGCCGAGGCCCTGGCCGCCGCGGGTACCGTTCCGGACCGCCACGCCGACCTGCTCGGCCTGGTGGAGTCGGGCACCGCCCCCGACGTGCTGCTGCTGACCTGCCCGGCCGGCGGGCTGCTCGCCGACGCCGCCCCGGGAACCGCCGACGCCGCCGATGTCGCCGACAACGCCCGGGTCGCCGCCTTCCGCGTGCTGACGCTGGTGCAGGCGTTCCTCGCCGAGGAGTGCTTCACCGGCACCCGGCTGGTGCTGCTCACCCGGGGTGCGCTGGCCGCCGCCCCGCAGGACGGGGTGCCGGACCCGGGCGCGGCCACGGTCTGGGGCCTGGTGCGGTCCGCGCAGTCCGAGCACCCGGGACGCTTCGTCCTGGTCGACCTGGACGAAGCACCGGACGCCGCCCGAGCACTGCCCGCCGCCCTGGCGGCCGAGGAGCCCCAACTGGCGGTGCGCGACGGCGCCTTGCTGATCCCGCAGCTCGCCAGGGCGCAGACCCCGGGCACCGCTCGGGGCGCCCTCGACCCGGACGGCACGGTGCTGCTCACCGGTGCCACCGGAGCGCTGGGCGGCCTGGTCGCCCGGCACCTGGTGGCCGAGCACGGGGTGCGTCATCTCCTGCTGCTCAGCCGTCGCGGCGAGGCCGCCGACGGGGCGCGGGAGCTGGCCGAGGAGCTGTCCGGGCTGGGCGCCGCGGTGTCCCTCGCGGCCTGCGACGCGGCCGACCGGGAGGCGCTGGGCAAGGTGCTCGCCACCGTCCCGGCGCAGCACCCGCTGACGGCCGTCGTGCACACCGCCGGTGTGCTCGACGACGGCGTGATCGGCTCGCTCACGCCCGAGCGGCTGGACGCCGTGCTGCGGCCCAAGGTCGACGCGGCGCTCAACCTGCACGAGCTGACGGCCGGTTCGGGCCTCGCCCGGTTCGTCCTGTTCTCCTCCGCGGCGGGCACGCTGGGCAACGCCGGTCAGGCGAACTACGCCGCGGCCAACGCCTTCCTGGACGCGCTGGCGCAGCACCGCGCCGCCCGTGGCCTGCCCGGCACCTCGCTCGCCTGGGGGCTCTGGGAGCAGTCCGGCGGGATGGCCGCCGCCCTGGAGGGCACCGGCGCCCGCCGGATGGCCCGGGGCGGTGTCTCGGCGCTGACCGCGGAGCAGGGCCTGGCGCTGCTCGACCGGGCGCTGGCCGGCGACGAGTCGGTGCTGGTGCCGATCGCCCTGGACCTGCGGGCGCTGCGGGCCCGCGCCGCCGGGGCGGCCGTACCGGCCGTGCTGCGCACGCTGGCGCCGTCGGCGGCCCGCCGGGCGGTGGACGCCTCGGGTGACGCCGCCCACGCGCTGCGGCAGCGGCTGGCCGGTTCCGAGCCGGAGGAGCGGGACCGGATCCTGCTGGACCTGGTCCGCTCGCACGGCGCGGCGGTGCTCGGCCACGCGGGCCCCGACGCGGTGGTGCCCGGGCGCGGCTTCCTGGAGCAGGGCTTCGACTCGCTGACGGCGGTCGAGCTGCGCAACCGGATCGGCGCCGCCACCGGGCTGCGGCTGCCGGCCACCCTGCTGTTCGACCACCCGAGCCCCGCCGCGCTGGCCGGGCACCTGGCCGGCGAGCTGCGGACCTCCGGTGCCGGCGGTTCCGTCGAGCCGGTGCTCGGCGAACTCGGGCGGCTGGAGGCGTCCCTGGCGACGCTGGCGGCGGGCCCGTTGGACGACACGGTCCGGGCCGGGCTGACCGCCCGCCTCCAGGACCTGCTCGCCCTGTGGGGCGCTGCCGCCCCGGCGGCCGGCGAGGCCGTCACCGAGCGGCTCGACGAGGCCAGCGACGACGACCTCTTCGACTTCATCGACAACGAGCTGGGGCTCTGACCTCGTGCGTATGGATATCTGTGACAACTTCCGGACGGGGGAGCACCGTGGTGAATGAGGACAAGCTTCGCGACTACCTCAAGCGGGTGACGGCCGATCTGCACCAGACGCGGCTGCGGCTGCGCGAGGTGGAGGCGGCCGACCAGGAGCCGATCGCGATCGTCGCGATGAGCTGCCGCTACCCGGGCGGCGTGGCCTCGCCCGAGGACCTGTGGGAGCTGGTCGCGGCCGGCGGTGACGGCGTGTCGGCGTTCCCGACCGACCGCGGCTGGGACCTGGAGGCGCTGTACTCCCCGGACCCGGACAGCCCCGGCACCTCGGTGACCCGCGAGGGCGGCTTCCTGCACGACGCGGGCCGCTTCGACCCGGCGTTCTTCGGCATCTCGCCGCGCGAGGCGATGGCCATGGACCCGCAGCAGCGGCTGCTGCTGGAGACCTCCTGGGAGGCCTTCGAGCGCGCGGGCATCGACCCGGCCACCCTGCGCGGCAGCGCCACCGGCGTGTTCGCCGGCGTGATGTACCACGACTACGCCGCCCGGCTGTCCGTTGTGCCGGAGGGCGTCGAGGGCTACCTCGGCACCGGCAGCTCGGGCAGCATCGCCTCCGGCCGGGTCGCGTACACCTTCGGCCTGGAGGGCCCGGCGGTCACCGTGGACACCGCTTGCTCCTCCTCGCTGGTCGCCCTGCACTGGGCCGTCCAGGCGCTGCGCCGCCAGGAGTGCACCCTCGCCCTGGCCGGCGGCGTGACGGTGATGGCCACCCCCGGCGCCTTCATCGACTTCAGCCGCCAGCGCGGCCTGGCCCTCGACGGCCGCTGCAAGGCCTTCTCGGCCGACGCCGACGGCACCGGCTGGGCCGAGGGCGCGGGCATGCTCCTGCTGGAGCGCCTCTCCGACGCCGAGCGCAACGGACACCCGGTGCTGGCCGTCGTGCGCGGCAGCGCGATCAACCAGGACGGTGCCAGCAGCGGCCTCACCGCCCCCAACGGCCCGTCCCAGCAGCGCGTCATCCGTCAGGCCCTGGCCGACGCCCGGCTCACCTCCGACCAGGTGGACGCGGTCGAGGCGCACGGCACCGGTACCACCCTCGGTGACCCGATCGAGGCCCAGGCGCTGCTCGCCACCTACGGCCAGGAGCGCCCGGGTGACCGCCCGCTGTGGCTGGGCTCGCTCAAGTCCAACATCGGCCACACCCAGGCGGCGGCCGGCGTCGGCGGCATCATGAAGATGGTGCTCGCGATGCGGGAGGGCGTGCTGCCGCGCACCCTGCACGTGGACGAGCCGTCCCCGCACATCGACTGGACCGCCGGCGCGGTGAAACTGCTGGCCGAGGCCAGGGACTGGCCCGAGACCGGCGCGCCGCGCCGCGCGGGTGTCTCCTCCTTCGGGTTCAGCGGCACCAACGCCCACGTCATCCTGGAGCAGGCACCCGCGCCGACCCCCGAGCCCGCCGCCGCCTCCCCGGTGGTGCTGCCGTGGCTGCTCTCCGCCCAGACGGAGGACGCGCTGCGCGAGCAGGCCGTCCGGCTGCAGGCCCGCCTGGCGGACGGGGCGGCGGACGCGTCCGCGCTCGACGTCGCGTACGCCCTGGCCACGGGCCGGGCGCAGCACCGGTACCGGGCGGCGGTCGTCGGCCGGGACGGTGAGGAACTCCTCGCCGGCGTGCGGGCGTTGGCGGAGGGGCGGCCGGCGGCCGGTACGGTCGTCGGCGAGGCCTCCGAGGGGCGGACGGCGTTCCTGTTCACCGGGCAGGGCAGCCAGCGTCCCGGGATGGGCCGGGAGCTGTACGAGGCCTACCCGGTGTTCGCCGAGGCCTTCGACGCGATCTGCGACCGGGTCGAACTCCCGCTGCGCGAAGCCGTGTTCGGCGAGGACGCTGACGTCCTCGCCCGGACGGAGTTCACCCAGCTCGCACTGTTCGCCGTCGAGGTGGCGCTGTTCCGCCTGATGGAGAGCTGGGGCGTGCGCCCCGACGTCCTGGTCGGCCACTCGATCGGCGAGATCGCGGCCGCGCACGTCGCGGGCGTCCTCTCCCTCGACGACGCCGTCACCCTGGTCGCCGCCCGCGGCCGGCTGATGCAGGCGCTGCCCGAGGGTGGCGCGATGGTGGCGGTCAAGGCCGCTGAGGCGGAGATCCTGCCGCTGCTCACTGGCAACGTCAGTATCGCCGCGATCAACGGGCCGACGTCCGTGGTGATTTCGGGCGAGGAGTCCGAAGTCCTGGCGATCGCCGGGAAGTTCGAGAAGACCAAGCGGCTGAGCGTCTCGCACGCCTTCCACTCGCCGCTGATGGACGGCATGGTGGCGGACTTCCGCGAGGTGGCCGAGGGCCTGACGTACAGCGCGCCGCGCATCCCGGTGGTCTCCAACGTCACCGGCGCCCTCGCCACCGTCGAGGAGCTGTGCTCGCCCGAGTACTGGGTGCGGCACGTCCGCGAGGCCGTCCGCTTCGCCGACGGCATGCGGGTCCTGGAGGCGGAGGGCGTCACCACGTACCTGGAGCTGGGCCCCGACGGTGTCCTCACCGCGATGGCCCAGGACTGCCTCGCGGATGGCGTGTTCGTGCCCGCGCTGCGCTCCGGCCGCCCCGAGGCGCAGAGCGCGCTGACCGCCCTGGCCACCGCCCACGCCCACGGCGCGTCCGTCGACTGGCCGGCGCTGTTCGCCGGCACCGGCGCCCGCCGCGCCGACCTGCCCACCTACCCCTTCC
The DNA here is from genome assembly GCF_055580145.1 of Kitasatospora sp. NPDC032121. NCBI lineage: Bacteria > Bacillati > Actinomycetota > Actinomycetes > Kitasatosporales > Streptomycetaceae > Kitasatospora > Kitasatospora sp. NPDC032121. The sequence goes on along the minus strand of NZ_JBVILX010000034.1, from coordinate 24,596 downwards.
AGCGCGAGCACTTCTGGCTCCACCCGCCGGCCGTCCCGTTCGGCAGCCCGGTCGCCCTGGGCCAGAGCCCGGTGGGCCACCCGCTGCTCGGCGCCGCGGTGTCCGTGGCGGACGCGGACGGGGTGCTGTTCACCGGCCGGCTCTCGCTGCACTCGCACCCGTGGCTGGCCGACCATGCGGTGGCCGGCACGGTGATCCTGCCCGGGACGGCCTTCGTCGAACTGGCCCTGCGGGCCGGTGACCAGGTCGGCTGCGCGCTGCTGGACGAGCTGACGCTGGAGGCCCCGCTGGTGCTCCCGGCGTCCGGCGGCGTGCAGGTCCAGGTCCGGGCCGGCGCGGCCGACGGTGCGGGCCGCCGCCCGGTGACCGTCCACGCGCGGGCCGAGAGCGCCGGCGAGGACGGCCCCTGGACGCGCCACGCCTCGGGCACGCTCTCGGCGGCGCTGCCGGCCGCGCCGGCCGGGGACGCCGAGGGCAGCTGGCCCCCGGCCGGCGCCGAGGCGCTGGACGTGGACGGCCTGTACGCCGGGATGGCGGCCGCCGGCTTCGGGTACGGCCCGGCGTTCCGCGGCCTGCGGGCGGCCTGGCGGCACGGTGACGAGGTGTTCGCCGAGGTCGCGCTGCCCGAGCCGGTGCGCGGCGACGCCCGCGCCTTCGGTCTGCATCCGGCCCTGCTGGACGCCGCCGTGCAGGCGGTGGGCCTCGGCGGGTTCGTCGCGGCCGACGGCGGGGCCCACCTGCCCTTCGCCTGGACCGGCATCGCCCTGCACGCCGCCGGCGCGGACGCGCTGCGCGTGCGGCTGACGGCGGCCGGCCAGGACACGGTGGCGCTGAGCCTCGCCACCGCCGACGGCCGGCCGGTCGGCTCGGTCGAGTCGCTGGCCCTGCGCCCGCTCGCGGCCGGTGCCCTGACGGCCGGCGACGGCGCCGACGCGCTGTTCGCCGTCGACTGGACGGCGCTGCCCGCCGCCGACGGCCCGGCCGGTGCGTCCTGGGCCGTCGCCGGCCAGGACCCGCTGGGCCTGCTGGCGGACCTGCCCGCCGTCCTCGACGGGCTCGACGTCCACGCCGGTCTCCCGGACCTGCTGGCGGACCTGGACTCCGGCGCCGAGGCCCCCGCGACCGTCCTGGTCCCGTGGGCCACCGAGCCCGCCGCCGACCTGCGTACGGCGGCCCGCGACGCCGCCTGCTTCGCCCTGACGTTGGCCCAGGCCTGGCTGGCCGAGGAGCGGTTCGCCGCCTCCCGGCTGGTCCTGGTGACCCGGGGTGCCGTCGCGCTCCCGGGCGAGGCCATCGCGGACCCCGCCGCGGCCGCCCTGTGGGGTCTGCTGCGCTCGGCCCAGTCCGAGCACCCGGGCCGCCTGGTGCTGCTGGACCTCGACCCGGCGGACGGCCCGGACGCCGTCACCGCCCTGCCGGGCGCGCTGACGAGCGGCGAGCCCCAGCTGGCGCTGCGGGCCGACCGGGCCCACGCGCCCCGGCTGGCCCGGGCGGCGGGCGGCACCGACCTCCCGGCCCTGGACCCGGCGGGCACCGTCCTGGTGACGGGTGCCACCGGCTCGCTCGGCGCCCTGGTGGCCCGTCACCTGGTGACCCGGTACGGCGTGCGGCACCTGCTGCTGCTCAGCCGCCGAGGCCCGGCGGCCGAGGGCTGGCCGGAGCTGGCCGGGGAACTGGCCGGGCTGGGCGCCGAGGCGACCATGGTCGCCTGCGACGCGGCCGACCGCGAGGCGCTGGGCGAGGTGCTCGCGGCCGTCCCGGCGCAGCACCCGCTGACCGCCGTGGTGCACACCGCCGGTGTGCTCGACGACGGCGTGGTCGCCGCCCTCACCCCCGACCGGGTCGACGCGGTGTTCCGTCCGAAGGTCGACGCGGCGCTCAACCTGCACGAGCTGACGGCCGGCCAGGGCCTCGCCGCCTTCGTGCTGTTCTCCTCGGCGGCCGGCATCTTCGGCAACGCCGGCCAGGGCAACTACGCCGCGGCCAACGCCTTCCTGGACGCGCTCGCCGCGCACCGCCGCGCCGGGGGCCTCCCGGCGACCTCGCTGGCCTGGGGCCTGTGGGAGCAGCAGTCCGGGACGCCCGGCACCGGCGGCATGGCGGGCGAGCTGCAGGGCGGCGACGCCCGGCGCCTGTCGCGCTCCGGCGTCGACGCCCTCACCGCCGAGCAGGGCCTCGCCCTGTTCGACCGGGCGCTGTCCGCCGAGCGGGCGGTCCTGGTGCCGATCCGGCTGGACCTCGGCGCCCTGCGGGCCGGGGCGCAGGCCGGGCTGCCGCACCTGCTGCGAGGCCTGGTGCGGGTCCCCGTCCGCCGCGGTGCGGCCGCAGGCGCCGACCCGTCCGGCTCCGAACTGGTCCGCCTGCTGGCGCCGTTGGCACCGGAGCAGCGGACGGCGCGACTGCTGGCGGAGGTCCGCGACCAGGCGTCGGCCGTCCTGGGCCACAGCTCGGCCGAGGCCGTGGAACCCGCGACCTCCTTCACCCGGCTGGGCTTCGACTCGCTGACCGCCGTCGAACTGCGCAACCGGCTCGGTGCGCTGACCGGCCTGCGGCTGCCCGCCGGCCTGGTCTTCGACCACCCGACACCGGCGGCCCTGGCCGCCTACCTGGCCGAGGAGCTGTTCGACGGCGCCCGGGCCGACCGGACGTTCCCCGCGCCGGTGACGCCGGCCGGCGACGACGAGCCGATCGCCATCGTCGGCATGGCCTGCCGCTACCCCGGTGGGGTGCGGACCCCCGAGGAGCTGTGGGCCCTGGTCGCCGGCGGTCGGGACGCCGTCACCCCGTTCCCGGCCGACCGCGGTTGGGACCTCGACGGCCTGCACGACGACGACCCGGACCAGCAGGGCACCAGCTACGCCCGCGAGGGCGGGTTCCTGCACGACGCGGCCGAGTTCGACCCGGCGTTCTTCGGCATCTCGCCGCGCGAGGCGCTCGCCATGGACCCGCAGCAGCGGCTGCTGCTGGAGACCTCCTGGGAGGCCTTCGAGCGGGCGGGCATCGACCCCGGCACGCTGCGCGGCAGCGCGACCGGCGTGTTCGCCGGTGTGATGTACCACGACTACCTCAGCCGGCTTCCGGCCCTGCCCGCCGGCGTCGAGGGCTACCTCGGCACCGGCGGCTCCGGCAGCGTCGCCTCGGGCCGGGTGTCGTACACCTTCGGTCTTGAGGGCCCGGCGGTCACCGTGGACACCGCCTGCTCCTCCTCCCTGGTCGCCCTGCACCTCGCCGCCCAGGCGCTGCGCGGCGGCGAGTGCGAGCTGGCGCTGGCCGGCGGTGTGACGGTGATGTCCACCCCCGGCCCGTTCGTCGAGTTCAGCCGCCAGCGCGGCCTCTCGGTCGACGGCCGCTGCAAGGCCTTCTCGGCCGACGCGGACGGCACGGGCTGGGCCGAGGGCGCGGGCATGCTGCTGCTGGAGAAGCTGTCGGACGCCCGGCGCAACGGGCACCCGGTGCTCGCCGTGGTCCGCGGCTCCGCCGTCAACCAGGACGGCGCCAGCAACGGCCTGACCGCCCCCAACGGCCCCTCCCAGCGCCGCGTCATCCGCCAGGCCCTGGCCGCCGCCCGGCTGACCGCCGCCGAGGTGGACGCCGTCGAGGCGCACGGCACCGGCACCACCCTCGGCGACCCGATCGAGGCCGACGCGCTGCTCGCCACCTACGGGCAGGAGCGCGGCGAGAACGGCGAGCCGCTGTGGCTGGGCTCGCTCAAGTCCAACATCGGCCACGCCCAGGCGGCGGCCGGTGTCGGCGGCATCATCAAGATGGTCATGGCGATGCGGGAGGGCGTGCTGCCGCGCACCCTGCACGTCAACGAGCCGTCGCCGCACATCGACTGGACCGCGGGCGCGGTCGAGCTGCTCACCGAGGCCCGGCCGTGGCCGGAGACCGGGCGTCCGCGTCGCGCGGCCGTCTCCTCCTTCGGGTTCAGCGGCACCAACGCCCACGTCGTGGTCGAGCAGGCGCCGGCCGCGCCCGAGACCGAGGCCCGCATCACGCCCCCGGCGCTCCCGTGGGTGCTCTCCGGCCGGGACCAGACCGCGCTGCGCGAGCAGGTGGTGCGGCTCCTCGGCCGGCTGGGTGCGGCCCGGACCGGCGTCGAGCCGGTCGACGTCGCGTACGCGCTGGCCACCGGCCGCGCCGTGCACAAGTACCGGGCCGTGGTCGTCGGCCGTGACGGCGACGAACTCCTTACCGGTGTCAGGGCGTTGGCGCGCGGTGAGGCGGCGGCCGGGGTGGTCGCGGGGGAGGCCGGCGGGAAGCTGGCGTTCCTGTTCACGGGACAGGGCAGCCAGCGGCCGGGCATGGGCCGGGAGCTGTACGAGGCCTACCCGGTGTTCGCCGAGGCCTTCGACGCCGTCTGCGCGCGGGTTGAACTGCCGCTGAAGGAGGCGGTGTTCGGCGAGGACGCTGCGGTCCTCGCCCGTACCGAGTTCACGCAGCTCGCGCTGTTCGCCGTCGAGGTGGCGCTGTTCCGGCTCTTCGAGAGCTGGGGCATCCGTCCGGACTTCCTGGTCGGCCACTCGATCGGCGAGATCGCGGCCGCGCACGTCGCGGGCGTCCTCTCCCTCGACGACGCCGTCACCCTGGTCGCCGCCCGCGGCCGCCTGATGCAGGCGCTGCCCGAGGGCGGCGCGATGGTCGCGGTCAAGGCCGCCGAGGCCGACGTCCTGCCGCTGCTCACCGAGAACGTCAGCATCGCCGCCATCAACGGGTCGACGTCCGTGGTGATTTCCGGCGACGAGGCCGAAGTCCTGGCACTCGCAGGGAAGTTCGAGAAGACCAAGCGGCTGAGCGTCTCGCACGCCTTCCACTCCCCGTTGATGGACGGCATGCTGGCGGACTTCCGCGAGGTGGCCGAGCGCCTGACGTACAGCGCGCCGCGCATCCCGGTGGTCTCCAACGTCACCGGCACCCTCGCCACCGTCGAGGAGCTGTCCTCGCCCGAGTACTGGGTGCGCCACGTCCGCGAGGCCGTCCGCTTCGCCGACGGCATGTGCACCCTGGAGGCCCAGGGCGTCACCACCTACCTGGAGCTGGGCCCCGACGGTGTCCTCACCGCGATGGCCCAGGACTGTGTCGACGGCAGCGCCTTCGCGCCCGCGCTGCGCTCCGGCCGCCCCGAGGCGCAGAGCGCGCTGACCGCCCTGGCCACCGCCCACGCCCACGGCGCGTCCGTCGACTGGCCGGCGCTGTTCGCCAGCACCGGCGCCCGCCGCGCCGACCTGCCCACCTACCCCTTCCAGCGCCGCCGCTACTGGCTGGAGGCGCCGGCCCTGGTCGGGGACGTCGCGTCGGCCGGGCTGCGGCTCGCCGGGCACCCGCTGCTCGGCGCGGCCGTCGCGGTGGCCGACTCCGAGGAGCTGCTGTTCACCGGCAGCCTGTCGCTGCGCACCCAGACCTGGCTGGGCGACCACGCGGTCGCGGGCACGGTGATCCTCCCCGGCACGGCCTTCGTCGAGCTGGCGCTCGCGGCGGGCGAGCAGGCGGGCTGCCGCCACCTGGAGGAGCTGACGCTGGAGGCCCCGCTGGCCCTCCCGGCGCGTGGCGCCGTGGAGTTGCAGGTGCGGGTGGCCGCGCCGGACGCGTCCGGCCGCCGCGCGCTGACCCTGCACGCCCGTTCGCAGGGCGCCGCGCCGGGTGAGCCGTGGACCCGCCACGCCGCCGGCACGCTCACCGCCGAGCCGGCCGACACCGGGCGGACCGCCGAGGCCGGGCCGGCCGAGTGGCCGCCGGCCGGGGCCCGGGCGCTGGAGCTGGACGGCCTGTACGAGGGCCTGGCCGAGCACGGTTTCGGCTACGGCCCGGCGTTCCAGGGCCTGCGGGCCGCCTGGCGGCGCGGCGACGAGCTGTTCGCCGAGGTCGCCCTGCCGGAGGAACTGGCCGACCAGGCCGTCGGGTTCGGCCTGCACCCGGCGCTGCTGGACGCCGCGCTGCACGCCCTCGGCCTGCCCGACCCGGCGGCGCCCGCCACCGAAGCGGACCCTGCCTCGGCGGACGCCGGGGAGCAGCAGGCACAGGGCCGGCTGCCGTTCTCCTGGAGCGGCGTCACCCTGGTCGCCTCCCGGGCCCGGGCGCTGCGGGTCCGGCTGGCCCCGGTCGGCCCGGACGCCGTCGCCCTGACGCTGGCCGACCAGGACGGCCGTCCGGTCGGTTCGGTCGAGGCGCTGGTGGTCCGGCCGCTGTCGCCGGAGCAGGTCCGGGCGGCCGGCGCCGCCGTGATCGACTCGATGTTCGCGGTCGAGTGGTCGCCGATGGCGGCCCTGCCCGCCCCGGAGCCGTTCGACTGGTCCCTGGTCGGCGCGGACGGCCGCGGGCTGGAGGCCCTTGAGGACGCCCTGGGCGCCGTCGGCGGCCTGGTGGACCGGCACCCGGACGTGGCCGCGCTGCTGGCGGCCCTGGACGACGGCGCGCCCGCGCCGGAGGCCGTGCTGGTGCCGGTGCGCGGGCGCGGCGGGGACCTCGCCGAGGCCACCCGGGACGCGCTGGGCGAGACGCTGGCGCTGGTGCAGCTGTTCGCGGCCGACAGCCGGCTGGCGGGCAGTCGGCTGGTGCTGCTGACCGGTGGCGCGGTGGCGGCGGGCGCCGAGGAGGACGTGACCGACCTGGCCGCCGCCGCGGTCTGGGGCCTGGTCCGCTCGGCGCAGTCCGAGGAGCCGGGCCGGTTCGCCGTGGTGGACCTGGACGGCGACGAGCGCTCGCGGCGGGCGCTGGCCGCGGCCCTGGCGGCCGACGAGCCGCAGCTGGCGCTGCGCCGGGGTGCGGCGCTGGCCCCGCGGCTGGCCCGGGTGAGCGCCCCGCAGGCGGCCGAGGCCGCCGTCCCGAGCGCCTTCGCCGCGGACGGGACCGTCCTGCTCACCGGCGCCACCGGCGCCCTCGGCCGGGTGCTCGCCCGGCACCTGGTCGCCGACCTCGGCGTGCGGCACCTGGTGCTGGCCGGCCGGCGCGGCCGGTCCGCCGAGGGGATGGACGAGCTGGTGGGGGAGCTGACCGCGCTGGGCGCGGGCGTCGCCGTCGAGGCGTGCGACGCGGCCGACCGGGAGGCGCTGGCCGGCCTGCTGGCCCGGATCCCGGCCGACCACCCGCTGACCGGGGTCGTGCACGCGGCCGGGGTGCTGGACGACGGCGTCCTGTCCTCCCTGGACGCGGGGCGGCTGGAGCGGGTGCTGCGGCCGAAGGTCGACGCCGCGCTCAACCTGCACGAGCTGACGGCGGGCCTGGAGCTCGACTCCTTCGTCCTGTTCTCCTCGGCCGCCGGGGTCTTCGGCAACGCCGGGCAGGCGAACTACGCCGCCGCCAACGCCTTCCTGGACGCCCTGGCCCGGCACCGCCGGACCCGGGGCCTGCCCGCCGTCTCCCTGGCCTGGGGCCCGTGGGCGGAGGCCGGCATGGCCGGTTCGCTGGAGGAGGGCGACGGCCGCCGGATGGCCCGGGGCGGTGTGAGCGCGCTCACCGAGGCCGAGGGTCTGGCCCTGTTCGACGCCGCGCTCGGCCTCGCCGAGCCCGCGCCCGTCCCGGTCCGGCTCGATGTCGCCGCGCTGCGCGGCGAGTTGGGCGAAGGACCGGTCCCGCCGCTGCTGCGCGGGCTGGTCCGTCCGGTGCGGCGGGCGGCGGCGGGTGTGCCCGCCGCCGGCGGCGACCTGGCGGGCCGGCTGGCCGCGGCCTCCCCGGCCGAGCGGGAGCGGATCCTGCTGGAGCTGGTCCAGGACCAGGTGGCGGCCGTCCTCGGACACCCGGACCGGTCCGCCGTCGAGCCCGAACTGGCCTTCAAGGAGCTCGGCTTCGACTCCCTCACGGCGGTCGAGCTGCGCAACCGGCTGAACGCCGTGACCGGCCTGCGGCTGCCGGCCACCCTGGTCTTCGACCACCCGTGCGCGCTCGACCTCGCCGAGCGGCTGCGGGAGGACCTGCTCCAGGAGGGCGCCGACGCGGTCACCCCGATGCTCGCCGAACTCGACCGGCTGGAGGCGGCGCTGACCGCCGCCGCGACGGACGAGGAGGGCCGGGCCCGGGTCGCGATCCGGCTCCGGGCCCTGGCCGAGCGCTGGGCCGCGGAGGAGGCCCGCCCCGAGGACGCCACCGTCGCCGACGAGTTGGAGGCGGCCACCGACGACGAGATGTTCGAGTTCATCGGCAAGGAGTTCGGCATCTCCTGACCCGTCGCCGCCCGAACCGGCACCTCCCGCTCCGCCACCCCCGGTGGGCCGGGCGCCGCGCCACCCCGGCGCCCGAGCCGCCCGGCCCACCCCACCAGACTTCCGAACCGCGCCCCGCGGTCGCTCGATTGGGACAGAACGTCATGAACGAAGAGAAGCTCCGCTACTTCCTCAAGCGGGTCACCGCCGACCTGCACGAGACCCGTCGCCGCCTGCGCGAGGTCGAGTCCGGCGAACAGGAACCGATCGCCATCGTCGCGATGGGCTGCCGCTACCCGGGCGGCGTCCGCACCCCCGAGCAGCTGTGGCAGCTCGTCGCGGACGGCACCGACGCCATCACCGGCTTCCCCGCCGACCGCGGCTGGGACACCGACGCGCTGTACGACGCCGACGCCGAACACGGCCGCTCGGGCACCAGCTACACCCGCGAGGGCGGGTTCCTGCACGACGCGGCCCAGTTCGACCCGGAGTTCTTCGGGATCAGCCCCCGCGAGGCGACCGCCATGGACCCCCAGCAGCGGCTGCTGCTGGAGACCTCCTGGGAGGCCTTCGAGCGGGCCGGCATCGACCCCGCCGCCGTGCGCGGCAGCCGGGTCGGCGTGTTCAGCGGCGTGATGTACCACGACTACGCCAGCCGCCTGTTCACCGTCCCCGAGGGCGTCGAGGGCTACCTGAGCACCGGCACCGCCGGCAGCGTCGTCTCGGGCCGCGTCGCCTACACCCTGGGCCTGGAGGGCCCGGCGGTGACCATCGACACCGCCTGCTCCTCCTCGCTGGTCGCCGTCCACCTGGCCGCCCAGGCCCTGCGCAGCGGCGAGTGCACGCTCGCCCTGGCCGGCGGCGTCACCGTGATGTCGACGCCGGACACCTTCGTCGAGTTCAGCCGCCAGCGCGGCCTCGCCCCCGACGGCCGCTGCAAGGCCTTCGCCGGGGGAGCCGACGGCACCGCCTGGGGCGAGGGCGCCGGCGTGCTGCTGCTGGAGAAGCTCTCCGACGCCCGGCGCAACGGGCACCCGGTGCTCGCCGTGGTCCGCGGCTCCGCCGTCAACCAGGACGGCGCCAGCAACGGCCTGACCGCCCCCAACGGCCCCTCCCAGCAGCGCGTCATCCGCCAGGCCCTGGCCGGCGCCGGGCTCTCCCCGGACCAGATCGACGCCGTCGAGGCGCACGGCACCGGCACCACCCTCGGCGACCCGATCGAGGCCCAGGCCCTGCTCGCCACCTACGGGCAGGAGCGCGGCGAGGGCGGGGCGCCGCTCTGGCTCGGCTCGATCAAGTCCAACATCGGCCACACCCAGGCCGCGGCCGGCGTCGCCGGCATCATCAAGCTGGTCATGGCGCTGCGGCACGGCGAGCTGCCGCGCACCCTGCACGTCGACGAGCCGTCCCCGCACATCGACTGGGCCTCCGGCGCCGTCGAACTGCTCACCGAGGCCCGCCCCTGGCCGGCCGGCGAGCGGGTCCGCCGGGCCGCCGTCTCCTCCTTCGGTTTCAGCGGCACAAACGCCCACACCGTCATCGAGGAGGCCCCGGCCGAGCTGCCCGCCCAGGAAACGGACGGGGAACCGGCCTCCGGCGAGCCGCAGCGCCCGCCGCTGACCACCCGGGCGACCCCCTGGTTCCTGTCCGCCCGCGGTGAGGACGCCCTGCGCGAGCAGGCCCGGCAGCTGCACGACCACCTGACGGACCGGCCGGAGCTGGACGTCGACCGGGTCGCCTGGACGCTGGCGGCCGGCCGCGGCGCCTTCGAGCACCGGGCCGTCCTGCTCGCCGACGGCCGCGACGGCGCGCTCGGCGCCCTCGCCGCGCTCGCCGAGGGCGAGGAACACCCCGCCCTGGTGCGCGGCACGGCCCGCGGCGCCGCGGCCGGCAAGGCCGTCTTCGTCTTCCCCGGCCAGGGCTCCCAGTGGCCCGGCATGGCCGTCGGGCTGCTGGACTCCTCGCCGGTGTTCGCCGCCCGGCTCACCGAGTGCTCGGCGGCCCTCGCCGAGCACGTGGACTGGCGGCTGGAGGACGTGCTGCGCGGAGTCGAGGGCACGCCCCCGCTCGACCGGATCGACGTCGTCCAGCCCGCCCTGTTCGCCGTGATGGTCGCGCTCGCCGAGCTGTGGCGCTCGTACGGGGTCGAGCCGGCCGCGGTGGTCGGCCACTCGCAGGGCGAGATCGCCGCGGCCTGCGTGGCCGGCGCGATCAGCCTCGCCGACGCCGCCTACCTGGTGACGGCCCGCAGCGCCGCGCTGTCCCGGATCTCCGGCCTCGGCGGCATGCTCGCCGTCGCGGAGGGCGCCGAGCGGATGCGCGAGCTGATCGCGGAGCGCACCGACCGCCTCCAGCTCTCCGTGGTCAACGGCCCCCGGACCGTCGTCGTCGCCGGAGACCCGGCCGCGCTGGCGGAGCTGGCGGCCGAGTGCGCCGCGCTCGACGTCCGTGCCAAGTTCCTCCCGATCGACTACGCCGCCCACTCCCCGCAGACCGAGGCGCTGCGCGAGGAGATGCTCGCGATCGGCGCCAGGGTCACCTCCCGCTCCTGCGACGTCCCGTTCTACTCCACGGTGACCGGCGGCCTCCTGGACACCGGAGCGCTGGACGCCGAGTACTGGTACCGCAACATGCGGCAGACGGTCGAGTTCTCGCAGGCCGTCCGCACCCTGGCCGAGCACGGCCACGGCGCCTTCCTGGAGGTCAGCCCGCACCCTGTGCTGGTGACCGGCATGGAGGAGACCCTCGACGGGATCGGAGCCGAGGCCGCCGTCCTCGGCTCGCTGCGCCGCGACGAGGACGACGCCGAGCGCTTCCTCGCCTCGCTCGCCGCCGTCCACGCGCACGGCGTGCCGGTGCGGCGCACCGCGCCGTTCGACGGGCGCGGCCTGGTCCAGTGCGAACTGCCCACCTACCCGTTCCGGCACCGCCGCTACTGGCTCGACGTCCCGGCTCCGGCCGCCCTGCCCGGCGCGGCCCCGGAGTCCGCCGCCGACCAGGGCTTCTGGTCCGCCGTCGAACGCGGGGACCTGACCGAGCTGACCGCCGCCCTGGCCGTGGACGGCGAGGACCCGCTGAGCGCCGTGCTGCCCGCCCTCGCGGCCTGGCGCCGCCGCCGGCAGCAGGCCGACACGGTGGACGGCTGGCGCTACCGGATCGCCTGGAAGCCCGTCACCGCCCAGGGCCGGCCCCGGCTGACGGGCCGGTGGCTGCTCGTCGAGCCCGCCGCCGGGACCGCGTGGGCCGACGCCGCCCAGCGCGCCCTGGAGACGGCCGGCGCCCGGGTGCGCCGGGTCACCGCCGACGCCACCGCCGACCGCGGCCGCCTCGCGGCGCTGCTCGCCGCCGAACTCGCCGAGGCCGCCGAGGACGGCGCCGCCGAGCCGCCCCGCTGGGCCGGCGTGCTCTCCCTCCTGCCGCTGGACGACCGCCCGCACCCGGACGCCCCGCTCGTCCCGGCCGGGACGGCCGGCACCGTCGCCCTGGTCCAGGCGCTCGCCGACGCGGGCCTGGACGCCCCGCTCTGGTCGGCCACCACCAGCGCCGTCCGCACCGGCGGCGCGGACGGCCCGGCCGACCCGTCGCAGGCCCAGGTCTGGGGCCTGGGCCGGGTGCTCGGCCTGGAGCAGCCCGAGCGCTGGGGCGGCCTGGTCGACCTGCCCGCCGACCCCGACGACCGCGCCGCCGCCCGACTCGCCGCGGTGCTCGCGGCCGAGGACGAGGAGGACCAGCTGGCCGTGCGCGCCACCGGTGTGCTGGCCCGCCGACTGGTCCGCGCGCCCGGCGCCGAGGTGCCCGCCGAGCGGACCTGGCGCCCGCGCGGCACCGTGCTGGTCACCGGCGGCACCGGCGCCGTCGGCGCCCACGTGTCCCGCTGGCTGGCCGCCAACGGCGCCGAGCACCTGGTGCTGACCAGCCGCCGGGGCGCCGACGCCCCGGGCGCCGCCGAACTCGCCGACGAACTGCGCGCGGCGGGCGCCGAGGTGACGGTCGTCGCCTGCGACACCGCCGACCGCGCCGCCGTGGACGCCCTGGTCGGGCGGTTCGCCCTGCAGGGCGCGCCGATCCGCGCGGTGCTGCACGCCGCCGGCCTCGGCCGCACCGGCGCCCTCGCCGACCTGCGGCCCGCCGACCTCCAGGAGCTCGCCGAGGCCAAGATCGCCGGCGCCCGCAACCTGGCCGAGGCGCTCACCGGCACCGAACTGGACGCCTTCGTCCTGTTCTCCTCCAACGCCGGCGTCTGGGGCGGCGGCGGCCAGGGCGCCTACGCCGCCGTCAACGCCTTCCTCGACGCCTACGCCGAACGGCTGCGCGCGGCCGGCGTCCGGGCCACCTCGGTCGCCTGGGGCGCCTGGGCGGACGGCGGGATGGCGGACGGCCCCGCCGGGGAGGCCATGCGCCGCCGCGGTGTCCCGGCGATGGCGCCGGAGCTGGCCGTCGCCGCCCTCCAGCAGGCCCTCGACCTCGACGAGACCTTCCTCGCCGTCGCCGACGTCGTCTGGGAGCGCTTCCAGCCCGCCTTCACTGCCACCCGCCGCCGCCCGCTGATCGAGGACCTGCCGGAGGTCCGCGCCCTGAGCGTGGGCACCGGCACCGCCGGGCCCGGCACCGAGGTGCCCGAGCAGTCGGCGCTGCGCCGCAAGCTCGCCGGACTGTCCGCCGCCGACCAGGAGCGCGTCCTGACCGACCTGGTGCGCGCCCAGGCCGCCGGCGTCCTCGGCTTCGCCGGACCGGAGTCCGTCGACCCCGTGCGCGCCTTCCGCGAACTCGGCTTCGACTCGCTCACCGCGGTGGAGATCCGCAACCGCCTCGGCAGCGCCACCGGCCTGAAGCTGCCCACCACGCTGGTCTTCGACTACCCGACCCCGGCGGCCCTCGCGGGCTACCTGCGCGCCCAGACCCTCGGCGCGGACCAGGACCAGGCCCGGGCCACCAGCGCGGCGGCCGCCGACGACGAGCCGATCGCCATCGTCGCGATGGGCTGCCGCTTCCCCGGCGGCGTCGCCTCGCCCGAGGACCTGTGGCGGCTCGTCACCGAAGGCCGGGACGCCGTCACCGGCATGCCCACCGACCGCGGCTGGGACCTGGCGGCGCTCTACGCCGACGACCCCGACCAGCCCGGTACCAGCTACTGCCGCGAAGGCGCCTTCCTGCACGACGCCGGCCTCTTCGACGCGGGCTTCTTCGGCATCTCCCCGCGCGAGGCCGTCACCATGGACCCGCAGCAGCGCCTGCTGCTGGAGGTCACCTGGGAGACGCTGGAGCGCGCCGGCATCGACCCCGGCACGCTGCGCGGCAGCGCGACCGGCGTCTTCGCCGGCGGGTCCACCCAGGACTACACCACGGTGCTGACCAACAGCGAGGGCGGCGCCGAGGGATACATGCTCACCGGTACGGCAGCCAGTGTGATGTCCGGCCGGATCTCCTACACCCTGGGCCTGGAGGGCCCGGCCGTCACCGTCGACACCGCCTGCTCCTCCTCGCTGGTGGCGCTCCACCTGGCCGCCCAGTCGCTGCGCCAGGGCGAGTGCTCGCTGGCCCTGGCCGGCGGCGTCACCGTGATGCCGCTGCCCGGCCCGTTCATCGAGTTCAGCCGCCAGCGCGGCCTGGCCGCCGACGGCCGCTGCAAGCCCTTCGCGGCCGCCGCCGACGGCACCGGCTGGGGCGAGGGTGCGGGCATGCTGCTGCTGGAGCGGCTCTCCGACGCCCGGCGCAACGGGCACCCGGTGCTCGCCGTCGTCCGCGGCAGCGCCGTCAACCAGGACGGTGCCAGCAACGGCCTCACCGCGCCCAACGGCCCCGCGCAGCAGCGCGTCATCCGCCAGGCGCTGGCCAACGCCGGCCTGACTCCCGGTCAGGTCGACGCCGTCGAGGCGCACGGCACCGGCACCACCCTCGGCGACCCGATCGAGGCCCAGGCGCTGCTGGCCACCTACGGCCAGGAGCGCGGCGGGGACCCGCTGTGGCTGGGCTCCCTCAAGTCCAACATCGGCCACACCCAGTCGGCTTCGGGTGTCGGCGGCGTCATCAAGATGGTGATGGCGATGCGTGAGGGCGTGCTGCCGCGCACCCTCAACGTGGACGAGCCCACCCCGCACGTCGACTGGTCGGCGGGCGCGGTCGAGCTGCTCACCGAGGCCAGGGCCTGGCCCGAGACCGGCGAACCGCGCCGCGCGGGCGTCTCCGGCTTCGGCGCGAGCGGCACCAACGCCCATGTGGTGCTGGAGCAGGCTCCGGCGGCGGAACTCCCGCAGGCCGACGAGGAGTCGGCTGCCGGTGGTGTGGTGCCGTGGGTGCTGTCGGCCCGGAGTGAGGCGGCGCTGCGGGAGCAGGCGCGGCGGCTGCTGGCGGCGGTCGCGGAGGAGCGGCCGGCGGATGTCGGTTTCTCGCTGGTGTCCTCGCGGGCGGTGTTCGAGCACCGGGCCGTGGTGGTCGGCGAGGGCCGGGAGGCGCTGCTGGCGGGCCTGGGCGCGCTGGCGGACGGCCTGCCGGGCGCGGGCGTGGTGTCCGGGCGGGTGCGTTCGGGGCGCCCGGTGTTCGTGTTCCCGGGTCAGGGTTCGCAGTGGCTGGGCATGGCCCGGGGGCTGCTGGCGGATGAGCCGGTGTTCCGTTCCCGGATGGAGGAGTGCGCCAAGGCGCTGTCCCTGTACGTGGATTGGGATCTTCTCGAGGTCGTCGCGGGTGAGGACGGCGGGTGGATGGAGCGGGTGGACGTGGTCCAGCCGGTGCTGTTCGCCGTGATGGTCTCGCTCGCCGAGCTGTGGCGTTCGTACGGTGTGGAGCCGTCGGCGGTGGTGGGTCACTCGCAGGGCGAGATCGCTGCCGCTGCCGTCTCCGGCGCGCTGTCGCTGGAGGACGCGGCGCTGGTGGTGGCGCTGCGCAGCCAGGCGATCATCGAGCTCTCCGGACTGGGTGGCATGGTGTCCGTCCCGCTGCCCGCCGAGCAGGTGCGTGAACTCCTTTCGGGCCGTGAGGGCCTGTCCGTCGCGGCGGTCAACGGCCCGAGCTCGGTGGTGGTTTCCGGTGACGCCGGTGCCCTGGACGAGCTGATGGAGTACTGCGCCGGGCAGGAGATCCGGGCGCGTCGGATCGCGGTGGACTACGCGTCGCACTCGGCGCACGTCGAGCGCATCGAGGCCCGTCTCGCGGAGCTGCTGGCCCCGGTCGCCCCGCGCGTGCCGGAGGTGCCGTTCCACTCGACGGTCACCGGTGAACTGGTCGACAGCGCTTCGCTGGACGGCGCGTACTGGTACCGCAACCTGCGCCAGACGGTGGAGTTCGCGGCGACCATCGAGGCCCTGCTGGCCTCGGGCCACTCGCAGTTCGTCGAGGTGAGCGCCCACCCGGTGCTGACCGTCGGCATCCAGGAGTCCGTCGACGCCGCCAACGCCGAGGCGAGCGTCCAGGGCACCCTGCGCCGCGACCACGGCGGCCGGGAGCGCTTCCTGACCGCCCTCGCCGAGGCCTGGTCCAACGGCGCCACCGTCGACTGGGCCGCCCAGTTCCCCACGGCCCGCCGCGTCGACCTGCCGACCTACGCCTTCCAGCACGAGCACTACTGGCCGAAGCCGGGCACGCGCGGCATCGGTGACGTGCTGTCCGCCGGTCTGGGCGCGGCCGACCACCCCCTGCTGGGTGCTGCGGTGGCGCTGGCCGACCGCGACGGGCACGTCTTCACGGGCCGCCTGTCGGTGCAGACCCAGCCGTGGCTGGCGGACCACGCGGTGGCCGGCACGGTGATCCTGCCGGGTACGGCGTTCGTCGAGCTGGCCGTCCGCGCGGGTGACCAGGCCGGTTGTGACGTGCTGGAGGAGCTGACCCTGGAGGCGCCGTTGGTGCTGCCCGTCCAGGGTGGCGTGGCGGTGCAGGTGGTGGTCGGTTCGCCCGACGCCGACGGCCGCCGCGAGGTGGAGGTCTACTCCCGTGCCGAGGACGCGGCGCCTGACGAGCCGTGGACCCGCCACGCCACCGGCGCCCTGTTCCGCGGCGCCGCCGTGCCGGAGTTCGACCTCGCCGTCTGGCCCCCGCAGGGCGCCGAGCCGGTGTCGGTGGACGGGTACTACGACACCCTGGCCGGCCTCGGCTTCGCCTACGGTCCGGCGTTCCGCGGCCTGCGGTCCGTCTGGCAGCGCGGCTCCGAGGTGTTCGCCGAGGTCGCCCTCGCGGCGGACCAGCAGGGCGACGCCCAGCGCTTCGGCCTGCACCCCGCGCTGCTCGACGCCGCGCTGCAGGCGGCGGGCCTGGGTGACGCGACCCGGGACCTCGCCGCCGGGCGGCTCCCGTTCGCCTGGACGGACGTGACGCTGTTCGCCACCGGCGCCGGGGCCCTGCGGCTGCGCCTCACCCCGACCGGTGCGGACGGGGTGGCCCTGGAGCTGGCCGACGGGGAGGGCCGCCCGGTCGCGGCGGTCGGCTCGCTGGTGCTGCGCCCGCTGGCCGAGCGGGCGGCGGCCGCCGAATCCGCCTTCCAGGACTCGCTGTTCCGGGTCGACTGGACGCCGGTGCCGCTGCCCGCCGCGACCCCCGCGGCGGAACTGGCGCTGCTGGGCGCCGTCGAGGGGGAGTGGACCGCCTCTGCGCGCCGCTACCGCGACCTGGCCGAGCTGGCCGAGGCCGTCGACGCCGGCGCCGAGCTGCCGTCCGTGGTGGTGGCCGCGGTGGCCACCGGCGCCGACGACCCGCTGCTGGACGGCCTGCGGCGCAGCACCGGCGACACCCTCGCCCTGCTGCACTCCTGGCTGGCGGACGAGCGCTTCGAAGCGGCCCGCCTGGTGGTGCTGACCCGTGCGGCGGTCGCGACCCGCCCGGACGAGGACGTCCCGGCGCTGGCCCAGTCCCCGGTCTGGGGCCTGGTGCGCTCGGCGCAGACCGAGAACCCCGGCCGGCTGGTCCTGGCGGACCTGGACGGCACGGCCGGCTCCGCTGCCGCGCTGCCCGCCGCCGTCGCCACCGGCGAGCCCCAACTCGCCCTGCGCACCGGTGAGGTGCTGGCGCCCCGGTTCGCCCGGGTACCCGCCGGGACGGACGAGCCGCGGCGCGTCCTCGACCCGGAGGGCACCGTCCTGCTGACCGGTGCCACCGGCACCCTGGGCTCGCTGCTGGCCCGCCACCTGGTGACCGAGCACGGCGCCCGGCACCTGGTGCTGCTCAGCCGGCAGGGCCCGGCGGCGCCCGGCGCCGAGGAGCTGAGCGCCGAACTCACCGGCCTGGGCGCCGAGGTGACCGTCACGGCCTGCGACGTCGCGGACCGCGCGGCGCTCGCCGCCGTGCTGGACGCCGTTCCCGCCGAGCACCCGCTCACCTCCGTGGTGCACGCGGCGGCCGTGCTGGACGACGGCGTCCTCGACTCGCTCACCGCGGAGCGGCTGGACCACGTCCTGCGGCCCAAGGCGGACGCCGCCCAGCACCTGCACGAGCTGACGGCCCACCTGGACCTGGACTCCTTCGTCCTGTTCTCCTCCGCGGTCGGCCTGCTCGGCAACGCCGGCCAGGCGAACTACGCCGCCGCGAGCGCCTTCGTCGACGCGCTGGCGCACCACCGCCGGGCGAACGGCCTGCCCGCCGTCTCGCTGGCCTGGGGCTTCTGGGCCGAGCGCAGCACGCTCACCGGTGCGCTGGACGAGGCGGAGGTCCGCCGGATGAGCCGGGGCGGTGTCGCCCCGCTGTCCTCGGCCGAGGGGCTCGCGCTCTTCGACGCGGCCGGGGCGGGCGTGGAGCCGCTCCTGGTGCCGATGCGGCTGGACTCGGCCGCGCTGCGCGGCCAGGCCGCCGCGGGGGCCCTCGCGCCGCTGCTGCGCGGCCTGGTGCGTACGCCGTTGCGCCGTACGGTCGCCGCGGCGAGCGGGACCGGCGAGGCCTCGGCGTTCCAGCAGCGGCTGGCCGACCTCGACGGGCAGGACCGGGCCCGGCTGCTGCTCGACCTGGTGCGCGGCCAGGCGGCCGCCGTGCTGGGCCACGCGTCCGCGGACGCGGTGGAGGCGAACCGGGCGTTCCGCGAGCTGGGCTTCGACTCGCTGACCGCGGTCGAGCTGCGCAACCGGCTGAGCGCGGCGACCGGGCTGCGGCTGCCGGCCACCACCGTGTTCGACTACCCGACCCCGGCCGAGCTGGCGGCCCGGCTGGAGTCCCGGCTGTCCGGCGGCGGGCGTGCCCGTCCGGCGGCCGCCGCCGCCCCGGCGTCGCGGCACGCGGACGACGACCCGATCGTGATCATCGGCATGGCCTGCCGCTACCCGGGCGGCGTCCGCACGCCCGAGGAGCTGTGGCAGCTGGTCGCGCAGGGCACCGACGCGATCTCGCCGCTGCCGACCGACCGCGGCTGGGACACCGAGGGCCTGTACGACGCCGACCCGGACCACGTGGGCACCAGCTACGCCCGCGAGGGCGGGTTCCTGTACGACGCGGGGCACTTCGACGCCGGGTTCTTCGGCATCAGCCCGCGCGAGGCGCTGGCGACGGACCCGCAGCAGCGCCTGCTGCTGGAGACGGCGTGGGAGGCCCTCGAGCGGGCCGGAATCGACCCGACCACGCTGAAGGGCAGCGCGACCGGCGTGTTCGCCGGGAAGATGTACCACGACTACGCGATCACCCTGCCCGCCGTCCCCGCCGACGTGGAGGGCTACCTGGCCACCGGCACCACCGGCAGCGTCGCCTCGGGCCGGATCTCCTACGCCCTGGGGCTGTCGGGCCCTGCGGTCACCGTGGACACCGCCTGCTCCTCCTCGCTGGTCGCCCTGCACCTGGCCGCCCAGTCGCTGCGCAGCGGCGAGTGCACGATGGCCCTGGCCGGCGGTGTCACGGTGATGGCCACCCCGCAGGTGTTCATCGAGTTCAGCCGTCAGCGCGGCCTGGCCACCGACGGGCGCTGCAAGTCCTTCGCGGCGGCGGCCGACGGCACCTGCTGGTCCGAGGGCGTCGGCATGCTGCTGCTGGAGCGCCAGTCCGACGCGGTGCGCAACGGCCACCGGGTGCTGGCGGTCGTCCGTGCCACCGCCGTCAACCAGGACGGCGCCAGCAACGGCATCACCGCCCCCAACGGCCCCGCCCAGGAGCGGGTCATCGAGCAGGCGCTGGCCGCCGCCCGGCTGACGCCGTCCCAGGTGGACGTCGTCGAGGCGCACGGCACGGGCACCCGGCTGGGCGACCCGATCGAGGCGCAGGCCCTGCTGGAGACGTACGGGCAGGGGCGCACCGGGGACCCGCTGTGGCTCGGCTCGCTGAAGTCCAACATCGGCCACTCCCAGGCCGCCGCGGGTGTCGGCGGCGTGATCAAGATGATCATGGCGATGCGGCACGGCGTGCTGCCGAAGACCCTGCACGTCGACGAGCCGACCCCGGACGTCGACTGGAGCTCCGGCGCCGTCGAGCTGCTGACCGAGGCCCGGCCGTGGCCGGAGACCGGCGAACCGCGCCGCGCGGGCGTCTCCTCCTTCGGCGTCAGCGGCACCAACGCCCACGTGATCCTGGAGCAGGGCCCGGCGCCCGCCGAGGACGAGCAGGGCCCCGCCCGGGTGCTGCCCTGGGTGCTGTCCGCCCGGACGCCGGACGCGCTGCGCGCGCAGGCCGAACGGCTGGCCGCGCACCTGGCCGCCGAGCCCGGGTCGACGGAGGCCGACGTCGCCCGCACGCTGACCGTGCACCGCTCGTCCTTCTTCCACCGCGCGGTGGTGGTCGGCGCCGACCGCGCGGAGCTGCTGGCCGGCCTCGCCGCGGTCGCCGACGGCAGCGGCGCCGGGGTGGTCCGGGGGTCCGGCACCACCGTGGGCCGCACCGCCTTCCTGTTCACCGGACAGGGCAGCCAGCGCCTCGGCATGGGCCGGGAGCTGTACGGCGCCCACCCGGTGTTCGCCGCGGCCTTCGACGCCGTCTGCGAGCGGGTCGACGCCCATCTGACCCGCCCGCTGCGCGAGGTCGTGTTCGGTGCGGACGCCCGGCTGCTGGACCGCACCGAGTACGCCCAGCCGGCGCTGTTCGCCGTCGAGGTGGCGCTGTTCCGCCTGGTGGAGAGCTGGGGGGTGCGCCCGGACCTGCTGCTCGGGCACTCGATCGGTGAGATCGCGGCCGCCCACGTCGCGGGCGTCCTGTCGCTGGCGGACGCGGCCGCCCTGGTGGCGGCCCGCGGCCGGCTGATGCAGGCGCTGCCCGAGGGCGGCGCGATGGTCGCGGTCAAGGCCTCGGAGGCCGAGGTGCTGCCGCTGCTCACCGGGAACGTCAGCATCGCCGCGGTCAACGGCCCGACGTCCGTGGTGATTTCCGGTGACGAGTCCGAAGTGCTGGACATCGCCGGGAAGTTCGAGAAGACCAAGCGCCTCAACGTCTCGCACGCCTTCCACTCCCCGCTGATGGACGGCATGTTGGAGGAGTTCCGCCGGGTGGCGGAGGGCCTGACGTTCAGCGCCCCGCGCATCCCGGTGGTCTCCACCGTCACCGGCGCCGAGGCGGGCGAGGAGCTCACCGACCCGGCGTACTGGGTGCGGCAGGTCCGCGCGGCCGTCCGGTTCGCGGACGGCGTCGCCGCCCTGCGCGCGGCGGGGGCCGGCCGGTTCCTGGAGCTCGGCCCCGACGGCGTCCTGACCGCCGCCGCCCGGGACTGCCTGGGCGCCGACGCGGACCACGCCCTGCTGGTGACGCTGCTGCGCGCCGACCGGCCGGAGGGGGTCGCGCTGACCACGGCGCAGGCCGAACTGCACGTCCACGGCGTCCCCTTGGACTGGCCGGCGATCGCCGCCGACTGGGGCGGGCGCCTCGTCGACCTGCCGACCTACGCCTTCCAGCACGAGCGGTACTGGCTGGAGGCCCCGGAGGAGGCCACCAAGGAGTCCGCGCACGCGGGCGAGGGCGGCTTCTGGGCGGCCGTCGAGGAGACCGACCTGGAGGGCCTGAGCGGCGCGCTGGACCTCGACGGCGAGGGCCGCGAGGCGCTGCGGGCGCTGCTGCCCGCGCTGTCCGGCTGGCACCGGCGCCGGCGCGGCCAGGCGGCCGCGGAGGCGGTGCGCCACCGGGTGGAGTGGCAGCCGCTGGCGGCTGCTCGGCCGAGTGTCGAACTCACCGGGAACTGGCTTGTGGTGGCCCCCGCGGAGGCCGCCGAGAGCGAGCCGGTGACGGCGCTGCTCGGCCTGCTGGAGTCCGCGGGCGCCACCGTGCTCGGCGCGGTGCTGGACCCGCAGGACACCGACCGGGCCGCCGTCGCGGCGGGCCTGGGCGAGCTGCTCGCCGGGGAGGCGCCGGTGCGCGGGGTGCTGTCCCTGCTGGCGCTCGACGAGCAGCCGCACCCGGCCGTCCCCACCGTGGCGGGCGGACTGGGCCTCAACCTGACGCTGGCCCAGGCCCTCGGCGACGCCGGGGTGGACGCCCCGCTCTGGTGCGCCACCAGGGGTGCCGTCGCGGTCGGCCGGAGCGAGGTGCCGAACCCGGCCCAGGCACTGACCTGGGGCCTGGGCCGGGCGTTCGCCGCCGAGCACCCGCGGCGCTGGGGCGGTCTGGTCGACCTGCCCGAGCGGTTGGACGGCCTGGCCGGCGAGTGGCTGACGGCCGTCCTGGCCGGGCGCACCGGGGAGGACGAGGTGGTGCTGCGGTCCGCCGCGGCCTTCGCCCGCCGCCTGGTGCCGGCCCCGCTGGGCCTGGCGGCCGAGGCCGCGACCTGGCGGCCGCAGGGCCCGGTGCTGCTCACCGGCCCGGCCGACGCCCGGCGCGAGGCGCTGGCCGGCTGGCTGACCGAGCGCGGCGCCGTGCCGGTGTCGGGGCCGGCCGAGGCCGACACCCCGGCGGAGGTGCTGCTGCACCTGGTGGCCCCGGCCGAGCCGGTCGCCCTGGACGGCCTGGACGCGCGGACGCTGGCGGAGGCGGTCGCCGCCGCCATCGCGCTGCCGGCCGGCGGCCCCGGACTCGCCGCGCAGGTCGTCTGCCTGCCGGGCGAGTCGGTGTGGGGCGGCGCCGGGCAGGCCGTGGCCGCGGTCTGCGGCGCCCACCTGGACGCCGTCGCGCGTGGCCGCGCCGAGGGGGACGTCCCGCTGCGGACGGTCGCCCTGGCCGACACCGGCTCGGACGGGCCGACCGGGCGGGCGCCCGGCGTCGACGAGGCGGCATCGGTCCTCGGCCACGCCGTGACCCTCGGCGAGCACGGCCTGGTGATCGCCGGGGACGGCTGGAGCTGGTTCGCCCGCACCCTGCGTGACGGTGCCGCCGTCCCGCTGCTGGCGGCCCTGGCCGGTCCGGACGCGGCCGACCGCGACCCGGTGGCCCGGTCCGCCGAGCCGGTCCGGGACGCGGCCGGAGCGCTGGCCCGCCGCTTGGCCGAGGCGGGCCCCGGCGGGCGGCACGCCGTCCTGCTGGAGACCGTCCGGACGGAGGCCGCGCTGGCGCTCGGCCACCGCTCCGGCGACGCGGTCGACCCGGACCGGGACTTCCTGGAGCAGGGCTTCGCCTCGCTGACCGCGGTGGAGCTGCGCAACCGGCTGACCGCCCTGACCGGGCGGGAGCTGCCGGCCGCGCTGATCTACGACTACCCGACCCCGGCGGCCCTCGCCGGGCACCTCGCCGCCGAGGTGCCGCAGGACGCGCCGCCGGCCGCCGCGACCGGCACGCTGGCCCCGATGCTCCGTCAGGCCGTCGCGTCCGGACGGATCGCGGACTTCGCGGCGATGCTGCAGAGCGTCGCCGGGTTCCGGCCCGCCTTCACCGACCCGGCGCTGGCCGGGCCGCTGCCGGCCCCGGTGCGGCTGTCCGGCGGCGCGGGGCGGCCGGTGGTGGTCTGCTGCCCGTCGGTGACGGCGATCTCCGGCCCGCACCAGTACGCCCGGTTCGCCGCGGCGCTGGGCGACCGGTTCCGGGTCGGCGCCCTGCGGGCCCCCGGCTTCGGCACCGGCGAGCCGCTGCCGGCGACGCTGGCGGCGGGGGTGCGCGCGCTGGCCGAGCAGACCGCCGAACTGGCGCAGGGCGAGCCCGTCGTCCTGGTCGGCCACTCCTCCGGAGGGGTCCTGGCGCACGCCCTGGCCCGGTACCTGGAGGAGATAGGGGTGCCCCCTGTCGCGCTCGTTCTGCTAGACATCTACGCGCCGGGCAGTGACCTGGTGGCTCCGCTGCTGCCCGCGCTCATGGGCGGCATGGCGGAGCGGGACGGGGTGTTCGCGTCGATGGACGACGACCGGTTGACCGCCATGGGAGGCTGGTTCCGGCTCCTGGAAGAGGCGGAGCCGAGCCCGGTCGGGGCGGCCACGCTGCTGGTCCGTGCCGCCGAGCCGATGACCGGTTGGGGGGAGCGCGAGTGGCGGTCCGGCTGGGAGTCCGCGCAGACCGTCGTGGACGTCCCGGGGGACCACTACTCGATGATGGAGGAGCAGCACGTCGAGGCGGTGGCCTCGGCGGTCGGTGAGTGGTTGACCTCCCGGACGAGCTGATTCCGTCCGACCCGCCGCCAGTCCGGCCGGGGCGCGCGCCCGCACCGCGCGCCCCGGCCGGGCTCTGGAAACCCTCCGCCGCCCCGGCCCCGGGGCGGCGGACCGACGAGGGGAACACCCTGAGATGTCCGTGTCCGTGAGCCAGGCCGCCCTGTGGGTCCGGCGCTTCCACCCGAACGACGACAGCCCGACCCGGCTGGTCTGCTTCCCGCACGCGGGCGGTTCGGCGAGCTTCTACTTCCCGGTGTCGGCGGCCCTCGCCGACCGCACCGACGTGCTGTGCCTGCAGTACCCGGGCCGCCAGGACCGCCGCACCGAGCCGTGCGTCGACTCCATAGCCGAGCTGGCCGACCGGATCCACGCCGCGCTCGCCCCCTGGGCCGACCGCCCGACCGTCTTCTTCGGCCACAGCATGGGCGCCGTGCTGGCGTTCGAGGTGGCCCGCCGTCAGGAGCGGGAGGGCAACGGCCCGGTCGCGCTGTTCGCCTCCGGCCGCCGCGCGCCGTCCTGCGTCCGGGACGAGACGGTGCACCTGCGCGACGACGACGGCATCGTCCGCGAGCTGCACGAGCTCAGCGGCACCGACGCCGCCCTGCTCGGCGACGAGGAGCTGCTGCGGATGATCCTGCCGGCGATCCGCGCCGACTACACCGCGATCGAGACCTACCGGCCCGAGCAGGACGCCGTGATCGCCGCCCCGGTGCACGTGCTGACCGGCGATGACGACCCGAAGACGACCATCGACGAGGCCCGGGCGTGGGAGCGGCACACCACCGGCGGCTCGGACCTGACCGTCCTGCCGGGCGGGCACTTCTTCCTGGCCCACCACCAGCGGGACATCAACGGCCGGATCGCCGACCGGCTGGCCCGGGTGGCGGCCGGCTGACCGAGCAGGGCCCGGTTCCCGCCCCCGCCCGCCGGGGCCCGGGGCGGGAACCGGGCCCGGGGGGGGGGGGGGGGGGGGAGGGGGGCGGGGGGGGGGGGGGGGGGGGGGGGGGGGGGGACAGGGCTCCCCACCCCTCCTCCCACCTAAGACGCCCTAACTCGACGTTGTCGTTGTTTTGTT
>NZ_JBVILX010000033.1:0-41366 GCF_055580145.1 Kitasatospora sp. NPDC032121 | reverse complement strand
GGGGCCACCGCGAGAACCAACGAGGACCGCAGGAACAGGAAACGGCCTGGTGGCAGCGGCAACTCGTGTGAGGGAACAAGTGCCAGCCCCAGATGGATTCGACGAGATCATGCCCAAGACCCTGGCCACCGCCACGGTCGACCGGCTCATGCACCACGCCCACATCGTCGTCACCCAGGGTGACAGCTACCGGCTCACCCAGGCCACCACCGGCAAGGGAGTGAAGCCCTTCAGCTGATCAGCACCTCATCAGGCGGGGAGATTATCTGGCCGCCACCGGGGCGGTCCTGAAGACCGCAGGTGGGGCGAATCTCTGGCCGCCAGCGGGGCGAGCTCAATGGCCGTTGACAGTCGCGCACCCGCGGCTGCGCGGGGAACGACCGCTCAGGTACCGGAGGCTGCGGTGCACTGCGCGCCCCGGGGGGATGCTCTCGCCGTCACAAGTCGAGCGTGATTGACCTCGCCACCGCGGCCCACACCTGCGCCGAGTGTCAGCGCGTGCGCGACCACACCGCCGAGGCCCGAGCCGAGCGCTACGACCCCGACTATGACACCGCCTTCCAGGTACGCGCTGGGCCGTGACCGCCACCGCCGCGACGTCGCCGTGCGCCCGCGCGAGGCCGCCCTCCAGGCCGCCAGACCATGGACGCCGCCCACCGCCGCCTCGCGGGCACCGCAGCCCAGCCCCTCTACACCGCCCTGGAACGCGCCGGCCTCCACCAGCTGAGCGACGACGACCACCAGAGCGTCCGTGACCTCACCCAACAGCTCGACCCCGCCACGCTGCGCCAGGTCATGAGCTGGCTGGAGCGCACCCGTACCGCAGCCGCCGTGCTGCGGCGCCCGGACAGGCATCATCCCGGCCAGCCGGCGCATCAGCTCGGTGACGAGGAGCGGGCGCCGTGCGCGCTGATGTTCGGCCCCGGCCGCTGCTGGGACACCGAGCCGCGCTGGCGCTGGGCCGAGATCCGCCTCGGTGGCCGGTGGCGGTCCGGCCGGATCGAGGCCTGGCGTCTGCACCATGGCTCCCCTGCCTGGGTCGCCCTGGTGCGCGGGAGCCCGGCTTTGACGACTGGGGCTGGTACCTCCACCACCCCGACACCATCCGCCAGGCCCCGCAGCCCGCCGGCCCCGCCGGCCCGGCGAGCTGGTGACCGGCACCGACAGCGGGGCCGCGGCCGCCGACCTCGCCGACGCCCTGGAGGACTTCGCAGACCAGGCCGTCGCCCCCGGTGCCGTCGCCGGGGATGACGTCTGGGTGACCATCGGCACGCCGTACGGAATCGAACAGCGCACCGTCCGACTCCCGGTCGGCGTTGCCGACTGGATCACCGAACTCCTCCGTGACGAGACCGGGATGCTGGAGGCCGGCTCTGGTGCCGCCGGCCGCGCCCGGGACGATGGCCAGAATGCCGGGTCGGATTGTCTGGTGGTGATCCCGGCATCTTCCGGTTTCGCCCGCGTGGTGTGAGCGGTCGTCGTTTCGTCGAGGATCTCGTGTCCGGGAGGCGTACATGGCGGGTCAGTCCTGGCAAGGATGCGCCGACCACCCGGTGTTCCGGGTGGTCGGCGCGGGTCGTCCGGGTGGTTGGCGGGTCAGCCGAAGGCGACGACCGCCGAGTAGTAGGTGTGGGCGATCACGTGGCACGCCTGGCGCTCGGCGGCGGTGTGATTGCGCGGCCAGGCCGGTTGCTCGCAGGTGTCGTTCAGGTCCTGGAGGAAGATGTTGTCCACTGAGGGGTATCGGGCCGCTGCGGTTCGGGATGAGCCCGCTGCAGGTGGCCGCCGCGCTGGGCGGCGAGGAGCCCGTCGAACGCGAGGGCCATCACCCATGCCTGCCGGGAGGGGGCCGCGACCCCGAGAAGTGGGAGCTGGACGACGAGCACTACGACCATGCCGGCGTGAGCGCGCACTACTGGGAGGGCCCGGGGGGCCCCGAGCTGGGCGCGGTGAGCGTCCACGGCCGCACCGGCCCGCAGGTCCTCCTCGACGGCGTCGAGCTGGTCGGCCGCCGGCCCTCCGTTGTCGAGGCGGAGCTCTTCCGGTACGCCGAGGACCATCTGCTGGACCTCTGCTACACCCCGTACGGGAACGTGGGCTCGGCCGAGCTCAACGTGTGGGTGCGGGCCGAGCGGGCCGGGGACAGCACGATCACCGGGGCCCTGTTCTGCATCGAGCAGTGGGAGTACAGCGACAACTGACGCCGAGCTCTTGGAGGCAGCCGCCGATCGGGCGGCGACCCGACGAGGCGGTGTAGCGGCGACCGGTCCCGGTGTCTCCCGCAGTTGCTGAGCCCGACTCGGGCGCCGGGCCAGGCCGTGTTCCGAGTGCTGACCGGAGACCGCGCCACCACCCCGACCCCTACCTCGAACTGCTGCGCCTGGGCGCGGAGCACGAGGGCATCGAGGCCGATCGCCTGGAGGTCACGCTCGTCGTGCCCGGTGCCCTGGTCACCGGCACCGTGATCTCGCCCGCGACCTGGCAGAAGCTCTTCTGGAGGCCG
Source organism: Kitasatospora sp. NPDC032121 (assembly GCF_055580145.1). NCBI lineage: Bacteria > Bacillati > Actinomycetota > Actinomycetes > Kitasatosporales > Streptomycetaceae > Kitasatospora > Kitasatospora sp. NPDC032121. Next base: position 38,863 of record NZ_JBVILX010000033.1, on the reverse strand, counting down.
CGCGGGGCGGCCCGGCTGGATGATGAGTCTCGCCGAAGTTTGACCGGTGAGGGCGTGTCTCATCGAGGTTTGACCGCCGGGTTCAGGTCTGAGGCCACGTCAGGCGCCGTCGGCGCCGACGGCGCTGACCCAGACCGGGAACGGGATCGGCTCAGGTGGACCGTACGGCTCCTCCGTGTCGGTGATGGCGATCACGCCCGGGTTGTCGTCGGCCAGGAAGGGGACGATGACCAGACCGGGGTCCGTGGTGGCCGCGTACGCGCCGCCGAAGGGGAGGTCGTCCGGGGCCACCGTCCCGGTCGAGCAGCGGAGTTGGCCGGCCACCTCGTCGTGCCAGACGTAGAAGGTCGCTGGGCCGGAGTAGCCGGTGGCGCGGATCCGGGCCCGGAGGGTGGCCGCCGTCCGTTCGAAGGCGGCGGCCACCGCGGCGACGGAGAGGGATTGACGGTCCTCCACCTCGGCGTTCAGGTGCCAGGTGTTGGTCTCCCACTCCGCCGGACGGTCGGCGGGCTCGAGGGCCAGGGGTTCGTCGGCCAGTTCGGCGATCCAGGTCAGCAGCACCGGCGAAGTCTTGCACGGAACTGCTGACCTGGCCGGAGGCCAATCGGCAGCAGGGGATGCCTGACGAACTTCGGTTGGGCCCGTCCGTCCGGCAAGCGGTCAAACTTCGTTGAGACTCGTCAAACTTCGATGAGACGGGTCATTGGCTGACCTGTGACAGCGGAGCTGGACCGATTGCCACCGAAGTTGGACCGAACGCAGTTCGTGACAGCGAACTTGGATCGCCCCGGGCCAGAGCAGCGCGCCTGGGTTGCACCCCCATCGCCGGAAGCTGGACAGCGCGCCGGTGGCTGACCAGTCTCAACGGAGTTTGATCGTCGGCGGGTGCGGAGTCTTGTCGGGGGCGGGGTCTAGGGTGCAAGGCCGTGGACGCTGCTGATCTCGAACGTCGGGCCCGGACCTCGTCGGGCTACATTCCTTCCTCGCTGGTTGTCCGGCTGCTCGAACTCGGCCATGAGCGGGAGGTCGAGGTGCAGGCCGGGCGTGGGGAGTGGTTCTGCGCGCTGGCGTGGGCGCGGCTGCTGGGCGAGCGGCAGCAGTACGAGCAGGCGTTGGAGGTCCTCGCTCCGTACGTGGCGACGGGCTGGTGGCCGGCGGCCCGGGCCCGAGCCGAGCTGCTGGAGGGCTGGGGGCGTGGCGAGGAGGCGATCGCGTCGTCCCGCCCGTATGCGCAGGCCGGGGACCGCTTGGTCCTGGAGTTCTTCGCGCGTCTGCTGGCCCGCCACGGCCGGGCCGAGGAGGCGTTCGCGCTGCTTCGGCCCGGGACCGAGGACTGGTTCCTCGCTGCGGCCCTGGTGGACGTCGCCAAGACGGCGGGCCTGGACGAGGAGGCCGCGGCGCTGCTGGAAGCCCGGATCGCGGCGGCGGTCCCGGCCTGCGACGACCCCGACTGCGACAGGCTTCGTCTGGAGCCGTTCAACGCCGTCAACCTGCTCGCCGCGATCCGTGAGCGCCAGGGCCGCACCGAGGAGGCGATCGCCCTGCTGCGCACCTCCGGGGCCTGCTCGGTCAACGGCCGCGATCCGCTGGCCGACCTGTTGGCCCGGCACGGCCGGATTGGGGAGCTGCGCGCCTACGCGGCCGGTAGGCAGCACGGGTTCGCCGCCGAGCGCCTAGCCGAGGAGCTGGAGGAGTGCGGCGACGTGGACGGCGCGGCCGCCGTCTACCGGAACCCGGACAACCCGCCGCACTGGAGCCAGAACCACGCGGTGGCGCTGGCGCAGTTGTTGGCCCGGCACGGCCGCGGCCACGAGGCGCTCGAGGAACTGCAGGCCTTCACGGAGGGTCCCGGCAACGGGGAGGACTGGATTGTCGGCGCGCTCTGCGACCTGTATGCCGAGTACGGTCGGGCCGAGGACGGCCTGGCGTACCTCGATGCCATGCGGGAACGCCACGGAGGGCAAGAGAGCTGGGAGTTTTTCGGGCCGCGGCTCGCGCTCATGGCCGCCTGCGACCGGATCGACGAGGCGATCGATCTGGCCCGGGCCCATCCCGAGGGCGTCGCCCCCTACGCGGTCCGCTCCGTTTCCGACCTGCTCGCCGCAGCTGGCCGTACTGAAGAGGCGCTCGCCGCGCTCGAACGAGACTCCGCCCACAACACCTCGTCCCGGGCCAAAATCCTCATCGAGCTTGGCCGCGTCGGGGAAGCCGTGGCCGCCTTCCAGCAGCGGTCGTTGCCCGATCCGGTATTTGATCCCTGGATAGCCACCGCCGCCTACTCCACCGAACCACCGTTCTGACGCCCAGCCACCGGCTCGGGCCGTTGGGTGCCTGCTGCGGTCAAGAGCAGGAGGACGGTTTCGGGAGTCCGACAGGCGACCGCGTCGGCCTCCTGACCAGCAGTGATCCAACTTCGCTGTCACGAACTGCGTTCGGTCCAACTTCCCTGGCCTGCCGTCCACCTTCGCTGTCACACGACAACCCCCGCCTGTTCGGCCGTCACTGCAACGCGCGGTGCGACACGACTGCAACGCGCCGGGCCACCCGGCCACCGCGTTGCAGTCCTGACCTGCGAAAACCCCCGTTGAGCGGACCCGTGGCCAGCACGTGTTGCACTCCCCGCGCGCGTTGCACCCTGCTTGACCTCCACTGGGGGAGTTTCGCCACCGCCCCTGACCTGCGATGGGGAGTTTCGCCCCGGGGCGGCTGGTGAGTTTGCCCGCTCGGCCCGGTGAGTTTCGCCCCGGGGCCGGTGAGTTTCGGGTGTCGTCGCACACACCCCGGTCAGGCGCCGGTGGTCGACGCGTCCGGTCTCCACCTGTACCCGGGCGTCGGCGCCGTCCTCGGCCAGGCTGTCCGTCCGGACACCGCTGCGATCGGCGGGCCGCTGCTGCTCCCGGCGATGACCGGTGCGTCCTACCAGAGGCGCGGTCACCCCCGCACGATGTTCACGGGAACGGACGTCGCCGGCGGGTGCGGCGCGGCATAGTGCGGGGGTGACCGCGCCCGTCTGGACCTGCCCGCACGCCGACGTCGCCATGCCCGGCTGATCGCCGCTCTGACCACCACGGTCGGGGCCTGCGCCACGGCGGCGCAGGCGCTGTACCAGCCGGTCGCGGATGCCCCGCCCGGGCAGGAAGCGGTGGTGGTGGATCCCCTGCCGGTCGTCTACCTCAGCCACACGGCCGCCCCGTTGCTGGAGGTGGCCCGGGCCGAGGACGAGGCCCGGTGGCCGGCCGCGGTCGCTCGGGAGCGGGAGCAACCGGCGCACGAGCGCCGCCAGGGTGGCGCTGGCGCGGGCGCAGGAGATCGTGGAGGAGCCCGGAGCGTCCTGGCCCGTGCCGCTGCCGACCGCGGAACAGAGCGCGGTCATCGACCTGGCGGGCGCCGGTGACGAGGTCGCCGAGCTGTGGCGCGGCGATCCGGCGAAGGCTGTCGCCCTGGTACGTGAGCTGGTGGCGTGCGGGGAGTTCACGGCAGCCGAGGTCCTGGACGCGGCGGTCGACGCGGCGATCGGTGCCGGGCTGCTGGCGCTGAACGACGCGGGCACGGCGTCCGACCCGAGCATGATGGCCGAGCAGTGCCTGGAAGCCGTCCCGTACTGGGTGCTCGCGGTGGCCCTGGCGTCCGCCGACCTTGACTGACCGGCCGGCCGGGGCAACGGAAAGGGGCGGTTCGGCGCGGTAGAGGAGCTCATCCCCGATCTTGGGAGGTGCCTCCTCGACGGCGCGCGCGGCCGCCCGGGCACGGCGAAGGATCTCCTGGTGCTCTTGAGGGAGGGTCCGGGGCAGGAAGTACTGTCCCCGGTATCGGCGTGCGATCTCCCACAGGCCCGGCTCGTAGCGCTTCGGGACGGTCCGGAACGGCAGGTCCGGCACATGCCGTTCCCAGCGGGGCAGTTCGCCGGACGGTGCCGGCAGATCGGGGGTGCTCTCCAGCACGAGCCGGTGCTTCCACCAGACGTGCCGGGGGTTGACCAGCGGCATGTCCCAGAGGGTCAGTGAATCCTGGACCGGGGCCTCTTGATCGGAAGCGTCTGCCGTACGGCGGGGGGTCCTCTCCCGAGGTCGGCGGTCTGCCGGGGCGTGGCCCAGCACTGGCCACGTTGTGACACCGGGTGGAACACCTCGGCGAAGCACCTGGTCGATCTCGGTGGCGATGGCGGTGGGGCCGGAAGGATCTCCCACGGCGCTGCCCCACGGCGTCTGGACATCCCACTGGCGCCACGGGTACTCGCCGCCGGCGGCAACCCCATATGCCAGAGGTCCGCCGTCGCTGGGCATCACCCAGAACCGGTCACCCGCGATGCGTTCCTCCTCCCAGCCGGCCGCCTGGTCGCTGAGGAGGACCTCGGTGCGGGTCGGGAGCTGCGAACCGATCTGCCACCCGAGGGCGCGCAGCCTGGAGACGACGATCGACATGCGCTCGCGCAGATCGGCGTTGAATTGTCGGCCCTTGCGCATCGAGGGGTAGCGCGGCTTCCAGGGTTCGGCCTTCGCCTTGAGGAGGTGCTGCCGCCAGGCCGGCATCGCCTGGTACCGGCGGCGGACGAGCCGCCGAGCCGCGTCGGTCAGCCGCATGTCGATGGACGACTCCTCGCCGTGCCGCCGACTCAGGACCATCCCGGTCACCATCGACCTCGGGACGGTGGGAGCGGATTGCTTCGGCGTGCGCAGGGGGAAGGGCTTGCCAACCGGCCGCAGGAACTGTCATATTCATAGTCCATTTTGGAATATACGCTGCTGGGGGCCTTGAATGGCGCACTACCCGAACCCGTTCGCGGCGATCCGCGCGTCCTGGCTCCTCGGCCGGGCCCGCCTGCGCAGCGAGAACCTGTCCCAGAGCGCGCTGGCCGAGGACGTGGGACTGGGACAGGCGGCGCTGAGCAAGTACGAGAACGGCAGCAGAGAGCCGTCGTTCGCCGACCTGCAGCGCATCATCGCGCGCACCGACCACCGCCTGGTCGTGCGGCTGCGCCCCGAACCCCGCGTCGGCAACCGGCTCCTGGAGAGCATGAGCGTCCCGGACGTGGCGCCCTACCGGGTCTCGGACACCCATCTCCACCGGCGGCTGCCCGCGCAACTCGCCCCGGCCGACGGTCGGCTGGAGCGCTCGGAGCAGGACGGCCCGCGCCTGGAAGCGGCCCTGCTCCACCTCTACGAGATCCAGGACTTCCTGCACGACGCCCTGAAGCCCGAGGCCCGGCTTCAGGAGACCTACGAGCGCTGGCACGTCGAGCGCGACCGCGACCTGATCCACCTGGTCCTGCCGGTCGGCGCCGGAGCTGCCCAGGCCGCCGGCATCCTCGCCCGGGCCATCGACAACCGCACCGCCCGCCCCACCGGCCGCCGCGCCGTGAAGAGCAAGCAGACCGAGCAGGCCGAGCCGCGGGCGAGCCGGCTGACCTGGGCCCACATCGTATGCAGCCTGCGCGCCGAGGAGGCGATCTGCCGAGAGCGCGCCGCACGGCTGCACCGCGCACTGGACGCGGCCAGAGCCCGCAGCCGGGCCCGGAACCTGGTCGACGACGCCGAGCTGCTCGCCCGCACCGGCCACGGCCGCCCCAGCACACTCGCCGATCTCGACCAGGCCAAGGCCACGCTGGAGCAGGCGGGCCGCCATGCCGCCGGCCACAGCGGCAACGGCGGAGCCCAGGACGTCGGCCTCTCCGGGGAGCGCTACCTCGCCGTCGAACTGACCCAGCTCGCCGACCGGGCCCACGCCCTCTACGAAGAGCTCGCCCAGGAACCGGCGTTCGCCGCCTGGCGCGAGGCCCACGCCGCCACGGACCCGCTCTACGACGCCTGGCTGGACGGAGAGCTGCGCGCCGCCCTGGCCCCGCCGCTCCTCTTCCCGGACACCAAGGCACTGCACCGTCTCCACCACCGGCTCCCCGAGCCCGCAGCGGGACCCGCCCCGTACGGCCCTACCCGGCGCACCGCCTACGACCACCTCGGCCGCCCCTGGCAAATCGTCATCACGGCCGAGGACGACGCCGCGAGCCGCGCCCTCGTCCTGGCCGTGCAGGACCGGGGCCCGTCGGAGCCCGGACAGAGCGGCCCCGTCTACGTGCTGGCTGAGGAGGCCGACGCCGACAGGGCCCGGGCGGTGGTCGACGCCGCGCCACGCGCCACCTCACTGCTGGGCATCACGGCCGCGCTGCGCAACGCATAGCGCGAGCGGGCGGCGGGCGGACCGCCGCCCGCCGTCAGCGGATCCGAACGGGCGCGGGGGAGTCGAATCCGGCCACCAGGGCACGCACCAGGCTATCGGTGCACGCTTCGAACGAGGTCAGCTCGTCGAACGTTCGGGGGAGCTGGCCGCCTGAGCAACCTCGAAGGTGGATCCGGGAGTGGCGTATTCGATGGGGCCGTCGAAGCGGGCCGAGGCTCGCGCCACTGCCTGCTGCGGCGTGAGGAACCGGCCGACATGGGTGACGATCAACCGGCCGGCCCCGGCCGCGCTCGCGGTCGCCCCGGCTTCCTCGGGAGTGTGATGAACCCGGTCGCCCTCAGTGGGGACTTGCGCACTCTCGGCCTCACACAGCAGCGCGTCGCATCCGTCGGCCAGCTGGGTCAGGCTGGCGCAAGGCGCGGTGTCCCCCGAGTAGACCAGCGACCGACCCGAAGTCTCGACACGTAGTGCGAAGGCCGGAATGCCGTGCGCCACCGAACGGCTGGTCAGCCGGAGCGGGCCGATGTCCGTCTGGTGGCCGTCATACAACTCGGTGACCGTGAAGGCGGATTCGATCGGGCTGCGGGTCGACGTGTTGGTGAGGAAGCCCGCCAGTCGGTCGGCGATGCCGGGCGGACCATACAAAGGGATCGGTGTCGTGAGTCGGACGTCTGAATACAAGGCGCCGTAGTACGCGGTGAGCAGATCCGCGCTGTGATCGGCGTGCAGATGCGAGATCCAGATCGCGCTGAGCTCGTCCAAACGGACATGACGCTGAAGTGGCCCCAGCGTCCCACTGCCTGCGTCCACCCACACATGCGTGTCTCCGCTGGAGACCAGGTAGCCGGAACACGGGTTGTCCACGCTCGGGTACGGAGTCGCGCAACCTAGGACCGTGAGGTGAAGATCATTGGCCATCCCGAGAGCCTAGATGACTGATGCCAAGGGCTATTGGTGGATGCGGTCAACGATCGTGGCCGCTCGTCGGTTCGATGCTTAACCAGGGTGGATCGGGCGTTCGGCCAGGAGTTCGCCGCTGTCCGGGTCGTAGAGCTCGATGGTGCAATGGTGGCCGATCCGGCCGAAGGTCTCGATCAACTCGGTGATCCCAGCGATCGCGATCTCGCCCGTGAAGATCACCGGGTCCAGCGGCAGCACAGACAACCGGGCGTAGGTGTGTTCGGCTTCGAACTCGGTCCACGACTGCTTGCGCACTCGCCAGCCCCGCCCGAAGAGGATCTCGACCACCTGCTGGGCGCCTGCCGCCGTCGGTACGGAGCCAGCGATCTCGACAGTGAGGGTTCGGTTGTCGAACGCCGGGCCAGTGCTCCAGCCGGACGAAAATTCCACGGCCGCAGCGTACAGACGACGCGCCGGGCATACACCCGGATTATCCCCGCCACCCGTGCATGACATGAGACGAGGGAGTCCAAAGATCGGTTGTGACGCCAGACCTGGACTCCCTCGCCACCGCACTCTACGTGAAGACCGACGACCTGCTGAAGGAATCGCCGCACCTGGCCCCGTGGCGGCCCGTGATCGGCATCGCGCCCAAGCTCAGCGACGCCGCGCTGGTCACCCTCGCGGTGATGCAAGCCCTGCTCGGCCGTGTCTCCGAACGACGCTTGGCTTTATACGTGTGTCGTGAGAGCACCTGTCGCTGAGCGGTGAGAGCACCCTGTGCCACGGGAGAGTGATGTCGCCGGGTTTCGAGAACACCTGAGTGCTTGCTTCGGGACCATGGTTGTGCTCTGCACGACGAGGGAGCCGGGATGTTGCCGAAGTCCAAGGTCGATCTGTATGCGGCGATCCGCCGTGACTCGCGTACCGGGCTGTCGAACCGTGCTCTCATACGGAAGTACGGCGTCGGCCACCTCGGTCGGCGACTGTTACGTCGGCGGTGGCGACGCCTGTCACTCGATAGACTAGGAGAGTTCAGCACATGCGGCGATCGAGTTGGCTCGCGGGCACGATACTTCTCCTCACGGCCGGCCTCACGACCGCATGTACCGGCGGCGACACCCCGCCTCAAGGCGGTGACGGGCCCTGGGCCCTGGACGGGCTCGCCGCCACATCCGTGGACGGGCCGATCCAGCGCAGCATCGACGCCCCACCATCCAAGGGCGTCGCGAAGATCCTGGGGGTCGCCGAAATCTCGGGCGCCAACGTGATCCTCTCGGTGAGGGACGGAGCCTGCCATGTTGCGCTCCTGCCCGACATGCTGACCGAGCCGACCACCACGGCGCCTACCTCACTCGGGTCACCCCGGCCAGCCGGCCGCACCGGATCCTCGGACAGCCGTCAGGAATTCCCTGGAACAATTCTTGAAGGGAAATACACTCTGGCGTCCGCCCGGCTGGACCCCTTTAAATTCGCGACCGTCGGATGCTCTGAGAAGGCAATGACAGTCAGAATAGAAGGGGTCGGGGAGGCTTCGATGCAGAAGAAGTCAGGTGACTCGCTGCAATTCTGGAAGGAATCCCAGGACGCGGTACTCGTCGTTGGCTTCCCCGAGGCCATCCACGGGCCGGTTCCGGAACACAGCACATCCTGAACGAACGTGAGGGTGCCCTGCCGGCAGGGCACCCTCACGCATTCCGGGAACCACCGGACCAGCCGGCTGAGTGTCAACTGAGTCTTGAGAGCTCACAAGCCTGTGATTCACCCCGCTGACCGGCCTGGAGCAGGCCGGCCGCGAGGCTGGGCCGCCTTCCTTCGCGCCGCAGTCGAGTACGTCGATGCCACGTAGACACGACAGGCGACGGCTGCACCTTGGCGGCGACGCTCGTGCAGTGGTTCACCGCCGGAGGGGTCACCCGCCGTCCCTGACCCCGATCAGGTGGCCGCCCTGTCCCGACGGTGACCAGCAGTACCGCCAGGGCCCGCACCCCACCGCACCGGCGCGTGAGCGCGGCGTGCACCAGGTCCACGTGCTTGACGGCGGTGAGCTTCGCGATGCTGGGCGGCAGGGTGACGATCTGGCGTCGCTCTCGGGGACTCATCGCCACCAAGGGCCGAAACACCTCCCGTCCGTCGGCGGCGGCTTCCTCGATCAGCGCCAGGAGGTGCTGCCAGGCCGGCGAAGATGTGTCCTGACGCTCACGGTGGAAGCGCACCCGTAGCCGGTTGCTGGCCCGGCCCTGGTCGAAGCACGTGCAGACGTCCCGGTAGGACTCGCTGCTGCCCGGGACCGAATTCGCCGTGTTATCCCACCGATTGGTGTGCGGTGCCGGCTCTGCTTCATTCGCCATGGCACCAAAGATACGAAGACGCGGGCGAGACGGATCAGTGGGGCCTGCGGCTTGGCCCGATCGCTGAGTAGGCCCGGAGCGCGGTGCCGGGATTGCTCTCGGTCCGTTTCTCCGGGCCTCTCGCCGAACCTGCCGTGCGCCTCTCAACGCAACGGGCTCTCCACGGTCTCTGCCGTCAGACGGGGTTCGCAGGCTTCCATGGGTTGGGGATCGCGCTGGCCCGGTATCGGTAACGGCTGACCGTGACCGATGCGATCCGGAACAGTTCGATCCCGTCTCGGTGGCGTGGGGATATCGGGCCGTCCTCCTCCCCAGCGAATAGTCTGCTCCACTCGGACGTGTCCCGGCCGTCGGCCTCCTCGGCGGCCGGGACCGGTTGCCGTGTTCGCACGCTGGTGGCAGCTCGGTTCGGGCGGAGATCCGCCGTGTCGTTCTCCGAGTGCCCCGGGCGGCCCTTCGGGCGGCCCGGGGCAGCTCTCGGGGTCGGTTGAACGGATCCATCAAGCTTAAATTGAACAAGTTCAATAAATGTGGCAGGCTGGCCGGCCCAAGTGCCGGCGCTCGCCGCGGTCTGCCGTCGCGGTGCTCGCGGCGGCACTCTCAAACTGATGTGGTGGGGAAACGGATATGGAAGCGACGTATGAGAGATGGGCCGAAGCCCGCCGTGGGGGTCGGCTGTCGTCCCGCCACGATGACAGGGCGCACAGCCCAACTCGTCGGCTCAACAGGGCGTCCGGTCGGGCGGCGCTGGTCCTCGGGTGCCTGGTTCTCGCGTGCACGTCCTGCGCCGCCGCCGGCGGCGAGACGGCCGTGATTAAGCAGGCCGAGCTGGTCGGGGACTGGAGCAACGCGGCAGGCGCGAGGATGCACCTCTCGGACAGCCATGGCCTGACGGCAAGCGGGATCGACCATGCGGTGCCCGACTACAAGTGCACGACAACTGTGACCGCCGGCAAGTGGAGCTTCTGGGTGCAGGACGGATCGCCGACCAGTTTCACGGAGTCGGACTCGGCGACCGAGGGCAAGCGGTTTGGGGTGGCGGCGAACACCAGTGGGAACCAGTGCAACCTTATAGCCAGGATCCAGCGTGACGACCGAGGCTTCAGCATCTGTCTGGTCCGGGACCTCGACCAGACCTGCACTGCCGAGGAGCTCCTCCGCAAGGACCCCGCGAAAACCCAGTGAGCGGTGCTGACACAACCGGCCGGGGGGACTGCTCCACTGGGGCGACACGGTGCAAGGCGGCCAGTTCTTCTGGCTCACCGACGACCCCGACCCCAGGGAGTGGCCGGTGGTGGCGTGGTTCCGGGGGAAGGACCTGAGTGAAGTTCCACCAAGGCCGGGTAGTTAAGGATTTCGGCCGGGGTGCAAGGCAAGGGTCGAGGTACACCGCAGTGCGCGGAACGCAAGCAACGCGGCCCCGTTGGAGCAGGTGTCGACCAAGACGCCCTGCCCGTGGAGCCGCGTTGTCTGTCCATTCTGCCTCGCCGCCCGCCCTGACCACCCTCACGCGGGAAATCACCCTGGCCGCAGGGCGTTTCGCTGCCGGGCACCTCGGGGGCCTGACCCCTTTGCTGCCCTTCGAGCTGGTGGACGCCGTCCTGGAGGAGACCCGTGCGGTCCAGCGGAGGCTGCGGGACCTGCCCTCGCGGGTCGGGGTGTACTTCCTCCTCGCGATGTGCCTGTTCCCGGAGGTCGGATACGAACTGGTGTGGGCCAAGATGACCGCCGCCCTCGACGACCTGCATCCGGCACCGACCGCCAAGGGTCTGCGCGATCTTCGACGCCGGATCGGCTGCGCCCCGATGAAGGGCCTGTTCGAGGTGGTGGCCGGAGCGCTGGCCCAACCTCGCACCCCGGGAGCGCGATTCGGCCCCTATCGCACGGTCTCCTTCGACGGCTGCAGTTCCATCAAGACACCCGACAGCGAGCGCAACCGGGCCTGGCTCGGGGGCTGCCCGCACCGCGGCTATCCCCAGATCGAGTTGATGACGCTGGTCGAGACCGGAACCCGCTCGGTGATCGGCGCGGTGTTCGGCCCCACCGGGGTGGGCGTGCCGGCGACCACCGTCCCCCAGTACGTCGGCCCCGGCAAAACCAGCAACCGCATGGCGCGAGTCCTCACCATGCTGCAGCAAGAACCCGAGCGGCACTGGCAGGCCAGAGAGATCGCCGAACTCCTCGGCGACGTCACCCTCGTCACCACCTACCGGCAGCTCACCCGCTGGGCTGAGAAAGGGCTGATCAAGAAGGTCCGCAGGGGCCGCTACACGGCAGCCGCCACACCAGCGGTCCCCACCTTGCACCCCGGCCGAAATCCTTAACTACCCGGCCTTGGTGGAACTTCATCCAGGCTCATGACGGCCATGTCGACACACTTGAGTGCGGCGGCCTCGTTGGGGAAGTGCCCACGGGCGCGGACGGCCTTGCGGATGCGCGCGTTCACGCTCTCGATCGCGTTCGTCGTGCAGACCACCCGGCGGATCTCCGCGTCGAACTGCAGGAACGGCACGAACTCCGCCCATGCGTTGGACCAAAGCCGCACGATCGCCGGGTACTTGGCGCCCCACTCCTCCTGGAACTCCAGGAACCGCTCCTCGGCCGCATCGGCGGTCGGCGCGGTGTAGATCGGCTTGAGCGCGCGGGAGATCTTGTCCGCCCACGGTGGCTTGGAAGGTGATGTTGCCGGCGGCGCCGAAGAGCATGCACGCGCTGAACCCAGTGGGCGTGGTGGCGAACATGGCGGGCTGGCCGGGGTTGACGGAGGAGATCCGGTAGCCGCGGGCCTGCCAGCCACGTTCGGCGACGCCCAGCAGCGCGCCGTACTTGGCTGCGGCGACCTTGGTCATGATGTAGCGGTCGCGGGTGGCAACGGCGTAGCCCAAGGGGCGGTCGTCGGGGCCTGTGGTCTGCTCGGTGGACCGCGGCCAGCCGTCCCAGTACTGCAACCGGGGGCGGATGGCGGACATCGCCTCGTCGAGGAGCGCGTTGAGTGCCTGGACGGCCTGTTCGGGGGTCATTCGAGGACTTTCCAAAGGTGCGGGCGCCGTACGGCGGCAGCCCAGCAGACGGTACGTGGAACAGGGGACGGGCCGGTGGTCAGGCAGACCAGTACGGGTCGTCGTACTTGGGCAGGATGTCCGGGTTGCCGTTGGCCATGACAGGGTCGGGTGTCGGGGTGCCGAACAGGTCCCGGCCATCGGGCACCGGGATCGGGCTGACAGTGGCCTCGATGTCGATGTCCCCGGCGGAGCCGATGCCGATGCGCACGCTGAACCCCTCCGCCGTGGTGGCGGACACGGCCTGCCCGGCGGGGCCCGTTTCGATGCGGTAGGCCTTGGCCTCCCACACGCTCCGCACCGTTTCCAGCAGGGTGGCGTACTTGGCGGGGGCGACCTTGGTCATGACGTGGCGCTTGCGGGAGGCTTTGGCGTAGCCGAGGGAGTGCTCGTTCAGGCCGGAGGAGTACTGCTCCCTGGTCTCAGGCCAGGCATCCCAATACCGCAGCGTCGGCTGCACGTTCGAGGTCGCCTCTTCCAGCAGGGCGTTGAGCTTCTGCAGGGCCTGCCCGGGCGCCATGAGCGGGGCCGTCGCCGTCGGGTCCGGGCGGGCGCCGTCGCCGACGGCGGCGGTGAAGGCCCCGCAGGCCGTCAGCGTCAGCACGAGCGCGATGGGCACGGCGGCCGCAGCGAGACGCCGCGTCAGCGGCTTGCCGGGTCGCGGGGCGTTCGAGGGTGCGGCGCTGACGAGCGAGGTGCGACGGGACGGGATGCTCATCGTTGGCCCTGCCTTGTGACGTGGTCGTACTTGCCGGCCACGATTTGGCCAATGTTGTTGACCGAGACCGCAGCATCGTCCGGTGCGGGGTCCTTCTTCGGCTCGTCCATGTAGTGGGAGTGCGAGTCGAAGGACAGCGGCGCGCCGTCCGGGACGGCGAAGCGGTTGGCGCCGAATTCCTTGCTGGCCGGGTCCTGGCCGAACCAGAGTTGGTTGTCAGGGGAGTACACCTTGTACACCTCGTCGCCGAGGGGGCCACGGTGCTGCTGCTTCTGGTGCCGGATCAGGCCGCTGCGATCCAGCACCCGGTGCACGGTCGCCCGTGACGGCGCCGGAGTCGCTCCGGTCCGCGCGATCTCGTAGGCGATCCGTCGGGCTCCCCACCGCGGGTTGGCTCGGCGTATCTCGCAGACGAGCGCCTCGGTTTCGGCTGGGAGCCGGTTCGGGCTCGTGCGCGGCCGCCGGGACTTCTCCTTGAGCCCGTCCAGGCCGCCGGCCTCGTGCTTGGCCTTCCACGTGTAGACCGTCTGGCGGGAGACCCCGTAGCGCACCGCCACCTCGCTGACCGGCGAGCCGTCGAGCACCTCAAGAACCGCCCGGTATCGCTGCTCGACCAGCCAGCCCGGACCCCGCCCAGCAGCGTCGTCCCCCTCAGTCACAGCAACCAATGATCAAGGAGGTCCCGCGACAGCGTCAAGGATGTCCCGGGACAACTGTCAATGAACTCCTGAGACTCTCGTGTCACCTATGTCTTGAGGCCACACACTTCCTGTCCCTCGTCCGGCAGTAGTCGTAGCGGCCCGACACCGTCTCGGGATCGGGCAGTTGGCTGGCCGTCCAGGCGGCGCGCACCGCGGGCAATGGGTGCGGGCACGCCGCCCACCCGATCCTCCCATGCCCCGCCCCGGGCCCGGATCCCCGGGGCGGAAACTCCCCACCGCAGGTGAGGGGCGGTGAGTTTCGCCCCGGCGTGGTCTGTTCGGGCGTCGGCCGGGTTCGGCGCGGCGGCGTGCTGGGCAGAACCTTCGGCATGACGACTCCCACCCGACCCCGCCGTCGCCGCCGGCCGTCCGCACCGACCGTGCCCGCTCCTGCTGTCGCGGTCCGCACTGTCAGGCTGTCGGCCCCGGTCCGGCCGGGCGGCGGGTGCTGCCGGACCTGGTCGAGTGAGCACCTCACCCCGGGCGGTCTGGTTGTCCGCACGACCTGGCACGAACCGGCGTGCACAAACGGGTGCCCTCCCCGGTAACCGATGCCGTCGCACAACCGAGCGCGCTTCCCGACCTCCAGGCCGGGACGGCTGGCTTACCACCGTGATGTGGACCGCGATGGCGCAGCGCGTGGTCGACGACACCGGCCACGTTCTGACCCTGGCCTACTGGCCGGGGATCGAGAGCCTGGCCCCGACAACCTGGATCACCGCGACGCGCACCGGCGACGACACCACCCGCAAGCAGGGCCTGGAAGACCTGGCGGCCGGCACCTGGACGCTGAGCCTCTACCGGTGGACCGGTACCGCGTTGTTGAGCCACTTCCTGGCCGGTGAGTGGTTCTCCGCGCACTGCTTCCAGGACGCCGCCACGAAGGAACCGCTGCGCTGGTACGTGAACTTCGAGAGGCCCTACCGACGACAGCCCGACGTGAGCCGATCGATTCCGACCTCGTCAAGGTGCTGGGATGAGTTGGTTCGTTTCGTGTCCACTGGGTGGTGTGGTGGTGGATGATCGCGGTGTGAGTACGTGGTGGGAGACGCGCCGTACGGCCAGGTTGGCGGAGGTGGCGTACGCGCTGGAGTTCTCCGGCGCCGAGCCGGTGGAGGACCCCGGTGTCGGTGAACTCGCCGCCGTGGCCGAGGTCTTGGCGGGGGAGTACCGCGCCAGCGACCGTGGCTACGCGATACACCGTGCCGGCGATCTGTTGGACCGGGCCGCCACCGCCCTCCACGCCGCCGACCGCCTGCGCGGCACCCCCGTCCCGGCGGTCAGCCACCACCTGCGCCGCGCGGCCGTGACCCTGGACGACGCCCGCGCCTGCCTGCTCGGGCGAGCCTGCCCCTCCGCCTCAACTGTCCCGCCCGCCTGACCCGCAGCGGGGGCCGCGGTGCCGTCCGCAGCCGTGCAGGGCGTGCGCGCCGCAGATCCCGCTCGTTGGCGCCGTGGGCCGGGCAGGCCGGCAGCGCCGCCCGGGCCGGTGCCGCCGCGCTTGCCCGGGCGCTGGAGACGTCGGGTGACTGGGCGGCACCGGCCTTCGCTACCACCCCCGAGCGGCTGCTGGCCGCCCTGTGCGGCCCAGGCCCCGCCGAGCGGTTTCGCGCGGCAGGAACTGTCCGGCGCCGGGTCGGTGCGCCGGGAGGGACCGCTGTCGGCTCGCCGGACAAGGGGATGGCCCTGTTGGGGAACGTGGCACAACCTCGGCCCCCGGTACTAGTGCACAGGGCTCGAAAGGTCGAATCCTATTCGCCGCTTCCGATCCGCAGGGTTGCAGGCCCGATAATTTGACGATGTCAACGGAAGTGCTGATTGCGATCAACGAGCGCGGCCGGGTGGCGCGTCAGCGCTAGCACCGCCCTCCCAGTACGGCCGCGCGGACCCGCCCCGTCTCAACACGAACTTGACAGACATCCCATGAGCTGGAGAGTCAAACGGCGAGCCCTGGGCCCTGTGGTCAGCGAGCCGGGGGCGGGGCCGGTTGGGGAGCGGGCAGTACGGGTGGGTGGAGAGGGCGGCCGTCCTGGTCACCGGACGGCGTTCGGCCGAGTTCCTTGCCACCGTGGCGCCGGCCGCTGCCCCGCTGACACGGATTGCCGGGGCCTCACGGCGACCGTTCACCGCTCCTGACGTCGCAGCAGGGCAGTCGGCCGACCCGATCGGCGCGGACCGGATCGGCTCCGGAACGCCGGCTGTCGGACCCGCATGCGATCGTGCGCGGAGGGGCTGACGCCCGCGCTGGTGCGGAGAGGACGGAGAGACACGATGACGGGCTGGGCCGGTGTGACCCGGGAGAGTTGGCGGGACCACGGCGACATCCGCGCGGCTCGACGCGGGCGCTGACCCGGACGCGTGGAGCGGGGGGCGTCCTCTGCACCGGGCGGCAGGGTTCGGCTCTCCAGAGGTGGTGGCCGAACTGGCGGGTCGCGTCTCGGACGTGGACGCGCAGGAGTGCGGAACGACGGCGCTGTGGGAGGCTGTCACGCAGAACCAACCGGACAATGCCCGGGCCCTCGTGGCCGCCGGTGCCGATCCCTGGCGGCCCCATTTTGGCGGCTGGTCGCCGGGCCGCCTCGCCCTGGCCGGAACGGACCCCGACTTGTTCCCCGTCCCAGACGAAGAACCCGGCCTGACGGCAGCCGAGCAGGCCACGATCCAGCGCGGCCGCCAACTCGTCGAGGCACTGGGACGCTTCCACTACGAGGGCACCGGCCTCGCCTGCATCGCCGACATCGACGCGGCCGAGGCGATCCGCCGCCTGGACGCGACGCCTGTTGACGAGGAGTTCATGGCGGACTTCCTCGACGACCCGTACGAGTACGACACGGACGAGAGCCTGCTCATCGTCGGCGTCACGACCGTTCCCGGTGGATGCATCGTCACCCAGCCCTGGGGCTATACCCCGTCCACCCCGGGCGCGATGACCCGCCTGACCATCGATACCGCGGGCTACGGCCTCTACGCCAACCCCAAGAGCGGCAACCAGGGCAGCATCGTCTGCGACGGCACCGTCGAAGGCTGGGACCTCCACCCCGGCGGTGGCCCCCTCCCTGATGACACCCCTGAGGAGGTCCTGGCCAGCTATCTCTACCGCCATCACGCCGTCGCCTACGCCTGCGCCTTCGCGGGTCTCCGACCTACCAGCGCCCGCGCCGTCACCGGCCCCGCCGATACCTGGATCCGGCTGCCCGACCTCGACTACTGGGAGCACTGACCTACCCGCAGGCCCCGCAGGGCAGCCACACGGCACTGGCCCGCAGAATCGAGATGAAGCTCGTCACAATGAACGTGGCAGAGCGGCACCCCCCACATCCGTTGACCGGTTGCCCGAGCTGTAGCGTCATGCCCCGAGTGCGTGGGCTCGCTGGGACTGTCGCCTCGCCGTACGGGTTGCCGGTCAGCGTCGTTGGTCGTTGCCTCGGTTTGGGGCACCCAGTTGTTCAAGTGCTCTCGACACGGAGCTCGGCCGCCTGCATTGTTGACAGAAGGTTCTGAGCCTTCTGTGGTGGCTCAGTTGGGGGTCGCGGTACGGCGATAGCCGGACGGGCTTGGCAGTCGGCAGGGGAGGGCGCCCAGGTGTCCGTTGGGCGGGCAGGGGCGGTGCTGTTGGCATTGGGTGGGGTCTTGGTGGCCGCTGGCGGAGTCACGGCGGCGGTCTTCGCCCGGGACTCGGGAGCGGTGGTGAAGCAGGAGAACCTCCCGCTCACCCCGGAGATGCAGGAGTATGTTCAGAACCCGGCAGCGTTCGAGGAATATCTTCGTTCGCATCCTCCGCGGCCTCTGATGGGTGAGATCGCTCCCCGCGCAACAGCGCGCGGCCGTCGAACAGCTCGCCCGTACGGTCGGCGACCCCGCGCATGCGCTGGACGAGCGGGCCGCTGCCCTGATGAGGCTCTTTGAATCGGCCAGTGTTGCTCCAGTTCCTCACTTGGCTGACGGTTGAACAGTGTATGGATTCTGGTGAGCCGGTGAGTCGCTGATCGGCTGATCAGTAGGCTGAGGTGCATGTTCGAGTACCACGGCTGGATCAAGGTTCTGGAGAGTGCCAGCGCCGGTGATGAGGAGCATGACGGCGATCGATTCCGGCTGGTCGTCGGGGGCATTGAGGGACGCATCCGGGAGATCGACAGCCGTTTTCTGCTTGATCTGCGGTGGATGAACGGGGAGGTGTTCGTTCACTTCGGCGGCTTCCGGAACCACCGTGACGCGGAGATCCTGGCGTTCTTCCGCGAGGTCGGTGAGCGGGCGCCGGGCTCCTATGGTCTGCTGCATGTGCGCGATGACGAGGACCCCGGTCGTGAGAACGAGGTCCTTGTCATCAAGATGGTCCGCGGGCAGGTCAGCGAGCACGCGGATTCACTGCTGTCGCCCTGCATCCCCGTGCTGGAGGACCCGTTCCAGGGGTAGGGCGTGGTCGGTCAGACCCGGCGGAGGGCGACGACGTCGCTGGTCGGCTGCGAGATGGTCGGACGGGCGGCCTCCGGGGTGGCCAGCAGGGCGACGATGGTGATGGGCTGGTCGCAGTGCGGGCAGTTGCGGACCGCGGTGGGCGCGAGGGCGTCGGTGGTGCGGGGGCTGGGTGCCGGCGGCAGTGTGGGTATGGCCGGGCTCGCGGCGATCGCGGGCCGGTTGGGCAGGGGCTCGCCGAGACGGATGGCCCGTCGTGCAGGGCCAGTGGGCTGCGGGCGAGCAAGGCGTCGGCCTTGGGTTGCTGGGCGATGCACATCACGGTCTCCACCGGCACCGGCCTCCTCACGAAGAGATTGGGATGGTCGGATGGCCCGCCCAGTGTGGCCACGCGGGCCCCGCGGCGGCGGCGACACGCCTTGGGCCGGCCGGACGGGCGCACCCGACCGGCCCCGACCCCGGGCCCGGACCCCCGGCGCGGGGCGGTGTCAGCGGGGTGACGGATCGGGGGGTCGCTCGTTGGGCCGGGTGCCTGCCGGTCGCAGCAGGACGGCGGTGCCCGGACTACCACCCCCGGCCCGGGCACCGCCGCGTCCGGCCGACACCGGGCCGGTCATTTCGCCGACCGTTCGAGGGTGCGGCCGGTCTGGCCGGGCTGGGACTCAAACGAGTCCGGCCCCACCGCGTGAGCGGTGGGGCGGGAGCGCTGTCCGGGTCAGTCTTCCAGGTCTGACCAGATGTTGAGACTGCCGTCCTCGACGACCCACTCGTGGTAGCCGAGCTTGCGGCCGATCTCCTCGAACCGGCTCAGCCGCGCCGGGCCAATGGGTATGAAGTACACCTTCATCGCCCGCAGGAAGAGGCGGAATCCGAGATCGGGACCGAGTTCGGTGACCGCGGCCTCCAGCGCCGGGACCACCGCGTGCAGTGGCGGCGGGTAGACGGTGGTGACGGCCTTCTCGGTCAGCGCGGGCCCGGTGCCCCGGAGTTCTGCCAGTACCGCTTCTCGCAGTTCCGGATGGTCGGCGGGGCTGGGTTCTGCGGGATCGAAGGACGGATCGGCTCGGCGGACAAAGCTGGAACAGGTGTCCGCGATCTGCTCCAGCCAGATGCGGATGCCGAGCCCCGTGCCCGCCGGATCGAAGCGCGACTCCGTGGCTGCGAGCCACACCGTGGAGAGCACGGCATCGGGCAACGAGGACCGCGTCACACGGCGGACGTCCTTCGCCACCTCCTGCGCGTACGCCCGCCCTTCGACTTCGAGCAGGTTATCGACGAACGAGAGGATGCCGGCCGCGTCCCGGGGCGCGAGCCGGGACTGGAGGTACTTCGTCAGGCCACTCAGCCCGAAGTCCTCGGTGAAATCGGCACGGGGCTCCATGCGGGTCCATCCCTACTTCGGGTAAACGGTGTACGGCCACCCCGCTGCTGCGCCTGGCCGCCTGTTCTGGTCGGCCGCCAGACCGTCCCGCTGGCGGCCGTCGGCATGGGTTCAGGGGCTGTGATGGGTGGTGTACCCGGGCAGGGGGCCGTAGGCGGCGCAGAAGCCGCAGTCGCAGCTGGTCATGGAGTTGGCCTGGCAGTGGGCGGTGGGCCAGTACGGGGACGCGCAAGGGCCGGGGTCGACAGGGGTGTCGTCGCCGGGCAGGGTGCGGTGGCACCAGCCGCACTGGATCGCGGCCGGTACGCCGGCCTGACGCAGGCACCGTGCCGCGCGGGCGGCGATGTCGAACGGGATCTCCGACTGGACGGTGGCGGGCGCGCTGTCCAACAGCTGCCGGCTACGCCACAGACTCAGCCCGGTGACCGTGCGGACCGCTTTGAGGGCTGTCGGGTCGTGAGGGGATGCGCCGGTCAGCAGAACTGAGAAATCCGGAACCTCCACGAATCCCCCCTTGCTGGTCGGTGTCGTACCGGTTCCAGTCAATCGCCTGACGGGCGGTCGGGCCACGGGTTTTCGCACGGCCGACTCCGTGGGCGTATGTCTCCCCGCCCGTGGCCCCCGTGCGTGGGCGAGTGCCGCCCAGGTGTCAGGTCTGCTACGGGCCGGGACCGAGGAGGGCGCGCGCCTGGAGCAAGCCGGCGCCGACGAACTCGTGACCAGGGGAAGCCTCGCCGCGGCCCTTCAGCTGCCCGGCCGCCAGATCGCGCGGGCACCCGACCACCTCACCGTCAACGGACAGGCGGAGCACGACCCGCTGCGCGGCTGGGTCCTCCTCGCCCCTGACCGGCCGCCCCGGAATGTGACCCGCGAGGCACCTGCCCCATCCCCGCTCCGAGCCCCCCGTGACCGGTTTCCCTGGTGGCGGGGGCTCGCCGCGTTCCGGTTCCGGCTAAAGCCCTTCGCTGTGGGGTAGAGCGTGATCTCGCTGAAGCAGTCCGGCCGGACGCCGCATCGAAGGAAGGTGAGGACGGTGGCCCGCCCCGACGGCACCCACGCCCCCGCGCTCGGCGTCGAGACGTGGCGCCTTGGCTGACCCGGGCACCACCGCTGGCCTCACCCTCGAATGGAGCTGACCTGTGTTCTACGCTGTTGTCTGCCCCGTCGACCAAGGAGTCACTATGGCGGACGAGTACTTCGAGCTAATCTGCGACAACGTACCCAACGCCGTGGTTCTGACCCATCCCGGGCCTCATACCATCGAGGTCGTGAAGGTGCTTCGCCAACGGACCGGGCTGGGTCTGTGGGACAGCAAATTGCTCCTGGATCACCTTTCGGTAACCATCCTCGAAGATGTATCGCAGGAGGCGGCCGAAGCCGCGGTCTGCAAACTCCTCGAAGTAGGAGCCAAGGCTGAAGTGCGACGATAGGCGCGCCTACAGGGCGCTTCACTAGGCCGCCGCGTTCGGCGGGTGGGATCCGGATCACGGATCCGGATCCGCCGCGCGGACGGTCAGCTCGGTGCGGCGCCGGCCTGGGCGGGGAAGAGCAGAGCAGCGGTGTCAAAGGCAGCGCGGACCATGTTCACGGCCATGACCGGGGTCAGGGCGGTGCCGGTGAGCTTGCCGTGGGCGAGCTTGTTGCGCAGCAGGCGGCCGGCGTTGAGCCGGTCGGCGAGGTCGGCCGTGATGATGTTGTCGGCGGCGGCCAGGGCGATCAGCTGCTGGAAGTTCTTCCGCTGAACGCCGAGGTGCTCGGCGAGGGCGAGCTCGAGTGCGAACAGCGAGTGCGCGACGGCGACGGTGGTGAACTCGTACCGGTAGTAGGAGTGCCGGATCAGCTCGCGGGACGTCTCCAGCGCGCTCAGCACGTAGGCGGGCGCGTTCTCGGGCAGGACCAAGCTGGCGACGAGGCCGTGCATATCCCAGTAGTGAGCCACGAAGTGATGGGCGCGCGGGTCGGGGACCGGCCAGGGCAGCGGTCCGGGAAGCGGCGGGAGGACATCCATCCGCGCAGTCTCATCCCCCTCCGGCCACGGCGCCACCGGTTTCGGAGATCGGGTCCACGGGATACCCCATGGCATGTTCGCGGCCGAAATTCTTGCAGGTCAAAGCCCTGGCCACCATCGGCGGTACGGGTCTAGCATTCCCGCCACGGCGGCCCCACCACAGCACCACCGGGCCGCCGAGCAGAGCAGCCGCGCCCTGTCCTCCCCGTGCGGCTGGCCTCCCAGGGCCGGGCCCGCGGAACGCTCCCCGTCGTTCCCCGGGACCCGGCCGCCTGCACCCCGCGCCCGCCAGCCGAACGTCCGCAGAGGAATCCGGTCACCGGGCAGCAAACCGGGCCCTACGCTGAGCCGCTCACCGACCCGCGAACGGCCCGCGCGCCCACCCACCCGGCCGCCCGCCGGCCCGCCTCACCCGCCTCGGCGAGTACCTCGTTCACCGCGTGCTGCCGCTCCCGCTGCTCCTGCTCCTGGTCCTGGTCCTGGTCCTGCCCATGTCCGGATCGTTCCTGCGGTTGGCCGGGGGAACGCGTCCACCGGGGTTACAGGTACGGCCGGGCGAGGATGCG
Source organism: Kitasatospora sp. NPDC032121 (assembly GCF_055580145.1). Taxonomy (NCBI): domain Bacteria; kingdom Bacillati; phylum Actinomycetota; class Actinomycetes; order Kitasatosporales; family Streptomycetaceae; genus Kitasatospora; species Kitasatospora sp. NPDC032121. The sequence continues at coordinate 16,592 of NZ_JBVILX010000033.1, read as the reverse complement.
CAGCTGCTGCTCGGCGATGGCGCCCATGGGGCCTGCGGTGCCGAGGTGGGCCACGATGGTGGGCGATCAGGCCGACCAGCTCGCCCACGCTGTCCGCGCCCTCGGCTCCGTCTTCTCCACCGTCCCGGCCGCCGTGAACGCCGTGGCCGCCGTCCGAAGCTGCGCCACCGCGCGGTCCTGGAGCAGCCGGCGGCCTCGTGCTGCTGCCGGTCGTTCCCGGTCCACCAGGCCGGCGCCGAGTGGGGCCGCGAAGACTGTTCGGCTCGGCCACCGCGAGGGTGGCCGGGTCGAACAGTGCTGGGCCCTGCGTCAGGCGTTGCGCAGGGCGAACGCGACGCCCGCGCTCAGCACGGCGAGCTGGGCCGCGCACGCGCGCCTGGCTTTTGGCCACGTTGCTGAGCACGTAGCCGCCGCCGACCAGCGCCGCGCCGAGCACGACCACGGCCTTCTGCTGTCTTCCCGTCATCTCCTCCACCTCCTCCCGCCTTTGTTGGTAACCGGCCACGCTCTCACCTGGCACCGACAATCAGGGCCGGTCAGAGGGGATGAGTGCTATATGTGGTTATTGATGAGATGTTTGTGCGAGTAAAATGTTGCTAACAGGGCGGTGTTTTGTGCTACCTTCATGGATAGGAGGTATGTGATGTCTGAGATTTTCGCGGCGGTGGACGCGCTGCTGGCCAAGGCCCGGGATGGCGGTGACCTGCCGGAACCGGCCGAGCGGGAGCGGCTGCGCAAGGCCGCAGGCCTGACCCAGGTTGAGGTGGCCGACGCCCTGAGTACGCGTCGGGAGACGTTCGCCAAGTGGGAGAGCGGCGCCGCTCAGCCGCGGGCCCCCAAGCGTGGCGCGTACGCCTTCCTGCTCGCGGGCCTGGCCGACATCCACGGCACCCGGGGCCCGGACGGCTGGCTCACCCTCGCCCGCCGGGCCCGCCCCCTCGACACCGACACCGACGCCACCACCGAGGGCGAGTGACACCCTGATGGACCGCAAGACGTACACCGCCGAGCTCGCCGGTCTGCGCGAGCTGCGTACCGGGATCACGGCCGCCGAGAAGCAGGTCGCGGCCGCGCAGAAGGAGCTGGACAAGCTCACCGCCCAGCGGGCGCGCCGGGTCGCCGGGCTCGCGGGGTACGAGGGCGCGAAGGCCGATGCCATCGCGAAGGCCTCGGGCCTGTCGGTCGGCGACGTCGTGCGGATCGCGCCGCTGCTGGACCCGACCCCGGCTGCCGTCCGCGCCGCCAAGACCGACGACCAGGCAGCGCCCGCCGAGGCACCGAAGACCGAGCCGGTCGCCGAGCCCGCCACCGCGGTCGCCCCGGCGCTGACTTGCCCGGCCCCCGTCGTCGAGCAGCAGGCCCCGGCCGCCCCGGTGGTCGAGGCGCCGGCCGAGGTCGAGGACCAGGCCGCCGTCGTTGAGCAGCCTGTCCCGGCCGCGCCCGCTGCTGCGCCGGTCGTCTCCGCGGTTCCGGTCGCTGCCGCGCCGCGCCCGGTGGTTGAGGCTGGTCCGCGCGAGCTGCCCACTCTCCCGGAAGGCCCGGCCGGTGCCCGGTTCGAGGCCGTCACCACCGGGCTGGTCTCCAAGCGCCCCAACTTCACGCAGCAGGCCCGCGCCACGGTGTTCCTGGACGCCGCCGCCGGTGTCCTGGCCGTGCGCGACCAGACGGTGCGGCTCGACCTCGGCGCCCGCACCCCGGGCGAGATCCTGGACGCCGTCCTGGCGACCGCGCCCGGCACCGAGCGGATCTACATCACCGCCGGCGCGCCCTGGCACGACGGCGCCGAGCGCTACAGCACGCTCAAGGACGCCGTCGCCGCGTGGCTGAACACGCCGTCCGAGCGGTGGACCACCGCTGTGGGCTCCGGCCGGGACAAGCTGGCCGGGCACTTCGTCCACCAGCGCCAGCCCGTCGGCCGCTACGCCCCTGCCACCGCGCCCGACAGCGGCAGCACCGAGATCCGCTCGATGGGGGAGTGGTTCGACCCGGACGGCGCCGATGTCGTCACCTGCCGTCAGGCGTTCACCCTGCTGTGGCAGGCGCTGCGCCGGCACTGGGATGACGCGGTCCTGATGGGCTCGCCGTCGCAGACCGGCCGGGACCTGTGGTCGCGGACCGTCCCGACGACCGGCAGGTGGGCCGGCGGTTACCCGGTCCTGTCCGAGGAGCTACGGGGCCTGCTGCACGCCACCGGCGGCCAGGGCCGTACCGAGCTGATCCTGCCCCCGCGCGTGCCGGAGCAGCTCCCGGCGCTGGTGGAGTACGACCGCACCTTCGCCTACGCCAAGCACTTGTGGAAGTCGCCGGTCGGCACGCCGCGCCGGATCACCGCCGCCGCGTTCGCCGCGATGACGGAGGCCGAGCAGACGAAGGCGTTGATGTCCTGCTCGCACTGGAACGTGCGGGTGACCGTCCCGGCCGGCTGGAACCACGTCGGCCTGCTGCCCGCCCCCGTCACCGGTGACCGCGCCTGGATCTACCCGTCCGAGCCGGGCACCATGTTCACGACGTGGGCGGGCGGCGCCGAGGTCCACCTCGCGCTGTCCAACCACATCGCCCCGTGGAAGGTCGAGATCCTCGGCGGCCTGCTCTTCGAGGACGGCAAGCCGCTCGACGAGTGGGGCAAGCGCCTCAAGTCCGCGTGGGCGGACCTGACCAACCTCTCCCGGATCCACGGGGACGAGCGGCAGCGCACCGCCGCGTACCTCGCTTCCCGGGCGGTCCGGTCGGTGCTGCTGTTCGGCCTCGGCGGTTTTGCGCAGCGTCCGCGTCTGGTCTCCGGCACCACGCCGGTGGGGGAGGCGCTGCCGGCCGGGGTGGAGATCCTGGGCCAGGACGGCGAGGTGGTGACGTGGCAGCGGCAGGCCGGGTTCTCTCGCGACCCGTACGCCCACCCCGAGTGGGCCGCCTACGTCTGGTCCGGGGCCCGCGCCGCCCTGCTGGACATGAAGTACCGCCAGGGCAAGGAGGTCATCGGCCACGCCGGCGCCCTGCACGCGAAGCCCGGCACGGTGGTGTACTTCGGCACGGACGGCATCGCGCTGACCGAGCGCCAGCCCTGGCCCTACCGGGGCGAGCCGGGCGACTACCTCCTCAAGGGCCACCTCACCGGTCCGGTGGAGCACCCCGCCACCCAGGAGCAGTACCTCAAGCTGCGCGGCCTGGGTCGCGCCGAACTCGCCGCCACCGAGAAGGGGACTGACCAGTGAGTCCGGCCGACCCGAACAACCCGAACGAGGCTGCCCGCCTGACCCAGGAGTTGCTGGACCAGGGCTACACCAAGCGCCAGGTCGCCAAGATGCTCGGCCGTGACGCCAGCCTGGTCAGCCAGTTCTTCACCAAGGGCAAGGGCGCGGCGTTCGTGAACGCGCTGCGCCAGGTCGTACGGGCGGTGCGCGGCGGCGAGCGCGACACCGAGGCGCTCGGCGCCGTCGCCCAGGAGAACGTGGAGCGCCGCCGCACGAAGACCGGGCAGAAGGCGCGGGTGCGGGGCAAGGACGTCGTCGGCGCGCCCGGCGAGAGCATGGCGGGCCGCGCTGGCAGGCAGGCCATCCGCTCCGGCGCCTCCCACCTCGCGCCCGTGGTCCACGCGACCGGCCAAGCTGGCGGGCGGTTGGCGTTCACCGTGAGGATGCGCGCCGACCAGTTCACGATGTCGGCCGGCTCGATGGAGGACTCCCCGGGCCTGCGCCGCGGGTTCGTCCCCCGCGCGGACGGCACGGAGGAGCGCACCTACGGCTCCGCCTCCACCGGCGGGTTCGACGCCGCCGAGTGGTCCCAGCGGGTCGCCGAGCACCACGGCGACGTCACCGAGGCGATGCGGGACTGGCTGGTGGAGACCGGCCGCGCCGTCGCAGACGCCGACATCCAGTACCTCGAAGTCCGCGGCTGGATCCCCCGGTAACACTCCGGGCCCGGCACCCCCAAGACTTGGCAGACGAAGGAGACGCACCGCCGTGGACACCACGACCACCACCGCTACCGAGGCTGCCGTGTCGGTTGGGCCGCTGCCCCTCCCCGCCCAGCCCACCACCGGCACCGCCATGGTGAACCCGCTGCCGCTGCACTGGTTCCAGAAGGACGCGGTGGCGGCCGCCGTACGCGCGGTGAAGGGCGGCGGGCGGGCGACCGTCGTCGCCGCGACCGGCTCCGGCAAGACGCTGATCGCGGCCGGCTGTGCGCGGCGTCTGGCGGCGCGGGGGCGGGTGTTGGTGCTGGTGCCGACGATCGAGTTGCTGGAGCAGACCGCGGAGGCGTGGTCGCTGCGGGGCGGGCGTCGGGGTCTGGCGGTGGCGGCGTGTTCGCGGAAGGAGGCGTTGGAGAGCGCGGAGGCCGGCGGCCGGATCCGCGCGCAGGTGTCGACGCAGGCCGCGCGGATTGCCGACCTGGTCGCCTCGGCGAAGCCCGGCGAGCCGGTCACCGTGTACGCGACCTACGCGTCGCTGGAGCGGATCGTCCAGGCCCACCGCGACTTCCGGCTCCCGGCCTGGGACCTGGTGGTCGTCGACGAGGCCCACCGCACGGCCGGGGCGGAGGGCAAGGCGTGGGCCGCGGTCCATGACGACACCCGGGTGCCCGCCGTGCGCCGGCTGTACTTCACCGCGACGCCGAGGATCGCGGACGACCGGCGGGCGAAGGACGGCCTGGCCGACCTCGCCGCCACCGGTGACGGCACCGACGGCGACACGGACGGCGCCGGCGGCCAGGCCCTGCCCGCGTTGTGCTCGATGGACGACGAGTCCATCTACGGCCCCACCGTCTACACCTGGACGCTCGGCCAGGGCATCGAGCACGGCTACCTCGCCGACTACCGCGTCCTGGTCCCGGTCGTCACTGACGAGGACCTGCGCGACCTGCTCAACCTCCCGGCCGTCGCGGACCTGCGCTCCCAGCGCTCGAACGAGGACCTGCTGCGCCTGGCGTTGCAGATCGCGGTGCTGCGCGCGGTCGCCGACCTGGAGCTGCGACGGGTGATCACGTTCCACTCCCGGGTGTCGGGGGCGCGGGAGTTCGCCGACGGTCTGCAGGCGGCGGCCGCCCTGCTGAAGGACGCGGACCGGCCCGAGCGGCTGACGGCGCTCGCCGTGGCCGGCACCGATCGGCTCAAGCACCGCCGGGCCGCGTTCGCCACGTTCAAGGCCTCCACCGGCGAGGACGGCGAGCAGTGCTGCATCATCTGCAACTCCCGCCTGCTGACCGAGGGTATCGACGTCGCCGCGGTCGACGCCGTCTGCTTCGCCGACCCCAAGTCGTCCGTCATCGACATCGTCCAGGCCGTCGGCCGGGCGCTGCGCCAGTCCTACCGCCAGGGCAAGGTGTCCTGGGTCGTCATCCCGGTGTACCTGCCGACGCCGGAGGTCGGGGACGACACGGCGGCCGCCGACCCGGCCGAGGTCCGCGACGCCGGAGAGGCGGTGAAGGCGGAGGCGGACGCCGAGATCGAGGCCGGCTCCTTCCGCACGATCTGGCGGGTCCTGCGGGCGCTCGCGGCCCACGATGCCCGGGTGGTCGGCCGGATCACCGAGCTGCGCGCCCACCGAGCCCAGCCGGCCCTGCTCACCGCCACGGCCTCGGAGGAAGAGGCGGGCACGGCCGCCGGCCCCGGAGAGGGGGAGCCGCCGGCGGTAGTGGAGTCGCCGGTGGACTGGCTGCGGATCGACGCGCGCCGGCACGCGGCGCGGATCCTGCAGACGGTGAAGCTGCGGGCGTTCAACCCGCGGGCGGTGGAGTGGCAGCGGATGCACGCGGTTGCCGCCGCGTTCCACCTCCGGCACGGCCACCTCGACCCCACCGACAAGACGGAGCACGCGGCCCTGATCTCCTGGCTGGACCGCCAGCGCCACCTCAACGGCCAGCACCTGCTCGACCCGGCCCGAGTCAGCGAGTTGGACGCGCTCGGCATGATCTGGTCCAAGCACGCCAACGCCTGGGAACGCGGCCACGCCTACGCCCGTGCCTGGGCCGCCCGTCACGGCCACCTCGCGATCCCCGCGACCGAGAAGCTCGATGGCTACGCGGTCGGTGCGTGGATGCGCCGCCAGCGCAAGGCCGACAACCTCACCACCGACCAGGTGGCCAAGCTCGACGGCCTGGACGAGCTGTGGCGCCTGGAACCGGACTGGAACCGCTCCTACCGCCGCCTGCTCGCCTACCTCGCCGCCGGCGGCACCCTTACCGGCCCCGTCAACCGCACCGGCGGCGAAGCCGACCCGACGTTCCGGCCCGGCACCTGGCTGCGCAAGCAGGACAGGGCCCGCACCGACGGCAAGCTGACCGAGCAGCAGAGCGCGCTCCTGGACGCGCTCACCCGGCACGCCGAGACCGTCACCGGCTGAACCCGACCACACCCGCATCGACACCGCCGTCCCGCTCGCGATCCCGGCGGCCGCCACCCGGCGGCCGCCCACCACCCCGCCGAACCCCTCACCCCGAGGAGCAGCACGTGGAACCGTCCGTCAGCACCCCGCCGGCCGTCTACGCCTGGTGGGGCCAGGTCCCCGACCACCTGCGCACCACCACCCAGCTCGCCGCCCTCGACCTCCCGCGCCAGCCCGCCGGCCCCGTGCGCGCCACCATCGAGACCCGCAACCCTGGCACCGGACGGAAGGACAACTTCGACCTGTACGACCTGCGCGAGTCCGTGCCCACCGCGGCCACCGCCGCGCAGCTCGCCGCGGCCGCCGCCCGCCGCACCACCAACGCCAACGCCCGTACCTGCGCCGACTGCTGTGCCCACCCCGAAACCCCCTGCACGCCCGCCGACGACGGCCGCGCCCTGTGCGGCACCTGCGCCCACATCCAGCGGCTGCGCACCCGCCAGGCCAAGGCCGCCACCGGGGCCCGCGAGGCCGCCGCCGTCGCCGCGCGCCTGCTCGCCGACGAGGGCCTGGTCGTCCTGGCCGTCGACTACATCCCGGGCGAGCCCACCGCGGCCGGCACCCCCCGCCCGCCGGCCGCCGCCCGGCTGGTCGCCGTCGACCGCACCGGCGCCACCCTCTACGACCGCACCGTGCGTCTGACCGGCCCCCGCACCCCCGGCGCCCCCGCCCACGCCCTCGACCCCGCCTCCGCCCTCGACGACCTCAACGCCCTGCTCTCCGGCCGCCCCGTCATCCACTGGACCCCCAGCGACCTCACCCCCCCTACGCGACGCCCTCACCCGACTCAAGCTCAACCCCGACGTGCTCACCGAAAGCCGGGTGAACACCGCAGCTATCGGCGTCACTGCCTGGCGCGCCGACCTCGCCCCCACCACCGGCTGGCACCGCACCCCCACCCCGCCCGGCACCGCCGACCGCCTGCTCCTCCTGCTGCGCCGCATGGCCAAGTCCCATGAGTTCGCGATTTCTGAAGGGCGTTAGAGGCGGAACCCAGGGGTCCACCGTAGCTGGTGGGCATGTAACACCACGGGGTTCAGAGTGATGTCGGTGGGAGGCGGTGGGAGTGCTGGCCCCTTTCGGCCCCGTGTTCTCGGGGCGTGGCGGTGGGTGTTCGGTGCAGGACACCCACCGCGCTGTTGGCGCTGGTGTGTGCGCGATCATGTTGCGCATGACTTCGCAGACGCCGCCGGAACCCGTTGCCGCCGAGGACTACCTGATCAAGGTGTGGTTCCGGTTCGTGCCGCGCGACGGCTGGCTGCCCAACGACACGGAGGGTCTTTGGGCAGCTCTGCGCAGCGAGGACACGGCCCAGGTGCGCAACGTTCCTACTGCGTGGGAATTCTGCGGGCAGGCGGGGTCGACATACCCGCCGGTCGGACCGGAGCCGCGGAACTCAACAAAATGCGAAGGGAAGCGAATAACTGATCATGGATGGGGAAGAGCACTGGAACGCACTGCTGGCCGACATTCTGCTGAGCCCGAAAATCGGGGCGGCCCATGTGCAGTTGGTGGGTGATCTCCTTTCGGTCACCGCTCAGCTGGACATGGCCGCACAACGCAGCCACCCCGGTTTTCCGCCGGATAGCATCGTTGAGTACGACGAGATGCTCAGTCCGCTGGAGGATGCCTACCGGGCCGCCTGGCAGGCGGTGGAGGACGCGCCCGACAGGGAGCGGCGTGCGCCCGAGCTCCAGAGGCTCCGTGCCACGCTGAAGGCCACGTCGAGGGCATTGCGGACTTCACGCGTCAGCGTGGTCTTGTAGTGCAGCTCTACCGCTTTGGTGACTCCGAGGAGTAGCACCTGCCCCCTGGGGCCTGGTTTGACCAACAAATCAGGCCCCACCTGGCGCCACGCTGAGAAGGCCAAGCGGGACCACGAGCGGCTGCTCAACCGCATGACCGAGGTCGAGGCCGCCTCCGAGGACACCTGGCACGCGCCCACGTACGGCGGCGACGCCCTCCACGCCCGCGACCACCACCGCGCCCTGCCGGTCGTCGCCACCACCCTGCCGTTGCTGCGCCGCCACGGCGCCGCCGGCCCGGCGCGCCTGCGTATCGCTGTCGCGCCGCTGCCGACATCGCCATCCCTGCCGGCCCCCTGGAGTCGCGGTGCCCCGGCCTTCCGTTCACCGGCCGGCCGGGCTCGGCCCCTGGGGGTACCGCCGCCGTCCTTCCGCTTTGCCGCTTCCGGCCGGGAGGACGCCGTCGGCCCGTGCGCCGCGAGCGCGCCGGTCGCCCCCGGCCACACGGTCCGTCCGGCCGGTCCACAGTGCTCACCGGTCTTGCCGTCGCGCTCTCCGGGCCAGCCAACGCCCAGCCGCCGGCTGCCGTCCCTTCGCCAAGGCCGTCTGGAGGGTGACGGCCCGCCGGCCGCCCGGCCGCTGCGCCCCCGTTCCGCTGCCGCCGTCCCAGCCAGTCCGCTGTCGCATGGTCGGTCGGCGTCGTCGTGCATCCGCTCCGCTGCTCGCCCGCCTCGTAACCGCATGTGCGACCTAATACGGCGCCTGGCTGCGGCTCGCTGGTCCTGTGGCGGGGGTTGAGGGGGGTTGGGTTCCGGTGAACGCCCTGTGGTGGTGTGTGTGGGCCTCTACTGTGTCGGGCGTGACGATGACGTCGATTGTGTGGGTGCATGCTGCCCGTACCTGGGTTTCGCCGTTGATGCCGCGGGCCCGCTTCAAGGCGACCCTGGCCTGCGAGGTTAAAGACGACCGGGCCCGTGCGGCGAAGGAGGCGGTACCCGAAGCCGACAGGGCGCGGTTGGACGGTAGGGTCCGCGGGGTTCTGCTGCGTTGGTGCACCGTGCGCACGGCCGCGAGCTGGGGGGCGCGTCGGGTGCTGTGGCTGTGTGCCGTGGTTGCGGTGGTGGTCGCGGTGAACAGCCGGTGGGTGCGTCGTCCTCCGCATCCGACGCGGCAGGAGGTGGCCGACTTCGTCGCGGGCGGCGTGGTCGGGGGGATGCTTGCTCTGCTGGTCATCCTGGTCTTGCCGGTGGTCGGGACGATCATCCTATGCAGGCTGTTGCCCGGTCTGAAGTGGGCTGAGGGGATCATGGCCCTCACCACCATGCTCGCCTACTCCCTTGTGTTCCTGATGATCATTGTTCAGGGGCGGTCCAGACTGTTGACGCCTCTGCCGGGGGATCCGCAGGCGAGGGTCAACGGTTCGTGGGCCGGGCTCGTGGCCGCGTGTCTGGCCTGCATCGCACTGAGCGGGTACTACGTGCTCTACGGCCGGATCCGGGCCAAGGCGGTGCGCAAGAGGTGCCGCCCGTTTGACGCGGTGTGCGTCCGGGTCGCGCGGCTGGTTGGCGACCTCCACCAGAAGCGGCACCGCTGGTTCGCCGCCGAGGACGTTGCCGGTTGGTCACGGCAGCTGGAGGAGATCGCGGTCGAGATGGAACGCGCTGGCATGTACCCGGGACGGATCCACAACCCGGGTCCCGAGGTGACGGCTGCCCTGCGGATGGAGAACCTGCGGATCGCCGCCGTGTTCCGCGCGCACAAGCGCGACCTCGCCCAGGCCCACAGCGCTGCCGCGGTCGACGAGGTGACAGCCTCGCTTCTCAACGGCCTCCACGCACTGATGGTTGGCGACCGTGCCGCCCTGCTGACGGGGGCTCCGTCCGACGTCCCGGCGCCGGGACGTTTGGCACGGTGGATGCCGCGCCTCGCTCCCGCGGCGGTGTTCGCTGCGGCCGCGGTGCTGCTGCCGATGGTCCCGTTCGTGGCTGACAGCCCAGGGATGGCCACCAGCCTGCGCTGGACCTTCGCCGTGATGGCCGCCGTCTCGCTCGCCACGATCCGCCAGGATGTCGCCGCGCAGGTCAACGAGGTCTTCGGCCGCGCCGTCCCTTGGGGCAAGTGATACACGACCCCGAAGACAGCCAGGCCCACACGGGCAGCCGCCCTGCCCTCCGGGCACCCGGATAGCCCGCCGCTCACCCGCCTCGCGCCCGGATCCCATCCTTCCGGATGGCATGTTCGCGGCCGAAAAATCCCAGGTCACAGCCCCTGGCCACCTGTCCACCAGCAGGTCTAGCATTCCCTCCACGACGGCCCCACCACAGCACCACCGGGCCGCCGAGCAGCACAGCAGCGCCCCGCCACCCTGGCGCTGCTGACCTCCCACCGGCCGGGCCCCGCGGAACACCCCCCTGCTCCCCTCGGGCTCGGCCGGCTGCGCCCTGCTTCAGCTGCAGAGTCCGCGCCATACTGGTTGTCGGAGTCGGCCGTTGTCGGTGAGTTCCAGGAACTCGACTTCGGCGTGGAGCTCGGGCCGGACGAAGCGGACCTCGGTGCCGCGTGGCAGTCCCAGGCTGGCGCCGGTGGTGAAGGGTGACACTGGGACGGTGAGGCGGCGCAGGGTGGCGGCCAGGGCGCGTTTCTCGGTGGTGACCATGCCGCTGCTGACCGAGCCGACGAACAGGAGTCGGCCGTCGGGCGGGGTGGGGACGCCGACGAGGACGGCGCGCACTGTGTCTCCGGCCAGGCCGCCGTGCAGCCAGGCGCCGATCACGACGTCCGCCGCCCGCAGGTGTTTGATCTTGGTCCAGTCGCGGGAGCGGGTACCGGGCCGGTAGAGGGAGTCGAGCCGCTTGGCCACGACGCCCTCCAGGCGGTGTTCGCGGGTCCATCCGTAGGCCTCGGTGACCGAGTCCCAGACCGGCGGTACCCGTAGGTGCGGCCGCTCCAGGGCCAGGTTCTCCAGCAGGTCGCGCCGGCGCGCGTACGGCTCGTCGAGCAGCGACCGCTCGCCGGTGTGCAGCAGGTCGAACGCGACGTACAGGGCGGGCGCAGCGGCGGCGCCGGCTCGCACCGCCTGCGGGCGGGTGCGGTGGATACGGCCCTGCAGCGCGGCGAACGACGGGACGCCCGTGCGCATCACGACCAGCTCGCCGTCCAGGACCAACGGGCCGCGGACCTCCGTGAGCGCGTCGGCGACCTCGGGGAACCGGTCGGTGAAGTCCACGCCGGAGCGGCCCAGCAACCGCACCGGCGCCGCCTCGGGCACGTACGCGACGGCCCGCACCCCGTCCCACTTCACCTCTGCGACCCACCCGGACCCGGCCGGCAGCGGTCCGGCCGTCGCCAGCATCGGCTCGATGTGGGGCAGCCGCACCCGCGCGGCCCCTCGGGCACTCACGCTTCCCAGGGTGCCGCCGAACCGGACCCGGAGCGGAACCGGATACACCCGTCCGCCGCGCCGGGCTGCCGTCCAGGACCCCTGCCCCGGGGACAGCTCCGCCAGGCCACCCAAGGCCTCCTCCACGGCGCGGGCCTTGCCTGGTGCCAGACGGAGCGCGGCGTGGTCGGCTGGGTGGGTGATCTTGGCCAGCGGTGGGGTCGCTCTCGGCGTCCGCCGCCCTGGCCTGGCCGCCGACCGTGCGGATCGCCGCCGTCGTCCCCGAAGACCCGCCGCACCCCTTCGGCCGGTTCGCACCCCGCTACGCTGCTGTCGGCCTGGGACGGTACTGGGACGCCTCTGCCCCAGCACCGCCCCAGGCCGCCCGGTATGCCCGATTTGCTGGGACGGTCCTAGAACCCACGGACAGGGCAGCGGCCTTTCGGAGCTCCGAACCATGGTTCAGGCGCTGCGGCGGGCAGCGGAATTGGCCCCGCCGGGTGGGAGATCAGGCGCCGTAGGTGCCGCTGGCCCATACCGGGTCGCCTTCGCCCTTGCCTCGGTACACGACCAGGTTGCCGTCGTTCTGGAACACGAAGTGCGAGTCGGCGCCGGCCCACCAGGTGCCGGTGGCCCACAGGGCGGCGCCGTTGGTGTCATAGACAACGAAGTTCCCGTCCGACTGCATCTTCGCCTTCGCGCCCGGGTGGTTGTACGTGCCGGTGGCCCAGATCGCCGAGCCGCTTTCCCTGTTGTACAGCACGAGGTTGCCATCGCCTTGCATGGCGAGCTCGTACTTGTAGTTGTAGCTGCACCATGCCGCGGTCGACACGATGGTGTAGTCGGCCCAAAAGCCGACGCCGAGGTCGTTGTTCGCGTTGTGGGCCGTACAAGGGGGTATGGAGCCTGCGAGGGCGGGGCTGGAGGGTATGGATTCTGCGAGTGCGGGGCTGGAGACCGCCGTGGCGGGGGTGATGTCGGACGAGCCGTGGGCTTGGGCCGCCGTCGGAGCGAAGGCCGTCAGCGCGACCGCTGCGGCTGCGATCGCGGTCCCCTGGGCGAACCTGGTCGTGAACCTGGTCATTTCACCATCCTGACTGTGCCCGAACGTGATGTGCACGGATGAATTGACTTTTATCATATGGTTATTGATGACCCGCCGCCATCATTTTCATGCAAACAGCGGCGAAGGTCTTGACCGCGATCGCTGCCCCTCTGCTACCAGCCAGGTGCTGAGACACCGGCCGGGCCGAGCTCTACCCAGACCAGCAGTGCCTGCTCACCGAGATCGGCCTCAGGCCAGTCGCTCACCCCGCCAAGCCGCGGGCCCCGCCGGTCCTCCCCTGCATGCGCGGACCCCTGCTCGCCCACCGATCGCCCTTTATGGATGATTTCCATGAAATGGGCGGTGATATTTCGGGTTTGGGTTCTTTTACTGGAATTCTGCGTCATATCGTCTATTCAAGGCCCGGGCCGCTGTCCGGCGCGCCGAAACCGATCTTGATGCCTCGCGTGATCCATCAAGGGCAGCGCTTGTCCCGGGCCTGTTCGGGCGCCGAATGGCGGGTGGGCGCATCGGAGCCCGAGGGCCGGCGGCGGGGTCGGGCGGGAGTCGTCAGACCGAAGGCTCTGCCCGCCCGGCCGCCGAGACCGAACCCCCCGCCACCGCCCGGAAGAACACCCCGACCGCAACGGACCCCGCCAGCGGCGGACGGCCGCCGGCTCCGAGTCGTCCGGGTCGGGGCCGCCTTGCTGTGCCGGGCTGCCGTCCAGGGCCTGCTCGTCGACGTGCTGCTCGTCGTTCTCGTTCGGCCGGGGCGTCGGCCTCGGCGTCGTCGCTCGCCAAGCTGCGCCCTGGGCCGAAACCCCCGGCGGCGGTCACCGTTGAACCACCGACCCCGAAGGTCCCCCCACCGCGGGGGCCTGCCGCACGCCGTACCGGGATGCACGTAGGCACCACCGCAGGTGCCACCGGGGGTGCCACCGCAGGTACGGGCGCAGCTACCGCCGTAGGTACCCCGCACCCTTCGGCCGCCGCCGCGCGTTTGTGCAGGTCAGGCCGCTGTTTTGGGTCGCCGGAAAATGCGACAACCCCCTCTGTCTGTCCCTCGGCCCTGGGCTGGTGGTGGGTGGTGCGGTTCTGGGTGACGGTCCGGACGGCGCGGGTTTGCGCCCTGCGGGGCTGTGGTGGTGGTGAGTGCCCGGTGAAGGCCGGACGACCACCGCTCCTGTCGGCGGCCCGCGTCTGGCTGGGGCCGGGCTGCGGTTCCGCTGCCCGGCACGCCATGGGCGGCCCTGACGGGCGCACAGTGGGGCTCTGACACCCCGTCGGGCCCAGGGGGCCGGTCCGGGGGGCCGGTCCGGCCCCACGCGGTCCGGGAATGGCTCTTCCCGGGGCTCCTGATGCAGCTCCCGACGTGGCTCCTGATGTGGCTCCCGCTGTGACTCCTGACGTGGCTCCTGATGCCAGCACCCCCGCCCCGGGTGTGGGGTGGCATTCGTGCAGCTCAGAGGGCTAACCAAGGCGGCTGGAAAAGCCGACAACCCTTTCTGCGCGCCCCTGTCCTTCTGGTGTTGGGGGGTGTGGCGGTGGTGCGCTGTCGGGTCACGCCGGCCTGCGGCGCCGAAGCCGGCTGCGGCCCGGCGGGGCGCCGGTCCGCTCCTGGTGGAGGAGGTCGGCCATGGAGAGGTGGCCGCGGTGGCGGAACTCTCCTGCGGCGGCGAGGTCGGTCCACTGGATGGTGCTGGGGAAATGGCGTAGGCCGGGCTTGGCCTACTGGCCGCCGAGCAGTCCCAGTACTCGCTGCACCGCCTCGACGACAGGGGTACCGACGGCCCCGAGGGTGGCGGCGATCCCCGCCACCGCCATCAGTGCCCGGTGCCGTTCGCGCGGCACTGCCTGTGGGCCGACGGTGATGGCCGGCAGCGCCTCTTCGATCGACTCCGCGGCCATCGGTGCCACGCCCGCCCGGAGTTCGCGCAGCATGGCGACCAGTTCCTCGACCGCCCGCGTCAGTTCCGGGGTGGTCCGGTCGCCGTCCGCGGCCGGCGCGTGGTGGTGCACGATGCCCTTGTTGTCGGTGCCGCCGTACATGTTCACCACGTCGCCGTGGAAGTGGTCGCCGCTCATTCCGTCACCTTCCCGGTGTTGCCGCTGCCGCCGTACATGTTCACGTTGTCGCCGATGTGGTAGTTCCCGGTGTTGACGGTCACCGACCGGATCTTCAGGGCGACCTCGGTCTCCGGGTTCTCCAGCGCGTGCGAGAGGATCCGGACCGCCTCCGCGAGCCGGGCCCGGTCGGCGGTCCCGATCAGGGCCGTCGCGTTACCCGCCGTGTCCACCGCCAGCACCGGTAGCGCGGGCGAGGTGAGGACGACGAGCATCTCCACGAACCCGTACCCCGCCCAGAGCAGGGCCGCCGTCAGGGCCGCTCCCTTGAACATCTCCATGTCCTTCCCGATGTCTGACGGGAGTCCGGCGCCGATCACGGCCAGCAGGGCCAGCGTCAGTGCCTGCACCACCTGCCGCGCGAACCGCCGCAGTGCCTCCTTGCGCTTCGGCAGCAGCACGAAGGCGTAGACCCGCACAATGTTGTGCAGCGGGTAGACGGCCCCGCCGACCCATAGCAGACGCTTGCTGACCCGCAGGTCGACCGAGGCTGTCAGCACCGCCGACGGTCCGGTCGCGAGTGGCATACCGCCCCGGTCCCCGATCGTCGGAGGACGGGGCGGCTGCGGTGGCACCTGGCGGGCCGGGTCCCGCCAGGGACGGTCCGGCTGATCGTTCCTACCCACGCTTCCCCCTCACCTGTCCGGCCCCGGCCGGGGCCCGGTGCCTCCATCGACGCCCCCAGGATGACCGACCGGAACCTCCCTGACGAGTGGTCACACACAGGACGCCGCAGCCCGCCTTGACACGACGGTCCTCGGTCGCCGTGCGGGTGGGCCAGCCGTCCGGCCTCTGCTGCGCCCCACCGTGGAGGTGACCTCGGCGGGGCCCGTGTTGGCCTTGCCTCGGGTCTGGTGGCCGTGCTCCGCGGTTCCGCCTTGGTGGTCGCTTGGGGCCCCGTGTCGTCGTCCGGGGCCTGCCCGGGGCCGGCTGCGTCGGCCTGGTGTTGCTCGTCGTTCTCGTTCGGCCGGGGCGTCGGCCTCGGCGTCGTCGCTCGCCTTAGGCTGCGCCCTGGGCCGCCGTCCGGGGGCCTGCGGCGCTAGCTGGCGGGCCCTGTCCGGGGGCCTCGCGTGTGGGTCCTGCTCGGTGCCGGCCGGTCCCGGCCCCGGGCTCGCTGTGCCGTCCTGGTGGTGCTGCTCGTCGCGGTGCTGCGCCGTGCTGGCGTTCTCCGGCAGCTCCGCTCGGCGCCGTTGGACGGCCCGCTCGTCGGCCTGGTGACGTCCGGCTTGTCCGGCCGCTCGTCCGACTCGGCGCGGTCTCTGTGCGTTCCCCGCCGTCCCGGTGTCCTGGCTGCCGGTCGTGCTGCTGCGCCCTGGCGCCCCCCCCGGGGGTGTGACCTGTTGGTGTTGTGGGGCGTGAAATTGGCTCTACATGCCAGGTTGTCTGGACCTTTGGTTGGTCCTGTTGGGGTGTCCGGGTGGGTGGTGACTCACGCTCGGGTTGGTGACTGTGTGTGGTGGCGGAGTGGGGTCGGGGGTCCGGTGGGGCCGCTCGGGGGCCGGTGGGGTGTTGTTGGGGCGCATTCGAGGATGAATTCCTCCAGGTATCCCGTTCGGTTGTTTTGGCGGATTGGTTGCCGGTGGTGGTCTGAATTCGGGTGGAATTGCGCGGGCGGGGTGGTGGCGGGGGTCGGTGTTCGGTTTCGTCCGGGGTGGAGCCGCCGGGCCCCGCGCCGTCCGGCCCTGCTGCGCCCTGCCTGCCTGCTGTGCCGCCGTCCGGGGCGGCGTGCGGGCCTCGCGGTGCTGCTGTCCCTGGCCGCTGGGCACCGCCGTTCCGGCTGGACGGCTGGGTGGCCGTCAGGCCGCCCTGGTGGCTGCCCGTGGAGGAACGTCCGGGAGCCCTGGGGGAGGCCGTGTGGGGTCGTCGCGCCTGCTGTCGCGTTGGGCTGTCGTGTGGGGTGGTGTCGTGTGGTGTGACGTGGG
>NZ_JBVILX010000032.1:5947-42976 GCF_055580145.1 Kitasatospora sp. NPDC032121 | reverse complement strand
CACCAGACGCGGTGACCGTCAGCATCGAAAACCCGCGCTGAACCTGTCGCACCTCGGCACGACCTTGCACATCTTCGCCGGAACATGTGCGCTTTCGACGGGTGAAGGTTGCTGCTGACCGCGACTGAGCGCCGTTCGTAGGCCGCGTCGACCAACCGGTAGAAGCCCTCGGCGGCGTCCGGGGAGACGGGCAGCAGGCCGATATCGTCGACCAGGATCAGGTCCGATCGGATGATCCTGGCCAGCGCGCGGGCGATCGAGTCGTCCGCGCGGTGCCGGCGGACGAGGACGCCGAGGTCCTCGATGGTGAACCAGGCGACCGTCATCCCGGACTCGACTGCGGCCTGGCCGAGCGCCTCGGTGAAGTGGCTCTTGCCCGTGCCCGACGGTCCGCAGACACACAGATTCTCCCGACGTCCCACCCACTCAAGGGACTTGAGGGCGTCCTGGGTGTGCCGGGGGATCGCGGAGGCGGTCTCGTCCCAGTCGCCGAAGGTCTTGCCGCTGGGGAAGCCGGCCCGCTTGCGGCGGGTGTGCAGGTTCGCCCGGTCGCGGCCGGCAGCCTCCTCGGCAAGCAGGACCCGCACGACCTCGGCGGGATCCCAGCGCTGGGCCTTGGCGGTGGGGATGATGTCGGTCAGCGAGCGACGGATGTGCGGGAGCTTGAGCCGCTTGGTCAGTTCGATGGCCTCGGCCAGCGGGTCGCCGTTGGTGCCGTGGACGGTTCGGAGCGGGGTGGCCATCAGGACGCGTCGCTTTCATCGTGGTCGAGCAGGGTGTTGAGGCCGAAGGAGGACCAGGCGGAGGTGCCCGGCTGGAGCGAGTGCTCCTCGCTGCGGCGGGTGGGTTCGGCCTGTCCGTGGACGGCCTGGTAGTCCAGGATCGAGAGCAGGTCCTTGTCCGCGAAGCGGCCGGTGACCGCCGCAGTGCCCAGCGCCCGGTCGACCTCGCCGGCCGAGAAGAGCTTGGCGAGGGCGACGGCCTGGGCCATCTTCGCCTTGATCCGGCGGGTGCCGGATGCTGCTGCCTCGACCAGCCAGGACGCGGCACCGGGGCCGAGCGCGAGGAACGCGGCCTCCTCGACGCCGGTCGCCTTCGGCGTGCGGTCGGCTTCCTTGTTCTCGCGCGGCGGGTAGTGCGCGTCGTCCAGCACCGGCGAGCCGGGCTTGCCGGTCTGGTGGCGGGCGACCTCGCGGGCCGAGCCGCGCTCGTCGACCGCGGTGACGATCAGCTC
Source organism: Kitasatospora sp. NPDC032121 (assembly GCF_055580145.1). Taxonomy (NCBI): domain Bacteria; kingdom Bacillati; phylum Actinomycetota; class Actinomycetes; order Kitasatosporales; family Streptomycetaceae; genus Kitasatospora; species Kitasatospora sp. NPDC032121. The sequence goes on along the minus strand of NZ_JBVILX010000032.1, from coordinate 41,742 downwards.
CTCGCCGTGGAAGCGGGCCCAGACCCGGGTGTCGATCAGCTCGTGCGGGACCGAGTAGCGCACCGCCTCCACCGAGATCGTCGCGTCCCAGTTGACCCTGCGAGTCGTGCCGAACGCCGCGGTGAACGGCTGGCGGGGCAGCGGGTGCAACCGCTGCCTCTCCTCGGCAAGGCGGTCGGCCGGCTTGCGCCGGGTCTCGCGGTGGGTGCGGGAGTTGACCTCGTCGCAGAACTCGCGGCAGGCCGCCTCCAGTTCGCCGAAGGTGCGAAACTCCTCGCGCAGGTTCACGTCCTTGGGCACCAGGTCGGCCTTCGCGATCCGCACCGTCGCCTCCGAGCCGCCCTTCGACTCCGGATCGGCCGGAACGCAAGTACGAATGGTCGTGCCGTAGTGCCGGGCGACCTCCACGATCTCCGGATTGCGGACCGCGATCCCTGCGACGTGGTCGGTCGTCACCGTCTTCTCGTTGTCGGTCAGCACGTAGGCCGGCACCCCGCCGATCCGCCGCAGCGTGGCGTCCAGGCAGGCGGTGACCGTCGGCAGGGTCTTGTCCCAGATCGGGATCACCACCCGGAACCGGGACCAGGCCAGCCACGCGCAGAACAGCGTGGTCTTGCGACCCTTGATCACCGGCCCGTCGCCGAAGTCGTACTGAAGCCAGAGCCCCGGCTCGGTCACCCACGGCCGGTAGACACGCCGCTGACCGGCCCTGAACTGGGCCTTCGCCTCGGCGACCGTGCGGCGGGTGGTGCGCTCCCCGCCCGTGAAGCCCATCGCGACCAGGCGCCGGTGCACCACGTCCGCGCGGATGCGGCCCTGCGAGCGGACCACCAGCTCCTCGATCTTCGGAAGGTAGTCGTCGATCGCCCGAGCGCGGTGCCGGCGCTGGCCCGGCTCGTGCCCGGCCTCGCGCATCTTCACGTACCGGGCCACCGTGTGGTGGTCGCGCCCGGCCAACTCGGCCGCAGCACGGTAACTACCTGTGAGGTCGTATGCCTCCAGGATCTCCATGATCTCCCTGCTGTTCTTCACCCGCTCCAGCGTCGCCGAGCGGGACCAATCGGGGCGAGCGGGGAGAAATATCTGGCCGTACGCGGGGAATCCCGAGGCCGCAGAATGCGCCGTAAGTGGCCGCCAGCAGGGAGGATGTCATGGCCGCCGTCACGCGACACGCCTCAGCTTTGTTGAATCAGACCTCGCCAGGCGGATTCTTCGTGAAGAAGTCGTCGATCACGTGCCGGCCCAACTCTGTCAGCCTGGTGATGACGTAACCGGACTTCTTATCGCCTGGGCCGACCGCTGCCCACACCACGGACCAGAGCTCACGTGTCTCCAGCGCCTGCACGTCCCTCGCCCGCCAGCGATACTTCCCGCCCTCCTCGATGGGTGCCTCGTTCGCAGCGATCACGAGTTTCTGAACTGCGGACATCGGGAGCTGGGTCCACCTGGCCGAAGTCGTCACGCGGGGATCTCGATACGAGAAGGACTTACGGCCAGGCGGCACCTGGGGAATGGGATACCTCGTCTTGTCGGTCATAGGGGTTCATTGTCGCGGACAGGCAGCCGGTGACCACGACGTCGTGGGTGCTGACGCTTCCGGCCCGGCGGGTTCGCGCAGCGGTGCGTCATGAAAGCTTCGCTGCCCCGGGCACGCCGCGCACTGTTCCGTTCCACCGTCTCCAGGGGAAATGCCCAGACCTCTTCCGCGCCCTAACCGCGTGTACCGCCGCGCACTTGTCATGACCGGTTTCAATGATCGTGGCCCGGGGGACACCAGCCAGCGCGTCAATACCTGACGTCCCCTCACCCCGCTGCCACGGAGACTCCACGTGACGCGCTACCGCGCCCTGTTCGTCCTGCCCGCCGCCCTGGCCGTCGCCACTACGCTCGCGGGCACCGCCGTTGCCGCACCGCCGCCGCCCCCGCCACTGGCGACCGCCCGCCAGGAACTGGCCGACCTCACCGTCGCCGTCCCGGATCCGATGACCGGCTACTCCCGGGCGGCCTTCAGCATCTGGGCCACCCAGCCCGACCACTGCACCACCCGCCAGGACGTCCTCGCCCGCGACGGCCAGAACGTCGTCGAGCAGTCGAACGGCTGCCAGCCCGCCTCGGGCTCCTGGTACTCCGCCTACGACGACACCACCGTCACCGCCGTTGCCCAGGCCACCATCGACCACATGGTCCCGCTCGCCAACGCCTGGCGCTCCGGAGCCGACAAGTGGACCGACGCCCAGCGCAAGGCCTTCGGCAACGACCTGACCAACCCCCAGCTGCTGATCGCCTCCTCGTCCTCCAACAGCAGCAAGGGCGACAGCGGCCCCGACCAGTGGAAGCCCAAGAACACCGCCTTCTGGTGCACCTACGCCGAGGACTACACCCACGTGAAGTACGTCTGGCAACTCACCACCACGACCGCGGAGAAGAACGCCCTCAGCACCATGCTCGACACCTGCCCGCAGTAGTCCGTCTCCGGGAAACGGCCGCTGCCCCGTACACCGAGGTGGCGGCCTTCGCCAGGAACGCCGTGACGAACGCCGCGAGGCACGGCAGCGCATCCAGGCAGGGCCGTCCGTGCTGCTGCCCTCGCCTGCCCAGCCACCTCTGGACAGTGCGTTGCAGCCGCCCGGACCGGCGGGGCGGCAGTGATCAGGTACTGGCATGGCCCGCCACCCGGCGTCGGCTGGCCCGTGTCCGCGCCGGCGCCGGGGGTCGGGTACCGGTCCGCTCGGCGGTCCGGTCGCGGCTACCGGCTCTTTCCGACGGTCCCGGCGCCACGGCAAGGCCCAGCTCCTGGAAGGCCGGCGGGCCCGCTCCCCCGGGTGGGCGGCCCGCCCCGGGCCGCCACCGGGTCAGGGAGTGTCGCCGGCCCAGTTCCAGCGGGCCGGGTCTGCGGGGCGGGGTTCGTAGTGGGCGCGGCCGCCGGCGCCGTAGCGGCCGATCTCGGTGGCCAGCGCGGCCCCGTCGGCGAGTTGGTCGGCGTCCCAGCCGGTGACGTCCAGGAGGAGGCCGTCGAGCGGGCCGCCGACCAGCTCGCGGTAGGTGTGTCCGGGCTGGGGGCCGGGGTCGGGGTCGTCGTGGTCGGCGCCATAGACCCGGCCCCGCAGCAGTGCCTCGTCATCCATGCCGCCCAGCCTCCCAGCCGGCACCGACACCGCGCGGTCGACCCCCCGACCCGCCGTCCGCGGCCGCCCTCGCCTGTGGGACTGCGGGCCGGCGCTCCGCGGCCTGGCGGGCCGGACGGCAAAAGGTCTCAGCCGCTGCTACGGCGAACGAGGACCTTGAGGACCTCGCGGGCGTCACGGCGGCGGTCTTCGCTGCGGGCGGCGACGGCGGTGATGGCGGCGATCGAGACGGCGAGGGCGTACCAGGTGGCGCTCGCCGCGGTGATGAGGGCAGCGTGCTGGAGGACGGTCGGCATCGGTCTCTTCCGGTGTGGGGTTGCGGCTGCGGCGAACGGCCGGGCGGAGCGGGCACCCAAGCGGGGCCGGCCCGGGCGGGTCCCCGGTGCCGTGCTTGGACGGCACCGGGCGGCTGGGCCGGTCAGTGGGCCGGTCAGGTCGTGGTGGCGAGGTCGTGGAGGTGGTCGGCGAGGTCGTCGTTGGGGAGGCTGATCGGGCCGTACTCGGCGTCGCGAACGGGTTCGAGGTCGTCGAGGGCCTCGCGCAGCGCGGAGTCGGGCGGCTGCGAGGCCCCGGGGGCGGTGCGCGGGACCACGTAGTCGCTGACCATGGGCAGGCAGGCGAGGTAGTAGTCGGCGAGCTGCGGCACCGTCGGCGGCGGCCCGGCCTGGTCCGGGGGGCGCTGGTCGGGCGGCCGCAGTTCCAGGCGGGCGGCTTCGAGGAACCAGTGCTGTGCGGCCTTGAGGTCGCCCAGGCGGGCGTGGTGGAGGTAGAGGCAGTAGCAGGCGGTCGGGTCCTCGGCGCCGCCGGCGAACTGCCACCAGAACTGGGCCTCCTGGTAGCGGCCCACGAGGTAGAGCAGGCAGGCGAACACCAGCGCTCCCCGGGGGTCGAGGCGGTCGTGGCCGCGCCCGAGCCGGTGGAGGGCCGCGCTGGCCCAGTCCTCGCTGATGACCATGCTGGACATGGCGAGCAGGTCGCGGTCGGCGTAGTCGTGGACGGTGAGGTCCTCCGGGCGGGACTTGACCCGCACCGGGCGTTCCTGCGGCCCCACGGTGCCGCCCCGGGCCGCGGGTACGGCATCGCCGGGCGGCGACGGTGCGGCCGCGGGCTCGTTGCAGCAGCAGGCCCGTTGTCCGGCCGGGCGCTCGTCGGCGTGCTGGACGGCACGCCGGGCGGCGAGCCGGGCACTGATCCGCCGGCGGCCGGCTTCCAGGTCGTAGATCGGTGTGGGGCCCGCGGCTCCGATGCCGCCCCCCGTCAGCAGGGTGTCAAGCGGGTGCACGTTGATCACTCCTCGTCGTTCGTACTGCCGGGCTCCAAGGTCCGGCGCTGCGCGAGACGCACGCGCAGGCGGGTTCGTGCCTGGGAGATCAGGGACCGGACCGTCCCTTCCTCGATACCCATGACCTCCGCGATCTGGTGCGGCTCGTAGCAGCCGAGGAAGCGCAGCACGACGACGTCGTGCTGACGGCCCGGCAGGTCCCGGATGGCGCGGGCCACGCTGATGCCGACTTCGAGGTCGCCGACCATGCTCTGGTCGATCTTCTCCAGGACCTTCTCGGCCCGCTTGATCAGCGCGTAGGCGAACGCGGCCTCCTCGATGAGCGCGAGGTGCTCCCTGCGCCAGGTGCACTCGGCCTCGACCACCCGGCGCAGCAGTGCCCAGGCGTAGGCGGCGGGGCGGGGCTGGCACATCACGCGGTCCCAGCGCTCGGCGAGTGCGAGGAGGACGTCCTCGACGAGTTCGAGGGCGACATCGGCGTCGCCGAGGTGGGCGAAGGCGTAGTCGGTGTAGCGCTGGGCGTGGAGGTCGTGGAACGCGCCGAAGGCTATGGGCAGGTCGACCGGCGCCGGGGCCGGGTTCGGGACCTGGGTGCCCGCGGCGTCGGCCGCATCAGCGGGCTGGATGTCGCTCACCAGGACCCCCGGCTCGGGTCCGGGAGTCCACCTCGCGGTGCGGTCCGGAGGCACCGGGCCGCCGGCGCCGAGGCGCACACCGCACCGAGGGCGGCGTGCGCGTCCGCGCCCACAGGCGTGGTGTGACGGCTGTCGGGATATCCGACAGCGGTGCCGGTCAGTGGTCGGGCAGGGAGAGGGGCGTTCACGACTGGTCCTTCACTTCTCGATGATGCTCGCTCCCGTGATCGACTGTCAGATCAGGTCACCGAGCGCGTCTGAGGCCCAGCATTCCGATCGAACACGGGAAACGTTGAGGGACCGTTGGTAAAACCTTATGGATCAGAGCGTTCCGATTGAGGGAGCAACCTGCCATACCGGGCGAACCGGCCAGCTCCTTGGGGCGGTGGGCCTCATCCAGGCAAATCGTTCAAGCGTTGACGCGACGAAAGATCAAGAGTTCGTCTTGGTTTCAACTATCAAACAAAAGTCCGCGCCGGCTGGTATGCCCTACCCAGTACCAGCTACAGGGGCCGGGCGATCGCCGCCGACGCTGGCCGGGGCCGGGCACCGCCAGCCAGACCAGCTGGATCAGCCTCAGGAAGGCGGCAGTCGGCCCAGCCCGGGCGTAGTTGGGGTCGGCGGCGGCAGGTTCCAAACTCACCTGGTCAATCACAGATCCGCTCTCGGGATCAGAGGTGATGCTCAGGGTGATGGTCCGGTCGGTCTGCCCCGACTGTCGGGCGAACTGTCATGACCGACCGCCCCTGTACGAGACGCCAACGGTCACCGCCCGAGGCGTTCGGCCGCCTCAGGCGGTGCGGCCGAGCCGCTGATTCTCCCTCCGGCAGGTGAGGCCGGTAGCAGCCGTGCTCGGCCAACTCCTGCATCGCGGCGGTGACCGAGCGGACCATCGGGCAGGGCATCGGCGAGCGCCTCCCCGCGCATCGCGTACCGGCCGTCGAACGCGGGCCAGCCCGGGTCGCCCGGTACGGGGGCGCCCGGGGTGGGTGTCGAGGACCGCCCGGCTCGTGCACTTGCATCCGCTAACTGCAGCGACTCGACAGCCGGCAACGAGACGCCGTCCACAAGCGGCGCTCAGCGGGGCCGGACCGCTTCGTGGCTGGCCATGCCGGCGACGGCGGCGAGGTCACGGGGACCGGTGGGCTCGGGGGCGGGTTCCGGTGGAGTGGGACGGCCGCGGTCCGGGCAGAGCTGTCCGCCTTAGCGGACGTCGATGGTGAACTGGCGTTTGGTCTGGTCCGGGCCGCCGGAAAAGACCATGCCGAGCCCGTCGCGGTAGGGGACGTGCACCGTGACGGTGGTGCTCCCGGGGTTCTGGGCGCGGAAGGTGAAGTAGTAGCGGCCGCCCGTGCCGAGGTTCCCGGTCGCTCCGAAGCCGAGCAGGTCCTTGATGCCGAAGTTGTCGACGTACTCGTCGCCGGAGGCCTGGACGATGACCGGGTCGGGGACTGGGGTGGCCATGGTCCAGTGGTCGCCGGCTTCCTTGTAGGCGAGCACCTCGATGGAGAACAGTTCGCCGGGTTTGACGGTGATCTGCCCCGAGGTCTGGGTGAATACCGTGCCGTGATCGAGTTTGCCGGTGGTCATCTGGTGGATGGCCACTACGCCCGCGGTGGCCGCCACGGCCAGCACCGCGACGGCCGTCAGCAGGACTCGGCGCCACCGCCTGCTCACGAAGTCGCCTCTCGGTGGGTGACACGCAGCGCCAGAACGGCGGCGACCGCGTCGAGCCAGCGGGCGACGAGCCGGTCGCCTGTCGGGTCCTGTACGACCATGGCGGCGGCCTCCAGCCAACCGCGGGCCACGGTGGCGGCCGGGCCGGGCAGCGGCTCGGGCAGTGCGGCCGCGAAGGCCGTTCCGCCAGCGGTGACGACCTCGCCGAGGAAGGTGAGAGCTCGCGGGAGCACACCGAGCCGGTCGGCGGTGATCGCGGCGGCCACCGCGCCGTCGCCGAACAGGGTGGAGCGGTGCGGTCCGGGGTTCGGTAGCCCAAACCGCAGCAGGACCTCGATGTCCAGCGCGGCCAGTTGGCTGTCGCTCTGGGGGTGTGGGGTGTTCACTTGGGGCCTCACTTGGGCATCCGGACGCTTTCGACGTTGGGGAGGCTGTCGTCGGAGGCGCCGCCCATGTGGTTGTTGATGAAGTCGCTCTCGCTGACCCAGACGGTGTAGCCCCAGGGGTTGTAAAGCTCCAGTTGGTCACCGCGGTGCCCGATGATCATCATCTGGTGGCCGCCGTCTCCGCGGACCGACACGGGGACCGGCTTGCCCTCATCGATCTTCTGCTCGATCTCGGCCAGCGCGTTCTGGCGCTTGTCACGGCTGTCGAGGTCCACGTTGTGGTACTCCGCGCCGGTGTGCTTGCCGATCTCGTCGTCGGCGATGTCCTCGGACTCCCAGTCCCACATCCCGCCCTGGCCAAAGTGCCACCAGGCGCGGGTGTCGTAGACCCGGTTGGTCTCCTTGTCCCACCGAGACTTCGACGCCTGGCCGTTGTCGAAGGCCGGGTCTCCGGGGTGGCCGCCGGTGGTGAGCTGGAAGGCGAAGAGCGGGTCGACCATCGCCCGGGCGGTCACGGTCGATGCCGCCACGCAGGTCGGATGCTGGCCCTGGTTCCAGGCGACGCCCTGGTAGCCCGTGCCCGCCGTCTGGGCGGAGGTCGCGTCGAGCTGCACCGGGGAGATCCGCTCGGCGAGCCAGCCGGGGTTGTCCGCGTGCTCGTGGATCTGGTCGTCGAAGGCCTTGACCTCGTCGTAGCTGTGCCCGGCGGCCAGAGCCTTCATCAGGTACGCACGCTCCTCCGGGGACTTGCAGCCGGCCAGCAGCTGGTCGAAACGGGCCCGATCGGCATCGCTCATCTTGTCCATGAACTGGCCGGCCCGCGTCACGTCGTTGGCCGTGAGGATGCCGCCGTACTCCTGGTTGCCGTCGAGGGCGGCGTCGACGATGACCAGCTTGTCCTCGGCGCTGAGACCCTTGTTCTTGAACTTGCCGGCCAGCGCCTTGCCCGCCAGCGCGTTCAGCTCGCGGGCCGCGGCCCGGCCGGCGCTCTCGGCCTTCACCGCGGCATCGTAGATCGACTTGATGCCCTCCTTGGCCTTCGCGTGGGCACTGTGCATCGTGTCGTCGTCCCAGTGGATCAGGTCGGGAGCGCCACCGATGGTGATGTCGTGCAGCAGCCCCAGCGCCTCGCTCAGGGGCGCGGCACCCTGCCCGTGCAGAGCCTGGGCCTCGCTCAGCGCGGTGGCCAGCGCCTTGAGCTGGTCCCGGCCCTTGCCCATGACGTCGCGGCAGCGCCCCAGGTCGTCGGCGGAGGCCTTGACCGTCTCGGCGGCCTTCTCCCCGACCTGCCCGGTCCAGGCGTCCGGAAGGTGCTGAGCGGCGACCTTCTCCACCTTCATCTGGATCTGGTCCAGCTGGCTGCCGGCCGAGTTGTAGGCGGCGGCGAGTTCGCCAAGCTTGTCCGGGTCGCCCTTGGGAGCGGGCAACTGCAGCGCGTCGTGGACGGCGTACTTGAGGTCGCCGGCGCCCCACATGCCGTGGGATTCGTCGATGGTCTTCTTCAGCTTCTCGACCTGCTGGCGCTGGGTGCCCGCCGGCTCGCCGAGCGGGTGCGCGCTGTGGTCCGCCACGTTCAGGCCCCCTGCTGGTACTGCTGCTGGACGCCGTGGTCCGTGTTGGCGTAGTTGGCCGCGGTGGTGTGCACCTTGCCGCCGAGATCCGCCAACGCGTCGACATTCACACCCAGCTCGTCCTGCCAGGCCTGCCAGAACGCCTTGGCCGCGTCGCCCGCGCCGTACTCGCCGAACGTCCCCTCACCGGACATGCCTAGCTTGCCCAGCGCGTCCTTCACCGCGCCCACATCCGCGCCGGCCGCGATCAGCTGGTCGCCCGCATCCCCGAGCTTCTCCAGGTGGGCACTGAACCCCGCCCCGGCACCCCCGCCACCATCGCTCCCCATGGTCCCCCCAATCCCCCTGATACAGCCCGTAGACAGCCTGACAGCATAGCGTCAATCCCGTACGACAACGGTCGCGGAGGACGAAGTCGGAACTGGTCACCGCGCGCCCCGGCGGAGTCGGCGCCGACGGATATCAGCGAGCCGACGCAGGAGCAGGGCGCGGCGGGCGGTACGGCCGAGGACGGCAGGCCACGGCGTCCCGGCCGGTAGGGCCGGGGGCTTCACGCGGCGCTCCAGACGGGGGCGCACAGCCACGGGACGGCGCAGCGCACGCAGCGGCTGTCCTGGACGCGGTGGTCGTCGCGCAGCATGCGGGCGGCGGCGGTGCCGACGGGGTCCGAGTGGTGGCGGGCCCCGGGCACCGCGCCTGACGGCTGGCACCGGCGGCACCACACGCACCTTTTCCTTGCCGAACGGGCGGACGACTTCTGCCTCAGCCTTCGTCCGGCTCGCCGAGGCCCCATCCGCTGGCCGCCCCAAGCGGCCCGCGCCAGGTCGGCAGCCTCCGGGTGCTCCGGCCCGAGCGGACGGCGACGTCTCGTAGGTGCAGGAAGTGCGCGTCGGCTGGCGGGCGGCGGCGTCGGTCCTCGACGGCCTGGTCCAGGTACCCAGTCACCTCCCGCATCCCGTAGTGGTCAGCATCCGCGACCTGACGGAAGTAGAGCTCTTCCCACTCCGCAGTCGGGATCACGGTCCCCGTGACGAGCGTCCCGTCCACCGCCAGCGTCACAACGACGGCCTCGGCAACGTCCCTCCGCCCTGAGTGTGGGTCCGGAGAGGACTATGCCCTGGCGGAGGTATCGGTATCCGGCCTGGCGAGCGCGCCGGTTCTGCAGATTCGACGCCGCCATGGCGGGGAGCGCGCCATGATGAAACCTGGACCGACGCGACCGGAGACCGGATGACGCGAGAGGGGAACGCCGGGCAAACGGGCACGTCGCGGGAGCGGGGAATGGAATCCCCTTGTCCTGGTCACCCCCCGCACTATGCCGCGCCGCACTGCCCGCAACGTCCGTTCCCGTGAACATCGCGCGGATTGTCAGCGCCACTGGTAGGACGCGCCGGTCATCGCCGGGAGCAGCAGCGGCCCGCCGGTCTCGGCGATGTCGGGTCGGACGGCCTGGCCGAGGACGGCACCGATCTCCGGGTACAAGTGGAGGCCGGCCGCGTCGACCACCGGCAGCCACACCACCGGCGCCCGATCCGGGCCGTCCTGCTCCGTCGTGGCGACGGCCTAGTGGAGGCTGTCGGGCAGGTGGGTGGTGAAGACGAGGTGCCGGCGCCGGAACGGCACGCTCTCGCCCGGCCGCTCGGTCTGCTGGTCCTGGACGAAGCGGGTCGCCATGGGGTCGTCGGCGGCTGCGGTGCCCCGGATGAAGCCAGCCCGCCGCTGGCGAGGGCTACCGGCGCGACGGCGCAGGAGAACCTCGAGGACCTCCCGGGCGGCGCGGCGGCGGTCCGCACTGGGGGCGGTGACCGCGGTGACGGCGACGGCGGTGATCGCTGCGGCGTACCAGGCGGTGCTCGAGGCGACGATGAGAGCGGCGTTGTGCAGGACGGGTGACACGGTCGTTCTCCTGGTGGTCGGGATGGTGGTGGTGCTACTGGCAGACAAGGTCGTGCAGCTGCTCAGCGATGGTCTCGGTGGGCAGGACGAAGATGCCGAAGCGGTCGTCCTCGCTCACGGTGTCCAGGTGGTCGACCGTGCTGCGCAGTCTGGGGTCGGGACGGGCGAGGTCGGCGGTGTCCTGGGGCAGGTGCTGGCTGTGCCAGGAGGTGTTGAAGAGGTAGAGGTCGACGCCCTGCGGAACGGTGGGCGGGGGCGGTGCGGTGAGAAGGGACCGGTCCGTCTGGTCCATGAGCTGGGCGGTCTGGTGGTACCAGTGCTCGGCGTCGCGCAGCTCACCGAGGGAGGCGTGGTGGAGGTAGAGGGCGTAGGCGGCGTTGCTCTCACCGGCTCCGGCGGCGAACTGGAACCAGAACTGGGCGAGGAGGGGGTGGCCGCTGAGGTAGAGGAGGGCAGCGAAGACGAGGCCTCCCTTGGGTTCGATGTCGCGGGAGTTGACGAGCAGTCCGTCGAGGAGATCGGGGGCGTCGTACTCGTTGATGATGCAGGTGGCGAGGGTACGCAGGTCGCGTTCGGCGTGCTGCTGGAAGGTGAGGGCCTGCGCGTGCCCGTCGGCGTGGCCGTCGGGCTGGGCGGCTGGGCAAGGCGCCTGGTCGGGTTCCGGCTCGGGCGCGGCCTGCTGCTTGAGGGCGGCGATCTTCGTCGCGATGCGGCGTCGGCCGGCCTGCGGGTCGTATCCGGTGAAGCGCGCGTAGGGGGCGGCGGCCTGCGCCAGGTGGTCGAGTTCGGTGTGCACGGGTCTACTCCTCGTCGGATTCCGAGACGGCGAGCAGCGTGAGCTTGCGGAGCTTGCTGTGGGCCTGGTGGATGAGCACGCGGACGGTGCTCGGGCTGATACCCATCACGGCGGCGATGTCGGCGGTGTCGTATTCGAGGAAGCGGCTGAAGAGCAGCGCGTCGTACTGTCGTTCGGGCAGGCGGCTGATGGCGTGGTAGATCCCGAGTCCGTCCTCCATCGCGTCGAAGACCGGACGGGTGGCGTGGTTGGCGGCGGCCATGAAGACGGTCCGCTCGACCAGCATGAGGACCTCGCCGCGCTGGCGGCGCTCGTGCTCCACCACGACGCGCAGCAGCCCCCAGGCGTAGCCGGTGGGGTTAGGTTCGGCGAGGACTTTGCCCCATCGGAGGCCGAGGTGGGCGAAGACGTCCTCGACCAGGTCCTGGATCTGCTCCGGCTCGCTGAGGGTGAGCTGGGCGCGGGCGTAGTCCAGGTAGCGCTGGTGGGAGTGCTCGAAGAACGCGTCGAACTCTATGGACACCAGCGGCCGGCCGTCATCGGCGTCGTGTCCGCAGCCGTGGCCGTGGCCGTCGTGGTTCACGCGGCGGCCGCCGGGTCGGAGGCGACGCGGTGGCGCGCGACGGAGCCGGGGTGGTCGGCGACGGGCCGCACGCGGCTCTGGCCGACCGTGACGGCGGGCCGGCAGGCGCGGGCGGGACGGGTGAGGGTGTTCACTGCGGACCTCTCGTGCTCGGTGCTGTCATTGCGTGGGGGTGACGTGACGTCAAGTGACAGCTTTCCGACTCGGGGCGGGTTTCGTTTAGCCCGTACGAGAAGAAAGTTGCGGAGGGTGCTGACGCGCCTACCGAGTGATCATGAGACAGGTCGAAGGCCACAGGATCCGCGCGGGCCGGCCGTACGATTCGCGGTGCCTCACCATGGCCAGGCCCGTGTGGACGGGTGTGCTCATTTTCGGGCTGGTCACCGTGCCCGTCGCCCTGTACACCGTGAGCGGCGGCCGCACCGAAACTGTCCCGCGCCGAGTCACGGCGTGTTGTCTAATGAAAGGCCGTGTGCGACGGAGATCTGACAGGGGAGTTACTGATGATCAGGGTGCTGTTAGCCGAGGACATGAGCATGGTGCGCAGCGCGCTGATGGCCCTCCTCGCGTACGAGGACGATCTGGAGGTCGTCGCCGACGTGGGCCGCGGGGATCTGGTCGTGCCGACCGCGCTCGAAGTACGGCCGGACGTCGCAGTCCTCGATATCGACATGCCCGGGCTGGACGGGCTACAGGCTGCGGCCGAACTGCGTCGTAGGCTTCCGGAGTGCGGCACGTTGGTCCTCACCGGGCTGGTGCGGCCGGCGTACCTGCGCAGCGCACTTTCCGCCCATGTACTCGGTTACCTGGGAAAGGACGCCCCGGCCGAGGAACTGGCCACGGCGATCAGGAAGGTGGCTGCCGGGGAGCGCGCCATCGCCCCGGAGCTGGCATTGGCCGCCCTGGACGTGCGAGAGAACCCGCTGACACCCAGGGAGTTGGACACTCTTCGGCTCGCGGCGGAGGGCGCCTCCGTCACCGAAATTGCCGCCCGCCTCTTCATTTCGACGGGCACTGCCCGAAACCACCTGGCCGCCGCTGTGTCCAAGACCGGGGGGCGCAGCCGGGTGGACGCAATCCGGATCGCCGAGGAGATGGGCTGGCTGCCGGTTGGGCCCCGGCTCGGCTGACGCCCGCGTGCGGTCGCCTTCAGCGGGTACCTGCGGGGCACCGCCAGTGGCCGGCGAGGTCTCGGTAGAGGCCGGATTTTGTCAGTAGCTCCTCGTGGGTGCCCATGACAGTGGCGGTCCCGTCCATGACCAGGACCCGGTCGGCCCGCAACGCTGAGCTCATCCGGTGAGCGATGACCAGCAGGGCCCCCGGGCGGCGGATGAACGCCTCCTCGGCCTGGGCTTCGGAGACCGGGTCCATGAGGCAGGTCGCCTCGTCCAGGATGACTAGCTCGGCCGGGGACAGGTAGGCGCGGACGAGCGCGATCTGCTGGCGCTCGCCGGCCGATAGCGTGTCCGGCGCGATCTGTGCCTGGTAGCCGCCGAGCCGTTCGACCAGCCCTTCCAAGCCGATGGCGGTCACCGCCCGGTCCACGTCTTCGGGACGTGCGTCGGCGTTGAGGTAGCGCAGGTTCTCGTCCAGGGCGCCCGCGAAGACGTAGGCCTCCTGGGGGATCAGGACGCGGTGGCGGGCAAGTTCGGCGGGGTCGTCGGGCAGTGGAAGCCCGCCGAGGCTCACCTCGCCGCTGGTCGGCCGGAGCAGTCCGGCGAGCAGGCCGGCCAGGGTTGACTTCCCGATCCCGCTGGGTCCGACCACCACCAGGTGCTCGCCCGGGCCGATCGTCAGGTCGAGGTCGCGGACCACCGGCTCTGCATCGGGACCGTAGGCGAAGCTGACCTTACTCAACTCGACGCCGTACGGGCCGGGGGCGCGCGGCGAGGACACGATCGTCGGCGTGGTGGGTTCGGACGGGGCGGCTTCCAGGATCCGCCGCAGGGTGACGGCCAGCCGCACCCCGCTGCCGCCCAGGCCCTGGACCAGGGTCTGCAAGGCGGGTTGGAGCCCCTGCATGATGTAGGTGGCGGAGCCGAGCAGCGCGCCGGCCGTCACGCCATGGCCGGACAGCCAGGAGGCCGTGGACAGCAGCAGGACCAACGGGAGCCAGCCGCCGATGGCCAGCACCAGGGTCCGGCCGGCAGTCAACCGGGCTACCCGCTGCGCCGCTCGAGCCTGCCGCTCGACTGCTTCCGAGAGCCGGTCGCCGGTCCACCCCTCGGCGCCGGCTGCGCTCACGTCGCGCAAGCCGGCGATGACGGCACCCGCCTCAGCAGCGAGCCGCTCGTCGGCGCGCAGCAGTTCCCGCTGACCGTCGGTCGTGCTTCGGAGCATCAGCGCCAGCAGGCCCGCTGCGGCGAGCAGCGGCGGTAGGACCACGGCCAGAACCAGCGGCTCCAGGAAGCACATGCCCAGCAGGGCACCGCCGACACTGAAGACGAACCTGCGGACGACCATGGTGATTCCGGCGTACGCTTCGCGGACGATCTCCACCTGCTGGGTCAGCCGGGCGACGCCCGAGGTGTCGGGCCGCTCGGGGGCCATTCGCGCCGCGCGTAGACCGCCAGTGACCACTCTTCGTACCAGGTCGTCCCGCAGCGGTTCCACCAGGGCCGCCAGCCGTGGGTAGACCTCGCGGGTCGCCCATGCGCCGACGAAAACGGCGGCGCCGAGCAGGGCCAGGTGGGCCATGCCGACCACCGGGCGGCCGGCGCCGAAGCCGGAGTCGACCGAGCTCGCCACCAGCCGGCCGGCCGCGAATCCGGGCAGTGCCTCGATCGCCGACCACAGCACCAGCTGGGTGACCACCCGCGGGCGGCGGCGCAGCGGGGCGAGGAGTTCGGCTCGGAGCGAGACCTCGGGTGTCCCCTTCACGTGCCCACCTCGGCGGGCTTGGGGCGGGTGCCGTCGGGCCGATCCTCATCGGCAGGCGGGTCGGGTTGGAAGACGGCCCGGTACTCGGGTAGGCCCCAGAGCTCACTGTGCGGGCCGATCCGTCGGATGCCACCACCGTCGAGCCAGGCCACGAGGTCACATCGGGCGGCGGTGGAGGCCCGGTGGGCAACGATCAGGCGGGTACGGCCGACCAGCTCGGTGGTGAGCGCGGTGCTGACCCGGAATTCGGTCACGGTATCAAGGCTGGAGGTCGCGTCGTCCAGCACCAGGACCCGCCCCTGGTGCATGAATGCCCTCGCCAGCCCGATCCGTTGGGCCTCACCGCCGGACATCGGCACGCCCCGCAGGTCGGTGTGGTAGCCCTCCGGGAGGCGGTCGACGAAGGCATCGATGCAGGCCGCCGCGGCGGCCTGGGAGAGCCTCGGCTGGTCCTTCTCCGTCACGTCCTTCAGAGCGATGGCCTCCCCGACCGTTCCGCCCAGCAAGGCCGGGCGTTCGAAGGCATACCCGATCGCACCGCGCAGCTCCTCGCGCGAGAGCTCGGGCAGCGGCACCCCGTCGAGCAGGACGGTTCCCGTCTGGGGATCTGTCAACCGACCCGCTAGTGCGGCGAGCAGCGACTTTCCGGTGCCGGACCGGCCCACGATGGCGAGCGAAGCACCGCCCGGCACCGTCAGGTCGAGCTCCTGGAACAGCACCTGCCCGTCCGCCCGCATGGTGACCGCGCGGAGTTCGAGGCGGCCGGGGCCCGGCGGGAGCACTCTGGTGCCGTACGCCATGGCGGGCTCCGCAAGCACCTCCTGGATACGCCCGGCACCGGCCCTGGCGCGAGCGAGACGGCCGAGGAGCATCGCTGTCATGCCGACGCCGGCACCCAGGGCGGCGTACCGGGAGGCTGCCAGCATCTCACCTAAGGTGACTCGGTCCGTGGCCAGCCCGAAGCCGGCCACTGAGAGAACGGCAACCTCCAACAGCGGCACTAGCAGGGCGCTCTGGGCAGCGACCTTGGTCTGTGCCCGCCAGAAGCCGTGGCCGAGGCCGCTCAGCTCTGGGAGCGGCCGCAGTACGCGCTCCGCCTCCCGGTCCGTCGTGCCTGCGGCCGCGATGGTCCGTATGCCGCCCAGGGCCTCGACGAAGCCGGCGGCGATGGCGCCCTGGATCTTCTGGTACCGGGTGATCAGGACCGACATGTCCTGGGCGTACGAGCGCAGGAAGAAGACCAGTGCAGGCATACCGACCAGAAAGGTCAAGGCCAGCCAGGGGTCGATCAGCCAGAGCGCGACCACGCTGGTGAGGGTCGGCAGGATGGAGAGTGCTGCCCAGATGGCGGCCTCCGCGGCGGCGCCCGCGTCGACGGCGCCCCCGATCAATCGGGCGGTGAGGTCGCCGGGGTTGAAACGGGCGGTCGCCCGACCACCGAGGGTGAGCAGGTGGGCGAGCTGGGCCCTGCGCAGCCAGGCCGTGCCGACGGCGGAACTGCGGCCGGCGGCGAGATCGGATAGCACCTCGCAGAGGACGAACGCGGCGATCACCGCCGTGCAGGCGGTGATCCGCCCGTCGTCCGTCCGACCGGACATCGCGCTGTCGACGGCGGCACCGACCACCGCGGGCAGCAGCACCTGGGCCAGCACGCTGCCGAGGGCGGCGAGTACCAGGAGAAGGGCCCAGCCGCCGGCCTGCCGAACCGCACGCAGCAGCAGACGGTTGGCCACCCTGCCAGGTGTCGGCACGATCCGGTCGGCCACTGCTGGGGAGTCGGTCATCACTGTGCTTCTCCGGGTCGTCGCGCTGGACTGGGTGCCGCGGTCATGCGGGTGAAGCGGTGAGGCGCGCCGGCCTCCCGGCCCTGGGTGGGACCAGTGCCCCGCCCAGGGCCGGGAGGCCTAACCGACTAGTTCAGCCGATGTCAGTTACACCACAGCCAGCTCGAGTTCGAGCAGTTGTTGCTGTCGCCGCTACCCATCGGGGCCATCTCCTCGGCCTCGGTCGGAAGCTCCATCGTCTGCAGGTCAAGCAGCGCCATGTTCCCTGTCCTCTCTGGTAAGTCGTGCGTCGGTTCGGCGAAGCCGTGCGAAGGTGTTACGACCCGACCTGGAGGTCAGGGTCAGTTGCACCACAGCCAGCTGGAGTTCGAGCAGTTGTTGCTGTCGCCGCTGCCCATCGGGGTCATCTCCTCGGCCTCGGTGGGCAGCTCCATCGTCTGCAGGTCAAGCAGCGCCATGGTTCTCTTCCTTTCCGCTGGTTATGGGTCTTGCCCTTGCGGGCACCCCTCCGGGGCCGGAGGGGAGTCGGTGGGGCGCACGGGCGTGTGTCGGTTCGGGCGGCGCACGCCCGCGCGCCGGTCTGGGTGGTCGGCCGGTTCAGGAGGTTCGGGCCGGCCCGAGGAAGGGCAGGTGGATCGGGGTATCGCCGAGGGCCGAGCCGAGAGCGAGCAGGACGCCCGCATTGCCGGTGGCGAGGTCCATCGACAGCCGGAGAAGCTGCTCGCCGGGGTAGGCGAGCTGCCCGCGGTAGGCGAGGGCATGCAAGGAGAGCGCCCTGATCTGCGCAGCCACGTCCGGGTCGTCGGCCGGCTGCGAGAGCCGGGACGTCGAGACGAGGTGCTGCAGGATGCCGGCCCGGCCATTGAAGAGGCCGGACAGCACATAGTGCTCGGACTGCGAGGAGATCCGCACGCCGTCGGCGGCGACGCGGAACTGCTCGTCCTCGCGGTGCGCCAGGTAGCGTTCCAGGACGATCGCCAGGCCCGCACTGCCGGTCGAGAGGTACGGCATCGAGCGCCAGCCCTCGTTGACGTGGACCGCGCCGTCGGCGCGGGTCAGGCAGCGGCGTAGGTCCTGCCGTAGGGCGGTGGCGGCCAGGTCCAGATAGGCCCGGTCGCGGGTCTGCTCGTACAGCCGGACGAACATCAGGGCCGGCCCGGCGGAGCCCCGCATGAGCCCGGCGTATGGGTGGCGTCCGCCGCTGGTCTCGGGTACGTCCTCCGCGCCACCCAGCTGTCCGGCCACCAGGTCGGCGGCCCGAAGGGCGGCCTCGCGCAGCGTGGACTCGCCGGTGGCGTCGGCGAAGTGCGCGAAGTTGAGCGCGAGACCGGACAGACCGCTCTGCAGGTCCGTGCCCAAGCGCTCCCAGCCCTCGGCGAGGCAGAGTTCCAGGACCTTCAGCGCGTCAGCGCGGTGGCCGAGGCGGTCGAGCACGTGGGCCACGCCGTGCAGGCCGTCGTAGAAGCCCAACCGGGCCCGCGCATCCTTGCGCAGGGCGCGGTCAAGCAGCCATTGCTCGTACTGCGGGAAGCGGCCGGCACCGGTCGCGTCCAGTGCGTACAACACTCCGGCGGCGCCGTGTGCGATGTTGAGCGCGCCGGTCGCGAACTGCTCGATGTCGCCGGGGAACAGTCGGTCGTCACGGTCCGGGGTGGCGCTCGCGAGGATGGCGCCGGCGAGCGAGTCACGGGTCGCGGGCCAGGCATCGCGGTCCGGGGTCGGCATCGGCAGGACGGTCGGCTCGAAGACCGTCGCGGGGGTGCCGGTGGACGGTACCCCGTCCGCGCCGGTCGGGCCGTCCGGCCCGAGGATGTCGCGCACCGCGGCGTCGAGGAACTCGCGTGGCACGGGAAAGCGCCGGGTGATCTCGTCGGCCAGGTGACGGGCCTTGCCGAGGCTCTGCCGGAGCATCGCGGTCAGCGGCATGAACATCGCGAGCCGGATGCAGCCGAGGGCGTAGCGGTCGATGGCGAAGCCGGTCCGGTCGCGTGGAGCCGCGTAGGCGGGATTGCCGAGCGCGGGCTTGGTCTCCGCCTCGACCGGGGCGGCGACCTCGTAGTCGATCAGTGCGACGCTGCCATCCGGGCGGACCATCACGTTGAACGGATGCAGGTCGCCGAAGACCACGCCACGCCCGTGCAGGGCGTCGACCGCCTCCTCGACGGCCCGGCAAATCCCGAGCGCCCAGTCCGTGTACTCGGCGATCTCCGCCTGGTCCGTCCGGGACTTGTTGTACGGGTAGCGCTGTCCGAAGTACTTGTTGAGCGGCTGGCCGTCCAGGAACTCCTCGACCAGGAAGTGGTGGTCACCGACCACGAAGTAGTCGATCACCCTGGGCACCACGCTCAGCCCTTCGAGCCGTTCGAGGATGTCCCGCTCGTGCTGGAGGCGTTCGACCGCGTCGAGGCCGTCGTTGGTCAGGCCGGCGTGGGCCCGGGCCTCCTTAAGCACGATCCGCTCGCCGCTTCGGGTGTCCACACCGGTGTAGATGCCGCCGCCGTTGGAGAAGTGCAGCACCTGCTCGATCCGGTACGGCAGGCCTTCCAGAGACTCCTTCCGACGGGCCTCCAGCTGCGGCACCAGGAAGTCCGGCAGCTCCACCCACTCCGGGACGTGAAAGGCCGGCTCGCGCTTGTCGGGCACCAGCGTGCCGTCAGGCGCCTCGATGGCCTGGACCAGCGCGCCCTGCTCGGAGACCATGTGCCGCTCCGCGAAGCCTCCGTAGCGCACGTACAGCGGGCCCTCGTTCCAGCGCAGGTCACTCAGGATGTACGGGCCGGTCTCACCGCCGATGCGCTCCTCCAAGGCGTCCAGCAGCGCCTTCAACTGGGCCTCGTCGCGCGGGTAGATGGTGACGAGCTTCCCGCTGGATCCCCGGTGTGCGTACTTCATGTTGCGGGTCTGCAGGATGTGCCGGCCGACCAGGTGCTTAAACGGGATGCGCTCGGCGTAGCAGCAGTCCGCCACCTCGTCGAGAATCCGGTCGGCGTTCTGCTGGCGGCCGGAGGTGTGGATCTTCCAGCCCTGCTTGGGCAGTGGCTCCCCGCCCTCGGGGCGGTAGATGACCCAGTCGCCATGCTCGATCCGGCTCCAGTTCTCGGGCACCGGTCGGCTGGAGAGGGCGAAATCAAGCCCCTCCTCATTCAGCGCGATGGGCGAATCGAAGAAGGTCGGATCGGCCATACAGTACACGTCATAGTGCTTGGACATTCGCCGCCCCCCGTGGCTTCTCCGAAAAGACTCCGGATTGCTCTGGCCGCGTCGGCAAATACATCGGTCAAACCGACGGAGCTCCGGATGACCGCATCGGAATATCAATCAAACCGTTTTCCGGCGGCCATGTTCGATTGCTTCGAACGAGATCGATCATTGCACCATGGATCGGGCTTTGGCCACGCCGCGGTCCATGGATCGATCCATGCGATTCGCATGGGTCCGGCCAAGGATTCTTCATCCCGGGGCTGCAACGGACGGCTGAACCGTCCGATCCCGCCGCTCGGCCGTTACAGCGGAGCGCGGCCATGGCTAGGCTGGTCACCCATACGGGGCGGTGCGGCATATCGAGGAGGGGATTCCCGTTTTCTCGCGGACTGCAGATTCCGGCGATCCGGAACGAGATCTTTCTGTTTCAGACCCGGCGGTCCGGCTCGACGGGGTGAGCAAGGTGTACGGGCACGGAGCGGGCGCCGTACACGCCCTCCGCGAGGTGTCGATGGAGTTCCGGCGCGGTGGGTTCACCGCCGTCATGGGACCGTCCGGGTCCGGGAAGAGCACCTTCCTGCACTGCGCCGCCGGACTCGACCGGCCGACCTCCGGGCAGGTCCGGCTGGCCGGCCGGAACCTGGCGGCGCTGAACCCGAACGAGCTGACGGTCCTGCGCCGGCAGCGGATCGGCTTCGTCTTCCAATCCTTCAACCTGCTCCCCGCGCTGACGGTGGAGCAGAACATCACCCTGCCGCTGCGGCTGGCCCGGCAGCGGGCGGACAAGGCCTGGCTGGCTGAGATCATCGAACGGACCGGCCTGGCCGAGCGGGTGCGGCACCTGCCCACCCAGCTGTCCGGCGGCCAGCAGCAGCGGGTGGCGATCGCCCGGGCCCTGGTGACCCGGCCCGAAGTGGTCTTCGCGGACGAGCCCACCGGCGCCCTGGACAGCACGACCGGCACCGAGGTCCTGCGGCTGCTGCGACACGTGGTGGACGGACTGGGGCAGACCGTGATCATGGTGACCCACGACCCGGTCGCCGCCTCCTACGCGGACCGGGTCTACTTCCTGGCCGACGGCAACTTTGCCCAGGTCCTGGACGGGCCCACGCCCGAACGGGTCGCCGAACAAATGACCCTCCTGGGAAGGCGCTGACGACATGCTTCTGCTGGCCTGGCAGACGGTGCGCGCCCGGAAGGCGGGCTTCGCCGGCGCGTTCACCGCGATTGCCTTCGCCCTCGTCCTGACCGTCGGCTGCGGGGTCCTGCTGGAGTCCGCCCTGCGCACGGGCACACCAACCGAGCGTTACGCGGCGTCCCCGGTCGTGATCGGCGGCTACACCCGTATCCCCGACGCGGGACCGATCGCCGACCGGCTCGCCGAGCTGCCCGGCGTCACGGCCGCGGTTCCGGAGGTCTCCTTCCCGGCGGCGGTGATCACCGCGGGCGGGAAAGTCCTGTCCGGCCCGGAGGGCGGCCCCTCACTCGGACACTCCTGGACGAGTGCCGTCCTGGCGCCGTTCCGGCTGACCGCTGGCCGCGCCCCGGCCGGGCCCGACGAGGTGGTCCTCGACACCGCCACCGCCACCCGCGCCGGGGCCACCCTCGGCGGTACCGTACGTCTTGCCACCACCGAGGCGCCGCGGGCTTACACCGTGACCGGACTGGCCGCACCCCCGCATGAGTTGTCCCGTCAGAACGCGCTCTTCTTCAGTCCCGAGCAGGCCGCCAGGCTCTCCGGGACGACGACCGGCGCGGACGCGATCGGCCTCATCTCCGAAGGCGGGGCCGACCCACGGTCGCTGGCCGAGCAGGCCCAGCAGGCGCTGTCCACCGCCCGGCCACAGAACGGCGGCGAGCACTGGTCCAAGCCTCAGACGCGCACCGGCGACGAGCGCGGCGAACTGGAGTTCGCCGGAGCTCCCGGGCCCGGGGACGGCCTCTCCTCGCTCGCGGGGACGATGGGCGTGCTGTCACTGTTCGTCTCGGTCTTCGTGGTGGCCGGGGCGCTCGCGCTCTCCGTCCAGCAGCGGTTGCGCGAGATGGCCCTGCTACGGGCGGTCGGCGCCACCACCGGCCAGGTGCGGCGGATGATCGCGCTGGAAACGTTGGTCCTGACCGTAGCGGCCGCGGTGATCGGCATCCCGATGGGGATCGGCCTCGCCATACTGCTACGGGGCCAACTGGTCGACCGCGGAGTGGTCAGCTCGGACGTACCGTTGCACATCGGGCCGACCGCCCCGCTGATCGTCCTCGGCGGCGTCGTCGTCACCGCGCAGCTGGCCGTCTGGGCCGCCGCTCGCCGCGCCTCCCGGGTCGAACCCACCCAGGCGCTGCGCGACTCCTCGACGCCGCCGCCCGGCATCGGCTGGATCCGGACCGGGCTTGGGATCGTGACGCTCGCCGTGTGCGGCGCAGTACTGGGCGGGTCGACGAACAGTCGCAGTGGCGCCGGCACGGCCGAGAGCATGGTGCTGGTGCTGCTGCTCGGGGTCGCCCTGCTCGGGCCGCTGATCGGCCGGATCGCCAGTGTGGCGATCGGCTGGCCGGTGGGCCGGCTCTTCCCGGTCGCCGGGTTCCTCGCCTCCGCCGCCCTGCGGGCCCAGCCCCGCCGTTTCGCCGCCGCCGTCACCCCGCTGGTGCTGGCGGTCTCCTTCACCGGCACGGTGCTGTTCGTCCCGGTGATCAAAGCCCAGGCCAACGTGGCCGAGGACAGCCGACGGTTGCTGGCCGACCACGTGGTTCAGTCCGGCAGTGTCGGTCTGCCCCCGGAATTCGTCCGCGCGGTGCGGCAACTGCCGGGCATCGAAGCGGCCAGCGGGCTGGTGTCCATCACCGCCACGGTGTCCGCCGGCACCACCAACACCAAGGGTGTGTCCGCCCGGATCGTCGACCCGCAGGGGCTGGACCGGTTGGTCGACCCCGGGGTGACGGCCGGCTCACTGGACCGGCTGCGCGGCGAGAGCATCGCGCTGGGCGAGCAGTCAGCCACCGTCCTCAAGGCCGGCGTCGGCTCCACCGTCCGGATCGACTGGAAGGACGGCGTCAGCAGTACCGCCACGGTCGTCGCCGTCTACGACCGCGACGCACGATTCGCCGACGCGCTGCTGCCCACCGCCTTCGCCGCCGCCCACACACCGAACCCCCTGGCCCCGACCGTCCTGGTCCGCACCACTCCGGAAGCCGATCCACAGCAGGTCGGGCGGGAGTTCCAGGGCCTCACCTCGGCCTTCCCGATGGCCCGGATCAGCGATCGGGCCGACTACGACGAGGCGCGCCGGCAGCAGCAAGAGGCGGCCACTGCGGTGGGCCGGCTACTGCTCGGCATGATCAGCCTGTTCACCGCGATCGCCGTGGTCAACACCCTGATGATGGCGACGACCGAACGGCTGCGCGAGTTCGCGCTCCTGCGACTGGTGGGCACCACGAACCGCCAGGTGCTGCGGATGATGGCATGGGAGGGTGGAATCACGGTCGCCGTGGCGCTCGCAGTCGGTGCGGGGGTCACGGCAGCCGTTCTCGTCCCGGTCAGCCTCGCGCTCGCCGGGACGGCCTGGCCGTCACTGCCCGCGAGTTGGGAGGCGGGGATCTTGGGCGGGGCGGCGCTGTTGGGTGTGGGCACCGTGCTGCTGACCGCCCGGCTGGCGCTGCGGAGGGAACCGGTCGAGGCGATGGGGATTCGCGAGTAGCCGACCGGCCCGCGAGGGCGGTCATGCAGCCCTGGAAGCACTGGCAACCCCGGCCGATCGGCCTGCACTCCCGGCGACCGGGGCCTCGATGACGGCCGAGAGGTGAAACCAGCCGGACTCGCCCTGGCTGGCGGTCAGCTGCCCGCCGACCGTCAGGAGCCGCTTGGTGAGGTTGTCGATGCCGCGCCCACCCCCCGGCTCCCCCGGTGGGCCGGACGCCGGGACGCCGTCATTGGAGACCGTTAGGCGCACGGCGCCAAGGTCGTCCCGGACCGCCCGGATCCGGCACTGCCGGGGCGTACTGTGCCGCAGCATGTTGGTGACCGCCTCCCGCACCACAGTCGCCAGCACCGCGTCGACCTCCGGCTGCAGCGCCCCGCAGGTCGGCTCGACCTCGACACTGATCCCAGCCGCTCGCAGCGCCGAGGCTGCCGAACGGGACTCCTGGGCCAGCGACATCTGCAGGTCACCGCTGGGAATCCAACGAGTGTCGGTCATAGCCTGCCGCACCATCACCAGCACCTCGGAGATCTCCGCGCGGGCCCGCTCCGGGTCCTCCAGCGCCAGTCGCTCGGCAAGTTGGCACTTCAACGCCGCCACTGAGAGGCTGTAGCCGAGCAGGTCGTGCAGGTCACGCGCGAAACGAAGTCGCTCCCGATCCACCGCGCGCTCCGCCAGCTCCGTCCGGGCCTCCCGCAACTCGGCAGTCAGATCCGCGAGCCAGGCCACACCGTAGATGACGATGCCGCCGACAGCGGTGGAGACGACAGCGTTGAGGCACTGGCCGAAAGTGCCGCCCAGTCCGGCGCAAAGCGGGTACTGACTTACCACCAGTATGGCGAAGAGGGCCCAGGAGCGCGGTGTGGCAACGGTCAGCAGCACCGATCCGGCAAACGAGCCGGGGATGCCGACCCATGATCCGTCGAACACCAGGAACGGCAGGTAGGTGAGCAACCCGTGAACAATCAGGCTCCACGGCCACCAGGGCCGCTCCAGGCGCCACGGGCCTGCGTGCACGATCTGGAATCCCAGCAACAGAAGCAGGACCACGACGGCTGACAGTTGGTACAGCAGTCCGTCGCGATTGCGGATGGTAGCCACCACCGAGGCGACGAAGAAGCCGACGGCTACCATGACGACGATGCCCTGCGTGAGCCGCGACAGGGGGTCGCTAGGCCACCGTGATGTTCGCCGTCCGGTCAGCCGCCTCGCGGAGCGGTCATCATCGGTTCCGTACACGCTGTGGCCCAAAGCGATCTCCTGGCAGACGACTTGGCACGCGATCAACGTGCAGGGAGCCCGCTTCGGACCAGCGCGCCCCCCGCACGCCTCACCAAGAGCATAGTTCCCACACGCAATATTGCGTCAGCACTCAGTCACTGACCGCAAAGGATGGCCAGATTGTCGTTGGCCCGATACCGGAGCCGTCACGGCGCTCAGCGCTGCAACGGGATCCGGACAAGGCCCGGACGAAGACCTGAACATCCACGGTGCCCCAACCGCTCGCGGTGTCGAACCCCCGGACCAGCGGCGAACCCTGGAACTCCGCCGTAGTCGTTGCGGCCTTCGGTAACGTCGGTGATTCCGGCTGCCGCACCGTACTTCCCGAGCCGGTACAGCAGGGGGTTGATGTTGCCGAGAGCCGCCCGCCATGCTGCTGAACCACGAGGGCCGTCACGCCCGCGAAGAGAGCCGCGGACTGCGAACTGCCGATGGCGCCCTGCATGGTGAGGTCAGGGATCGAGCGGCCGACCGTTGCCCCGCCCGCCCGCCCGCCGTCCGCCTTGGTGTGCACGAACACCTCCTCCCCCTCCCTGCGGCGCAGCGCCTTGGTGAAGGTGTCGAGGGTGAGGTTTCACCTGGTGCCGGCGGTGGGGGTGAAGACGAAGAGGGTGCTGGGTTCGGGGTAGTCGGGGGTGAGCTGGTCGGGGTCCTGCTGGCCTCTGGTCCTAGGAGATGGTGGGTGCGGTGAGGGGGCCGGGTGGGACGTAGCGGGCGTATCCCTTGGCGCCGTTGAGAGTGGCCGTGGCACGCCCTGGTGGGTTGTCAGGTGAGTAGTCCGCCACCCTCCGATGGTGGGATGGCCTGCATCGATGCCATCCCGTGCAGCACTCTGCCCTCCGCGATCTGCTGTTCGAGTCGCCGGGTGAACATGTCGATCTGTGCTGCGGGCTCCAGGTCGACCAGGCCCGGCGGCCAGGTGCCGGGCGGCACGATGATCACCACGGCAGCGTTCCGGCCCTTCGCCGCTTCCAGCCAGCCGGGCGATACCTCGACCCGCGACTCCGGCTCCCACACCTCTCGGCCTCCGGCCAGCGTCAACTGCTCCACGCGGCCGTCGCCGACCCGGATGGCCGCGCTCGTGTCCGGCGGCTCACCCGCAGCAAGCACGAAACCGCTGTCGACAGCGTCTTCCAGCAACGCGCTGTGGAGGTCCGCGCCAACCTCCACGATCATCTCCGCGAACGGCGGCCCCTGCGCAGCCTCATGTACCGCCAGCGCCCACACCACCGGCGCACGGCCCCGGTTCTCGTCCTTCTCGTCAGCCACAACCGCTCAACGACTCACCGGACCCATCAGGAACTCAGTGTCGTCACTCCTCCCGGCTCGATACTCATCCGCATCACCCGCCGGGCCCGCAGGTCCGGCGGGCCATAGAGTCCTAAGGCGTGGCCAGCACGCCGACCGACTTCGACGCGATCGCCGACACGCTCTACGCCCTCGCCCCGCCCGA
Source organism: Kitasatospora sp. NPDC032121 (assembly GCF_055580145.1). Classification (NCBI taxonomy): domain Bacteria; kingdom Bacillati; phylum Actinomycetota; class Actinomycetes; order Kitasatosporales; family Streptomycetaceae; genus Kitasatospora; species Kitasatospora sp. NPDC032121. Next base: position 15,503 of record NZ_JBVILX010000032.1, on the reverse strand, counting down.
ATTCACCGCGGCCCGCAACGAGTGCGCCGACAAGCTCAAAAGGGCCGACCCGCAGCTCGCCAAGCGGGTCCGCGACCTGCGCAGACCCACTCTCGCGGCGTGGGCCGCCAACCTCCTCGCGCACCAGCACCACGGCCTGGTCGAGCAGCTCCTGGACCTCGGGCGGGCCCTGCGGGACGCCCAGGAGCACCTCGCCGGCGAGCAACTGCGCGACCTCGCTGATCAGCGCCGCACCCTGGTGCGCGCGCTCAGCGACCAGGCCCGCCGGGACGCAGCGACGGCAGGGCACCCGCTCGCCGCGGATGCGGTCTCTGGCCTGGAGGGGACGCTGGCCGCCGCGCTCGCCGACCCGGACGCCGGCCGCGCACTGGCCGAAGGCCGGCTGACCGCTGCACTGGAACCGCCGCTGTGGCCGGGCGCCTCCCCCGCCGGGCGGCAGCCACGGAAGCCGGCCGGAACAGATGGTGCCGAGGACGCCGCCCCGGCGGGCCAGACCCGCCCGGCCGCGAAGCACCACTCGGCATCTGCCCCCACCACCGACAAACCATCGGGCAAGAGGGAGCACTCGACGGCCCAGGCCCAGGCCGAACGCCGACGTGAACGCGAGCGGGAGCTGGCCCGGGCCGCGGTAGCCGAGGCCGAACAGTCCGAGCAGGAGGCCGCGAGACGGGCCGACGAGGCCGAACAGGAACTGCACGCCGCCAGAGCGGCTCACCGGCAGGCACAGGACGACGCCGACCAGGCCAAGACCGCACTCGGCCGCGCCCAGGAGCGCCACGACCGCGCGCAGGACGCCCTCGCGCGGGCAGCCGGCCAGGCCCGGGCAGCCGAGGATGCCGCCGGTGCCGCTCGCCACGAGACCGCCCGCGCAGGCGAGGCCGTACAGGAAGCAGCCGAGCGGCTGCGCCGGCTGGAGGAAGACAGCGGCGACGGCGACCGGCCTGGCTGACGCAAACAACACCGCTGTTCGGAGCCGACACGGGTTTCGACGGCCTGGCGGCTGCCCAGGCGCCCGGTAGGGCGCCGCCGCTCCGCCTCCGAGCGGGGCCCAGTAGGGCGGCGGTGCCCGTCGGCCCAACACCGCGTGCGCGGCCATGGTCCGGCGGGTGACGCTGGCCGTGACCGTCCCGTACGACGAAGCGGGCGGGCGTTGTGAAGGAGACCGCAATGGCCAGGCCCATGTGGACCGGGGTGCTCACCTTCGGGCTGGTCACCGTGCCCGTCGCCCTGTACACCGCGACGTCCTCGCACGACGTCCGCTTCCACCAGCTGGAGCGCGGCACCTCCGACCGGGTTCGCAACAAGCGGGTCAACGAGCGTACCGGCGCGGAGGTCGAGTTCTCGGACATCGTGAAGGGCTACGAGGTCACCGAGGGCGAGTACGTGATCGTCGAGCCGGACGAGCTAGAGCAGATCTCCCTCGGCCGCTCCCGCACGATCGACATCGCCGGCTTCGTCGACCTCGCCGACATCGACCCGATCTACTTCGACAAGACCTACTACCTCGGCCCCCGCGGCCGGGAGTACCAAAAGGTCTACGCCCTCCTCGTCGAGGCCCTCGAGCACGCCGGCAAGGCCGGCCTGGCCATGTTCGCGATGCGCGGCAAGGAGTACCTCACCGCGGTGCGCTCCGAGAACCATCTCCTCGAGCTGCACACGATGCACTTCGCCGACGAGGTCCGCGACCCCCACCGCGAGGTCGACAACCTGCCGGAGAAGACCAAGCTCACCGCGCAGGAGGTCAAGACCGCCGAGCAGCTCATCGGCATGCTCGCCATCGACTGGAAGCCCGACGACTGGCACGACACCTACGAAGAACAGGTCAAGAAGCTCGTCGAGGACAAGCTCGCCGGCCGCGAGATCGCCGTCTCCGCCGGGCCCGCCCCCGAGGCCACCAACGTCATCGACCTCATGGACGCCCTACGCCGCAGCCTCGACAGTGCCCGCAAAGGCGAAGCTGCCGAGCAGCCGAAAGAGAAGAAGCCCGCCCGCAAGACCAGCGCCCCGTCAGCTGCCGGCTCCCCCAAACAGACCGGCGGCAAGAAGAGCACCAGCTCCCGCCCCGCCACCGGCAAGACCACAGCGAAGCGCACCAGCGCCACAGGCAAACGGCAGCTGTCCCAACTCACCAAGGCCGAACTCTACCAGCGCGCCACCGACCTCGACATCCCCCACCGATCCACCATGACCCGCGACCAACTCCAGCACGCCCTCGAACAAACCGGACGACGCCACAGGTCCGCGTCGTAGCCCTGTCGCCGCCGCTACTCGACACCGAAGAGCAACTGCGGGATCTCCCGACGTCCTTGCCGTCCACGCCCTGCACCCGCCGTTCGGGCTTGCCCGCCGCGTACACCTGGCAAGCGCGATCCTCGATCATCCCGTAGTTCGGCGCACGCTCCGGAAGCCCCTCGGTCCACGTCTTGGCCGCCATCTGCTGCGCCCCGTCGTAGCGCGGGTAGGGCGGCGGCTTGGACGGGGGGACCGGTCCGACGAGCGGGTTCTGCCCGCCGCCGGCTGCCACCCCGTCACCCGCGGGCTGACCTGCCGGGTCGGGGGGAGTGGCCGCGCTCGCCGAGTCGACGCCTGTCACGGCTGGCACCGCGGCCGCCGCGAGCGGCCCGCGCAGGCCGGCAGCCTGCGGGCGGTACGACCCGAGCGGACGGTGACGTCCCCACGGTGCAGGAAGCGCGGGTCCGCCGCCCGGCGGCGGCGCCTGCCTCGAGCAGCTCCAGGCAGGGGTCCGGGTAGGCCTCCCCCTGCAGCATCACCCGCCATACCGCATCTCTCCACGACATCGTGTCGGTCTCCGTCCTGAGTGTGGGTCTGCAGATTCGACGCCGCCGTGGCGGGGAGCGGGCGATGATGGAAACCTGGACCGACACGACCGGAGACCGGATGACGCGAGAGGGGAACGCCGGGCAACCGGGCACGTCGCGGGAGCGGGGTTCCAGCACTTCACAGCCCGGCTCCATCGATCCCCCTGAGGAAACCGGTGGGACCTCGGTCAGTAACCGGATCAGTGGCGGTGTCGTTCACGGGAACGTGATTCAGGGCGGGGTGGTGCACATTCACCCTGGGCTTGTCCGAGGAGACGCTGGCGGGCGACAGCTCGGGAAGCCGATCGGGGAGTGGGACGCGTACGACCTGGAGGTTCATCCGGCTGGCGCCGGCCGGGAAGGGGCGGAACAGCTTGGCGGACGGCGAGTCGGCGTCATGCCGGGCTATGTCCGTCGGGCCCACGATCGGGAGTTGGCCGACGCCATACGCGATGTCATTGAAGGCCACAGCCGGATGGTGGTCCTGGTCGGCTCGTCGTCCACCGGCAAGACCAGGGCGTGCTGGGAGGCCATCCAGCCGCTCGCTGACAAGGGGTGGCGGCTGTGGCACCCCCACGATCCGACCCGGGCCGAGGCTGTACTAGCCGGCCTCGACCGTGTGGCGCCCCGGACGGTGGTGTGGCTCAACGACACCCAGCACTACCTCGGCCACCTCCAGGACGGCGAGCGCGTCGCGGCCGCCGTCCATACTCTCCTCACCCATCCCGACCGCGGGCCGGTTCTGGTTCTGGGCACCCTGTGGCCCGAGTACGCCAGCACCTATACCGTCCTGCCCCGCCCCGGCGCACCCGACCCGTACAGCCGGACCCGCGAACTGCTGACCGGTCGCACCCTCACCGTCCCTGACACTTTCGACCAGGAGGCGCTCCGGGCCGCCACCGTCCTCGCCCGGGACGGCGACCGGCTCATGGCGGATTCCCTCACCCGCGCCCTCGCCCACGGACGCGTCGCCCAGGATCTGGCCGGCGCCCCCGAACTCCTGCGCCGCTACCAGCAAGGCAGCCCAGCCGCCAGAGCCGTACTGGAGGCCGCGATGGACGCTCGCCGCCTTGGCATCGGTCTCGGTCTACCGCAGACCTTCCTCACCGCCGCCGCCACCGACTATCTCACCGACCACGACTACGAGCAGCTCGCCGACAACTGGGCCGAATCCGCCTTCGCCGACCTCGCTCAGCCCGTCTACGGCAAGCAAGCCCCGCTACGCCGCACCCTGGCCCGCCCACCACGCCGCCCGCCGGGCAACGCCGCACCCACTACGACACCCGCGCCAGCATCAGAACCGATCTTCCGCCTCGCGGACTACCTCGAACAGCATGGACGCATCACCCGCCGCAGGCTTTGCCCGCCCGCCTCCTTCTGGTACGCCGCTCACGCACACATCACCCGGCCTGATGACCTCAGCAACCTGGCCATCGCCGCCGACGACAGGCATCGTCTGCAGTGGGCCCACCACCTGCGGCGCCGGGCCGCCGACTTCGGTCACCTCACCGCCCCGTCTCCCGCTGCGCGAGACGCTGGGGAGCAGAAGGATGCTGAACCCCTCGCCCTTCGGGCTGCAGATGCGGGCCGCCAGAGTGCCCTGATCGTTCTGGCGTGGATGCGGGAGAAAGCCGGGGAACGGGAGAGTGCCGAGGCCCTCGCTCGGCAGGCCGCAGACGCGGGCTCTCTTGGTGCCCTGATCGTCCTGGCGTGGATGCGGGAGAAGGCCAGGGAGCGGCAGAGCGCCGAGGCCCTTGCCCGGCAGGCCGCCGACGGTGGCTCCCCTGATGCCCTGATCGTCCTGGCGTGGATGCGGGAGAAGGCCGGGGAACGGCAGAGCGCCGAGGTCCTCGCCCGGCAGGCCGCAGACGCTGGTCATCCGCACGCCGTTTCACACCTCACGTGGATTCAAGAGGGTGCCGAGGAACGCGTCCGTCGGGCCGCCGACGCGGGCCGCCCCGATGCCCTGGCCCGCCTGGCATGGATCCGAGAGGACGCAGGAGACCAGGAAGGTGCCGAAGAACTCGCCCGCCAGGCCGCCGACGCCGGCCACTCCGACGCCCTGGCCTACCTGGCATGGATGCGGCTGGAAGCCGGAAACTGGGACGCTGCCGAAACTCTCTACTGGCAAGCCGCCGACGCTGACCGCGCAGATGCCCTGGCCCGCCTGGCATGGATCCGACGGGACACCGGGAGCCGAGAAGGTTCCGAAGACCGAGAAGGTGCCGAGGAACGTGCCCACCAGGCCGCCGACGCGGGCCGCCCCGATGCCCTGGCCCGCCTGGCATGGATCCGAGAGGACGCAGGAGACCAGGAAGATGCCGAAGAACTCGCCCGCCAGGCCGCCGACGCCGGCCACTCCGACGCCCTGGCCTACCTGGCATGGATGCGGCTGGAAGCCGGAAACCGGGACGCTGCGGAAGCCCTGGCCCGGCGGGCCGCCGACGCCGGTCAGTTCCTCCCTCCTTCTCTCTCCCGGACGATGTGGCCGCACGGACTGGACCCGGACGGCTCGCCCACCCCTCCCTGGCATTGAACAGAACGCCCACGGCAACGCCCGTCCTCGCCGCCCAGCTCCTGGCCGGCCTCGACCTGCGAGCCACCACCCTCACCCATCTCCGCTCAGCGCTTGCATACGCCCTGATCAGGGAGTTTCGTCGGTGTCCCACCCTGGGGCACGGGCGCCCTGGGGCTATGCCGAACCGGGAGAGCGAGTGCGCAGGTCCGCATGGACGGTCTTGCCGTACGGCTCGGGGGTGGCGCCCCAGTGGCCGCCGGTGAGGTGGTGGACCAGGGCCAGGCCGCGGCCGGACTCGGCGGCGGGGCCCGCGTCGACCAGGCATGGCAGGACGCGGGAGCCGTCCCGAACACTGATCCGCACGCACCGGGCGGTGATGCGCTCGACCGTGACCGTCATCTTCAGCCGGCAGCCCGTCTTCGCGGCGTTGGCAACCAGCTCGCTGACGATGAGTTCGCCGACCTCGACCAGGTCCTCCAGCTCCCAACCGGGCAACGTGGTGCGCACCAGGCGCCGGGCCGCCGCGGCGGACTGCGGCTTGTAGGGCAGCAGCGCCCTGGCGGAGTCGGCGGCCGGGGGCTGCGCCTAGGTCTCGACGGCCGTGGTCACCGCGCACCCCACGGCCGCCAGCGCCGCGGGGGTGTGGCCGCAGCCGTGGCCGGTGGGCGGGGTGTGGGGCACGCGGCCACAACGGTTCTCCGCTCTCTCATCGGCGGTGACGGCTGCACGGACCCGACGGGGGGCGGGCCCATGCAGCGGCCCCAACTCGCCGCCCGCATCCCGGCGCCGGGTTTCCGGTCCGTCACGGTGGGCGACGGGTCGACGGTAGGGAGTGGCCTCCAGCTGCAGCTCCAGGCGGTGCGCGCCCAGTGCCCGGTGGATCCACACGCTGCCCTCGCGGACGTTCACCGTGAACGTCCCGATCTCTCCGTCGAACCGCAACTCGTCCATACGGCACCCGCCCTGTCGTCGTCTCACTGTCCGCTGATTCTGGCGCCTGGAAGCGGGCAGTGGGAGGGAGTTCGGGGACGGTGGACGTGTACGGGCCCGGCAGGCCTCGACGGTGGCGGCGCTGCGATGCCCCGGGCCGATGGGGAATCCGGGGCGGGCGCTGCGGAGCAGACGCTGCCCGCCCGCTTCTGCCGTTGAGGTTGTTGAACAAGAGCTCCGTTCTTCGTCTTGCCAGCCGGGGATCAAACGGGCGGTTCGCGACCAGAGCGGCCCGTTGCCGCGATCAAAAATCCCTGGAAGGCCCCTCTGCGGACTCGCCAGCGCCCCGCCCATCCCATCACACTCGCTCCCCGCTCAAAGGCTCCGGAAGGGGCCATTTTGGAGGCCACTTTCCTGGCATGACCATGCCGCAAGCGTGCGATTGCGTCGCGGGCAGCACCTGGATAGACGGGGGCGGTAGCCTCGGGCTCCGTCACTAGGCTGATGGCGTGCTGACCGTTGGATGGGTTCGCCGGAAACGGATGGGGCGCCCGGCTCAAGCCGGACGCCCCACACGCCTATCAGGTCACTCATCAAGCCTGGGGCTCGGCCTCGCGCTTCAGAAGCTCGAGCAGTTCAGCCGCCACCTGGACGGCCTGACGGTGGTCCAGCGCAGCAAGAAGCAACTGCGCGGACGCCCGGGGGTCGGACGGGACCAGGCGAACCGTGACCGCCGGCACCTCGCAGGTGGGAGCGTCACGCTGGTCCGGCAGGCCCGAGACGTAAACGCCGTTTACACCTGAGGCCCCTTCCGACGAGCTGCCTGCGGAGGGCTGGCCCGAAGCCGAGGTGTAAACGCCGTTTACACCCGGCGCTCCCGACGACGGGCGGCCAGCGGCGGACTGGGCGGTAGCCGACGTGTAAACGCCGTTTACACCGTCCCCGGAACCGTCGACCGATCCGGTCGCCGTCGAAGCGCGGTCCGCGGTCTCCTTCGTCGGGTGGCCCGGCCGCTTGGCCACCCGGGCGGCCTTCGCCGCCAACTTGTCGGCTACCGCCTGCTTCGCAGTCTCGGCCCGCTCGAGCTGCTCAGCCGGGGTGATCTTCCCCGAGCGTGCCTCAGCGCCGATCCTGCGCGCATCCTCAATAGCCAGTTCCCCGGCGCCCGCCTGCTCCTGCAGCTCGGGGGACAGGTGCAGCAGCGCCAGCCGCTGACCCACCCACGCGCGGGACTTGCCCAGTGCCCGCGCCACAGCGGCCTGGTTGCCGTCGTAGACCGAGTTCAGCAGCTGCTCGATCGCCTGGGCCTCTTCGAACGGCGACACGTCCTCACGGTGGGCGTTGGCGATCAGAGCCGCCTCGACCATGTCCGAAGCGCGGGAGACCAGATCGTCGTTGAGGTCCACACGCAGGGTCGTGAGCCCCGCCTGCTGGGCGGCCTTCAGACGCCGATTGCCGTCGAGCGCGACAAAGTCCGCCTCACCGATTACCTCCGCCTGATCCGGATGTGCGTCAAGGAACGCGCCGCGGCTCACCACGGTGACCGGAACGATCTGCCGACGGGCCAGGCTCTCGGCGAGCTCGTCGATCGACCCGCTGTCGACGGTCTTACGCGGGTTGAGCGGGTTGAACACGATCGAGGAAACCGGCGCCGACGAGGCGCGCCGCACCCGACCCGTGGCGTCCAGCGCCTCACTGCGCGCACGCACTTCATCTCCGCGCACCGCACCCTGCGCCAGCGACCCGAACGATCCTCCGCCGGCCTGCAACTTCTTGGCGATGCTCATGCGAGCCTCCGTCGGATCTCCCGCATACGCTGCGCCTGGATGGATGTGGGTGCGTACCTGAGTAGCGGCTGCTTGACGTGGACGGCCTCGCGCTGCTCCTTGAGGTCGGGGACGATGGAGACGACGGGCGGTGTGCCCAGCGATTCCCACTCGGAGAGGGAGTGGGTGGCGACGTAGCCCTTGCGCTTGTCGAACTTGTTGACGACGAGTCCGAGGCGGTCGATGTCGACCTCGTAGTCGAGGCTGACGGTGCGGATCTGGCTGTCGAGCATGGCGTAGGCGTCGGCGGAGGAGTCCTCGGCTTCGACCGGGACGAGGACGCCGGAAGTTCCGGCCGCTTCGTTCTTGCGGCGGTGCCCGTAGTAGAGACCGGCGTCCATCGCCAGGCCGAGGTTCGGCGGGGCGTCGATCACGATGACGTCGAAGTGCTCCTCGAGCGGGGCAAGGGCGCGCTGGAGGCTGGTCTCGCGGGGTCCGCGGACGGACCCGAGCCGGGAGTCGAGCAGGAACGCGTCGAAGCTCGAGGGGAGGAGGCTGAGCCGTCCTTCGAAGTGGTCCGGCTCGATCGGCACGACCTGGTCGAGGAGCGAACCGGCGACGCGGTCCCGGTCGACCATGTGGGTCACCAGGCTCTCCTCGCCCGGTGGGATCTGCTTGACGCCGAGCTGGGAGGTGAGGTGGCCCTGCGGGTCGTAGTCGACAAGCAGGGTGCGCAGCCCGGGCAGTGCGGGCAGCTTCGAGGCGCCGGTGGTGGCGGGCAGGCCCAGCGCTATGGCCTGGCCGGTCCCGGCGGCGATGGTGGTCTTGCCGACGCCGCCCTTCTGGTTGCAGACGACGATGCGTCGCGTGTAGCGGGGGATCGTCAGTTCGGCCAGGGAGACGTGGTGGGAGTCGATCCATGCACGGATCGCCTGGGCGAGGCCCTGCGCGTAGGAGAGACCGTTTCGGCTGTCGCAGTCGTTCTTGAACGCTTCGTACAGGCCGGCGGGGAGATGCGTGTTCCAGCTCTCCGCCCCGGAGGTGTCGACGATCGGGTTGCTGTCGGCGGGCCGGGCGCGCCATTGCTCGACGGCCTGGGTGACAGCGACCTGCATGTCGATGCCGAGCTGCGCCGCGCGGGTCTTGAGTTCCTGGCGGAGGGCGGCAGGGAGCTTGGACGCAACCTTTTCCCGCTCGCCTCCGGGTTTCTGAGAGGTCATGACGTCACCTTAGTGGCGCACGCCCGGTTCAAGCACATCCGGCACGTCTGCGTCGACCAGCTTCTCCTTCCGGTCCGGTGTAAACGGCGTTTACACCGACGGCTCCGGCCAGCCACTTCAAGCCCGACCTGCAGTCATCGACCGTGCCGCACCACAACGCTGGGCCCCACGAACGCGACGGACCGACCCCGAAGCACAAAGGGGGTCTGCTGCCTCCGACAGCGTCACTGTCGGAGGCAGCAGAACCCCCTTGCTCCCCGAAACCCCCCACTGAAGCCTCCCCTATGTCCGGCCCCCAGCGAG
>NZ_JBVILX010000032.1:0-5937 GCF_055580145.1 Kitasatospora sp. NPDC032121 | reverse complement strand
GGAAGAACAGCCCCCGAGGAAAAGGGGGGGTTTCTTCCCTCAGGACTTTCCACTGTCGGAGGCAGCAGACCCCCTTTGTGCCCTGAACCTCAGACTGGAATCCGACCTGGATTCATGACCCAGGCCGGCCTTCGGGCCGGGCGGTGAACTTATGGGGGGCTTTCAGTTCTGTCCGTTATGCGACCCCGGAGGCACGGACGCTGGGACGAGCCCGATGCCCCACAAAGCCCAACGGGCGCTCACGATCGGTACGCGGCGTCGTGATACCTGCGCAGCCTGGGGCTACGGATCGCGGGCAGCCCGGCCAGGGTGTCCCTGAAGGCGCCGTCGTGGGGTTCCAGGGGGTACCAGGGGAGCGGAGGTAGCGGGTAGTCGTCGCGCAGGACACCTGCCGGGAGTCTCCCGGTGGCGGGCGTCGGCGAGGTCTCCTCCCCGGGGCTGGTGAGGTACGCCCAGACTCCACTGTCCAGGGGCACTACCGTCGCCTCGCAGTCGGGTGGGCGCCACGGCTCGCCCGTGCCGGGGTGGCGGGGAACGAGGAGGACATCGGGGCGGGGCCGGGGCTCGGGGATGCCCGGGCCGGCCAACCCCACCGAGCGGGGGTCGGGCCCGGACGGGAGGTAGCGGGCCACGGCGTGACCGAGCAGCTCGGCGACGGGGCCGGCGGGGAGGGTCACCGGGTGGTTCTCGGTGGCCGCCACGAGGTGGGCCAGCGCGACGCCGACCGCGGCCTCCCAGCGGCGGCTCCACGACCCGTCGGGTTCGACGGGCAGGACGCGGTGTTCGGCACGCTCCAGGTCTGCCCAGTCGGGCAGCGGGTTGTCCGGGAGCCCCGAGGGCCGGCGGACGACCGCGTCGGGCTCCAGCCACACCGTCTGCCACGAGCCGCAGTCGTCGATCCGCGTCGCCACGGCCCGTCCGCACCCCACACAGGCCAGATTGGGCCCGGCCCGGCCGTCCACGCCCCGGCAGTAGCCCTCGCACTTCTCCAGGATCAGAGTCATTGACCGGGAGTCACCGGGCGCGATGACGATCCTGCCCCGCGCGCCGAAGGAGACGGAGTACACCGGGGCGTACACCCCTTGCCGGGCAGCTACTTCCTCTCCCACGTCCTGCCACAACCGCCAGGGCGGTCCGGTGGGCAACGGGTCGACGGCGTACGTCCCCGGCTCCATCAGTGGAGGGTGAAGTTCCTCCCAGGCACCGTGGTGGGTGTGGACGGGGAGCCCGACCTGGGACACCGGTGCCGTCAACTCGGTGCAGCACCCGGCACATGCGAACACGTCCAAACAAGCTCCCCCCGCTGCGGTTTCCCGGGATTGTGCCTCTCCCGCAACAGGGAATCCATCGGATTTCGGAGCCGGTACCAGGGCTGCCGTGGAGGCGGGGTGACGTCCTACCGGTAGTCCCACTCCTCATTGGGCAGTGAGTGCCAGAGGTCCAACCAGTCGTGGAGCAGGAAGAGTGGGCGGGTGAGGTTGACGTCTCCGGCCCACTGGGAGCGGATCGCAAGACCAAGGTCGAGGAAGACCGGATCGACTGCCGGGCTGTACCTCAGACGGCCGTACGCCGTGCGATGGACGATCCAGTCCTCCACCCGCGACCCTTGCCCGGGTCGACGAGCTTGAGGCCGAGCGCGGGTGCCGCCAGGGCGAGCATGACCAGCGTTGATACGCCCAGCGTGAGGGCGGGGTGCCGTCGCGCGGGCCTCAGCAGGGCGCCGAACACCCGGCCCGTCTCGGCCTCGGCCCGCTTGGTGCGGACCGGCTTGCCGCGGGCCGCGCGGCGGGCCGCACGCAGCTCCGGTGCGGTGGCCGATCTTCACCAGGAGCGCGGGAAGCGCGGTCAGGGAGCTGGCCACGGCGACCGCCACGACCAGGATCGTGCCCGTCGCCAGCGAGGAGAAGATGACGTCCGTGGCCAGGTAGAGGGTCGCGGTGGAGACGATCACGGCGAGACCGGAGACCACGATGGCCCGGCCCGCGGTCACCGCCGCCAGTTCCACCAGGGCCTCGGAGCTGAGCCGCCCGCCGGCGCGGGACCGTTCCTCGCGTTCGCGCTTGAGGTAGAAGAGCGTGTAGTCGACGCCCACCGCCAGGCCGATGAGCAGGATCATGTTGGTCCCGACCCCGGGGTCGGGCAGCAGATGGGACGCGACCATCGACAGTCCCAGGGCGGCGGCGATCGATGAGAGCGCGAGCAGCAACGGCACGCCGGCCATGACCACCGATCCGAAGACGATCAGCAGCGTGATGAGCGTGACCGGCAGGGTGATGCGCTCGGAGAGCGCGAGGTCCTTCCCGCGCTGGTCGTTGACGCCCTTGCTGATGGACGGGGAGCCGGTCTCCTCCACGACGAGGTTCGGGTGGCCGTCCTGGACCTTCGCCGTCTGGGCGAGGAGCGGGCCGACGTTCTTCTTGCCGTCCAGCTCGGGGCCGTTGAGGACCACCGGAACCCTGACGACCTGGCCGTCCTTGGAGCTGACCGGAGCTGCCACGCCCTGCACCTCGGGAAGCTTGCGCATCCACTCGATGAGGTCCTGCGCCGCCGAAGCGGCGGCGGCGGTGTCCAGCGGTCCGGACCTGGCGTGGATGATGACCTGCTCGGTCGGCCGCTGCTGCATGCCGGCCGTGCTGGCGATCGCCTCGGCCCGCCCCGCCTCACCGACCCGGTAATCCTCGGTAGTGGCCTCGTGGGAGCCGACCGCGATGCCGATGCCGAGGCACAGAATGACGAACGCGAACCAGCCGGCGATCGCACGCCACGCGTGCCGGGCGCTCCATCGGGCTATCTGGACAGGGAGTTGACTCATACCCGAGATCCTGGTCTGCCAAGGGCAGAACCCGACACGCCCAGCCGGTTGAACCTGAGGTCCACCAGTCAGTGGACGGCAGGGGGAGGCGTCGCCGCCGTTGATGCCCTTCGGATGCTCCGCGACGGGGCGCCTCACCCTGAAGAAGACCCGGACAACGGCCGAGCGTCTTGCGAGCGAGCCTCCTTGCACGACACGTGTTGGGATCAGTAGGTTCCGATTCCAAGCCACTGAGCTGCGGAGACTCTAGGAGAGCCCGCGCCAGGACCGATGACCCCGAGAGAACCTGAGAGCCAGGGCTGGCGGATCGTCAACGCACGGAGGTCCGCACCGAGCCCCGCCACCGGGACGTGGCCCTCGCCGATGCGGCGCAGCGCCTCGGGGAGAGTCACGTGCCAGTCGCCCGCGAAGGCGAGCGCGCGGTCGTCGACGTAGAACGCGGCGCCGAGCTTCTTGTTGGTGACGAGCAGCTGGTCGCCCGTGTTTGTTCTGGCAGGCCCGTGTCCCGCAAACAACATGTCACGTAGGACGCAAGCTAGTTCGGGGGTGAGTCATGGCTCGGCCGAAGCCGTGGCATGTCGATGACGAGCTGTGGGGCGGTGATCGAGCCGTTGCTGCCGAAGGTGGAGCGCTCGGATCATCGAGTGGGCAGTCCTAGACGAGTAGATCCCAAGTGCGGAATCGCGTCTGGCGGCCGGCTGGCATCATGGGAGTTCGATCTTGAAGGAGGGCTGACCAGTGAGACTCGTCCGCGACCCCGTTTACGGCGAGGTGGATCTCACCGCCTCGGCGGAAGAACTGAACCGCTTGGCAGCCGCGGTGGCCGAGGGCGAGGGGCAGTTCAGCTCGACGTCTTCGCCCGGCAGCCACGATTTGGCGGGGGTCGAGGTCGGGAAGACTTCCGGTCCTGGGGTCCGTGTCCACCTCGACTCCCTGCGGCAGATTCTTGTGATCAGCGGTGACTCCGCCGCTCGGGCCGTATTCGCGGACAACCTGCGTGCCATGGCCGCTGCCGAGGACGGCGGCCACCTCCATGTCGACTACTTCCCTGATCACCCCTACCTGGTCGAGGGATCTCTGCCGTTGGTGGTCAACAGCCCGCATGGAGGCATGCCCATCCGGTGAACGGGGGCGGCCCGTCGATACGGGTCAGTGATCGTAGGCGACCAGCGACCGGGTGACCGGTGCACCGATCTTGTTGTTGTGCCAGATCCCGGCGGTCATCGCCAGGACGCGCTGCGCGACCCGGACCGCGACGCCCTCGAAGGTTCGGCCACCTTGTTGTTCCAGGTCAAGCGGCCCTTTGGCTGGCGGTGGGCACCCTCCCCCGTTTGACGCGGCGGAACTTCGGAGCCACTCGTCTAGCTAGAAGGGAGGCCAACAGGAACCGGGGGGAGGCGTGGGGTTAACGCGCTTCCCACCTCGCATCTCCAGCGGCCAGCGCCGGTCGATGACGGTCGCCGTCTTCTTGCAGGCGCCACAGGCGTTGGCCCAATCCGGCACCCACAGGTAGGGAGAGACGGAGAGGCCGTCGTGCTGTATGCCGCACAGGGTCGCGCCGGAATCCGTGTAGGCATAGGCCGTGTCATAGGCGTGTGCCATGTCCTGAGGCAGCGACGGTGAGTCTGCCCGCTCCCAGCGCCCGTACATAGGCTGGTACTGCGGCCGGGAAACCTCACCGGGGTCGTGTCCCAGCTCGGTCCACGCGTAGCACCAGGAGCAGAACCACCGCTCCTTGACTGGCAAGTCCCATGCCATTCGCGGTTCCGATACCGGTGCCTGCCGCATCTCGTGTCCACACACATCGCACGTCACAGCCGGATCCTGTCATGGCGACTCCACACGCACCGCTGGCAGCGGGGTCCTCGGCCGAACCGCATTCCGATAGGGGTTCTCAGCAGGGAGGCCTGCTCGTATCGAGTCGCCCGGCACTGTCGCTTTCTTGCCGCCTCGCGGTCGCTCCTGACGTGATGGACATCACCGCCCCCAGGGCTGCGTCAGGCAGCACCCGCAAGGCCGTCTGGGTGGACGCCTGCGTCCGCGTCGAGTGTTGGGCGCGTAGCCGTTCGATCTCAAGGTGCTGAGCGGTGAGCCGGGAGAGAGCGAGTTGTCGGAAGGCCACGAGTTCCTTGAGCTGCTGTTCCTTGGCTTGTAGCCTCTGGGCCAGGGCGGCGTTGGCGTCCTTCAAGCGAGCGACCTGGGAGTCTCGGGGGTCCGGAATCGCTCCAGCGCTCTGCATCGCCTTCAGTCGACGAGTGAACTCCTCGGCGAGGTGCTGGTAGGGGCCCGGCCTGGTGGTGCCATCGCGGTCCTTCTTCTGGTAGAAGGCGGTCCGGGTGACGCCAGCCTCGGCGGCCAGAGTCTTGAGGTCGCACCGGCCGCCGTCGGGTACGTCGCCGCGCAGCAGTCGGTCCATGGCAGAGCGGATGGCGTTCTCGTTGCGGGCGCGGGCTTGTTCGGTGATGCGGGCCATCTCACGCTCCGCTCTTGTCGGCGGTATCGATGGCTGCCAGGACTCGCAGGTCGCGGTCGAGTTCCTGCTGCAGCCGGGTCTTCTCGCTTCGCTGGCTGCGGCCGATCGCGGCGATGAACGCCTTCTTGTTCTCGGCGCTGGCGGCCCAGACGGGCCGGTGGCAGGGGTGGTGGGTGGCCTGCGGGCAGCGCGCGGCGTCGCACATCCCTACCAGGGGCTGGTCAGCGGCCGGTGTGCCGGCGAGCTTGAGGCACAGGGCCTTGGAGGGATCGGCGAACCAGCAGTAGTTCGCGGTGCCCAGGTGCAGGGTCTTGGCACGTCGGGCCAGGAGGTTCATCACCTCCTGGTCGCCGCGTCTGGTGGCCGGGGCTCCAGGGTCGCCGCTGGCCCGGCTGTCGACGAAGGCGAAGTAGTCGAGCAAGCTCTTGGCGCCGGGGCCGGAGGGCATCCGGCCGGCCTTGTAGTCCTGCCAGACCTGCCAGGTGAGGTCCTTGTTGCGTTCGGCTTCCAGCTTTCCGACTTCGGCGAGCAGGGCGGCCTGGGCGCCGCCGGGGCGGGCTGATGGTGGAGTCGGGTATTGGAAGTGTCCGAATGCCTCAGGCCGCGCTCTCGACGATAGACAATCAACCGGTGACTCGACCCGTGAACCGCG
>NZ_JBVILX010000031.1:0-43101 GCF_055580145.1 Kitasatospora sp. NPDC032121 | reverse complement strand
ACTGCAGGGGGGACCCTGTGGGAGAGTAGGACGCCGCCGAACAATTCTTCTGAAAAGCCCCTGATCCATTCGGATCGGGGGCTTTTCGCATTTCCCGGAAACCGGACTCGACGGGCTGGACGGCAGTCAGCCGCCCCGGCGGGACAGCCAGTTCCGTCGGCGCGGTGCGGCCACCGTGCCGACGGGCGGCGGGTGGAGGGTGGCCACGGCGCTGCGGATCAGGATGCGCACCCCCTCGGCCGCTGTCTCCGCCGACATCGAGGCGCTCTTCTCCTGGCCGGACGCCTGGCTCGGCAGGTAGGGCAGGCGTGCGAACCCGCCGCGCAGCGCCGGGCGTTCGGTGGCGATCAGGTGGGCCAGCCCGTAGAAGACGTGGTTGCAGAGGTGGGTGCCGGCGGTGTGCGACAGGGTGGCCGGGATGCCGGCCTGCTGGACCGCCTCCACGCACGCCTTCACGGGCAGGGAGGAGAAGTACGCGGCCGGACCGGCCGGCACGACCGGCTGGTCGACCGGCTGGTTGCCCTTCCGGTCCGGTCCCCGGACGGCGTCGTCGAGGTTGACCGCCACCCGTTCGACCGTGAGGTCCGGGCGGTTGCCGCCCTGGCCCGTGGCGATGACCAGGTCGGGTTCGAAGCGGGCCACCGCCCGGTGCAGTGCGGTGATCGAGTCGCCGAACACCCAGGGGAGTTCGGCGAACTCCAGGGCCACTCCGGCCGGCGGAGCGGCGGCGACCAGCCGGCCCGCCTCCAGGGACGAGTTCAGGGGATCGCGGCCGAACGGTTCGAAGGCGGTCAGCAGGACTCGGATGATGGCGGACCTCCCGGCCGATGGGAACGTACGGACCCGATTTGTGCCGTTCGAGCGTAGGGCCGTCCCGAATATCCCGGCAAGCCCCGGCAAGCCCCGGCGGTTTCCGGTGGGCACCGCGACCCGAGGTCGCGTCAGGTCCGGCGCAGCGCACCGTCCGCGCGCAGGGAGGCCAGGGTGGGGTAGCCGTCGACGGCCATCAGCAGGTCGGCCTCGGCGAGCAGGGAGCGCAGCACGTGGACGATGCCGTCGGTGCCCTCCAGCGCCAGGCCGTAGGCGTACGGGCGGCCCACGCCGACGGCGGTGGCGCCGAGGGCGAGAGCCTTGACGACGTCGGTGCCCGAGCGGACGCCGGAGTCGAAGAGGACGGGCAGCCCGTCGGCGGCGGCGACCACGTCGGGGAGCAGGTCGAGGGCGGCCAGGCCGCCGTTGGCCTGGCGGCCGCCGTGGTTGGAGCAGTAGATGCCGTCGACGCCGCCGTCCCTGGCGCGGCGGACGTCCTCGGGGTGGCAGATGCCCTTGAGGAGGATCGGCAGGTCGGTGAGTGAGCGCAGCCAGGGCAGGTCGTCCCAGGTCAGCGGGTTGCCGAAGACGCCGGCCCACTCCAGGACGGCGGCCTGCGGGTCCTCTTCCGGCGCCTTGGCGAGGCGGGCGCGGAACACCGGATCGGAGGTGTAGTTGGCCAGGCAGTGGCCGCGCAACTGGGGGAAGTTGGCGGTGGCCAGGTCGCGCGGGCGCCAGCCGGTGACCCAGGTGTCCAGGGTGACGACGATGCCCCGGTAGCCCGCGGCCTCCGCGCGGTGCACCAGGCTCTCGGCCAGCGCGCGGTCGGTGGGGGTGTAGAGCTGGAAGAAGCCGGGGGTGTCGCCGAACTCGGCGGCCACCTGCTCCAGCGGATCGACCGTCAGGGTGGAGGCGACCATCGGCACGCCGGTCCTGGCGGCGGCCCGGGCGGTGGCGAGGTCCCCGTGGCCGTCCTGCGCGCACAGGCCGATCACCCCGATCGGAGCCATGAACAGCGGGGTCGGCAGCCGCAGGCCGAACAGTTCCACCGAGAGGTCCCGGGTGCTCGCGCCGACCATCATCCGCGGCACCAGGCCCCACCGGTCGAAGGCGGCGACGTTCGCGCGCTGGGTGGACTCGTCGCCGGCCCCGCCCGCGACGTAGGAGAGCACCGAGGGCGCCAGGGCCGCGCTCGCCCGCGCCTCCAGCTCGGTGAAGGCCATCGGCATCGTCGGCAGCACACCGCCGAGCCCGCGCAGGTAGATCTCGTGCTGGTAGTCGCCGAACCGCCCGTGGAACGCCGGGGCCATCCGCTCGCCGCTCCCCGGCGTGCTGCCCACCTGCTCGCCGCCCACCTGCTCGCTGCCCATCCGCCGGCCGTCCTTCCGTCCGCACCCGCCCGGGACCGTCCCGGCGGGGTGCCGTCAGCCCACCAGCCCACCCCGCAGGACGTGCGGGTGGGCTGACGGCACCCCGGCATTCTCACCACGAACCGCGCCGACGACCAGGGTCGGGGCACGGGCGCGTCACGGCGCCGGCACGGGACGGACCCGGTGGCCGTACCGCCACACCGCGGCCGAGGCGAGCAGCGCGACCGTCCCGCCGAGGAGCATGACCGTGGTGGGGGAGGAGCGGTCCACCACCACGCCGCCGGTCAGCGCGCCGACCGAGAAGCCGGCCTGGAACACCGAGGTGAACACCACGCCGGCGCCCTCCGGGGCGTGCGGGGCCGCGGCGAGGAACCAGGTGAGCGAGCAGACCGGGACGGCGCCGTACGCCACGCCCCAGAGCGTCAGCAGGACGGCGGCGCCCGGACCGCCGGTGCCCAGCAGCGGCAGCAGCAGGGCCGCGGCGGCGAGCAGGACGGTCGCCGCGCCGAACACCGGCCGCAGTGCCCGGGCCGCGCGGCCGCCGGCCAGGACGTTGCCGAGCAGCCCGGCAGCGCCGTAGACGAGCAGCAGGGTGGTGATCAGTCCGGTGCCGGCGTGGGTGGTACCGGTGAGGAAGGGGGTGACGTACGTGTAGCTGCCGAAGTGGGCCGGCACGATCAGCAGGGTCACCGCGATGCCGGTACGGGTGCCCCGACCGGCCAGCAGTCCGCGCAGCACGCCCAGCCCGGTGGCGGTCAGCGGGGGCAGCGGCGGCAGCGACCGCAGGAGGGCGGCCAGGGCGACCAGGGTCAGCGCGGCCATCGCGAGGAAGGCCGCCCGCCAGCCGGCCAGCGAGCCGAGGAACACCCCCGCCGGCACGCCGAGCACCGAGCCGAGCGGCACGGCGGAGAAGATCAGCGTGTTCGCCCGGGCCCGCCGGTGCTCGGGGACGAGGCGCGGCGCGAGTCCGGAGCCGATCGACCAGAACGCCCCGATGACCAGGCCGAGGGCGACCCGGGCGGTCAGCAGCGCCCAGTACGCCGGGGCGAGCGCGCTGAGCAGGTCCGCCAGGGTCAGTACCAGCAGCAGCGCGCAGAGCATGGTCCGCCGGTCCGCGCGCCTGGTCGCGACGGTCACCACGGGCGCGGCCACCGCGGCGACGATGCCGGGCAGGGTCATCATCAGCCCGGCCGTGCCGTCGGAGATCCGGAACGTGGCGCCGATCGGGGTCAGCAGGCCGATCGGGAGGATCTCGGTGGTGACGATGGAGAAGACCCCGGTGGTCACGGCGAGGACGGCGAGGGTGCCGCCGTCCCGGGTGTGGGGCTTCGGGACGGGCGGAGCGGAGCGGGGGGTGGTGCCGGTCGGCATGCCGGAGATCCTGTCGACGGGTGGTGGGTCTGTGACCCGAAGTCCACCAGTGCGAGCGGGGGTTGGGCTGGCGTGAATCCGACGTCAACGCTTCCGCGGCGGGGCCGCGTCCCGGCGCTCGCCGGCGAGGCGGCGCTGCTTGGCGCGGTGGACGAGCACGCCGAGGATGCGCTGCCAGGTCGGCGAGGCCTCGGCGATCCGGGCGAAGATCACCGCCTGGTTGCCGGGTCGGCTGCTGTCCCGCCCGTGGGCGAGCTCCCAGGCGTCCAGGTCGTCGATCAGCCGGTCCACCCGCGGATCGTCGGGCTCCCAGTCCAGCGACTGGTCGCAGAGCAGGAACAACCGTGTCGTCTCGGGGTCGTCGAAGCTGGCGTTCTTCTCCCGGATGCCCCGGCGCACGGCCTCCGGGTCCAGGACCTGGAGCAGGATCCAGGTGTCGCGTTCGAGCCGCACCGACCGTTCACTGACCCCGAGCGCGCGCATCCGGTCCAGGATGGCGACCACCTCGGGCGGCAGTGCGAGCCGCTCGCCGCTCGCCAGGTCGGCGATCCGGCGGCGGTGCTCGGCGAGTTGCTCGATCCGGCGCTCCAGTTCGGCGTCGAGGTCGGTGACGGCGGCGGCGAACTCCTCCGGCCGCGCGTGCAGCAGGGCCTGGATCCGGGCCAGCGGCACCCCGGCGTCGGCGAGCGTCCTGATCCGGATGAGGTCCACCGCGGCCTGCGCGCTGTACCGGCGGTAGCCGGAGCCGTCACGCTCGGGCTCGGGCAGCAGTCCGACCTGGTGGTAGTGGCGGACGGTGCGCACGGTCACGCCGGCGGTCGAGGCGAGTTGACTGATCGTGAGCACCGTCCGGCTCCGCTTCTGTCGAGGTCAGGGGGTGAGGCCGAGGTCGCGGTGGATGTCGAGGGGGATCGCGGGACGAAGTCTAGGCGCGGCCCGCCCGGTCCACGACGTCGCGGATCGCCTGGACCACGGCATCGGCCCGCTCGAAGACCAGCTGGCTGTGGCCGGTGTCGGAGAGGAGGCGCTGCTCGCCGTCGGTGACCGCGCCGACCATGGCCGCGTCCAGCCGGGTCTTGCCGTCGTGAATCGCCCGCAGGGTCTCCTCGGACATCAGCGCCTGCTGGCCGGGGTCGATGCCCAGCGGGGTGAGCGCGATCACCGGGACGTCGGGGAGGTCGGGGCCGGCCCGCAGCTCGTCGGCCAGGTCGGCCATCGAGGCGCGCTCGGCGATGCCGGCGTGGATCCAGCGCTCGCTCACGTGGTACGCGGCCACCGCGTCCCGGACGTCCGCCGGGTAGTCCACCAGAAGCTCCTCGCACATCCGCCGGATGGCGGGGAGCGCCTGCCGCAGCTGCTCCTCGGTGGGCGACAACCGGACGCTGGCGGCCAGGCTCGCCTCGGCGGGCACGAAGTCGTCCCAGTCCCGGTGGAAGGCGTCCAGCCAGACCAGCCCGGCGACGTCCTGCGGGTACAGCTGGGCGAACCCATGGGCGTAGGCGCCGCCGAGCGAGTGCGCGACCAGCACGAACGGGCCGGGGACGTTCTCGGCGCGCAGCAGTTCCCGCAGTTCGGCGGCGACCTCGGCGGAGGTGCGGGGCAGCGGGACCTCGTCGCTGTAGCCGGTTCCGCCGCGGTCGTACACCACGGCGGTGGTGAACTGCGAGACGCCCTGCTGGACCCCGAAGTAGTCCAGGCCGATCGCGCTCGCGCCGGGCAGGAAGACGACGGCGGGCCCGCCGCTGCCCTGGCGGTGCACGTAGAGGTGGCGGCCGTCGATCTCCTGGAAGCCGCCGACCGGGGGGTGGAGCGGGGCGGTGGAAGTGCTCTCGTTCTTCATGCGGCAAGCCTCCAACCCTGACGTAGCGTCAAGGTCAAGCCGTCCCTGGCGGCACCCGGCGGTGGCGGTTCCCGCCGGGCGTCAGCCGGTGGCGTAGTGGGTGCCGGCGAAGCGGTTGCGGTACTCCGTCGGCGTGGTGCCCAGCGGCGAGGCCGTGGTCCTGGGGTCCGACTGGGCCGGGTGAGCCGGGTGAGCCGGGTGAGCCGGAACGAGGCCTCTGGAGGGCAGGCAGAAGGCCCGGTCGGCGTCGCCCGGCCGGGTTTGACGGGTTGTCGCGGCTTCCACCACCCTTCCACTAATCGAATAGTGAAAGGGTACTTTGTCGATGCCCGCTTCCGTCTCCCCGGCCGCCCGGCCTTCCCCGGCTTCCCGGCCTTCCCCGTTCTCCCGGCTGGCCCTGTTCTTCCGGCCCTCCACGTCCTCCCCGCCCGCGCAACCCGCCGTGCTCGCACTGGCCGTCCGGCGCGCGACACCCCTCGCCCGCCGCCCCGCCGTGCTCGCCTGGGCACTGGCGGCCGGGTTCGCCGCGCTGTACGCCTGCGTCGGCGTCAACCGGCACCGGCGCGGCCTCAGCAAGGCCTACGACCTGGGCATCTTCGAGCAGGCCATCCGGGCGTACGCCCACGGGCAGGCGCCGATCGTGCCGCTCAAGGGGCCCGGCTACCACCTGCTCGGGGACCACTTCCACCCGCTGATCGCCGTCCTCGCCCCCGCCTACCGGGCCTTCCCGAGCCCGCTCACCCTCGTCGTCGCCCAGGCGCTGCTGATGGCGCTCGCCGTCGTCCCGCTCACCCGCTGGGCTCACGAGGTGGCCGGGCCGCGGGTGGCGCTGCTCGTCGGCTGCGCCACCGGGGCCTCCTGGGGGATCGTCCGGGCGGCGGCCGACGACTTCCACGAGATCGCCTTCGCCGTCCCGCTGCTCGCCTTCGCCGTCACCGCGCTCGGCCGGCGCCGACCGCTCGCCGCCGCGCTCTGGTCGCTGCCATTGCTGCTGGTCAAGGAGGACCTGGGGCTGACGGTGGCCGCCGTCGGCGCGCTGATCGCCTGGCAGGCCCGGCGGGAGCGGCACCGCAGTCCGCTGCCCGGGCTTGCCCTCGCCGCCCTCGGCCTCGTCGCGACCGCGCTCACCGTGCTCGTCGTGCTGCCGGCCTTCAACCCCGAGGGGGGCTTCGACTACTGGCGGCAGCTGGACGGCGGCGAGCAGCCCGCCCTCTGGCTGCTGCCGCTGCGGATCGGTTGGCCGCCGGTCAAGTGGCTGCTGCTGTTCCTGCTCGCCGCCACCGCCGGCTTCGCCGGCCTCCGATCGCCGCTCCTGCTGCTCTGTGTTCCCACCCTCGCCTGGCGGCTGTTCTCGGACAACTCGCACTACTGGGGCGTCAGTTACCACTACAGCGCGGTGCTGATGCCGATCGCGCTCGCCGCCCTGGTCGACGTCCTGCGGCGCGTCGACGTACGCCGAGCCAGGCGCGCGCTCGCCGTCAGCGCCCTGGCGACCGCCGTGACGCTGCCGCTCTACCCGCTGCACGAGGTGGTGATGCCCGAGGCGTGGCGCACCTCGCCCCGGCTCACCGAGACCCGGGCGCTGCTCGGTCGGATACCCGACGACGCCACCGTGGCCGCCTCCAACCGGCTGGCGGCCCAGCTCACCTCCAGGGCGGAGGTCACCCTGGTGTGCCGGGCGCCGGTGGGCCCCGGGCCGCAGTGGGTGGCCGTCGACCTGCGCGACCCGAGCGTGCAGTCCCCGTGCGCCACCGCCGACACCGCCCGGATGCTGGGCGTCTACCGGGAGCGCGGCTACCGGCCGCTGATCGAGCAGGACGGCCTGCTCCTGCTGCAACGCCCCTGAAGCGCCTCGTACGGGGCATCCCGGCGGCCCCCGCATCCCGGCGGCACCCCCAGGTCCGGCTTGACCCGCGCGCCGCAGTGGGCCACGATTCCACTATTGAACTAGTGAAAGGCCGGAAAGCCGGTGATCGAGTACCGCATCGAGCGGCGCAGCGGTGTCTCCACCTACCAGCAGATCGTGCAGCAGACCAAGCAGGCCCTGCGGCTCGGACTGCTCCAGCCAGGAGACAAGTTGCCGACCGCCCGTGAGGTGGTCGAGGCGACCGCGATCAACCCCAACACCGTGCTGAAGGCCTACCGCGAACTCGAACGCGAAGGGCTGGTCGAACCCCGCCCGGGGCTCGGCACCTTCGTCCGGCGCTCACTCGCCCGGCCGGGGGCCGCGGCCGACGGGCCGCTGCGCGCGGACCTGGTCGGATGGGTGGACCGGGCCCGCGCGGCCGGGTTGGAGCGTGAGGACATTGCCGCGCTGATGGCCTCCGTCCTGGAGCAGCGCTTCGACACCGGGGTCACCGGCCCCGACAGCGGGGCCGCGAGCTCCGACACCGGGGTCACCGGCCCCGGCAGCGGGGCCTGAGACTCCGACGCCGGGGCCGCGCGCCTCGACACCGGGGCCCGAGACGCCCCGGCAACACCGAACGAGAACAGTGGGGGGACCGGGTGGACGACCCGACGACCACGGCGCCCGTGTCGGCGCCGGTGCCGGAGACTGCGCAGGAGGCGGCCCTGGAGGCCGCCGGCCTCGGCAGGAAGTACCGGGGCGGCTGGGCGCTACGCGACTGCGACGTCACCGTCCCGGCCGGGCGGATCTGCGGCGTGGTGGGCCCCAACGGCGCGGGCAAGAGCACCCTGCTCTCCCTCGCGGCCGGCCAACTCAAGCCCACCGAGGGCCGGTTGCTGGTGCTCGGAGCCCCGGCCGGCGCGCCCGAGCTGCGCGCCCGGGTCGCCTATGTGCCGCAGGACAAGCCGCTCTACCCGGGCCTCACCGTCGCAGAGACCATCCGGATGGGCCGCGAGCTCAACCCGGTGTGGGACGAGATGCTGGCCCAACAGATCATCGACCAGGGCGAGTTGAACCCCAAAGCGCGGATCGGTTCGCTCTCCGGCGGCCAGCGCACCCGGGTCTGCCTCGCCCTCGCCCTCGGCAAGCTCCCCGACCTGCTGCTGCTCGACGAGCCGATGGCCGACCTCGACCCGCTCGCCCGGCATCAGCTGATGGGCACCCTGATGTCGGCCGCCGCCGAACGCGGCACCAGCATCGTGCTGTCCTCGCACATCCTCCCCGAACTGGACGGCGTCATCGACCACCTGCTCCTCGTCCAGCGCGGACGCATCCGGCTGGCCGGCGACCTCGAGGAGATCCTCGACGGGCACCGGCTGCTCACCGGGCCGGCCGCCCGGGGCGCCTGCCTGGCCGCGGAGTCGGTGGTCGAGCAGCGCGTCAGCGGCCGCCGGGCCATCGCCCTGGTCCGCACCGGCGACCCGCTGGACGGCGAATGGGAGAGCGAGCGGCCGAGCCTGGAGGACCTGCTGCTCGGCTACCTCCGCGGCCCGGCCGACGGCCCGGCCGACCGGAAGAACCCGAACGAGGTGGCCGTATGAGCACGAGCGTCCTGCCCGACCGCGCCACCGCCCGGCCCGCCCCCACGGCCCCCGGCCTGCGCGGACTCCTCTGGCTGGTGTTCCGTCAGAACCACTTCCTCCTCTGGGTCTTGGGCGTACTGCTCGTCCTGGCGGTGGCGGACCTCCTCTGGATCCACATCGCCTGCGGCCGCATCGTGGACACCCTGCGCCGGACCGGCTGCTACTACCCCGAGTCCTGGGACAGCGCCCAGTGCTGGAAGCTCGTCCAGCCGCTCGACCGGCCGAACTTCTGGTACCTCCAGGTCCTCCAACCCGCCGTCGCCGCGCTCCCGTTGCTGTTCGGCATGTTCGTCGGCGCCCCGCTGCTGGCCCAGGAGTACGAACGCGGCACCATCCGCCTGATCCGCGCGCAGTCCGTCGGCCCGATCCGCTGGCTGGCCGTCCGCCTCGCCGTCCCCGGCCTCGCCGTCCTGGCCGCCGGCGGCGCGATCGCCGCGCTGATGACCTGGGTGTGGTGGACGGACATCGTGCACGGCCCGGTCGCCTTCGACCCGCCGTTCCAGGCCCTCACCTACCCGGCGCTCGGCCTCGCCCCGGTCGCCTGGTCCCTGTTCGCGCTGGCCCTCGGCGTCCTCGTCGGCCAACTCGTCCGCCGCACCGTGCCGGCGATGCTCCTCACCGGCGCCCTCGTCGCCGTCGCCCACGGCCTCGTCCTCTGGGCCCGCCCCTTCCTCTACCCGGCCGTGGACCGGGTGGCCGACCTGCGCACCACCCAACCCACCAACTCCTGGCTCCTCGACCGCGGCGTCGTCCTCCCCGACGGCACCCGCGTCAGCACCAGCGCCTGCAGCTTCCACTTCAGCACCGACTGCGACGGCGCCTCCGCCTCCTGGCTCCGCTACCACCCGGCCGACCACCTCGTCCCCATCCAACTCGTCGAAGCCGGCATCCTCCTGACCCTCACCGCTCTCATCCTGCTCACCGTCTTCCGCTGCATCCGCACGTAGGGCCTGCCTCTTGGATCCTTGCCGGGTGCCCGGCGCCCCACCGCCGGCCCGGCCGAGCGGAGCGACACCAACCGCGGCCAGGGCCCGATTCACCGAATCGGGCCCTGGCCGCGGTGCGTTGCGGCCCCGGACGGCTGTGGGTGGCGGGTGGGAGCATGGTGCTCCTGGGTGCGTGGAGCGGACGGAGCGGGCGGTTGGGGGAGCGGCGGCGGGTCGGGGTGGTGCTGGCCGAGGCGGAGGGCTTGCGGGCGGCGGCCGGGGCGGTGGTGGCGGATCACCGGGAGGCCGTGGAGCAGGTGCGGCCGGCGTACGTCGCGATCCGGGACCGGTTGGTGGGGGAGGAGTTGGGGGCCATCCCGGTCGCGCGGCTGCGGGACGTGACCGAGGGGCGGCTGCGGGTCGGGGCGCTGGAGGCGGCCGGGCTGGGGACGGTGCGGCAGGTGCTGGAGGCCTCCGGCTACACCCTCCGGCTGATCCCCGGCGTCGGGGCGCAGACGGCGGCGCAGGCGCGCGCCGCGGCCGGGCAGCTCGCCCGGGCGGTCGAGCAGACGGTGGCGGTGCGGCTGGACGTCGAGCGGCAGGACCCGCTGAGCACCGCCTTGGTGGTCGCGCTCCAGCGGCTGGTGGCCGCCGGGCCGGAGGCGAGGCGGGCCCGGGAGACCGCGGAGCGGGTCCAGGCCGAGGTGGAGCCGCTGGTGGCGGCCGCGCGGCCGGCCCGGGGGGTCCTGCGCGGGCTGTTCGCCGGCCGGGAGCGGCGGGCGCAGGCGCGGGCGGCGGTCGAGCGGCTGGAGAAGCTGCTGGTCGGGTACCGGGCGCAGGAGGTCCCGGTGCTGCTCGCCCAGGCCTCGGTCGACCTGCTGCGACCGCCGCTCGACCCGATCGAGGCGTGGACGGACTTCGAGCTCCGCTCGGCCGACTACTACGGCGTGCTCGGCGGGATCGTCGAGGAGGCCGGGGTCGAACTCGCCGCCGCCGAGGGGTTCCTGCCGGAGGAGCTGTCGGACCGGGTGCGGGCCGAGCCGCTGGACGACGCCCACTGCCGGGTCTCGCTGCGTGGCTACCAGGCGTTCGGGGCGCGGTTCGCGCTCGCCCAGCGACGGGTGATCATCGGGGACGAGATGGGCCTCGGCAAGACGGTGCAGGCGATCGCCGTACTGGCGCACCTGCGGGCCCGGGGGAGCACCCACTTCCTGGTGGTCTGCCCGGCCGGCGTCCTGGTCAACTGGATCCGGGAGGTCGAGTCCCGCAGCACCCTGAGGGCGTTGCGGGTGCACGGCCCGGAGCGGGAGGCGGCGCTCGCCGAGTGGCTGCGGGACGGCGGGGTCGCGGTGCTGACCTTCGACGGGCTGCGCCGCCTGGAGGCGGCGGAGGTCGCGGAGGCGGTCACCGTCGGGATGGTCGTGGTGGACGAGGCGCACTTCGTCAAGAACCCCGCCGCGCAGCGCTCCCGGGCGGTGGCCGCCTGGGCGGAGCGGGTGGAGCGGGTGCTGTTCCTCACCGGGACGCCGATGGAGAACCGGGTGGAGGAGTTCCGCACCCTGGTGCGGTACCTGCGGCCGGAGCTGGTGCTGCTGGTCGAGCAGGGTGCGGCGGCCGCCGGGCCGGCGGCCTTCCGCAGGGCGGTCGCCCCGGCGTACCTGCGCCGCAACCAGCAGGACGTGCTCACCGAGCTGCCCGAGGTGGTGCACGTGGACGAGTGGGAGGAGTTCTCGCCCGCCGACCTCGCCGCCTACCGGTCGGCCGTCGCGGCGGGCAACTTCCCGGCGATGCGCCGGGCCGGGTACGCGGACCCGGCGGAGTCGGCCAAGCTGAGGCGGCTGCGGGAGATCGTCCGGGAGGCGGCGGACAGTGGGCTGAAGGTGGTGGTCTTCTCGTACTTCCGGGACGTCCTGGCGGCCGTCCGAGCCGCCCTGGGGCAGCGGACGTTCGGGCCGATCGACGGCTCGCTGGGCGCGGTGCGGCGGCAGGAGACGGTGGACGGGTTCAGCGCCGCGCCCGGGCACGCGGTGCTGCTCTGCCAGATCCAGGCCGGCGGCGTGGGGCTGAACATCCAGGCGGCCTCGGTGGTGATCCTCTGCGAGCCGCAGGTCAAGCCGACGCTGGAGGACCAGGCGGTGGCGCGCTCACGCCGGATGGGGCAGGTCCGCCGGGTGCGGGTGCACCGGCTGCTGGCGGTGGACAGCGTCGACCAGCGGATGCTGGACCTGCTGCGGGCGAAGGGCCGGCTGTTCGACGACTACGCGCGGCGCAGCGAGGTGGCGGAGTCGACACCGGAGGCGGTGGACGTGTCGGAGCCGTCGCTGGCGGCGCTGATCGTCGAGGAGGAGCAGCTGCGGCTGGCGGCTGCCCATGGATGACCGGTGGCGTCCCACGGACGAGCGGATGGCGGTCAGCCGTCCGCGAGCGCGCGCAGGTAGGTGAGGACGGCGCGCACCCGGCGGTGGCCGGTGTCGGGGGTGGGCATGCCGAGCTTGCCGAAGATGGCGCCGATGTGCTTGTTCACCGAGCTCTCGGCGAGGAAGAGGAGCCGGGCGATGGTCGGGTTGTTGTGGCCCTCGGCCATCAGGGCGAGCACCTCGCGCTCGCGCGGGGTGAGCGCGGCCAGCGGGTCGGGTCCTGGGCGGTGGGCCATCAGCTGGGAGATGACCTGCGGGTCCATCGCGGTGCCGCCCTCGGCGACGCGCTCCAGTGCCTGGAGGAACTCCTCGGCCCGGCCGACCCGGTCCTTGAGCAGATAGCCGACGCCGGTGGCGCTCTCGGCGAGCAGCTCGGCGGCGTAGGCGCGTTCGACGTACTGGGAGAGGATCAGGACGGGCAGCTCGGGCAGTCGGCGGCGGGCCTCGACGGCGGCGCGCAGGCCCTCGTCGCGGAAGTCCGGTGGCAACCGGACGTCGAGCACGGAGACGTCGGGGCGGTGGTCGAGCAGGGCTGGCAGCAGGTCGTCGCCGTGCTCCACGGTCGCGCACACCTCGTGCCCCTCGCTGCGCAGCAGCAGGACCAGGCCCTCGCGGAGCAGGGCGTTGTCCTCGGCGATCAGGATCCGCACGGGATCTCCACTTCCAGGATGGTCGGGCCCCCGGGCGGGCTGGACAGGCGGGTGGTGCCGTCGAACGCGGCGACCCTGCGGCGCAGGCCCGCCAGCCCGCTGCCGGCGCCCTCGACGGCGCCGCCCCGGCCGTCGTCCTCGACCCGGACGGCGATCGTGGCGGCGGTGATCCGCAGCCGGACCAGGGCGCTGCGGGCGCCGCTGTGCCGGGCGACGTTGGCGAGCGCCTCGGAGGCCACGAAGTAGGCCGCGGCCTCGGCGGCGGCCGGTGCGCGCGGCGGCGGGTCGGCGGAGGACGGGGAAGGAGGGGAGGACAGGGAAGGAGGGGAGGACAGGGAAGGAGGGGAGGACAGGGAAGGAGGGGAAGGCGGGGCGGGTGGCCAGGGCGGGGTGTCGGGGTGCTCCCCGGTGTCCAGCTCGACCCGGGTGGGCACGGCGCAGCGGTCGGCGAGCGACCGTACGGCCTCGGCCAGGCCCCGGTCGGCGAGCAGCGGCGGGTGGATGCCGCGCACCAGGGCGCGCAGTGACTCCAGGGCCTGCTCGGCGACGAGTTGGGTGGAGTCCACCAACGCGGCCGCCTGCTCGGGGCGTTGGTCGAGCGCGCGGCGGATCATGCCGAGCCGGAGCGAGACCGCCACCAGGTTGGCCTGGGCGCCGTCGTGCAAGTCCCGTTCGATCCGGCGTAGTTCGGCGGCGTGGGTGTCCAGCGCCTCGGACCGGCTGGTGGTCAGCTCCTGGACCCGCCGGGCCAGCGAGGTGCGGGGCCGGGCGACCAGCAGCCGACGGGAGCTCCGGGCGTGCAGGTCGGCGGCCGGCGGCAGCACGGTCACGGCGACCGCGGCGTAGCCGACTCCGCCGACCGCCGCCAGGAGGGCCACCGGCCAGGAGTCGACGGTCAGCAGGATGACGGCGTCGCGCTCGCCCGGCAGGAGCCGCCACCACACCGGCGCCGTCAGCCAGTTGAACGCATGGCTGCACAGGGTGAGGGCGGCGCCCGACAGGACCGTCCCGGCGGTGGCGTGGGCGAGCAGCCACAGCAGGTCCTGGCGTACGGCCGGATCGCGCACGGACGCGCGGTCGCCGTACGGGGTGCGCGGCCGTTCGCCGCCCAGTCGGCGGCCGACCAGCCGCCGGTGGAACTCGGCGCAGTGGCGCAGCAGTCGCAGGGTCGGTGGGAGGAACGGCAGGCCGAGGCCGACCAGGCAGAGGGTGAGGAGGACGAGCAGCAGGCAGAGTCCGGCCAAGGCGGCCAGGCCAGTGCCGAGACAGAGGAGGAGATAGCCGGCGGCAGCGGGGAAGCGACGCACGGAGGACCGGGCGGCGGACCGGACGGTCGACCGGACCGTGGACGCGTCAACCCTGGGCGCCCGCACGACTGTTCAGTGCCTCCGAGTCTCCGGGTCTCCGAGCCGACTTTCCGATCACCCTAACACCGGCTCCGGAAGCGGCCGTCGGAACCGGCCGTCGGCTGCGGCCCGGAAGCGGCCGCCGGCCGCGGCCCTTCCCCCGGCGGCGAGGGCGCCTCCACAATGGGGCGGTCGATCACGGACGGAGGGGGCCGACGTGGAGTGGCTGCTGGGGATCGGTGGGGCCCTGCTGCTCGGGGTGCTGACCAACCTGGTGTACGACTTCGCCAAGTTCGGCGGCTCGCGGCTCGGCTCCCGGGTACCGGCGCCGCGGGTGCGGCGGGCGAGCCTGACGGCCGCGGCCCGGGCGCACGACCTGCGGGCGGACGGGCTGGCGCCGCTGATCACCTGGTCGGTGGCCCGGCCGCTGACGCCGGGCACGCTGGTGACGGCGCACCGCGGGCGGGTCGAGCGCCCGCACGTGCTGGACGCGGTCGGCTGGGCCGACGAGGTGGCGCGGCAGCGGGCGGCCGGAGCCGCGGGCCGGACGGCGTACGTTTCGCGGCTGACGGTCGATCACGGCGAGCACGGCGGCGCGCGGGTCTGCGAGGTGGACATCGCGGAGAGCGACTACGCGGAGTGCATGGCCACCACCCGGCTGGGCCGGGAGGAGCCGGAGGTGGCCCGGCTGCTGCGCGAGGCGCTGGACGAGGGCCTGACGAGCTTCGTGGCCGTCGCGCCGCCCACGATGGTCAGCGCCTGCGTCGCGGTGCGGGACCGGCCGGGCCGGCTGCTGCTGCTCCGCCGCTCGCTGGCGGTCAACACCTTCCCGGCGCAGTGGACGGTCGGAATCAACGAAACGATGAAGTACCGCGACGAGCCGGGCGCCGCCGAGGACTTCTACGGGCTGGTCCGGCGGGCACTGGAGGAGGAACTGGGACTGCTGCCGGAGGACGTCGGGCCGACCGTGATCACCTGGCTGGGCTGGAGCGAGCCGGCCTCCTGCTACACCCTGGTGGCCACCGTCCGGTCCCGGCTGGAGGCGGCCGAGATCGACCGCCGCCGCGAGGCCTGCCACAGCACCTTCGAGCACGACATGGCCGTCTGGGTGCCGTTCACCCGCCGTACGGTCTCCGAGCTGGTCGAGGGCGGCACCTGCCCGGACGGCTCCCGGCGCTGGTCGTACCTCGCGCCGCTGGTGGCCTGGGAGGCCTGGCGGGCGGCGCAGCAGGAGCGGGCGTAGGCACGGCGCGGGCGCGGGCACGGAGCGGACGTGGACCGAACGCGGGGAACGGCGGTTCCCGAGAACGCCCGTTCCGCCATGACACGCACCGCACGGACGGGCCCCGGTCAGCCGACAACGGTCCGCCAGTCCGCCGGACCACTCGCCGGGAGGTGTCCGGGCAGGCCCGGGGTCCAGCGCTTGGTGCCGTCCGGCAGCACGGCCAGCGCCTCGACGCCGGGTCGGCGGGCGGCCCAGGTGAGGGCACGGTCCGGACCCATGGCGAAGGCGGCGGTGGCCCAGGCGTCGGTGCGGGCGATGCCGGTGCCGGGGGCACCGACCAGGGTGAGCGAGAGCAGGCCTTCGGCGGGGCGTCCGGTGTGCGGGTCGAGGATGTGGGCGCCGCGCTCGGCGGTGCCGGAGGTGGCCACGGCCAGGTCGTGGCCGGCCAGGACGGCGGCCAGCAAGCCCGGCTGCCGGGGGTCGGCGATGCCGATCCGCCACGGCCCGCCGGCGGTCTGCACGTCCCCGCCGCCGCTGACGCAGTACTGCCGGGCGCCGCAGGAGCGCAGCAGGGCGGCCGCCTGCTCGACCGCCCAGCCCTTGACCCAGCCGCTGGGGTCGAGCCGGCCTCCCGGCCGCCCGGTGAAGTACCCGTCGGTCTCGGCGGCCACCTCGCGGCAGGCGGCCAGGACGGTGCGGACCTCCGGATCGCAGTCCTCCGGGACGAGTTCGGCCCGGTCGAGGCGGCTGATGTCGCTGTCCGGCCGGTACGTCGAGAACACCGCGTCGATCCGGTGCAGCCGCTCGGCGATCCGCTCCAGCACGGCCGGGGTGCCGGGACCCGGGTCGCGCACGGTGATCGAGAAGACGGTGCCCATCACGGGCTCGGCGTGGCTCAGCACGGGCGCCTCAGCCCTTGGCCCGGTCGAGGGCGCTCTGCAGCGAGCGGACGTAGCCGTCGCTGGTGTAGGTGGCGCCGCTGACCACGTCGATCCGGGCGCTCTGGGCGGCTATCGCCTCCTGGTTGAGGATCGGCAGCGCGGAGCCGTTGATCTCCAGGTCGCGCCGTTCGGCGGTCGGGTACTTGACCACGTCGACGGCGGTGATCCGGCTGCCCGCCAGGGTGACCTGGACCTGTACCGGGCCGTACCGGGTGTTGACGGTGTTGCCGCTGACCTTCCGGGTGGCGCCCGAGTCCGATCCCGACCCCGAGCCCGACCCCGAGCCCGTGGCGGACGCGGAGGCGGACGGGCCGGGGGAGGCGGCCGTGCCCGACGGATCCGAGACGTCGGACCCGGCCCCCGGGGCGGCCCCCGATCCGATCACCGGGGCGGGCCCGGGAGCCTCGTGCGGTTTGAGGGACAGCAGCAGCACCACCCCGGCCGCGGTGGCGGCACTGGTGACGACGGCTCGGCGCATGGAATCAACGCTCCTCGGGTGCTCAGGTGCATGCTCGGGTGCTCGGTAAGAGTTGCTCGGCAAAGAGGCGCTCGGTAAGAGGCGTTCGGCAAGAGGCTCTTGGCAACGGCCGCTCGGAAGACCGAGCGGGCTCAGAAGGAGAAGCTCTCGTGGTGGATGCGCCCCGGCCGCACCCCCGCCGCCCGCAGCGCGCGGACGGCCTCCTCGGTCAGGGAGTCCGGGCCGCACAGGTAGACCTCGTGCTCGGCGAGGTCCGGGACCAGCCGGGCCAGCGCGGCCCCGAGGTCACCGACCCGCTCACGCGGGCCGACCAGCTCGTGCACCGTCGCGCCGCGCCGCCGGGCGATGTCGGCCAGCTCCGCCCGGAACAGCACGTCCTGCGGCCGCCGGGCCCGCTGGACCAGGGTCAGCTCGCCCGGCAGGGTCTCGAACAGGGCGCGCAGCGGGGTGATCCCCACCCCGGCGCCGAGCAGCAGCACCCGGCGCTGCCGCAGCAGCCGCCCGGTGAACGCCCCGTACGGGCCCTCGGCGCGCACCCTGGTCCCCGGGCGCAGGGCGGCGACCGCTGCGCTGTGCCCGCCGAGGTCCTTGACCGTGAAGCGCAGGAAGTGCGGGTGCGCCGGCGCGGACAGCGAGTACGGGTTGGCGGCCCAGCGCAGCCCGGGCGCCTGGAACTGGAGCCGGAAGAACTGGCCCGGCTCGGCGCGCAGTTCGTCCAGCCGCCGCCCGCTCAGGAACAGCGACACCACGCCGGGGCCCTCCGGCCGTACCTCGGCGACCGTCAGGCCGCGCCGCCGGTCGAGCAGCCACGGCCGCAGCAGCCGGAACCAGCCGACCAACGCCGCCGTACCGAAGTAGAGCGCGTACCAGGCGGCCTGGCCGGGGCCGCCGGCGAGGTCGGCGCCGGTGGCCAGCTGGTGGGAGAAGGCGAGTGCCACCGCGAGGTAGGTCGCCAGGTGCAGGTAGTACCAGGCCTCGTACGGGAGGCGGCGGCGCGCGATCCGGGCGGAGACCGCGCCGGTGCCGAGCAGCAGCAGGGTGCCCAGGGTCGCCTTGATCATCTCGGGGTAGTGGAAGACGAGCTCCACACCCTCGCCGACCAGGCCGCGCCCGTCGGTCAGCGCGTAGCCCCAGACGACCGTCAGCACGTGCACCGAGACCAGGGCCACCATCCAGCGCCCACCGAAGGCGTGCCAGCGCGCCAGCCGGTCCGCACCGACCCCGCGCTCCACCGGCGGCAGCCTCGCCATCAGCAGGAGCAGCACGGGCGCCGCGTAGCCGGCCAGCAGCCCGGTGATCCGGCCCGCGCCGGTCAGCCAGCCGTCCGCGCCGACCACCGCCGGCGTGCCCTTCCACCACAGCGCGAGCACGCCGAGCCCGCCCACGGCGATCAGACCGAGCGCGGCGCGCGGGTCGAGGGCGAACAGCGGACGCGGCGCCGCCCGGTGGCCCCGGCGGTCGGGGGCCGGCCGGGGCCCGGGCCGCGGCTTCGGCGCGGCGGCAGTGGTCATCGGGAACCTCCTCAGCGCCCGGCGGCGGGTGCCGCCGAGGCCGACCACGATCGCACCGCAAGCTCTGAGTAGGCTCTGAACCGGGCCGCCCGCGGAGCCCGCCCGCGTGGGCATCGGCGCAGGTCGGAGCAGGTGCGAAGGCTGCCGGGCCGATGCGGAGGTCTCACCGGTTTCTCATCGGGACCGGCCAGGATGAACCATGCGCAGCACCGACCCGAGGAGCCCTGTGGACCCGAGGAGCCCCGTGGACGAGACCGTCGACCGCCCCGACTGGCGGGTCCTGGTCGTCGACGACGAACCGGACCTGGTGGAGGTGGTCAGCGGCGCCGTCCGCTACGAGGGCTGGCAGACGCGCGGCGCGACCACCGGCCTGGCCGCCGTCGAGGCCGCCGCCGCCTGGCGGCCGCACGCCGTGGTGCTCGACGTGATGCTGCCCGACCTCGACGGCCTGGAGGTGCTGCGCCGCATCCACGCCGAGCAGCCCGAGGTGCGGGTGCTCTTCCTCACCGCCCGGGACGCCGTCGAGGAGCGGATCGCCGGCATCGCGGCCGGCGGCGACGACTACGTGACCAAGCCGTTCAGCCTGGCCGAGGTGGTGGTCCGGCTGCGCGGCCTGCTGCGCCGGGCCGCCCCGCCCGCCGCGACCGGGCAGCCGCCGCCGCACGCGCTGGTGCTCGGAGACCTCGTCCTGGACGACCGGGCCCGCGAGGTCACCCGGGGCGGGGAGACGGTCGAGCTCAGCCCGACCGAGTACGCGCTGCTCGCCCACCTGATGCGCCATCCGCGGCAGGTGCTCAGCAAGGCGCAGATCCTGGACGCCGTCTGGTCGTACGACTTCGGCGGGCAGGCGCACATCGTCGAGCTGTACATCAGCTACCTGCGCAAGAAGGTGGACGCGGGCCGCAGTCCGATGATCCACACGGTGCGTGGCGCGGGGTACCTGATCAAGGCGGCGACGTGACGACCGTACGGGCTGGTGCCGAACCGGCCCGCGCCGTACGGCCGGCGCCCCGCACCCTGCGTGCCGCGTTGGCGCCCCGCACCCTGCGCGCCCGGCTGATCGCCGGTCTGCTGGTGCTGCTCGTCGCCACCTGCGCCGCCGTCGGCCTCGCCACCACCGCCGCGCTGCGCCACTTCCTGGTCGACCGCCTGGACCAGCAACTCGCCGAGTCCGGCGGCCGCTACGCCGCGAGCCTGGAGCACACCGGCCACGGCGCCGGCCCCGACACCCGGGCCCAGACCCCCGGCACCCTCGGCGTGCGGCTGCTGGACGGGCGGGTCACCGCCGCGGGCGTGGTCGACGGGGACGCCGACGACATGGACGACCCCGGCGACGAGGACGACCGGGTCACCTTCACCCCCGACCGGCAGCACGCGCTGGCCGCCCTGCCCGTCAACGGCCCGGCCCGCACCCTCGACCTCGGCGGAGCCCTGGGCCACTACCGGGTCCGCGCGGTCGCCGGACGGGACGGCGACGTGCTGGTCAGCGGCCTGCCACTGCGCCCGGCCGAGGAGACCGTCGAGCGGCTGGCCACCCTGGAACTCACCGTCTTCGCGATCTCCGTCGCCGCCGCCGGCGCGGCCGGGGCCGCCTGGGTCGGCTTCTCGCTGCGCCCCCTGCGGCGGGTGGTCGGCATGGCCGAGCGGGTCAGCGCGCTGCCGCTCGCCCGCGGCGAGGTGCTGCTCGCCGAACGCGTGCCCGACGACGACCCGCGCACCGAGGTCGGCCGGGTCGGCGCCGCGCTCAACCGGATGCTCGGGCACGTCGGCGACGCGCTGGCCCGCCGCCACGCGGTGGAGGAGCGGCTGCGCGGCTTCGCCGCCGACGCCAGCCACGAGCTGCGCACCCCGGTCGCGGCGGTCCGCGGCCACGCCGAGCTGGCACTGCGCCACCCCGGGCCGGTGCCGGCGGAGGTGCGGCACTCGCTGGAGCGGATCGACGCCGAGGCGCTGCGGATGGGGGCGATCGTCGAGGACCTGCTGCTGCTCGCCCGGCTGGACGCAGGCCGCCCACTGGCCGAGGAGGAGGTGGACCTGACCCGGATCGCCCTCGACGCGCTGGCCGACGCCCGCGCCGCCGGGCCGGACCACCGCTGGCGGCTCGCCCTGCCCGAGGACCCGGTGGTGGTGCGCGGGGACGGGCACCGGCTGAGCCAGGTGGTGGCCAACCTGCTGGCCAACGCCCGGACCCATACCCCGCCCGGCAGCGAGGTCCGGCTGCGCATAGAACGGTCGGACAGGCAGGTCGAGTTGAGCGTCACTGACGACGGTCCGGGGATCGCGCCGGAGCTGGCCGAGCGGGTCTTCGAGCGCTTCGTCCGGGGCGACCGGGCCCGCTCCCGCGCCACCGGCTCCACCGGGCTCGGACTGGCGATCGTCCGGGCGGTGGTCCGGGCGCACGGCGGCACGGTGGAGGTGGCGAGCCGGCCGGGGCACACGGCGTTCACCGTACGGCTGCCGTGACGGCTGCCGCTGCGGATGCCGTCGCTGTTGCCATTGCTGTCGCCGTCGCCGTCGCCGTTGCCGTGTACGACGGCGGTGACGCCACCGATCCGCCCCCGTCTCGTTGACCAGACGGCGCACGGTGTCGGCGGAGGCGGAGACGGGGGAGCGGGCATGGCGGGGAGCGGGTCGGCGGCGGTGGACAGGTCGCCGGAGCTGGCGGAGTCGTACCGGGTCTGCGAGCGGGAGGTGGCCGGCCACCTGGCCTCGCTGCGGGCGATCAGCGACGCGCTGCCGCCCGAGGTGCGGCCGTACTTCCACGCCATCAACGCCTTCGCCTCCCGCGCCGACCGGATCGCCGACGACGCCCGGCCGCACCCTGATCACGGCGACGCCCACACCGACCGGGCAGCCGCCCGAGCCGCCCACACCGACCGGGCAGCCGCCGACCCCGCCGAGCGCCGACGCCGGTTCGCCCGCTGGCGGGCCGACACCCTGGCCGAGCTGGCGGCCGGCCACAGTGCGCACCCGCTGCGCCGGGCCTTCGTGGACACCGTGCGGCACTGGGAGCTGGACCGGGCGCTGGTCGAGGAGTTCCTGGACGCCACCGGGGCCGACGGTGCCCGCCCGCCCGCCTTCGAGACCCACCAGGACCAGCGCCGCCACCTGCGCGGCGTCGCGGGGACGATCACCGAGCTGTGGGCCCCGCTGCTGGGGGCGCGGGGCCCGCGGGCGACGGGTGCGCTGTCCGCGCTGGGGGAGGCCTGCCAGCTGGCGGACATCCTGGAGGACCTCCCGCTCGACCTCGCGGCCGGCCGCTGCTATCTGCCGCGGGAGGACCTGCGCCGGCTCGGCCTGACCACCGCCGACCTCGGCCGGAGCGACCGCCGCGTTGACCGCCTCAGTGACCGCCTGGACGACCGCCTGGACGACCGCCGGGACGACCGGAGGTCCGCCCTGGACGAGCTGGTCGAGAGCCAACAGGCCCGGATGCACCGCCTGTTGGAGAAGGCCCTGCCCGCCACCTGGCTCGTCGCCCCCGCCTGCCGCCCGTTCCTGCAGACCGTGCTGCTCGGCGCCCAGCTCCAGTACGACGAAGTGACCTTGGTGGGTTCACGCGTCCTGATCGACGGCCTCACCCCATTGAGCCCCGACGGCAGCACGCCCCGCCGCCGCACCCGGTCCGTGAACGCAGAGGGCGCGCCCGCCCACGTCGCCGTGATCATGGACGGCAACCGCCGGTGGGCCGAGGCCCGGCGGCTGCCCGCCCGGTACGGCCACCAGGCCGGCCAGCGGGCCGCACTGCGCCTGGTCAACGCGGCGCTGCGGCTGGGCGTCCGCCACCTGAGCCTGTACGCGTTCTCCACCGAGAACTGGGACCGCCCGCCGGAGGAGCTGACCGCCCTGTTCGACTCGCTGGCCGACGGCCTCGCCCGCAGCGCGGAGGGCCTGCACGCGCTCGGCGTGCGGATCCGCTGGTGCGGCCGGCGGGACCGGGTGGACGAGTCGCTGGCCTCCTCGATCGCGCTGGTGGAGAGCCTGACGTCCAACAACGGCACGCTGACCCTGACGGTCTGCGTGGACTACGGCGGACGCGAGGAACTGGCCGCTGCGGCACGGGGCCTGGCCGCCGAGGCGGTGGCCGGCGGGATCCGTCCGGAGGAGATCGGCCCGGCCGACCTCGCCCGGCACCTGTACCTCCCGGACCTCCCGGACGTCGACCTGCTGATCCGCACCTCCGGGGAGCAGCGGATCAGCAACTTCCTGCCCTGGCACCTCGCCTACGCCGAGCTGCTGTTCGATTCCACGCCGTGGCCCGACTACGACCTCGCCCGGCTGCGCGAGGCCGTCCGCGCCTACGCGGCCCGCGAGCGCCGCTTCGGCGGCGGCGTGCCCGCCCAGTCCCGGAAACCCGGGAAATCCCGGAATCCCCGGAAGGCCCAGGAGTCCGCGGAACCCCTCGGCGACCGGCCCGCTACGGCTGCTGCTCCTTCACGGCCGGGGGAGGGGTGTACACCCCCTGCGCCGTGACGTACGCGAGCACCGTGTCCACGGTGACCGGGTGCGCGCCGAAGTTCGCGGTGTAAGCGTCCACCGCCTCCTGGGTGGGGCGCAGCGGGACCCCGCTGAGTCGGACCTGCATCGGATGCCCGGCCGGCACCGGCTGGGCCGTCAGCTTGCCCTCCGCCAGGCCGCAGCGGAAGGCCGAGCGGTGCCCCATCTCCGCGCCGCCGACCTCGCACCGGCCGGAGCCCAGACCGTCCTGGATCGCGCCGGCCAGGTTGACCACCCGGTAGTCGCCCTTGGAGGTGCGCACGGAGACCCCGCCGTCCAGCGCCCCGTCGCCGCGCGCCTTGGGCGGGTTCGCGAGGGACGGGTCGCCCTGGGCCGAGCGGATCGGCAGGTGGACGGCCGGGCCCCGTTCGTCCAGCACCATGCGGGCCGGGGCGACGACGTCCACCATCGCGTGGAAGCGGTCCAGTTGGGCCTGTGCCTCCGCGGTCCAGCGGACCTCCACCCAGCCGTCGGTGAGCGTGCCCAGTTTCCCGGCGCGGTCGGTGCCGCCGTCGACGGCACCGGCCGCCGTCCCGGTGAGCCAGCCCAGTAGCGGGCCGGCCAGTGCCGCGCCCAGCATCGAGCGCCGCGTCGTGCTCATCGTCCCGATCCGTCCTTCCCGGGCCGCCCAGTACGGACCCGGGACCGATCATCCGTCCACCGGCCGTCCCCGAGCGGGGCGCGGAGGGTGAAACCACCCGTGTGGGGGGAGCGGGGAGCAGCCCCGAGTGGTTCGCCCGGGAGCGGGAGCCCCCCGGGACCGCTGCCCGCCGGGTGTCCGCTCCGGCAACCGGGCTTCCCGCGCTCGGGGCCCGGGCCGCGTTCCGACCTCTGCCACCACCCCTCCACCCCAACTTGAACGCGTTCAAAGTCGTGCGCCATGATGAGGGAGCGCGAGAACACCCCCGCCGCGGCCTGCGGCGAAGGGCGGTCCCGTGCTGCCAAGTCACGCTCCGAATCCCCGTACCAGACCACGGAGTCGACCGTGCGACACCTGCTGCAACGCCACCCCTTCGCGATGCGCACCCACTTCGCGCACTCGCTCGTCCTCACCTACGCCCTGCCGCCCCACCTGCTCGCCCCGTTGGTGCCGCCCGGCCTCGCCCTCGACACCTACACCGACCCCGACGGCACCGAGCACGGCTTCGTCGCCGCCGCCGTCGTGGACACCCGGGCACTGCGCCCCGCCGCGCTGCCCGCCCGCCTCGGCCGGGACTTCATCCTGACCGGCTACCGGGTCTTCACCCGCTTCCCGACCCCCGGCGGCCGCACCATGCGCGGCCTGCGCATCCTGCGCTCCGACACCGACAGCCGGATGATGACGCTCGGCGGCAACGCCTTCTCCCGCTACCGCTACCGGCACGCCCGGATCGGCACCCGGGTGGTCGACGGCACCCTGGAGTTCAAGGTGCTCAGCGGTGACGGCCACGCGGACCTGCACGTGCGCGCCGACCTCGGCAGCGCCCCCGCCGCCCTCCCGCCGGGCAGCCCCTTCGCGGACGCCCGCGCCGCGCGCCGCTTCGCCGGACCGCTGCCCTACACCTTCGAGTACGAGCCGCAGACACGCTCGATGATCGTGGTCAAGGCCACCCGCGCCCACTGGGACCCGGCCCCGGTGGCGGTCGAGGTGCCCCGGCTCACCTTCTTCGACCACGGCCCGCTGGCCGGCAGCCGGCCGGTGCTCGCCAACGCCTTCCACGTCGCCGGCCTCGACTACGGCTGGCACGCCGGAGAGCGCCGCAGCCTCACCGGAGCCGCCCGATGACCGCCCCCGTCCCGGCCGGCTCCCGCCCGGACGACCGGCGCCCGGACGACCGACGGCCCGGCAGCCAACGCCCGTACGGCCCCGGCCGGTTCGCCGCCTGCCAGGCCGCCCTCTGCCCGTCCACCGCGGGGCTCGCCGGCCCGCGCCCGTCCGGCGTGCGCGAAGTGGTCCGCTACAACTGGCCGATGTACGCGGCCGGAGCGCTCACCGTCGCCGCCGCCGGCGCGCTGGCCCGCCGGCTGCCCGGCCCCGCCGCCGCCCTCGCCCGGGCGGCCGCCGCCACCGCCGCCGGGTACCTCGCCGTCAGCATCCTCGCCACCTGGTGCGTCTACGACCGCTCCGAACTCCACCGCTACGACTGGCTGCCCGCCCTGCTGCCCGACGGCCCCGGCGACCACCTGGTGGTCAGCACCGGCCTGGACGAGGCCAGCCGGCCGATCGCCGAGCGCCACCCCGCCGCCCGCAGGCGGGTCGCCGACCTGTACGACCCGGCGCTGACGTCGAGCGGCTCGATCCGCCGCGCCCGCCGTCACGCCCCGCCCGCCCCCGGCGGCATCCCGGCCCGCCCGGACGCCCTGCCCGCCGGCACCGGCGAACTGGACACCGTGTTCGCCGTCTTCGCCGCCCACGAACTGCGCCGGCCCGCCGACCGCACCGCCCTGTTCACCGAGGCCGCCCGCGCCCTGCGCCCCGGCGGCACCCTGCTGCTGGTCGAGCACCTGCGGGACGCGGCCAACACCGCCGTCTACGGCCCCGGCGCCTGGCACTTCCTGCCCCGCGCCACCTGGCTCCGCCACGCCGCCGAGGCGGGCCTGCGCCCGGCCGCCGAACGCCGGATCGCCGGCCTGGTCACCGCCTTCACCTTCCGGAAGCCCGCACCGTGCCCGAACTGATCACCCTGGAAGCCCAGTTGCGCCTGGTCGGCGCCGCCCTCGTGACCGTCGGCCTGGTCCACGCGGTGCTGCCCCGCGCCATCGACTGGCCAGCCGACCTGTCAGGTACCACCCTGCTGACCCGCCAGGTCTCCTACGCCCACGTCTTCTTCATCGGCCTCGCCTGCGCCCTGCTCGGCCTGCTCCCGCTCTGCCTGGCCCCCGACCTGCTCGCCGGCGGCCGGCTCGGCGCCGCCCTGCTGGCCGGCCAGACCCTCTTCTGGGGCACCCGCTGGCTCTTCGAGTTCGCCTACTTCTCGCCCCGGTTGTGGCGCGGCGACCGCCTGCGCACCGCCGCCCACCTCGCCCTGTCCGTCCTCTGGACCTGGGTCACGGCCGTCTTCGCCGCCGCCCTCTGGCACGCCCTCTAGGAAACCCCCTGCCCCGTCACGCCCCGAGGCGGCGCAGCACCGCCGGCACCTGCCGGTGGCCGTCCACGTCCACCGGCAGGTCCGGCGCGTGGAAGGTGTCGCCGATGTGGTTGTTCACCGCCGCGTCGCTGATGAGCTGATGAACGGCTCCGCCGCGAGCATGGTGGTGGAACGGCCCTGGGCCGTCAGCGCCGGCACCTCCCGCTCGTGGCGGTCGCTGCGTCGGAGCTGAGGGCACGGTACGGGGGCGGTCGCCCCGTCAGGGGCTCGCCGGGTGGGCCGGGGTGCGGCGGGGCTGGGGCGGGAGGGGGAGGGTGAGGGCCTCGCGGGAGGCGGGCGGGAGCGCGAGGGCGGAGGCGGTCTCGGCGGGGAGGGGGCGCAGGCCGAGCAGGGCGGTGGTGAGGCGGGTGGTGGCGCGGTGCCAGTCGGGGATGCGCTGGAGCATGGCGTGGCCGCTGCCGGTGACGGTGTAGCCGCAGACCCGGGCGCCCGCGGCGCGGCTGCGGGCGGCGAAGGCGTGGGTGTCGGCGGGCGCGGTGACGGTGTCGCGGTCGCCGTGCAGCATCAGCACGTCCCGGCCGGCGAGCTGGTCGCACGGGTCCTCGGCCGGGCACCAGGGGGCGAGGGCGATCAGGCCGGTGACGGACGGGTGCCCGCCGGCCTGGAGCGCGGCGCGCCCGCCCATCGAGTGGCCGACCAGCACCGTCGGCACCGGCCCGAGCACCGCGGCCAGTTCGTCGAGCGCGGCGGTGGCGTCCCGCGCGGCGTCGGCCCGTTCGCCGTTCCAGCCGCGGTGGCGGTAGCGGACGGTCCCGATGGCGACGCCGGAGTCGGCGGTCGCCCGGGTGAGCCCGCGCAGGAAGCCGTGCATCCGCACCAGCGGGAGGTTGAGGCGCCCGGGCGGGGCGAAGTTGTGCTCCTCGCCGCCGTGCAGCACCAGGACGGCCGCCCGGGCCGTCGCCGGCCGGACCCGCCAGTGCAGCGCCCGGTGGCCCGCCGCGCGCTCCGTCGTCGTACCGCTCACTGCCGTACCGTCCCGTCCGTCCCGCCCCGTGGCCCGTCCCCCGGACCGCCACTGTACGCGGGCGGACGGCCGGACGGTTCACCCGAGGGAAGCATCCCGGACACCGGGCGCGAGCGGCCGGGGCGGGCGCCTGCTATCCACGAAGGTGGGGGGCCGGCAGCGCCCGCTCGTGGCGCCGTGTCACCGAGTGGAGGACTCCGTGGCTCAGCAGCTCGCTCTGTCCGTCGACTTCGGGTCGGGCTTCACCCAGGCCTGGTCCAAGATCGCCAAGTTCATCCCGCAGTTCATCGCTTTCCTGGCGATCCTCGTCATCGGCTGGATCGTGGCCAAGATGATCGCCAAGCTCCTCGACCGGGTGATGCGCAGGCTCGGCTCGGAACGGGTCGCCGAGCGGTCGGGGATGGCCGCCCACCTGGCCCGCTCCAAGTACGACATGACCGGCATCGTCTGCAAGGTCGTCTACTACATCGTCCTGCTGATGGCCCTGCAGTTGGCGTTCGGGGTCTTCGGCCCGAACCCGATCAGCGTGATGATCCACAGCATCGTCGCCTGGCTGCCCAGGGCCATCGTCGCCGTCGTGATCGTGGTGGTCGCGATGGCCATCGCCAACGGCGTGCGCGACATCGTGGGCAGCTCGCTGTCCGGTACCTCGTACGGCAAGGTGGTCGCCACCACGGTCTGGGCGTTCATCGTCGGCCTCGGTGTGATCGCCGCGTTGGGCCAGGTCGGGATCGCCACGGCGATCACCACCCCGGTGCTGATCGCCGTGCTCGCCACCATCACCGGCATCCTGGTGGTCGGCTTCGGCGGCGGTCTGATCCTGCCGATGCGCCAGCGCTGGGAGCGGTGGCTGGACGGCGCCGAGCGGGAGACCGCCCGGCTGCGCGGCAGCGCCTACCAGGCCGGCCGCTCCGACGCGCTGTCCAACCAGCCGATCCGGCCGACCACCCAGACCGGCCCGGGCACCCCGCCCGCGCCGGGCATCGAGGGCGACCAGAACCCCGGGTAGTGCGGGCTCGCGGGCAGGGCCTGCCGGGGTTCAGACCTCCAGGAGGCCCTGCTCCCGCACCAGCCAGCAGATCGCGGTGAGCCGGAGCACGGCGTAGTCGTGGCCGACCGGCTCCCGCCAGCCGATCTCGGCGAGCGCGTCCACGAAGCCCAGCGCGTAGTCCGACAACTCCTCACGGTCCAGGGGCAGGGGCGCGAGCTCCGGCCCCTGCGCGTACAGCAGCTCCCGCAGCATCGCCACGTGCTGGTCGACCGCCGCGACGAAGCCGGGCTCGAAGGCGAACTCGGCCAGTCGGGGCGTGAAGGCCGTCACGATGCCGGGCAGCGGACAGCCGGCCGGCTCGTCGGGGGAGCGCCGGAAGGAATCGTCGGAGGTGGCGAACATCCGTCCACGGTAGGCGAGCCCCGGAGCGGGAACGGACGGCCGTGACGGTTCCGTGCTGAGACCTTGGCCACCCCGGGCGCATCCTGCCCCTGCTCCCCGCCCGCGCCCGTCGGGACGGGCCTGATACGTTCCGTGGCCCGCCGGATCCGCTCTGCCGATCACCGGGGGCTCCGTACCAGAATGGCCGGCATGGATCTCCGCGTCTTCACCGAACCCCAGCAGGGTGCGAGCTACGACACCCTCCTCAAGGTCGCCCGCACCGCCGAGGAGCTCGGTGCCTTCAGCGCCTTC
The DNA here is from genome assembly GCF_055580145.1 of Kitasatospora sp. NPDC032121. NCBI lineage: Bacteria > Bacillati > Actinomycetota > Actinomycetes > Kitasatosporales > Streptomycetaceae > Kitasatospora > Kitasatospora sp. NPDC032121. Next base: position 14,454 of record NZ_JBVILX010000031.1, on the reverse strand, counting down.
TTCCGCTCCGACCACTACCTGAAGATGGGCGACGTCGACGGCCTGCCCGGGCCCACCGACGCCTGGATCACCCTGGCCGGGCTCGCCCGCGACACCAGCACCATCCGCCTGGGCACCCTGATGACCGCCGCCACCTTCCGGTTGCCGGGCGTCACCGCGATCCAGGTCGCCCAGGTGGACGCGATGAGCGGCGGCCGGGTCGAGTTCGGCCTCGGCGCCGGCTGGTACGAGGCCGAGCACACCGCGTACGGCATCCCCTTCCCGAAGGAGAAGCTCGGGCGCCTGGAGGAACAGCTGGCGATCATCACCGGCCTGTGGCGCACCAAGCTCGGCGACACCTTCGACTTCGCCGGCGAGTACTACACGCTGACCGACTCGCCGGCGCTGCCCAAGCCCGCCCAGGAGCACGTTCCGGTGCTGGTCGGCGGCCACGGCCCCAAGCGGACCCCGGCCCTGGCCGCCCGCTTCGCCGACGAGTTCAACCTGCCGTTCGCCTCGGTGGAGGACACCGCCGCCCAGTTCGGCCGGGTCCGCGCCGCGGCCGAGGAGGCCGGGCGCCCGGCCGGCGACCTCGTCTACTCCGCCGCCCTGGTGGCCTGCGTCGGCCGCGACGACGCCGAGGTCGCCCGCCGGGCCGCGGCGATCGGCCGCGACGTCGAGGAGCTCAGGGAGAACGGCCTGGCCGGCACCCCGGACGAGGTGGTCGAGAAGCTCGGTCGGTACGCGGCCATCGGCTGCGAGCGGGTCTACCTCCAGATCCTCGACCTGGACGACCTCGACCACCTGGAGCTGATCGCCGCCCGGATCGCCCCGCAGCTGGGCTGACCCCCACCACCCGGGCCGGACATCCCCGGCCCGGACACCGCCCGGCCGGACCGCCCCGGGCCGGCCGTACCCGCGCCGACCTCCGCCCTTTACTCGTTCTTGGGGATGCGCCATGCTCCTAGGAGCGGGGAACAGCGGGGGGAGACCGGGTGAGCGGGACGAGAACGGTGCGGACGGCGGCGGCGCCGAGGGTGCCGCCGCCGCGCAGCACCGACGAGCGGGTGGTCCTGCCCCCGTCGCACGGCCCGTACGAGCCGCCCGTCCGGCACGAGCTGCGCGGGCCGGGACCGGCGGCCCTGCGCTACCCCGCCGGGGACCTGCTGGTCGTCACCGGCCTGCCCGGCAGCGGCAAGAGCACCCTGATGCGCCGCTGCGTGCGTGCCCCGCTGATCGACTCCCAGCTGGTCCGCGAGGAGTACGCGGCCCGGCTGCCCGCCCGCCTGCCGTACGCGCTCTACCGCCCGCTGGCCCGGCTCGCCCACTACCGGCGGCTGCGCCGGGCCGTGCTGGACGGAGGGCCGCTCGCGGTGCACGACTGCGGCACCCAGCCGTGGGTGCGGGCCTGGCTGGTCCGCGCCGCCGCCCGGCAGGGCCGCCGGGTGCACCTGCTGCTGCTCGACGCCGACCCGGCCGAGGCGCTGGACGGGCAGCGGCGACGCGCCCGCGGCGTCTCGCGCTACGCCTTCGCCCGGAACCGGGCCGCCATCGCCCGGCTGCGCCACCTGATCCTGGGGGCCGGACGGCTGCCGGCCGGCTGTGCGTCGGCCGTGGTACTCGACCGGGCCGCCGCGCGCGCCCTGCGGGAGATCGACTTCACCGCGTCGTAGTCTCGGCGAGTCCGCGCCGTGCACCGGCGGGCCGGCCGAAGCAGGCCCCGGGCGCGGCCGGGACTCCGTCAACTCCCCCCGTCAGGAGCGCTGATGCGCCGTACCTCCCGGGTGCGCCCGCGTGCCCCCCGTTTGTTCCCCTGCGCCGCCGCCCTGGTCGTGGCGGCCGGCCTGAGCCAGTTCGCCGCACCGGCCGCGCACCGCGCCGCGGCCGGGGAGTCCGCCGCTCCAGCCGTCGAGTGCGCGGACGACGACGCCGGTGCGACCGGCGACGGTGCGACCGATGCCGGTGCGACCGACGCCGCTGCGACCGATGCCGGTGCGACCGGTGCCGCCGACCGTCGGCCGGCCGGCAGCCGGGCGGTCCGGGACCCGAACGAGGTGAGCGCCGGCAAGGCCCGGGCGATGCAGGCCGACCTCGACCGGCGGCTCGCCGAACTGGGCACCGGCCGGCTCCGGGTCGGCACCCCGACCACCATTCCGGTCCACTTCCACGTGATCCACGACGGCGACGCCGGGCGGTTGGACCAGGCCGCCGTCACCGGCCAGATCGACCACCTCAACGAGAGCTACGGCGGCCAGGGCGAGGGCAACACCGCGAGCCCGTTCCACTTCCAGCTGGTCGCCACCGACTGGACCGACAACGCCTCCTGGTACACCGGCATGACCCCGGGCTCGCCGGCCGAGAAGGCGATGAAGACCGCCCTGCGCAAGGGCGACCAGGGCACCCTCAACCTCTACAGCGCCCGGCTCGGCGACTCCCTGCTCGGCTGGTCGACCTTCCCTAACGCGTACCGGACGAACCCGATCGACGACGGCGTGGTGGTCCTCGACGCCTCCCTGCCCGGCGGCGCCGCCACCCACTACGACGAGGGCGACACCGCGACCCACGAGATCGGCCACTGGCTCGGCCTCTTCCACACCTTCCAGAACGGCTGCCGGGCCCCCGGCGACTATGTGGACGACACCCCGCCCGAGCGCACCGCCGCCTCCGGCTGCCCCGAGGGTCGCGACACCTGCTCCGGCCCGGGGCTGGACCCGATCCACAACTTCATGGACTACAGCTACGACTCCTGCATGACCCTGTTCACCCCGGGGCAGGTCCGGCGGATGGCCAACTCCTGGGCCGCCTACCGCCGTTGAGGTCTCAGCAGAAGACGACGGGGCGGCGCGGTGTCCGGCCGCCGGAGGCACGGAAGCCCTACGCCCGGTGCTCCGGGGCGGCGGAGGCCCGCTACCGGACGGCCGGGCGATCTCCCGGCACCCTCCCCGGCGCCGGCGGTGCGCCCACACTGGAATTGAATGCGGCGGGCCGCTCGCGGCGTGGCAGATACCGACCGTTTGTCCGATTTGATCTATGTTCGGAGGGTCGGGACCGATCAGGAGCAACCGAAGGAGCAAGGGCATGAGTGCCAATCCCCGGATCGTCGTCGGCGTGGACGGCTCGCCCGCCTCGGAGCAGGCGCTGCGCTGGGCGATCGACTACGCGCGGGCCGTCGGCGGGACGATCCACGCCATCGCCGCCTGGGAGTACCCGGCCTTCTACGGTTGGGCCGGACAGGGTGTACCGACCGTCGAGACCTTCAACCCCGAGGAGATCGCCGGCAAGACCCTCAGCGACACCATCACCAAGGTGGCCGGTGACGACGCGGGCGTGCGGATCACCGAGAGCGTGACGCCCGGCAACGCCGCCCGGGTGCTGCTGGAAGCCGCCAAGGGCGCCGCGCTGCTCGTCGTGGGCAGCCGCGGCCTGGGCGGCTTCTCCGGCGTGCTGCTCGGCTCGGTCAGCCGCCACCTCACCGAGCACGCGCCCTGCCCGGTGGTCGTCGTGCGCGAGGCCCACGGCGACGCGGAGCAGTCGGAGTAGGCGGGCGGGGGGCGGTGACCCGTCGGGCCGCCACGCGGACCAGAATGGAGACATGCCAGAAGGTGACTCCGTCTACCGCGTGGCGGCCCACTTGCACGAGGTCCTCGCCGGGCAGCCGCTGACCAGCGCCGACCTGCGGGTGCCCGCGCACGCCACCGCCGACCTCACCGGCCGCCGGGTGCTGGAGGTCGCCCCGCGCGGCAAGCACCTGCTCGCCCGCCTCGAGGGCGGCCTCACCCTGCACACCCACCTGAGGATGGACGGCCGCTGGGTGCTCTACCGCCCCGGCGAGCGGTGGAGCGGCGGCCCCGACCGGGAGATCCGCGCCGTCCTCGGCACCGACCGGGGCACCGCCGTCGGCTACCGGCTGCCCGTCGTCGAACTGCTGCGCACCACCGACGAGCGGCGGATCGTCGGCCACCTCGGCCCCGACCTGCTCGGCCCCGACTGGGACCCGGTCGAGGCCGTCCGCCGACTCCTCGCCCGCCCCGGCCGCCCGGTCGTCGAGGCCCTGCTCGACCAGCGCAACCTCGCCGGGATCGGCAACGTCTACGCGAACGAGCTGTGCTTCGTCGCGGGCGTGACACCGTGGACCGAGGTCGGTGAACTCCCGCACCCCGACCGGCTGGTGGAGCGCGCCCGGCAGATGCTGGAGGCCAACAAGCTGCGCCCCGGCCACATCACCACCGGCGACACCAGGCCCGGCTACCAGCACTGGGTCTACGGCCGGGCCGGTCGGCCCTGCCCGCGCTGCGTCACCCCGGTGGCCGCCGGGCGCCAGGGCTCGCCGCCGCGCGACCGGGCGGTGTTCTGGTGCCCGTACTGCCAGCGCGGCCCGGCCCCGGAGAGGAGGGCCTGACCGGCGGATCCTTGTCAGGCCCTACGGCAGCTCGACCAGCGCGGGGTGGCGCGGGTCGTCCACCCGGACGGTGAGGTCGGCCGCCGTGGCGGGCCCGGTCTCCGCCTCGTAGCGGGCGAAGGCGGGCAGCGTCCACTGCTGGTCGGCCGGGGTGCGGCGGGCCAGCGCGGCCGGGCTGAGGGACAGGTGGACGGTCAGCTCCAGCGGCAGCCAGCGGCCGAGCAGCAGGGCGCCGTCCAGCAACAGCACGCCGCCGGGCGGGAGTTCGGTGTACGGGGCGCGGGTCGAGCGGTCGGTGACCGGGTCGCGCAGCGAGGGCAGCACGCGACCGCTGCCGCCCGGCTCCAGCGGGTCGAGCACCTCGCGCGCCAGGGCGTCGTCGTCCAGCCAGAGGTCGTGGAAGGCGTCCGCGTCGTGGTGGCCGTACTCCAGCCGGATGGAGGCCGGGCGAAGGAAACCGGCGGCCGAGACCCGCAGCGTCGGATGGCCGCGCAGCCGCAGCGGCTCCACCAGGGCGTCCGCGAGCGCCTCGGGGCGGGCGGCCGCCGCGCCGTCCACGGCCACCCGCAGGCGCCGGCCGCGGGCGTCGGGCAGGGCGGCGATGCGGTCGGCGAGCAGCTCGGCCAGGTTGTCGGGGGAGATCGGGCGTACCTGCATCGGGCCATCCTGCCGTGTCGTGCCGTCTCGTCGGGGTGCTCGGCGCTCAGCGCAGCGGGAGGGCGTGCAGGATGTCGTCGTGGCCGGCGTAGAGGCGGTCCTTGTCGGCGGCGACGGTCCAGACGTCCTTGCCCGGGCCCGAGTCGTGGAAGGTCCACTCCAGCTCGCCGGCCGTGATGTCGACCGCGCTGACCCCGCCGGCCGCGGTGCCCGGGACGAACAGGGTGCGCTCGGCGACCAGCGGACGGTTGCGGCGGTCCAGTGGGAACGGCAGCCGGCAGGACCAGTTCTGCCCGCCGGACCACGTGTCGTGGGCGGTGACCGTGCCCTGGTCGCGCGGGATGAGCAGCTGCCCGTCGCACTCCACGGGCGGCAGGGCCCGCCAGGACTCACCCCGGGCGGGGGAGTGGGTCCAGCCCGTCTCGCCGGTGGGGAGCAGCATGCGCACGCCGCCGCTGCCGTCGGGGACGTAGATCCGCTCGGCGCCGGTGACGCACCAGCGGAGGTCCTCCTCGCCGGGGGCGGTCCACAGCTCGCGGCCGGTGAGGGCGTCGCGGGCCGCCAGCTCGGCGCGGCCGCCGAGGAAGCGGACGCAGACCAGGAGGGGGTGCTTGGGGTCGGTCGTGGGGGTGACGGGCTGTTCCGTCTGTTCGGTGCGGACGGACCAGAGCACGGAGCGGTCGGCGACCCGCAGCGCGAAGAGGTGGTTCTGCGGCGGGGTGCCGTCGGCCCGCGGGCGGCCCCACGAGTAGCCGTAGACGATGCCGCGGTCGTGGCCGGCGAGACGGGTCTGGCCCTGGAGCTCGTCGGGCAGCGGCAGGCTCCAGTCGGCGGCGGGGTCGGTGAAGTGCCGGGCCTCGGCGTGGCCCTGGTAGGTGGTGAAGAGGTGTTCCGGCCCGAACACCACCTTGCCGAGCATGTCGCTGTCGCCGGGCCAGTTGCGGGCGGTCGGCGGATCGAAGACCAGCAGCCGGCCGGCGGTGCCCCGCTCGTGGTCGAGGACCTGCAGGCCGTTCCTGGAGAGGTAGACGGGCCGGTGCGGCGGGTCGGTGAGCCGCTCGGGGGTCATCGCCTCCGGGCCGCGGTAGGTCCAGAGCGGCGTCGGCCCGGACAGCGCGGTCGGCTGCGGCCTGCTCGGCCCCGGCGACGGGAGCACTCCGCCGCCACCCGTACGGCCGAGCGCCCAGGCGGCCCCGCCCGCCGCGAGCACCCCGGCCCCGACCAGCAGCCCGCGTCGGCTGGGCCGCATACGCTCCCCGCCGCCCGCGACCACGTCCGCGGAGGCCTCGCCGCCCGCCGTTTCCCCGTCCCACTGCCACGACGTTCCGTGTGCGGACTTCTCGGACGACGGCGACTGCATGCGGCTCCCACTTCCCCACCCGGCGGCCTCGCGCCGCCACCCGCCCGGAGGATATCGAACGGGAAACGGTCGACGGGCCGCCGACCGGACCCCGTCCCCCGGGGTCGTCGCGGTGGCCCTTGCGGCTGACCACAGTGGTGCGGCGGGATTCGCTCGGCATGCCGTCCGTGCCGGAGCAGGCCGGGCCCCGGGGCAGCTCGGGGCCGGTGCGCACTCGCCTTGACACCGTTCCGGGCCGGGCGTAGCAAAAGAGCATGTGCCATCCGCAGGCGACCGGTGGGGCCCCTGGTGCGCGGACCGGTCCCGACCGGCCGCCGGAGCCCGGAGCCGGCGCGGAGCCGGGCCGCTCCGTCCGGGACCCGGCCCGGCACGCGGAGCAGCGGCGGGACGAGCTGTTCGCCGGGGCGGTGCGCCGGGTGCTCGGCACCACCGAGGCGTACGGGGCGCTGGTGTACCTGCGCTCGCGGGACGGCCGGTCGCTGGTGCTGCGCACGATCGCGGGCGTGCCGCCGGCGGTGATGAGCCCGTTCCGGAGGGTGGCCGCCGCGGGGCCGATGCCGGTCGCGGTCTGCTTCCGGACCGGGCACGTGATCACCCTGACCGACACCGAGGACACCATGCGGCGCTTCCCGCAGCTCGCGGTCGGCCTGCCGTACGACTTCGCCTCCGCCTGTGTGCCGGTGGGGTGCGGCGAGGAGCGGTTCGGGGTGCTGAACGGGCTTTGGCCCGCCTCGGACGAGGGGCTGCCGGAGTCCGCCGCGCGGCAGCTCGCCGAGGTGGCGGACCAACTCGGCCGGGATCTGGCCGAGTTGGCGGAACCGGGGCAGTCCGTGGAGCCGGGCGGCGAGGTGGCCGTGGTGGAGGCGCCGTCGTCGACGGTGCCGACCACCCGGGTCGGGCTGTTCGACTGGGACGTGGCCACCGGGGCGCTCGCCGCCGACGACCGCTTCCGGGAGATCTTCGGCTTCGGGCCGGGCGAGTTCGACGGCACGGCGGCCGCGCTGAACCACCGGATCGCGCCCGGCGACCTGCCGGAGTTCCGGGCCGCCGCCCGCGTCGCGCTGGAGCACGGCGAGGTGCTGGCCGCCCGCGTCCGGGTGCTCGGGCGGGACGGCCTGCCGTACCCGGTGGAACTGTGGGCCCGAGTGCCCGTGGCGATCTCCGACGGCCGGACCCACCTGGTCGGCGCGGTGCTGGACGTGCGGTCCCTGACCGCCGCCGCGGCCGCCGTCGAGCGGCTGCACGAGGGCGTGTTCTCGCTCGACCCGGACGGCCGGATCGGCTACGCCAACCGCGCCGTCGAGCCGCTGCTCGGGGCCCGCCGCGAGGACCTGCTCGGCCACAGCCCCTGGGACGCGCTGCCCTGGCTCGCCGACCCCTTCTATGAGAACCGCTACCGCGCCGCCCTGTTCTCCCAGCAGCCCACCGCCTTCCTGGCCGCCCGCCCGCCGGACTGCTGGCTCGCCTTCTCGCTCTACCCGGACGCACACGGCGTCACCGGCCGGGTGGTCGCGGCCGAGCCGCCGCCCGGCGCCGCCGAGCCGCTCGCCACCCCGCCGCCCGCCACCCGCACCGGGGTGGGCGACAGCGTGAGCGGCACCCACCACCTGCTGCAGCTGGCCAGCGCGCTCACCGAGGCGGTCACCGTCCGGGACGTGTGCCGGGCGGTGGCCGAGGAGATCCTGCCGGCCTGCGGCGGCCAGGAGCTCGCCATCTACGCGGTGCGCGAGCAGTGCCTGAACCTGCTCCTGCAGACCGGCTACCCGGCCGGCTTCCTGGACGCCTTCGAGGGCCTGTCGATCGACGCCCGGGTGCCCGGCTCGGAGACGCTCAGCACCCGCACCCCGATCTTCTTCGAGTCGGTGCGCGAACTCGCCGCCACCTACCCAGGCCTCGCCCTGGACGAGATGGGCGCCTGGGCCTTCCTGCCGCTCATCGCCTCCGGCCGTCCGGTCGGCAGCTGCATCATCGGCTTCGAGCACCCGCGCCCCTTCACCGTCGAGGAGCGCGGCCTGCTCACCGCGCTCGGCGGCTTCATCGCCCAGGCCCTGGAACGCGCCCGGCTGTACGACGCCGAGTTCGCCCTGGCCCGCGGCCTGCAGCAGGCACTGCTGCCGCACCGGCTGCCCGAGGTGCCCGGCATCCGGATCACCGCCCGCTACCTGCCCGGCACCCAGGGCATGGAGATCGGCGGCGACTGGTACGACGCGATCGTCACCGGCCCGGACGTCACCCTGGTGATCGGCGACGTCGAGGGCCACAGCGTCGGCGCGGCCGCCACCATGGGGCAGCTGCGCAGCGCCGTGCGCGCCTTCGCCACCGGCGGCGACCCGCCCGACGAGGTACTCGCCCGCACCAACCGGCTGCTGCTCGACCTCGACCCCGGGCTGCTCGCCAGCTGCTGCCTCGTCCGGCTCACCCCCGCCGCCGGCCTCGCCAGGATCGCCCGGGCCGGGCACCTCCCGCCGGTGCTGCGCCACCCCGGCGGGCGGGCCGAGGCGCTGTACGTCCCGGGCGGGCCGCTGCTCGGGGTGGTCGAGCGGGCCGACTACCCGGTCAGCGACCTGCGGCTGGGCAGCGGCGCCGTGCTCGCCCTCTACACCGACGGGCTGGTGGAGGACCCGGCGGTGGCGATCGACCAGGGCGTGGACCGGCTGCGGGCCGCGCTGGCCCGGGCCGCGGCCGGGGAGGGACTGGAGCAGGCGGCCGAGCGGCTGCTGCGCGAGGTCGGCTCGACCCGCCGGGTGGACGACGTGGCGCTGCTGCTCACGGCCTTCGGCTGAGTACGGCCCGAGCGACCGCCGGACGGATGCCACTCGGCCGCGGTGACCAGGCGACTTTCGTCGTCGCGGGGCGGAGACGAAGGAGGACGGCGGGCGCCGCGGCCGGACCGGTAGCCTCGACGGGTGGAAGCGATCGCGCGGGCCTGGAACACGGCGGTACGGACGGCTCTGCCGGGGCCCTGGCGGCCCCGGCGGGTGGTGGGCGAGGCGGTGCTCGCCCTGCTGATGGGCGGTTTCGCCGCACTGTTGGAGCTGCTCTCCAACAGCGGCCTGGCGGTGCCCTTGGGTCTCGCGGTCGCGGTGCTGTTCGTCCTGCGCAGGGGCCTGCCGGCCACGGTGCTGCTCACCACTGCGGCGCTGGCCGGCTGGGCGGTCGGGCCGATGCCGATGCTGGTGTGCGCGGGCTGGTCGGCCGGCGCGCGGATCCGCCGGGTCTGGTCGCTGGTCGGCGCCTTCGTCGTGGGCTGGGTGCTGTTCACGGTGACGGGCGTGATGAAGGACGTCGCCTCGCTCTCGCCGAAGCTCGTCCTGCCGCTGTCGCTCGGCTTCTTCCTGGTGTCCGCCGTGCTGCCGGCGCTCTACGGCCGCTACCGGGCGCAGCGCCGCGCCCTGCTGGACGCGCTGCGCGAGCGCAACGAGCAGCTGCTGCGCGAGCGGGTCATGGTGGTGCACCAGGCGCGGCTGCGCGAACGGCACCGGATCGCCCAGGACATGCACGACAGCCTGGGCCACCAGCTGGCGCTGATCTCGGTGCACTCGGGCGCGCTGGAGGTGGACCGCACGCTCACCGACCGGCAGCGCGAGGCCGTCGGGGTGCTGCGCCAGGCGGCGGTCGCGGCGATGCGCGAGCTGCGCGAGGTGGTCGGGGTGCTGCACGACGAGTCGACGGCGCTGCCGCCCACCGTCGGGACGGCCGCCGCCGGGGCGCCGGCCCGCGGCGGGGTGGACGGGGTCGAGGGGCTGGTGGAGTCCTCCCGGTCGGCCGGGGCGCGGATCGACTTCACCCTGGAGGGCGAGCGGCGTCCGTTGCCGGCCGCCGTCGACCACGCGGCGTACCGGATCGTGCAGGAGGCGCTCACCAACGCCCACAAGCACGCGCCCGGCGCGCCGATCGGCGTCGCGCTGCGGTACGAGCCGGACGCGCTGGTGGTGGAGGTGACCAACGCCCGCGCGCCGGAGCTCGTGGGGGCACGCGTCGGCGCGGGCACGGCGGTGAGCGGCGGTCAGGGGTTGGCCGGCCTGCGGGAGCGCGCCCGGCTGGTCGGCGGCATGGTGCACGCCGGGCCCACGCCGGAGCACGGCTTCCGGCTGGCGGGGGTGCTGCCGTACGAGGGGGCGGAGCAGGACGCGGCGGCGGACGGGGCCGAGGACTGGATGGTGGACGGGCTGGCGCCCGTCGAGGAGCCGGAGCGCGGGCGGCGCAGCCCGGTGATCGGTTGTGCCCTCGGGGTGGTCGCGATCGCGGTGATCGTGCTCGGCCTGCTGGTCTGGGGCGTGGTCGCCCTCGTCCGGGGCACCAACGACGCGACCGTGCAGAAGCCGATGTACGACCAGATCAGGGTCGGCACCGCCGAGGCCGAGGTGCTGCAGACGCTGCCGCGCGGCAACGACTTCTTCACCGGCACCTATAAAGGGACGGGGCCCGAGATGCCGGCGGGCGCGCACTGCCGCTGGTACGTCCTGAACGGTGCGCCCGGCTCCGGCTGGAACGAGGAGCACGTGGCGCGATTCTGCTTCCGGGACGGGGCGTTGGTGGAGAAACAGGAGTACGTGGCCCGGGGCTGAGTGCCCCCGTGCGCGGGCGGGTGCTCCAGTGGGGCGGGCCGGGCCGGTTTCGGAGCCGGCCGGTCCGGATCGGGGTGGTTCGGAGCGGTCTCTCCGGGATGTGAGGATGGTGCCGCAGCCGAAGAGCACCGTTCGAGGGGAATGACCAGCGTGATCCGAGTCCTCGTCGCCGATGACGAGCCGCTGATCCGGGCCGGAATCAGGATGATCCTCGGCTCCGCCGACGACATCGAGGTGGTCGCGGAGGCCGCGGACGGGCGCGAGGCGCTGGAGCTCGCGCGGGCGCACCGGGTGGACGTGGTGCTGCTGGACATTCAGATGCCGGTGATGGACGGGCTGACGGCGCTCGGGGAACTGGTGAAGGTCGCCCCCGGCGCGCGGGCGCTGATCCTCACCACCTTCGGGGAGCGCGAGAACGTCCTGCGCGCCGTGTCCGAGGGCGGTGCCGGCTTCCTGCTCAAGGACACCGCGCCGAACGAGCTGATCCAGGCCGTCCGGGCGGCGGCGGGCGGGAACGCCTTCCTCTCCCCGGCCGCCACCCGGCACATCGTCGACTCGCTGGCCTCCGGGCGCAGCGCCTCGCTGGCCGCCCGCGCGGTGGCGGCGCGGCGCCGGCTGGAGGTGCTCACCCCGCGTGAGCTGGAGGTGTTGGCGCTGCTCGGAGAGGGTCTGTCCAACGCCGACGCCGGGGCGCGGATCCACATGAGCGAGGCGACGGTGAAGACCTACGTCAGCCGGATCCTGGCCAAGCTGGGCTGCGAGAACCGGGTCCAGGCGGCACTGCTGGCGCGGGATGCGGAGCTCGACGGCAGTAACTGAGGGTCATTTTCCGCTCGCTCTCCGTGTCGAGCGTGATGGATGCCACTCGGCGACCATGCGGAACCGGGAACTCCGGCTTCGGTGGTGACGGTGCGTCAGCGGGTGATTCCTCCGCGTGGATGGTGTGTCAGCTTTCTCGAAGGGATAGGTGTGAGCGAGGGCACGAAAATTGACCATTTGATCTTGAAAATACGGTCAAAAGCTTTCAAATCGGGCGCAATTTCTTGATCGATACCGCCGGTAACAGTCAACTGACCTGCGAGGTCCAAGAATTGCTTGCTGCGTCCGGGTGATGCCCCCTAGCTTCATTGGCGGCGCAACGAGCGCCACCCGGGTTCACCCCGACGCACTGCCCGCCGACTGACCCGCGGCGCGAGGGCGGTGCCCGCCGACGAGGCCGGCTCGAACAGGCCGTCGGCGTGCGGAGGTGACCGGGGCGGCACGGCACGTCCGACACGTGTCCGGCCGCCCGTCGAGTGAGGTGAGCAAAAGACCGCCGGCCCATGTCCCGGGCCTGGTTCCGCATGCCCGCCCGGGACTTGTCGAGAGGACCTGTATGAATCCCCGTCACGAGACCGCCGCTGCCACCGACACCACCGCCACCGTCAAGCGCCACCGCGTTCGGATGGCGGTCATCGCGGGCGCCGCCGTCGCGGCCCTGCCGGTGGCCGGCCTCGTCACGGCCACCTCGGCCTCCGCCGCTACCAGCTCGACCTGGGACGCCGTCGCCCAGTGCGAGAGCGGCGGGAACTGGAGCATCAGCACCGGCAACGGCTTCCACGGGGGGCTCCAGTTCGCCCCGTCCACCTGGGCCGCGTACGGCGGGACCGCGTACGCCTCCCAGGCCAACAAGGCGAGCAAGGACCAGCAGATCGCCGTCGCGGAGAAGGTCCTCGCCTCGCAGGGCCCGGGCGCCTGGCCCGTCTGCTCGCAGAAGGCGGGCCTGGGCAAGGGCGGCGCTCCGGCCGCCGTCGACACCTCGGGCGGCACGGCGGCCAAGGCGGCCAAGCCGACCACGAAGGCGGCGAAGCCCGCGGCCAAGCCCGCCGCGCCCGCCGCCAAGTCCGCCGCCACCCAGCAGGCGCCCAAGGGTCAGCCCTCGGCCAAGCCGGCGCAGTCCGCGCCGGCCTCGCCGAAGAACACCGCCGTGGGCGGCTACACCGTCCGGAGCGGTGACACCCTCAGCGAGATCGCGGCCAAGTTCGGCACCGACACGGACAGCCTGTACCGGAAGAACGCGCGCACCATCGGTGGCGACCCGGACCTGATCTTCCCGGGCCAGACGCTGACGGTCTGACCGGGCCGACCGTCCGGCGGGAGACCCGCCGCCCGACGGAGCCCTGCGGAACCGGCCGAGCGGCCGCCCTGGACGGGGGTGACCGCCCGGCCGGTTCCGGTGCGTCAACGGCCCGTCAACAGCCCGTAACGGGCCGTTGACGGGCCGTTCGGGGGTGGGGGTGCCCGCGCGGGGCGGGCGCCGGCCGTCCGGCCTCTCGCCGGCGTCGGCCGACGGTCCGGTGGTGGCGGCCCTGCGCGCGGCGGGATTCGCGTACCGCGCGCGGCGGCACCCGTTGCTCCTGGACGGCGCGCGGGAGCTGGAGCTGCCCTTCGGCTACGCCGGAGCCGACCCGGCGGCCGGGCCCGACCGCACCGGACAGCCGGCGGTCGGCTCGTACTGCCACTGACGGGCGCGTACGCCGGGGTGCGGGGCGTCCCGCGAATGGTTGAACGTTGAACGCAACGTCTGATTTCCGCCGGAGGTTTGAAACGCCCCGGACCAGAATCGAGTCATGTCCGAGATCGGAACGAGGAGTTCTGGAGAGATGACGATGAACGGTGCGGCGGGAATCGACGGGGTCGACGGCAAGGTGGCGCTGGTGACCGGCGGCAGCCGGGGGATCGGGGCGGCGGTCGCCCTGCGGCTGGCCGAGGACGGTGCCCACGTGGTGCTGACCTACCAGGGCGGTGCGGAGCGGGCCGAGGAGGTCGTCGCCAAGATCACCGCGATGGGGCGGACCGGCTGGGCCCTACGGGCCGACAGCTGCGACCCGCAGGCGGTGGAGAGCGTGGTCGAGGCCGTCGTCGAGCGGTTCGGGAAGCTGGACATCCTGGTGAACAACGCCGGCGTCGGCGCCGTCGGCCCGATCGGCGACTTCACGCTGGAGGACGTCGACCGGGTGCTGGAGGTGAACGTCCGGGCCCCCTTCCTGTACGCCAGGGCGGCCTCCGCGCACCTGGCCGAGGGCGGGCGGATCGTCAGCATCGGCAGCTGCATCGCCCAGCGCGCCGCCTTCCCCGGCTCCACGCTGTACGGGACCAGCAAGGCCGCGCTGATCGGCCTGACCAAGGCGCTGGCCCGGGAGCTCGGCCCGCGCGGGATCACCGCCAACCTGGTCCACCCCGGGCCGATCGACACCGACATGAACCCGGGCGACGGCCCGGCGGCGGAGCTCCAGAGCGGACTCACCGCGCTCGGCCGCTTCGGCACCGGGGCGGAGGTCGCCGGCGCCGTCGCCTACCTGGTCGGCGCGGACGGCCGGTACGTCACCGGCGCGGAGCTGGCGGTGGACGGCGGCTTCGCTTCCTAATGTCGTTGTCAAGCCGTCTCGGTCGCTGGGGGTGTGATGTGGTAGCACCGTCTGTCACGAATCAGGGCCCAGAGAACGTTGACG
>NZ_JBVILX010000030.1:15868-43896 GCF_055580145.1 Kitasatospora sp. NPDC032121 | reverse complement strand
CCGTGACCCACGCACCCTCCCGCCCCCCCACCCCCCCCCCCCCCCCCGACCCCCCCCCCCCCCCCCCCCCCCCCCCCCCCCCCCCCCCCCCCCCCCCCCCCCCCCCCCCCCCCCCCCCCCCCCCCCCCCCGGTTCCGGCGGCCGTCAGGCGCGCCCGGCGATCAGGCCGAGCCGGCCGTCGAAGCGGCGGTAGAGTACCCGGCCCCGGCCGCTGTCCGGGTGTGCGAAGAACAGGAACGGCAGCTCCGCGCCCGCCAGCCGGTCGACGGCCTGCGTCTCCGTCAGCCGGGGTGCGCCGTAGGGGCTGAGGGTGATCGGCGAGGTGCGGCGGCCCGCCGGCCCGGCGGGGACGGTCCGGGCGAGGCGGTAGCCGGTCGGCCCGACCCGGTAGACCACGGCGTCGGTCTCGGTCGCCGGATCGGTGAACAGGTGGATGTCGTAGTCCATCGCGTCCATCGTCCGGGCGGCGGCCTCCGGCGAGCACCAGACCAACGAGGGCTCCTTGCGCCGGACCACCCGGAGCTCGGGGACGCCCACGCCGCCCGAGCCGGTGGACGCCGCCGTACGGATGCCCGACCAGGGGCGCGGCGCCCAGGCTCTGGTGACGGCCCGAATCCTGCCGCGCAGCGCCTCGCTCACCCGGTCCAGCGAGTCGCCCAGCCCGGAGGCGGCCTCCTGGACCCGGATCCGCCGACCGTCGACCTCGGCGTTCACCTGCGCCAGCACGCCCCCGGCCACGGCCGCGAACCGGACCCGCAGGGCCTCGACCAGCGTCCCCACCCCCGGAGCCGCCGCCGCGGCGGCCACCCGGGCCCGCGCCTCGGCCAGGACCTCGCCGGTCAGCCCCTCGAACGCCCTCACCGTGACCAACTCGCCCATTCCAGGCCCTTCCACTCCCAGTCGGCGCATACCGGCGACCAGGATCCCGGGCCACCCGACCACGCGACCAGGGCCCAACGGCCCCACCTCGGTGGGCCGCCCGGACCAGCCGCGGGCCGGGGGAGCCGGTGCGGCCGGATCAGTACAGCTGGGTGCGCAGCCAGCCCTTGACCTCCGGGGTGACGGGGTCGGTGATGTCGGCGAACTCCTCGTGCTTCAGCAGGAACTTGGCGACGTACGGGCAGATCGGCACGATCCGCTTCCCCGCTGCGCGCACGTCCGTCAGCGCCTCCTGGACCAGGTGCGAGGCGAGGCCCCGGCCGGCGAAGGCCTCGTCGATCTCCGTGTGGTAGAAGACGCGCTGGTCCTCGTGGTCCCGGTACTCGGTGAAGCCGGCGAGCTCGCCGTCGACGGAGATCTCGTACCGGTTCCGGTCGTCCGCCCGTTCGACGGCGACGGTGCTGGGAGTGGACACGGGGTGGCCTTTCGGTCGCGGGGCGTGCCGCAGGAGCGGCGAATGGCTCCTTCGGCACCGTTCAGCGGGAATCCTGCCAGGTCACCGGGCCGCGGGCCATCCCGGCCCGAGGCCGCCCGGCCGGTGTTACGGAGCGCCCTGGCCGGGCAGCCGCCTACCTGCCGGGGGACCGGAGGTGACGGCCATGGACGGGCCCGGGCTCTCCCGCGAGGAGCTGAGGCTCCTGCTGGAGATCGAGGACGACCTGCGGGCGGACGAACGGCTCGACCGCGCGATGCGCACCATGCGGCGCCGGCCCGGCCCACTGCTGGACAGGGCCCTGGGCGTCGCCGCGCGGGTGCCGTCCGCCGTTCCGGCGGTGTTGCTGGCGCTGTCGGCCGGCCTGCTGCTGGTCAGCGCCGACGCGCACTCAGCCGCCGTGCTGGTGGGCTTCGCCCTGGTCTGGGCGCCGACCTTCGTCCTCGCGGTGGCCCGACAGGTCGCCCGCCGCAGGGGGCTGCGCCCGTGAGCGGCCGGGTCCGCCCCGGGAGCGCAGCTCGGTGAGCACCGCCCAGCCGACCGCCACCACCGGCACCGCCACCACCGCGCCCAGGACCCCGGCCAGCACGGCGCCGCCGGCCACCGAGACGGCGATGACCACCGGGTGGATGCGGACGGACCAGCTGAGCACCAGCGGATGCAGCAGGTGGCCCTCGATCTGGCCGATGACCACGATCAGCGCGAGCACCAGCAGCGCGATCAACGGGCCGCGGGCGGCGAGCGCGACCACGGCGGCGATCGCCAGCGCGATCGGGGAGCCGATCAGCGGGACGAGGGTCGCCGCGAACTCCAGCACCATCAGGGGCAGGACCAGTGGAACCCCCAGGATCGCCAGCGCGATGCCCACCAGCACGGCGTTGGAGGCCGCCACGATCAGCACCCCCCGGGTGTAGCCCGCGAAGGTTCGCCAGGCGGCGCGACCGGCGCGGTCGCACGCCGACCGGCCGCGGGGCGGCAGCTGCTCCTGCGCCCAGGACCACATCCGGTCACCGGAGTACACGAAGAACACCGAGCAGAACACCGCGAGCGCCAGCCCGGTGACCAGCTCGACGACCCGGCCGGCGCCGCTGAGCGCGGTGCTGAGCAGGGCGGAGCGGTGGGCCGAGATGAAGTCGCCGATCTTCGAGCGCAGATCGGTGACGGTGCCGGAGCGCAGGTGGAAGGGGGCGCCGGTGAGCCAGTGGTCGATCCGGGAGAGGCCGCCGCGCAGCTCGTTGCCCAGCCGGGTCCATTCGTCGACGACCGTCGTACCGACCAGCGCCAGCACCCCGCCGACGAGCGCGATGGTGCCGAGGAAGGAGAGCAGGACGGCCAGTGGGCGCGGCGTCACCCGGGACAGCAGGTCGACCGGCGGGCGTAGCACGGAGGTGATGACCAGTGCCACGAACACGGCGATGACCGGCAGCTGGAGGCGGGCGAGGACGTAGACGACCAGGTAGGCGGCGAGTCCGAGCAGCGCCAGCCGCCAGGTGTACCCGGCCGTCGTCCGCAGCCCGGAGGGGACGCGGTCGGACGGGCCGGGGCCCGCCGCTCCCGGTCGGCTCCGGCCGGCGGACACCCGGGGACGGCGGCTGCCCAGCGGGGCGGGCCGCCGGTCGGGTCCGGCGCCGTTGTCTCCCACGGGCGGTCTCCTCGGGCTCGGCCGGGTCTCCTCTCAGTCACGATGACCCATGCCGCGACGGTTCGCTCTGCGGCGCGACCCGATCCGCTCATCCGGTCACCGGGATTCCCGGCATCCCGTGTGTGAACTCGCCGGACCGGGGTACACGCGCCGATTGGCATCGGTCTCCCCGGGCGGACCAAGGTCCTCCGTGTACAAGCGGTTGGACGTGGGGACAATCGATGACGCAGGGTGGGAGAGAAGGAGGCCGAGATGAGAAGCCTCACGCGCCGCTACGCGGTGACGCTCCCCGGCCCGATCGGCGGGCACGCACCCCTGAATGTGGTCGTCGTGCACGAGACGCAGACGGTGGGGCCCGACGGGGGCCTGGTCTGGGAAAGCGCGGACGGCGGCCTCCGCGTCGAGATCACCGGCGGGGTGGCCACCGTCCTGGCTGCCTCCCGGACCGGCAGCCGGCACCCGTGCCTGACGGCGGTGCCGCTGCCCTGAGCACGCGGTGAACCTGAGCGTCCGGTGAAACCTGAGCATGCGGTAAAGGAGAGCAGACGACGAGGCGGACGTCGCGAGGGACGGTCATCGCGCGCTGGCTGCCAGGGCCTCGCGCACGGTGACCAGGCAGGGGTCGCAGTACCGGTCCGGCCCGGCGGCCGAACCGGTGCCGTCGGCTGCCGGGACGACGCGCTGGGAGGGTTCCAGGAACCGTCCGCAGAGCGAGGATGACGCGTCGTCCTTCGCCACGACGTGCCACACCACGGCGGGCGGGGTCACCGCCGGGTCATGTTCGGCCCACATCTCGTACACGGCGCTACCTCCGGATCGCTGGGGGCTCGGTGAGTCCATGCAAACCCGGGGTCTGCCGAACGGCCACCGGGCCAGACCCGGTGGGATGATTGTGGGCCGGAAGCGGTTAGGACGCGCGGCCACCGGATTTGCCCGGGAACCCGAGGCACCGAGGGCACGGGCGGCCGGGCGGTGCGGGCTCCGAGGACCGGCGCGGTCAGGTGTCCGGCGCGGCGGCGCTGATGTCGGAGAGCGTGGAGCCCAGGCTCTCCGCCCCCACCTCCCGGTCCGTCGCGAGGTCGCCGAGCGAGACGACGCCCACCGCCCGGCCGTCCTCGAGCACCGGGAGCCGGCGCAGGGCGTGGCGTCGCATCAGGTCCACGGCGTGCCCGATGTCGTCGTCCGGGCCGACGCCGACCAGCTCGGAGCTGCACACGTCACCGGCCCGGGTGCTGTCCGGGTCCCTGCCCGCGGCCAGGACCCGCACCACCAGGTCGCGGTCGGTCACCAGCCCGCACACCTGGTCGTCGTCGCCCGCCACCAGGACGTCGCCGATCGCGGCGTCGCGCATCCAGCGGGCCGTGTCACGCACCGAGGCGAGCCGGGGGACGGTGACCGGGGCGGGGGTCATGATCTCCTTGATCTTCCGGGTCATGGTGCCCTCCTCGGCGCTGGGACGGGTCTCCTGCGAGGCCGCGCCTGCCCGCCGCGGCGGTTCGGAAACCCTGCGCTCAGAAAACCCCGGACCCGGGAACACCCCAGGCCCGGGAAAACCTCAGGCCCGGGAACCGCCGCACCCGCTCACCTCCGCCGGTCGGCATCCGGCCGCGCCGCACTGCCGAGCCCTGACCTCGCGCCCGGGGCATCGCCCCGGTCGCGGCCCTGCCCGGCGGCCAGGCGGCGCCTGATCACCACCAGGTCGAGCCCGGCGAGGGCGGCGAACCCGCCGCACAGGGCGGCGAAGAAGGCGTAGGTGCCCTGGTTGGGCACGGGGCCCGGGGCGGCCAGTGCGGCCAGTACGGCGAAGGCCACCGCCCCGGCGGCGAACAGCACCAGGAAGATCCGGGACAGCAGCCGCCGCAGCTCCAGGTCGGAGCGGGCGGTCACCGGCTCGGTGCCCCGGCGCACCGTCTTCTGGGGCCGGAGTTGTGGCGTCGTCCGGCCGGGGCCCTGTGAGGTGTGCGGGAAGTCGTGGCGCTCGCCGCTCGGGCGGTGCGCCGCTTTCCCGTGCTGCTTGCCTGGTCTGCGCTGTACGGCCATGACGGCCCCCGAACGGAGTCAGCCGGTTGTGTTCCGTCGGCGCGCCTACCCGGGCCCGGCGTCGGCACACGCGGGTGAGCGCTCAGTCGCGTCGACACACGCCGGTGGGCGCTCAGTCGCGTCGGCACGCGTCGGTGGGCGCTCAGCCGCGTCGGTCGCGCGGGTCGAGCCGCAGCCGGACCGCCAGCTGGGGCCCCTGCCGCTCGCGGCCCTCCTCGCGCGTCCGGCAGAGGGTGACGAGTGCGCGCAGCACCCGCTCGACGTCCTCGGGACCGCCGAGCAGATCGGCGGCGAGCCCGCCGGACAGCGCGACCGGCGGCCCCGGCGAGCCCGCCCGGTGGGCGTCGAAGGACTGGGAGAGGCTCGCCGGCGGGCTCGGCGCGGGGGCGGTGGGGGTGCGGCGGATCCGGGGTTCGGCGACCACCCTGACGCCCTCCGAGGTCACGGTGGGGGGATCCTCCCAGGCGTTGCCGATCAGGGTCCGGCCGCGCCCGGTGTGGGTCGGGAAGGCGGCCTCCAGCGCGTCGAGCACCGCCTCGGCCGCGTCCTGCGGGCCCTCGCCGAGCCGTACCAGCACGTGTCCGGCCGCCAGGGGCAGTCCCATCGCAGCCACCTCCTCCGTCCCGGCGGCACTCGCCGGCGGGAGTGCTCCCCTTCCGTTCTACGGCCGGTCCGTGGGGGCACGCACTCCGGGCGCACCGGCTGGGACGGGGGCGCCGCCCCGGCGTCGTCCGTCGGATTCGGCCGCTGTTCAGCGGGGCGTGGCCCGGCCTGCGATCCACGACCGATCGTGCGGCGGGCGCTGCGGGTGGGCGAGTTCATCACCGTCTGACCGCTCCTGCGCGATGCGGACACCGCCGGGCCCCGTACGGGTCCGGCGGTTCCGTTCTCAGCCGAGCAGGGTGGCCTCGACCCCGGCGAGCACCGCCGCCAGGCCCTGTTCGAAGCCCTCATCGAAGTCCTGGAACATCACCCGGCCCGATTCGGCCGCCAGCGGGTGGGCGGCCAGGCGCTCGGCGCGGGCGTCCACGTCGTAGCCCTCCTCGCCGTCGAAGGGGTTGGGGCCCATCGCCTGCTCCTCGATGACGTAGCCGATGGTGTAGCTGTAGGCGGTCTGCCAGGCCCGGGCGGCGGCGGCCGGGGTGAAGCCGGCCTCGACCAGCACGCGCAGCGAGGCGTCCAGGCCCGCCGCGTAACTCGTGTCGGTGAACCGGGCGCCGCTGTAGACCTTCGCGCCGTCGCGGTAGCGCAGCAGCTCGGCGCGCAGGGTGCGCATGGTCGTCAGGCAGGCCTCCCGCCAGTCGCCCCGTCGGACTTCCCCCACCCGGCTGGTCATCCGGCGCATCATCTCCGTCGCCATCTCGTCCAGCAGCGCCTGCTTGTCCTTGAAGTGCCAGTACAGCGCGGGCGCCTTGACGTCGAGCCGGGCGGCGATGGCGCGCAGCGTCAGGCCGTCCAGACCTGCCTCGTTCAAGAGGTCCAGGGCGGCGTCGACGACCTGGCCGCGGTCGAGCTTGGGGGTTCTCTGCGTTCTCTGCGAGGTCACGATTGACAGCTTAACGCCGTTAAGTGCAGGCTGTCGGCAACGGCTACTTAACAACGTTAAGGAGGTTGCCGTGACTTCTCGCGGCATGCACACGGACGTCCTGGTCATCGGCGCCGGCCCTACCGGACTCGCCCTGGCGGTGGACCTCGCCCGGCACGGCGTCACCGCCCTCCTGGCCGAGCGAGGCACGGAACTCTTCCCCGGCTCGCGCGGCAAGGGCCTGCAGCCGCGCACGCTGGAGGTGCTCGACGACCTCGGCGTGCTCGACCGGGTCCGCGCGCTGGCCGGCCCCTACCCGCCCACCCTGTTCTGGCAGGACGGAGAACCGCAGGGCGAGCAGTCGATGTACGACCCGACCGAGCCCTCCGAGGCCGAGCCGTACACCGAGACGCTGATGCTGCCCCAGTGGCGCACCCAGCAGGTGCTGTACGGGCGGCTGCGCGAGCTGGGCAGCGAGGTCGCGTTCGGGCGCGAGCTGGTCGGCCTGGCGCAGGACGAGGAGGGCGTGACCGCCGAGTTCGCCACCGGCGGCCCGGTCCGGGCGCGGTACCTCGTCGCGGCGGACGGCGGGCGCTCGACGGTGCGGCGGCTGCTCGGCATCGGGATGACCGGCGAGACCGTCGACCCCGCCCCGATGCTGGTCGCGGACGTCCGGGTCGACGGGCTGGGCCGCGACCACTGGCACGTGTTCCCGGCCGAGGAGGGGCTGCTGGCGATCTGCCCGCTCGGCGGCACCGAGGACTTCCAGCTGGTCGCCGGGTTCCCCGAGGGGACGGTCGTCGACCACACCTTCGACGGACTGCGCGAGCTGGTCGCGGCCCGCTCCCACCTGACCGCCGAGCAGGTCACCGAACTGCGCTGGATCTCCGAGTTCCGCCCGCGCGCGGCGCTCGCCGACCGCTTCCGCGCGGGCCGGGTGTTCCTCGCGGGCGACGCCGCCCACGTCCACTCGCCGGCTGGCGGGCAGGGGCTGAACACCAGCGTCCAGGACGCCTACAACCTGGGCTGGAAGCTGGCCGCGGTGCTGGCCGGCCGAGCGGGCGGGGAACTGCTGGACACCTACCAGGAGGAACGCCGCGCCAACGCGGCGCAGATGCTGGCGCTGTCCACCCGGGTGCACCGCGGCGAGCAGCGCCGCGGCCGGGCGACCCAGCAACTCGGCGTCGGCTACCGGGAGTCCGCGCTCTCCGTGGAGACCCGACCGGATCTTCCGGCGGACGCGCTGCGAGCCGGCGACCGCGCGCCGGACGGCCGCCGGGGCGGAACCCGGCTGTTCGACGCCTTCCGCGGGCCGCACTGGACGCTGCTCACCGTCGGCACGGACGCCCCGCTGCCCGCCCTCACCGCCCCGGTGGTCCGCATCCCGGCCTACGAGGCGTACGGCACTGGTGTGTTCCTGGTCCGGCCGGACGGGTACGTCGGCTGGGCCGGCGCGACGGCGGACGGCCTCGCGGCCTACGCGGGCCGACAGGGACTGCTCGCCCCCTGACCGGGCGCCCGACCGGGGGCGGACCGGGGCGGCCACCAGGGCTGCCGGGTACGGCAGTCGCTCAGTCCGGCGGCTCGTGCCGGCCAGGGTCGTGGGCCGGTTCGGTGATCTCGAACTCGGGGCCGTCCCGGGGCCCCTTCTCCTCCTCGTGCGCGGGCGGTGGCGAGCCCTCGCCGGTCATCCGGGACTCGGGGGTCTCGACCGGAACCGGAGGGTCCCGGGGGACGGGTGCGTGCTGGTCGCTCATGGCGTCCGCCTCCTCGCGTCGACGGGAGTCCGACAGCGGGCCCGGTGCGGCGTCTGCCCGGGCTGTGGGCTTCCATGCGCCGGGCCCGACTGCCGGGCCCGCCGGCCCGCCGACCCATCGGTCAGGTCCGGCGACTCCTCTACGCGCCGGACTCGGCGGCGGTCCTCAGATCGTGCAGCCAGCCCTCGAGGCCCTGGCGGAGGATCTCGGTGGCGGCGGGGACGTTCGCGTCGACCCGGGGGCCGGTGTGGGTCTCCTCGGTGCGCACCAGGACGCCGCCGGGCACCTCGGTGAAGTTCCACACGTGCACGCCGTCGATCCGCAGCCCGGTCGCGACCGCCGGGCCGGTCCAGCGGAGGCAGGAGCCCGGTCGCAGCTGCCGGACGGTGGAGGTGATCTCCAGGGTGGGGTCGGTCGACGCGGGGTTCGGCGGCAGCGGGGTGGTCCACCGGAATGCCGACCCGGCACGCAGCGGGCCGCCGTCGAGGCGCTCGGCGCTGCGCACCACGGCCTGCCAGTCGGGCCAGCGCGCCACGTCGGTCTGGAGTCGCCAGACCGTCCGCAGCGGTGCGTGGATCAGCGTCTCGGTCCGGTGGCGGACCCGGGCGGACGGGTCGACGCCCGCCCCGTGGCAGGTGAGCGAGGAGCCGGCGCGGTGGCCGGTGGCGGCCCCGGCCGGCGCCACCGCGGCGCCGAGCAGGCCGAGGGCGAGCGGGACGGTCAGGAGGGCGGTGCGGATGCCGCTGCTGCGGGTGGCGGACATGGGACTCCCCATTCACGGGCGGCCGCCGGGGCGGCGCGGTCGGCGCGTTCGGTGCGGTCGTCGCGAGCTAGAGACTCACGCCTTCGTTAGAAGTTGTAACTCCGAGAGCGGTGAGCGGTCAACCAGTGCAGTGATACCTTCTAACGGAAGCGTGAGCATCTAGTCGAGCGAAGCGGGGAGCGGGCGAAGGCCATGGCGACAACGGGCGCGGACACCCCGCGCGAGCGCTACCGGGCCCAGGTGCGCGAGGAGATCAAGGCGCACGCCTGGGAGCAGATCGCCACGGCCGGCGCCTCGGCGCTGTCCGTCAACGCGATCGCCAAACGGATGGGCATGAGCGGCCCCGCGCTCTACCGCTACTTCGCCGGCCGTGACGAGCTGATCACCGAACTCGTCCGGGACGCGTACCGCAGCCTCGCCGACACCCTCGGCACGGCCGCCGCCGAGGGCGCCGACCTGGCCGGGCTCGCCCACGCCCTGCGCGGCTGGGCCCTGGCCGACCCCCAGCGGTACTTCCTGGTCTACGGCACCCCCGTGCCCGGCTACCACGCGCCCGCGGACACCACCGCCATCGCCGACGAGGCGATGCGGACGCTGGTCGACGCCTGCGCTGCGCTCGCCCCGACCGGGCCGCGGGCCCCGGACGTCCAGGAGGCGGCGTTCACCTCCCACCTGCTGGGCCACCGGGACTGGGCCGGCGAGGAACCGGCGACGCCCGAGGTGCTGCACCGCTTCCTGGCCTTCTGGACCCGCCTGCACGGGGTGCTGTCACTGGAACTCGCCGGGCACTTCACCGGCATGGGCTTCCGCCCCGCGCTGCTCTTCGAAGCCGAACTGGACGGCCTGCTGGCCCCCGGGTTCTGACGGCCGCCGCGGGTCCGAGCGGGCCGCTCGCCGGCGCCGGGCAGGCCGGGCGGCGCCGTCAGGCCTGCCCGGGGTGCGGCTGCGGAGGCGGTGCCGGATCGGGGTCCGGAATCGGCTCCGGCGGCGGGAAGGGCGGGATCGGCGGCGGCGCCGGATCGGGCCCGCCCGGCCCCGGCGTCGGGTCGGGGCCGGGTATCGGCCGGGTGTCCGGATCGGGGGGCATCGGGACGGTCATCGGGGCACCTCCTCGGGTGGCACGCGCCGCTCGGCGGCCGAGCGCGTGGGCCGGCCGGCGCTTGTTCGTCTTCGAGCGGCGTTCGGGTCGTCGCGCAATCGCGTGTACCCGCCGCAGCCGTCGCGAATCCGACCGCGAGGCCCTCCGGTGGCCCGCCCGGGGGCCGCCGACCGACCCGCCTCGCGGCCGCCGAGGTCGGCACGCGCGGGGCGACGGGGCGTGTACGGCCGGTCGTGCTCCGGTTCGGACGGGTGTGCCGGGTGTGGCGCGTTCGTCGCACCGTCACTCCGGGTAGTGGAAGGGCTGCACGATGGTGACGGAGGGGGTGGGGTCAGGGAGTCGCGATGACGGAACACGAGCAGCTCGGCGCGCCCGCCGGCCCGGAAGGACACCCCACCCGGCCCGAACGGGTGCCGCCCCAGGCCCCAGCGCCCGGACGGCGCGAGCCGGGAGCCCGTCCAGGCCCCGAGGGTGACGCCGCCGCGGCACCCTGGTCCGACATGATGCTGCCGCTGCTGCGCACCCCGACGGCCGACCGGCGGCCCGCGCCGGAGGGCGCCGGCGCGGATCCGCCGGCGGGTGTCGAGCCGGCTCAGGTGCTGGACCTCGCGCTGCTGGTCGGCGAGCTGCTGCTGGCCAGCGGCGAGGCGGCGGAGGACGTCGAGGCCGCCATGCTGGCCGTCGCCCACGCCTACCGGCTCCACCCGTGCGACCCGCAGGTCACCTTCACCCGGGTGGCGATCTCGTACCAGCCCGGGCCGTCGGAGCCCTCGCTGACGGCCGAGTGCTCCGTCCGCCGCCCGTCCGTCGACTACGCGCGGCTGGCCGCCGTGTTCCGGCTGGTCACCGGGATCGCCGTGGGCGGGATGACCGTCCCCGAGGCGCACCGACAGCTGCTGGCGGCCCGCCGGAACAGCCGCCGCTACTCCGGGCGGCTGTTCGTGCTCTCCTGCGGGGGGATGGCCGGGGCCGCCACCCTGCTGATCGGCGGCCGGGCCGACGCCCGGGCCTGGCTGGTGTTCGCCAGCGCCGTCGTCGCCGCGCTGACGGGCGAGCGGTGCTCGGCGCTGGTGGCACGCCACGACCTCCCGGCGTTCTACCAGTTCGTGGTGGCGGCGGTGCCCGCCGCCGTGATCGGCATCCTGCTCTCGTTCAACGGGCTGCACCTGCGCGGCTCGGTGGTGATCACCGGAGGGCTGTACGCGCTGCTGCCCGGGTGGCCCATGGTGGCCGCGGCCCAGGACGGCCTGGCGGGCTTCTACCTCACCGCCGCCGCCCGGCTGCTCGAGGCGCTGTACCTGATGGCCGGCGTGGTCATCGGGGTGATGACGGTGCTCTACGTCGGCGTCAACAACGGCGCCGACCTCGCCGCCCAGGACGTCCCGCCCGGGGCGGTGAACCCGCCGCTGCAGCTCGCCGCCGCGGTGCTGCTCACCCTGGCGTTCGCCGTCCTGCTGAACACCGAGCCGGCCACGCTGCCGGCGGTCCTGCTGAACAGCGCGGCCGGCTGGACCACGTACGGGGTGCTGGTGAACGCGGGCGGCGAGCCGATCCTGGCCACCGGCCTGGCCGCCGGGCTGGTGGGCCTCTCCGGCCAGCTCATGGCGCGCTGCCGGGGCAGCTCAGCGCTGCCGCACATCACCGCCGCACTGGGCCCGCTGTTGCCGGGCTCGGTGCTGTACTTCGGGATGCTCGCCTTCGTCCGGGGCGAGCCCGAGGCCGGGCTGAGCCTCATCGGCCGGGCCGGCGCGGTGGCGATGGCCCTCGCCATCGGCGTCAACCTGGGCCGTGAGCTGGCCCGGCTCTTCCTGCCCGCACCCCGGGTGGCCGCCCCGCCCCGCCGCCGGGGCGGCCGCCACCGGCGCTGAGTGGCCGCCACCGGCGCTGAGGGGAGTGGCCGCCCGGTTTGCCTCAGCCGTACCGCGGTACACGCGTGTGTGGAGACGGGCCGGGCGAGACCGGTCCGGTTCCCGGGGAACGGCCCGGCCGGTTCGAGCCGACGAGGACCGCCCCCGTCACCAGCCACTCGTCAACCCGGGAGACCCTCGTGATTATCCTCGGCGTCATCCTGCTCATCGTCGGTTTCGTCACCGGCATCTCGATCCTCTGGACCATCGGCATCGTGCTGGTCGCCATCGGTCTGATCCTGTGGGTCGCCGGGGCGCTCGGACACGCTGTCGGTGGCCGCCGCCACTACTACTGACCGGGGCTGACCGTTGTTCAGCGCCGTGTGCCGTTCAGGGCCGTGAGCCCCGGGTCCCGCCCCGTTCAGGGGCGGTCCTCGTGCAGTCCGCAGAGCCAGGCCAGTGCCCGGTGGACGCCGAGCACGTAGCTGTGGTCCGAGCCCTGGGCGCGGACCCGGTGGAGGTGGACGGCGGCGGCCTGGCACTCGGCCAGCAGCTGGGCGTGGCACGGGCCGGTGGCGCCGTCGGTGGCTGCGGCCGTGGCGGCGGCGGTGACCGGCGCCGCGACCTGGGCGCCGGCGGCCCACCGGTAGGCGCCGAGCACGCCGTGCTCGAAGCCGCTCCAGGGCCGGGGCCGCCGGTTGACCTTGTCGATCGCGGCGAACACCTCGTCCACCGGGCGCACTCCCACGGCCGGGACCGTCTCGTCACTGGTCATGTCGGCAACCTACGTCCGGCCGCCGGTACCCGCCCCCGGGGAGGACGGCCCGGTGCGGCGCCGCCGTCGCGCGCCACCCGAGCGGCCGAGGGGGAGGCACCCGCCGCGCCGGGCCGCGGACCCGGCAAGGGTGGGCACCCACCGCCGCCGGGCCGTGGGCCCGGGAAGGGTAGGCTGACCAGGGCGTGTCCGGCCGGAGAGGTGGCCGGGCCGGAGGAACGGTGCGGGCCGGCGGCCCGCCGGTGGAGACCCCTGATGACTCGTCGTTTTGACTGCTCGAACCCGTCCGAGCGCGCGGCCGGGCTGCGCGAGGCCGTGGCCGCGGTGCGCCGCGGTGAGCTCGTGGTGCTGCCCACGGACACCGTGTACGGAGTCGGCGCGGACGCCTTCGCACCGGAGGCGGTCGACCGCCTGCTGCGGGCCAAGGGCCGGGGGCGGAACATGCCCTCGCCGGTGCTGGTCGGCTCCCCGGAGGCGCTGGACGGGCTGGTCGAGGTGACGGAGCGCGCGCGGGACCTGGTCAAGGAGTTCTGGCCGGGCGGGCTGACGGTGGTCGCCCGCCACCTGGCGTCGGTCGAGCTGGACCTCGGCGAGACCGGCGGGACGGTCGCGGTGCGGATGCCCGCGCACCCGGTCGCCATCGAACTGCTCGAAGCCACCGGGCCCTTGGCCGTCTCCAGCGCGAACCTGACCGGGCAGGACTCGCCGCAGGACTGCGACGCCGCCCAGGGCATGCTCGGCGACTCGGTGGCCGTCTACCTCGACGGCGGCCGGACCGCGGCCGCCGTGCCCTCCTCGATCGTGGACATCACCGGCGAGGTGCCGGTCCTGCTGCGGGCGGGCGCGATCGGCGCCGAGCGCCTGCGCGAGGTGGTCCCCGACCTGCGGGAGCGCTGAGCCCGGCGCGCCCCCGGGGACGGCGGCGCCACCCGGTCGAAGGTACCGCGTGGCGCCCCGGCCGCCGGGGCCGCCGCCGCTAGGGTCGGCGATGGCGTCCGAGGGCGGGCCCTCCGCCGTTCCGGGGAGGGGGTCGGCGCCGCGACCGGGGGCGTCACCGGCTCCGTAGCGGAGGTTCCATGAGCGCTTCGTCCACTGCGCCGCCCCGTGCGCAGGATCGCACCCGGGCCCGGGTCCGGCAGGGCAGCACGCTGTTGCGCTGGCTGTTCACCACGGATCACAAGGTCATCGGGAACCTCTACCTGGTGACGGCCTTCGGCTTCTTCCTGGTCGGGGGCGTGCTCGCGCTGCTGATGCGGGCCCAGCTGATGGGGCCGGACACCGGGCTGCTGTCGAACGAGCAGTACAACCAGCTGTTCACCATGCACGGCACGATCATGCTGCTGCTGTTCGCCACCCCGACCTTCGCCGGGTTCGCCAACGCGATCATGCCCCTGCAGATCGGCTCGCCGGACGTCGCCTTCCCCCGGCTGAACGCCTTCACCTACTGGGCCTTCCTGCTGGGCGGGCTGATGGTGCTGAGCGGCTTCCTCACCACCCAGGGCGCGGCCTCCTTCGGCTGGTTCGCGTACGCGCCGCTGAACGGTCCGCTGTTCTCGCCCGGGGCGGGCGGGGACCTGTGGGCGTTCGGACTGGTGGTGGCCGGCCTCGGCACCATCCTGGGCTCGGTCAACTTCATCACCACCATCACCTGCCTGCGGGCGCCGGGCATGACGCTGTTCCGGATGCCGATCTTCACCTGGAACGTGCTGTTCACCTCCGTCATGGTGCTGCTGGCCTTCCCGGTGCTGACCGCCGCGCTGCTCTGCCTGGAGGCGGACCGCAAGTTCGGCGCCCACGCCTTCGACGCGGCGAACGGCGGGGCGCTGCTGTGGCAGCACCTGTTCTGGTTCTTCGGCCACCCGGAGGTGTACATCGTCGCGATCCCGTTCTTCGGCATCGTCACCGAGATCATCCCGGTGTTCAGCCGCAAGCCGGTGTTCGGCTACTACGGGATGATCGGCGCGACCATCGCCATCACCGCGCTGTCCATGTCGGTGTGGGCGCACCACATGTTCGCCACCGGCCAGGTGCTGCTGCCGTTCTTCTCGATGATGTCCTTCCTGATCGCGGTGCCCACCGGGGTGAAGTTCTTCAACTGGGTCGGGACGATGTGGAACGGCTCGCTGTCCTTCGAGACCCCGATGCTCTGGTCGATCGGTTTCATGGTGACCTTCCTGTTCGGCGGGCTGAGCGGGGTGCTGCTGGCCGCGCCGCCGATCGACTTCCACGTCACCGACAGCTACTTCGTGGTGGCCCACCTGCACTACGTGCTGTTCGGCACGGTCGTCTTCGCCACTTTCGGGGGCTTCTACTTCTGGTGGCCGAAGATCACCGGGAAGCTGCTCGACGAGAGGCTGGGCAAGATCCACTTCTGGATCCTGTTCACGGGGTTCCAGACCACCTTCCTGGTGATGCACTGGCTCGGCGCCCAGGGGATGCCGCGCCGCTACGCGAGCTACCTGCCGGTGGACGACTTCACCGCGCTGAACGTCTGCGCCTCGATCGGCTCGTTCCTGCTCGGGGTCTCCAACCTGCCGTTCTTCTACAACGTCTGGCGGACCACCAGGTACGGCGAGAAGGTCGCCGAGGACGACCCGTGGGGCTGGGGCCGGTCGCTGGAGTGGGCCACCTCCTGCCCGCCGCCGCCGCACAACTTCCACGCGCTGCCCCGGATCCGCTCCGAGTCGCCGGCCTTCGACCTGCACCATCCGGAGGTGCCGCCGGAGGAGGCTCCGGGCGGCGGCTCCGGCGTGCCGCAGGGCCGCAGCGGCGAGCGGGGGAGCGGACGGTGAAGGCGGAGGGGTGGCTGTTCACCGTCATGACGGTGTTCTTCGCGGTGACCGGACTGGTCTACGGCTTCTGGGCCCGGGAGCCGGCCGGCAAGGCGATCCTGACGGTGGCGTTCCTGATGTCCGGCCTGGTCGCGCTGTTCTGGTTCGTCCAGCACCAGCGGCTGGGCGGCGGCCGGGCGCAGGACCGCAAGGAGGCCGAGATCGCGGAGACCGCCGGGCCGGTGGGGTTCTTTCCGGCCCGCAGCGGCTATCCGGTGCTCGCGGCGGTCGGCGTGACGGTCTTCGCCCTGGGGCTGGTCTTCGCCCGGTGGCTGATCGTCGTCGGCGCCCTGGTGCTCGCGCTCGCCGTCGCCGGCTTCATCTTCCAGTACCGCGACCACGGCGCGGGCTGAGCCGGCGCAGCAGCCGTCGGAGCGGGCCGCCCGGGGCGGGCCCGGGCGCCAGGGCGGCCGGGGGAGCGGGGTGGGCCGGGGCGGTGAGGACGGCCGCCATCCGCTCCGACTCCCGCTCCGTGGAGGGGAGGTCGACCCGGTCGCGGTGGAACCATGAGCTCGCCGCGGCCCGTACCCGCTCGTGCCGCGGCGCCCCCTCGGCGGCGGTGACCGGCTCCTCCGCGGCGCGCGCCAGCAGCACGTACCGCTCGGCTTCGGGCACCGGGCGGTGGTGGCCGGAGAAGCCCCCGTCAGGCGACTGGTCGATCCGGCCGGTCTCGTCGCCGTCCAGCAGCCGGGCGCGGTCCCTGGCCTGCAGGGCCAGGCAGAGGCGCCGGGTGAGCAGGAAGACCACCGGCGGCAGCACGATCAGCGCCGTGCGCAGCGCCACGGTGAGCGCGTTGACGGAGACCTCGAAGGCGTACGCGATCACGTCGTTGCCGCCGGCGACCAGCAGCACCGCGTAGAAGGTGGTCCCGGCGGTGCCCAGCGCGGTGCGGGTGGGCCGGTTGCGCGGGCGGTCGCACAGGTGGTGCTCGCCGGTGTCGGCGTCGAGCCACCGCTCGACGAAGGGGTAGGCGTACAGCGTCGCGAACAGCAGGGCGGGCAGCACCACGGCGGGCAGGAGGACGTTCCAGGACACGGTGTGTCCGAGCACCCTGGTCTCCGCGGCCGGCATCAGCCGCAGCGCCCCCTCGATGAAGCCGATGTACCAGTCCGGCTGAGCGCCCGTCCCGACCACGTCGGGGCGGTAGGAGCCGTACCGCCAGATCGGGTTGATCTCGGCGAGGAAGGACGACAGTGCCATCACGCCGCCCACCGCGAACATCAGGCCCACCGTACGGGTGAGGAACTGGGGGAAGAACGGCATCCCCACCACGTTGCGGTTGGTGCGGCCGGGGGCGGCCCAATGGGTGTGCTTCAGCACCACCACCAGGGTCAGGTGCGCCCCGACGAGGGCCAGGAGCAGGCCGGGGACCAGCAGGACGTGCACGGTGAACAGCCGGGGGATGATCTCGGTCCCGGGGAACTGGCCGCCGAACGCGAACAGGGTGAGGTAGCTGCCGACCAGCGGCACCGAGAGCAGCACGCCCTCGGCGATCCGCAGGCCGGTGCCGGAGAGGGTGTCGTCGGGCAGCGAGTAGCCGGAGAACCCCTCCAGCAGCGCGAGGCTGAACAGTGTCACCCCGATCACCCAGTTGAGCTCGCGCGGGCGGCGGAACGCCCCGGTGAAGAACACCCGCAGCAGGTGCATCCCGATCGCCGAGGTGAACAGCAGCGCCGACCAGTGGTGGACCTGGCGGATCAGCAGTCCGCCCCGCACCTCGAAGCTGATCCGCAGGGTGGACGCGTACGCCTCGGACACCCGTACGCCGCTCAGTGGCAGGTAGGCGCCCTGGTAGACCACCTCGTTCATGCTCGGCCGGAAGAAGAGCGTCAGGTAGACGCCGGTCAGCAGCAGCACCACGAAGCTGTACAGCGCGAGCTCGCCGAGCAGGAAGGACCAGTGGTCCGGGAAGATCTTGCGCAGCAGCTCGCGGCCCGCCTCCGTGACCGGCAGCCGCCCGTCCAGGCGGGCGGTGAGGCGCTCGCCGGTGGACGGCTCGCGCCCGTTCGAAGCCCTGGTTTCGTCCACGGCAGGAACCTAGTGGGCCGCGCGGCGCACGGGGCGGCCGAGTGCTGCGGTTGCCGCGCCGGGCGTCGGCAGAGCACTCCAACGGCGGAACGGGCGCGGTCGTCCGGGCGGTGCGGGCGCGCGGTGCGGGCCGGTCCGGGCGGTCAGTCCGCCGCGAGCAGCCGGGCGAGCGCGGCTTCCACGTCGAGGTGTTCGGACTCCTCGCCGGCCGGCACCAGCAGGAAGGAGTCCGAGAGGAAGGCGCTGACCTCCCCCTCCGGCGCGCTGAGCACGGCCTGCGCGCCGTCGGGCCCCCGCAGGGTGATCAGGACCTCGCCCTCGTGCCCCGGGCTCACCCGGACGTCGCCGCTCCCGACCGGGGCGTGCCGGCCCTCGTTCAACAGCTCGCGGCTGAAGTACCAGCACACCTGGGCCTCGACCGGCACGCACGCGCAGGGCGTCAGCGGGAACGCCAGGGAGGCCGCGTACGGCAGGCTCGGGTCGAACCGCAGCTCCGCGACGACCGGGACGTCGGGCAGCGGACTGTCGGGGAAGGTGACGGGCATCGGGTGGACGGGCATCTGCATCGAACGACCCTCCTGTGGCCGTGAGGCCGGCCCCGGGCGGGCCGGCGACCCGGTCCGGCGCCTACCCGGTGTGCCGCGGCGCAGTCGACGGGCACCGAACTTCCACAACTCGCCCGTGCCACGTGGCCGTCCGGCCGGTACGGCCACGGAGTGAAGGAGTGACGCGGGCCGGTCCGCCGGGGCATCATCGCGGGATGACGACGATCAGGACCCGGTGGGGGCGCCTCGGCATACCGGCGCTGGCGGCGCTCGCCGTGCCGGCGGCGGGACCGTGATCCCCGACTCCACCCGGGTGGAGGCCTTCAACGGCTACCCGGACCACCGCGGCCGCGACGAGCCGCAGGGCGGCCACTGACATCCACTGCCCTTGCGGCGAGCGGAAGTTGACGACGGGCGGCGGAGGCGGTCCGCGTGAGAGGACAGGAGTCGGCAGGGTGCGACCGAGGGACGTCATCGACTGCGGGGCCTTCGCGCTGCGGCGCTGGCAGGGGCAACGGGACTTCACGGCGGCCCGCACGCTGATCGAGGAGTCCCTGGACCACCTGCGCCCCTGGGAGTCGTGGGTGGCCGGGCACGACGAGGAGCACACCCGGGCCCTGCTCGCCAGGTGCGACACCTGGTGGGCGAGCGGCGAGGTGTACACCTACGCCATCACCGAGGACGGCACCCCGGTCGGCATGTGCCAGACCGTCCGCACGGACCGGCCCGGCGTCCGGCGCGTCGGCTACTGGCTGCACCCGGCCGCCACCGGCCGGGGCCTCGCCACCCGGGCGGTGGCCGCGCTGGCCGAGGAGATGTTCACCCTGCCGGACGTGGCGTACCTGGAGGTCGTACACGACCGGGCCAACACCGCCAGCGCCGCCGTCCCGCGCCGCCTGGGCTTCACCGAACTCCGGCAGGAGCCGGCGGCACCGCCCGTCGCCCCGGCCGGCAGCGGGACCGCCGTGGTCTGGCGGCTGGACCGCCCGGGGCGCGCCGCCGGCCGACCGGCCCCGCGAACCGCCGGGGAAGCGGGACGGGGTAGCCGACGCGGACGCCCGCCGCAATGACGACCTCCGACAAGTGCGGGCCGCATCTTCGTGACGGCAGGGCAGCGGCGGCGCCCGCCGGCGCGGATAGGCTCCGGACGACCGACACCATGATCACGATCTCCGGATCGGAGAGGGCGCCAAGCGCGTGAGCAACCAGCAGATCACCCCCAAGCAGCGGGGCTACCTGATCGTCAACTCCCACCCGGCCGGCAGCGAAGCCACCGTCGACCGCCAGTGGCGGCGCATCGAGCCCGCGGCGCCGGCCGGCCGGGCCCCGGTCGCCCTGGTCCTCGGCGCCAGCGCCGGCTACGGCCAGGCGATCCTGCTCGCCGGGCTGCGCCGCCAGGGCATCCGCGGCATCGGCGTCGCCTACGAGGCCGCCGCCACCGAGCGGCGCACCGCCACCGCGGGCTGGTACCGCACCGCCGCGACCTCCGCCCTGGTCGAACGCGACGGGGGCGACTTCACCTTCGTCAACGCCGACGCCTACGCCGACGCCACCCGCGCCGAGGTGATCAAGCTCCTCACCGAACGCTACGGCCCGGTCGACTACCTCGTCTACTCGCTCGCCTCGCCCCGGCGCACCGACCCGGCCACCGGCGAGGTCCACCACTCGGTGCTCAAGGCGATCGGCGCCCCGTACACCTCGCCGTCCCTGCTCTTCGAGGACGGAGCCCCGCGGATCGGCACCGTCGACCTCGCCCCGGCCGACGACGCCGAGCGGGCGGCGACCGTCAAGGTGATGGGCGGCGAGGACTGGCAGCTGTGGGTGCGGGCCCTGGCCGAGGCGGACCTGCTCGGCCCCGACTTCACCACCGTGGCGCTGTCCTACGTCGGCTCCGAGCTCACCGCGCCGGTCTACCGGCAGGGCACGATCGGCGCCGCCAAGGAGCACCTGGAGGCCACCGCCGGGCAGCTGCGGACCGGGCTGCTCGCCGACCGGGGTCGGGCGTTCACCGTCGTCGCCGGCGCGGCCGTCACCCAGGCGTCCACCGCCATCCCCTCCATCGCCCTCTACACCTCGCTGCTGCGCAACGTCCTCGGCGAGGACGGCTGGCGCACCACCGACGACCAGGCCGTGGACCTGTGGGAGCAGCTGACCGGCGCGAAGGAGCTCACCCTGGACGAGCAGGGCCGCATCCGCCTGGACGGCTGGGAGCTCGACGCCGCCGTGCAGGAGCGGGTGCGGGAGCTGTGGGCCGACCCGGCGGCCGCGCTGGCCGCCGACCCGACCGGATCGGCCTGGTTCTACAACCAGTTCCGGCAGCTCTACGGCTGGGACGTCCCCGGCGTCGACTACACCGCCGGGGTCGAGACCTCGGTGCCCTGGCCCGAGTAACGCGAAGCCGCCCGCCGCACCGCCCGGTCGGCGGGCGCACCGCCCCCGGCCCGAGGGCCCGGGCCGGGGGCGGGCAGCCGGGCGCTCACGTTGGTTCGGGCGCCCCGACCGGTTCGGGCGTCCGGACCGGTTCGGGCGGCCACGGGCCGTGCGCCGCCACCTGGGCGCGCAGCCCGCGCAACGCCCGGGCGGAGGCGATTCCCACCGCGCCGCTGACCACGCCGTCCCGGACGCAGACGGCGGCGAAGCGGTGTTCCGCCAGGCTGCCGTCGACCACCTCGAAGTGCTCGGCGCCGCCGGGCCGGCCGAACACCTGGACCCGCAGCCCGTACTGGTCGGTCCACAGGTACGGGACCGGCCGGTAGGCCTGGCGGGCGCCGTCCGGGCCGGCCAGCAGGTTCCGGGCCGCGTGCATGGCCTGCTCGGAGGCGTTGGTGCGCTGTTCGACGCGCCGGTGCCGGCCGGTGCGCGGGTCGGGCCAGGAGGCGGCGTCCCCGGCCGCCCAGACGCCGGGGCCGGCGGCGCAGTAGGCGTCGCAGACCACGCCGCCGTCCAGCGGGACGCCGCTGCCGGCCAGCCACTCGGTGGCCGGTTCGGACCCGACGGCCATCAGCACGGCGTCGGCCGCCAGTTCGGAGCCGTCGGCCAGCCGGACGCCCGCGGCCCGGCCGCGCCGTTCGAGCAGCGCGGTGGCCACGCCCCGGTGGAGCCGCACCCCGTGCTCGCGGTGCAGGTCGGCCAGCAGCGCGGCCGTCTCGGTGCCCAGGACGGCGGCCAGCGGCGTGGCGGTGGAGGTCAGCCAGGTGACCTCGGCGCCGAGACCGACGGCGGTGGCCGCCGCCTCGGCGCCGAGCAGCCCGCCGCCGACCACCAACAGCCGTACGCCCGGGCGTAGTTCCTCGCGCAGGGCGAGGGCGTCGGCGAGGGTGCGCAGCACGTGCGCCCCGGGCCGCGGCGCGTCGGCGCCGGGCAGCCGGCGCGGGCGGACCCCGGTGGCCAGGATGACGGCGTCGCAGCGCACCGCCCGGCCGTCGGAGAGCCGTACGGTCCGTTCCCGCCGGTCCAGCCGCTCGGCCCTGACCCCGAGGCGCAGGTCGAGCCTCAGCTCGTCCAGCGCCTCGGGGCCGCGCAGGGCCAGGCGCTCGGGCTGCCACTCGCCGCCGAGCACGTGCTTGGACAACGGCGGCCGGTCGTACGGCGGTTCGGACTCGGCCCCGATCAGGGTGAGGCGGCCGTCGTAGCCGGACCGGCGCAGCGCCTCGGCGGCGTGCAGCCCGGCCGCGCCCGCGCCGACCACGGCCACCTCCCGCAGTGCGGTCACACCTGCTCCAGCTGGATCGCCGCGGCCGGGCAGACCGCGGCGGCGTCCCGGACGGCCTGGTGGAGCCCGGCGGGCGGCCGGGCGTCGAGCAGGACGACGATGCCGTCCTTGTCGCGCTGGTCGAAGACGTCGGGGGCGGCGAGCACGCAGCTCCCGGCGCCGCAGCACTTTTCCTGGTCGATCCGGACGAGCATGGTCTTCCCTTCGGAACGGGTGCCCCGGTTGCGGTGGACTCCGCGGCGGGGCAGGTGGGTCGGTGTGGTCGTGGCGGCTCCCCGGGGGAGCCCGGTCACCAGGAGACGGGCAGTTCGTGGAGGCCGTAGACGAGCATCTCGCCGCGGAAGGGGACCTCCTCGAACGGTACGGCCAGGCGCAGTTCGGGCAGCCGCCGCAGGACGCTGGTCAGCGCGATCTGCAGCTCCAGCCGGGCCAGCGGCTGTCCCAGGCACTGGTGGACGCCGAAGCCGAAGGCCAGGTGGCGGCGCGCGTCGCGGGTGAGGTCGAGCTCGTCTCCACCCGGGAACTCCCGCTCGTCCCGGTTGGCGGTGTTGACCATGCAGATCACGCCCTGGCCCGCCGTGATCCGCACGCCGGCCACGTCGACGTCCTCGGTGGCGACCCGGGTCAGGCCGGAGTGCACGATGCTCAGGTAGCGCAGCAGCTCCTCGACCGCGCCGGGCACGGACTCGGGGTGCTTGCGCAG
Organism: Kitasatospora sp. NPDC032121; assembly: GCF_055580145.1. Classification (NCBI taxonomy): domain Bacteria; kingdom Bacillati; phylum Actinomycetota; class Actinomycetes; order Kitasatosporales; family Streptomycetaceae; genus Kitasatospora; species Kitasatospora sp. NPDC032121. The sequence continues at coordinate 21,257 of NZ_JBVILX010000030.1, read as the reverse complement.
GTGGTCGAGCTGGTCGGGGTTGCGCAGCAGGGCGAGCACGGAGAGCGAGGTCATGTTCGCCGTGGTCTCGTGTCCGGCGACGAGCAGCAGCCGGCCCATGCCGGCGATCTCCTCGGTGCTCAGCTCGCCGCGCTCCACCAGGCGGCTGAGGATGCTGTCGTCGGGCCGGGCGCGCTTGGCCTCGGTGAGCTCGACCAGGTAGGCCATCAGCTCGGCCTGGGCGGTGGAGACCTCCTCGGCGGTGGAGGCGCGGCGCAGCAGGACGCGGCTGCAGCCCTGGAAGAAGTCGTGGTCCTGGTAGGGGACGCCGAGCAGCAGGCAGATGACCAGCGAGGGCAGCGGCAGCGCGAACTCCCGGACCAGGTCGGCGCTGGTGCGTCCGTCGGTCATCCGGTCCAGCAGCTCGTCGGCGATCCGCTGGATCTCGGGGCGCAGCGCCTCGACCTTCCTGACCATGAACTCGCCGGTCAGCATCCGGCGGAAGTGGGCGTGCTCGGGGTCGTCCATCCGGATGATGGTGGGCCGGCCGGTGTTCAGCTGCCGGGCGCCTTCGCTGACGAAGGGGAAGCCGGGGCGGGTGGAGTCGGCGCTGAACCGGGGGTCGGAGAGGACCGCCTTGATGTCCTCGTGGCGCGTGACCAGCCAGCTGGTGGAGCCGTCCCACAGGGTGACGCGGCTGACCGGCTCCTCCCGCCGGGCCTCGTCGTAGGCGGGCGGCGGGGCGAACGGGCAGGCGCCGCGGGCGGCGGGGTGGGTGAACCGCGGGGTCTTCTCGGCGGTGGCCATCGGTGAATCCCCTTCCGGGAGTTGAGTCGGGTCCATATTTACGTGCCCAAAGCAACTAACTGAACGTCACGCTAACTCGCGTTCCGTGGTGGCGAAAGGGGTGCGCGGACGTCGGCCGAAACTGTCCGAAATCCGGCCGTGGCTCCTCGTTGCTGCCACGGCCGTCCCGGATCGCTAAGGTTCCCCCCATGTCGGACGAAGAAGACGCCGAGGACGGCCGGACCGCCGCCACCGAACCGGGGGGCCTGGGCGGACTGGAGGACGTCCTGGACACCCTGGCCTACCTGCTGACGCGCTCACAGGAGCACGAGCGCCGGATGGCGAGAGCCGGTGTCACGGCCGCGCGCTCGGACGTCTACCTGCTGCGCGCGCTCGTCGAGACCGACGGGCCCAGCCGGGTGAGCGACCTCGCCGCCCGGCTGATGGTCAAGTCCTCCCACGTCACCAGGCAGATCGACCGCCTCCAGGGGCAGCGGCTGGTGGAGCGCACCCAGGACACCCAGGACCGACGGGCCCGCAGGGTGGCGATCACGGCCGACGGACGGGAACTGATCGACCGTCTGAAACAGGCCAACCTCGCCTCCCTGGACAACGTGCTGGACGGGGTCCCCGAGCCGGACGTCGCCGCCACCGTCAGGGTGCTGCGCCACCTGATCGACCGGTACGTGCACCGGGTGCGCATCGGCCTCACCGAGGACGACCCGCTCCCGGACCGGGCGGACGCCGGCGCCTCCCGGCCGGCGGCCCGGCTCGGCACCGCCGCGTACGACGGCGGTTGAGCCGGGGGAGCACCCGGGTACGTCACCCGGCATGTCGGACGAGAAGAACCGCGCCGTGGCCGAGGCGATCCTCCCGCTGGTCGGTGGCGCCGCCAACATCCGCTCGGTCGCCCACTGCATGACCCGGTTACGGCTGGGCCTGGCGGACCGCTCCCTGGTCGACACCGAGGCGCTCCGGGCGCTGCCGGCGGTCCTGGGCACGGTCGAGGACGACACCTACCAGATCGTGCTCGGGCCCGCCGCCGTCGCCGGGGTCACCGCCCAGCTGAACCGCCTCCTGGAGCGCCCCGGCGCACCGGCCGGGGCGGACGGAGCGGACGGAGCGGACGGAGCGGTCGGAGCGGCCCGGGCGGGCGAACGGGAGCGACCGGGGCCCGCCCCCACCGCCGAGGAACTCGCCGCCCGCGGTGAGCGCATCCGGACACGGGCCCGGGTGCGCAACGCGACCCCGGTGAAGCTGGCGCTGCGCCGGATCGCGAACATCTTCGTCCCGCTGATCCCCGCCCTGATCGGATGCGGGATCGTCGCCGGCCTCTCCGGGGCCCTCGCCAACCTCGGCTGGGCGCCGGCGCTGGTCACCGCCCTGGGACCGGTCTCCGCCGGATTCATGTCCCTGATCGCCGTCTTCGTCGGCTACAACACGGCGAAGGAGTTCGGCGGCACACCCGTGCTCGGCGGAGCCGTGGCCGCCGTGATCGTCTACGCCGGGGTTGCCAAGGTGGAGGCCTTCGGCCACCACCTCACCCCCGGGCAGGGTGGCGTGGTCGGCGCGCTCGGCGCCGCGCTGCTCGCGGTGTACCTGGAGCGCTGGACCCGCCGGCTGGTGCCCGCCGCCCTGGACGTCCTGGTCACCCCCACCGTCACCGTCCTGCTCGGCGGGCTGGCCGCGCTGTTCGGTCTGATGTTCGTCGCCGGAGAGATCTCCACCGCCATCGGCCACGGCGCCACCTGGCTGCTCGCCCACGGCGGGCTGCTCGCCGGGCTCGTGCTCGGCGGGCTCTTCCTGCCGCTGGTCATGCTCGGCCTGCACCAGGCGCTGATCCCGATCCACACCACCCTGATCCAGCAGCAGGGCTCCACCGTCCTGCTGCCGATCCTCGCCATGGCCGGTGCCGGGCAGGTCGGCTGCGCCGTGGCCGTCTACCTGAGGCTGCGCCACAACGCCTCGCTGCGGGCCACGATCAGGTCCGCGCTCCCGGCGGGCCTGCTCGGTGTCGGCGAGCCCCTGGTCTACGGCGTCACCCTGCCGCTGGGGCGCCCCTTCGTCACCGCCTGCGTCGGCGGCGCGGCCGGCGGCGCCTTCGTCGGGGTGGCCGGCCAGCTCGGCGGCGCCGTCGGCTCCACCGCCATCGGCCCCTCCGGCTGGGCCCTCTTCCCGCTGCTGGCCGGTCCGCACGGACTGCTCGCGGCCGCCGCCGTCTACGGTGGCGGGCTGCTGACCGGCTACCTGGTGGGCTTCCTGGCCACCTACTTCTTCGGCTTCACCCGCGAGACCCTCGCCGAGTACGACTCCGCCACCGGCGCGGACGGGAGCCCGGAAGCGGACCGGGCCGCCGCCGAGCGGGTCGGCGACGGCCGGGTCGGGTGAGGCCGGGGGAGCGGTGCGGGCGGTCAGGTCGCCAGGAAGCGTTCCCGGTGCACCTGCTCGGGCGGATCCCGGCCCAGCTGGTCACCCACGCGGCTTGACTCGGTCATGGAGACTCCGGGACTCGTGGTGTCGTTCGGGCGAGGCGGCGGGACGGGGCCTCGACGGGTCCAGGACGGGGCCGCCGCTGATGGCGCATCAGGGCCGGAGGGCACCGATCCGGGGTCGGGAGCCCCGCGGCCGCCGCATCGTGTGCACCCGATCGGGTGCAACGGCGCCGCGTTCAGCGGACACCGTGCGCGCGTCGCACGCCCCCGGCGCGCCGGCTGATCACACTCCGAGGGCCACATTGTGCTCGAACGATGAAAGGACCGAGGTGAAGCCCAGTCAGGATCCGGTGACGACGCTCACCTGGAGACGCCGATTCGGCAGGGCGGTGGGCACCGCCCTGGCCCTGACACTCGTCCCCTTCGGAATGTCCCTCGTCTCACCGACGGCGGCGCAGGCGGCCGGCCTCCCGGGAGGCCTCGGGCCGTGCCTGGGCGCCGACTGCCCGGCGACCTTCCCGCCCGTCAACAACGGGCCCTTCGCGGGCCGTGACGCCGGCGTGAACATCTTCGTCGGCGGCGACTTCCACGTGCGCGAATCGGCCGCGGAGGCCGAGGGGCACGTGGTGACCCTCGGCGACTTCGACGTGAACAAGGCAGCCGGAGTCAGCTCCGTCTACAACATCGGCATCGTCGGCGTCGGCTCGCGCGTCCCCCCGCCGGACGGAGCCGACTTCCTCACCGCCGGGGGCAACGTCACCGTGGCCCCGGGCCAGTCGCTGCTGGCCGAGGGCGGCGTCGTCCGCTACGCGGGCACGGCCACCGGCACCATCACGGGCACGAAGATCCACGATGCCCGGGCCGTGGCCGCCTACACGCCGCTGCGCGGGGAACTGCAGACCGCGAGCCAGTGCTACGCCGGGGTCAGCGCGCCCCGCCCCGCCACCGGAACCGCCGTCAACCAGGGGTTCCAGACCCTGTTCACCGGTGACGGCACCTCCGCACTCCAGGTCTTCAACGTCGACTTCGACCTCGTCGGGCGCGGCGGCTCCACCCAGGGCATCGCGTTCGCCGGGATCCCCGCGAACGCGACCGTGCTGGTCAACCTGGTGGGCGACGCCCGCACCATCAACACGTACAGCGGCAGCCTCGAGGACACCGACCCCTGGAACCAGCTGCGCGAGCGCCTGCTGTGGAACTTCCCCACCGCGACGACCGTCACCCTCACGGGATCGGGGCAGTTCCAGGGCAGCGTGCTCGTCGGCAACCCGGCCAGCACCGCTTCGATGAGCCTGCCCGGTCTGAACGGACGGTTCTTCACCACCGGCACGCTGCTGCACAACTCCGGCGGCGGCATGACCGGGACCGAGTTCCACGCCTACCCCTTCGACGGCGACCTCCCGGACTGCAACCCGCCGGCCCCGACCGGCTCGACCAGTGTCACGAAGGTCGACTCCGTCACGGGCCAGACCCTGGCGGGCGCGACGTTCCAGCTGTGGCGCGAGACCAACGGCGTCGCGGGCCTGCAGACTTCGGGGACCACTCCGGACACCAAGGTCGGTGCCCCCTGCACCACCGCGAGGAACGGCCTCTGCTCCGCCGCCGACCTCCCGCTGGGCACCTATTACTGGGAGGAGACCCAGGCGCCTCCGGGCTACGACCTGCCGCAGCCCGCGGTGACGACGGTGGTCCTCGACACGGCCGGGCAGAACGTCCCGGTCACCGTCAGGGACACCCTGAGCCCGGTCGAGGAGACCGGGTCCACCAGTGTGACCAAGGTGGACTCGGCGACCTCGCTGCCGCTGGCGGGGGCGACCTTCCAGCTGTGGCGTGAGACCAACGGCGTCGCGGGCCTGCAGACCACCGGGGCGAACCCGGACACCGCAGTGGGCTCCCCGTGCGTGACCCCCGCGTCGGGTGTCTGCTCGGCGACCGGCCTGCCGCTGGGCACCTACTACTGGCAGGAGACCGCGGCGCCTCCCGGGTACGACCTGCCCGAGCTCAACGTGACCACGGTCGTGCTGAACACCAACGGGCAGAACGTCCCGGTCACCGTCGCCGACACCGAGACGGCCGCCCCGACGGCGTCCACCAGCGTGACCAAGGTGGACTCGGCGACCTCGCTGCCGCTGGCGGGGGCGACCTTCCAGCTGTGGCGTGAGACCAACGGCGTCGCGGGCCTGCAGACCACC
>NZ_JBVILX010000030.1:0-15770 GCF_055580145.1 Kitasatospora sp. NPDC032121 | reverse complement strand
CCGGGGCGAACCCCGACACCGCCGTGGGCTCCCCGTGCGTGACCCCCGCGTCGGGTGTCTGCTCGGCGACCGGCCTGCCGCTGGGCACCTACTACTGGCAGGAGGTCTCGGCCCCCGACGGGTACGAGCTGCCCGACCTCAACGTGACCACCGTGGAACTGGACGCCAACGGGCAGAACGTGGCGGTCACCGTCGCCGACGCCAAGACCGTCGCTCCGACCGGTGCCACCAGCGTCACCAAGGTCGACTCCGTCACCGGACAGCCGCTCGCCGGAGCCTCCTTCCAGCTGTGGCGCGAGAGCAACGGCGTGGCCGGCCTCCAGACCTCCGGGGCGAACCCGGACACGGCCGTGGGTTCGGCGTGCGTGACGCCCGCGTCGGGTGTCTGTGTCGCGGACGGCCTGCCGCTGGGCACGTACTACTGGCAGGAGACAGCGGCGCCTCCCGGCTACGACCTGCCGCAGCCCGCGGTGACGACGGTGGTGCTGGACACCGACGGGCAGAACATCCAGGTCACGGTGAAGGACGTGAAGTCGGTCGTGCCGACCGGGTCCACCACCGTCACGAAGGTGGACGCCGAGACCGGCCACCCCCTGGCGGGTGCGGTCTTCCAGCTGTGGCACGAGACCAACGGCGTGCCCGGTCTGCAGACCGGCGGGGCGAACCCGGACACGGCCGTCGGCGCTCCGTGCGTCACCCCGGCCACGGGGGTCTGCTCGGCGGACGACCTGGCGCTGGGTACGTACTACTGGCAGGAGACGGCGGCGCCTCCCGGCTACGAGCTGCCACAGCCCGCGGTGACGACGGTGGTGCTCGACGCTGCCCGGCCGGACGTCCAGGTCACCGTCAAGGACGCGAAGTCGTCCACCCCGCCCGGGTCCACCTCCGTCACGAAGGTGGACGCCGACACCGGGAAGCCGCTGGCGGGGGCGACCTTCCAGCTGTGGCGTGAGACCAACGGCGTCGCGGGCCTGCAGACCGACGGGACGAACCCGGACACCCCCGTGGGTGCTCCGTGCGTGACCCCCGCGTCGGGTGTCTGCTCCGCCGCCGACCTGCCGCTGGGCATGTACTACTGGCAGGAGACGCAGGCGCCTCCCGGCTACGAGCTGCCGCAGCCCGCGGTGGCCACGGTCGAGCTGACCGAGGACTGCCCGTGCGTGGAGATCACGGTCAAGGACAGCAAGGAGTGCCCGCCGCCCCCGTGTCCGCCCACCCCCTGCCCGCCGGACGACGACTGGCGTGCGGTCGCGCGGTACACCCCCGTACCGGGCTTCCTCTGGGCGAAGAACGCCTGAGGTGACCAACCGGCCGGAGGAGTCGCGAGCGGCTCCTCCGGCCTCGTCGTGCCGGTCCGGTGCCACGGTGCTTCGGCAGGCGGCGCCCGGGGCCCTACGATGTCGCCATGAGCGGGAGCCTTCGGATATCAGGTGCACACCATGCGCAGGAGCATCGGGACGACGAGCGGCTGGACGCCGCGGCCGGCATCCTGGCGCTGCTCGCGGACCGCACCCGGCTCGCCCTGCTCCAGCGGCTGAGCGCCGGTGAGGCGGACGTGACCACGCTCACCGAGGCGACCGGAGCCCCGCGGACGTCGGTCAGCCAGCACCTCGGCAAGCTCCGGCTGGCGGGGCTGGTCACCACCCGCAAGGACGGCCGGCGCGTCGTGTACGCGCTGCGCCACGGCCATCTGCGGCGGCTGGTCGACGAGGCGCTGAGCGTCGCCGACCACCAGATCGGCGGGCTCCCGCCGCACGACTGACCCCCGCTCGACCGAGTCTCCGGCCCGTGCCCTCCGGGGTGCGGGCCGCTTTCCGGTCAACATGTGCACATGGGTGCACATGTTGACCTATCCTGGTGGTGCCGTCCTGCCGCGCCCAGTCGAGCGGGGTCCCCATGCTGTCCGTGCTGCGCAACCGCACCTATCTGCACCTGTTCGCCGCCCAGATCGTCGCCCTGGTGGGCACCGGCCTCGCCACGGTGGCGCTCGGTCTCCTGGCGTACGACCTCGCCGGAGCGGACGCCGGATCGGTGCTCGGCACCGCGCTGGCGATCAAGATGCTCGCGTACGTCGGCATCGCTCCGGTGGTCTCCGCGCTGGCCCACCGCATCCCGCGGCGGCGGCTGATGGCCGCCTCCGACCTCACCCGGGCCGCGGTGGCCCTCACCCTGCCGTTCGTCACCGAGGTGTGGCAGGTCTACGTCCTGATCTTCGTCCTGCAGTCCGCCTCGGCGGCGTTCACCCCGGCCTTCCAGTCGGTGATCCCCGAGGTGCTGCCCGCGGAGCGCGAGTACACCCGCGCCCTGTCGCTGTCCCGGCTCGCCTACGACACCGAGAGCCTGGTCAGCCCGGTGCTGGCGGCCACCCTGCTCGCCCTGATCAGCTACAACTGGCTGTTCTGGGGCACGGCGGCCGGGTTCCTCGCCTCCGCGGCGCTGGTGCTCTCCGCCGTCCTGCCGAAGCCCGTTCGCCCGGAGCCGGTCCCGGAGCCCGTTCCTCTGGAGCCGGTTCGCCCGGAGCCGGTTCGCCCGGAGCCGGTCCGCCCGGAGCGGGCCGGTGTCCTCGCGAGGTCCGGACGCGGCACCCGGCTGTTCCTCGCCGTGCCCCGGCTGCGCGCGATGCTCGCCCTGGACCTCGCGGCGGCCGCCGCCGGGGCGATGGTGATCGTCAACACCGTCGTCTACGTCCGCGGCCAGCTCGGCCGCCCGGCCGCCGACGTCCCGATCGCGCTCGGTGCCTACGGGGCCGGGTCGATGGCCGTGGCGCTGCTGCTGCCCCGGGTGCTGGACCGGGTCCCGGACCGGATCGTCATGCTCCCGGCGGCCTTCGGCATCGTCGGGCTCTTCGCCCTGCTCGCCGCGCTCACGGCCGCCGGGCCGGGCGCCTGGCACTGGCCCGTCCTGCTCGCCGTCTGGGCCGCCTTCGGCGCGGCCGGCTCACTGATCCTCACCCCCACCGGCCGGGTCCTGCGCGACTCGGTGGCCACGGAGGACCTCCCCGCCGTCTTCGCCGCCCAGTTCTCGCTCTCCCACGGCTGCTGGCTGCTCACCTACCCCCTGGCCGGCTGGCTCGGCGCCGCGCTGGGCCTCGGCGCGGCCTCGGTCGCCCTCGGCGGTGTCGCCCTCGCCTCCGGTGCGCTGGCCGCCCGGGCCTGGCGCTCGGTGCCCGGGGCGGGGAGCGCGACCGGTCGGGCCGCCGGCTCCGCTCCCGTCGGGCCTGCCGGGCGGAGGGTGCGGCCGCGCGGCCTGAGCGGAGTGCCGCGGGGTGCGGGGGCGGGGCGGCGGATGCCGGGGTAGCGCCTGTCCGGCGGGACGGTCACGGCTGCTCCCCGGCCCGCAGTTCGGTGGCGATCTGCCGCCGGCCGGCGACCAGTGCCTCCGCCACCACCCCGAGCCCGACCAGCAGGGCCAGGCCCGCGGTGGGCAGCAGCACCGGCAGCAGGGTGGGGGTGACGGCCTCCCCGACCCTGGCGCCGACCAGCGTCGAGATGTCGAACGCGCCGCCCAGCAGGGCGACCGCCGCGGCCGCGACCAGGCCGCCGCCGACGGCCGTGGCCAGCGTCCGCGGCAGCGCCTCGGTGACGATCAGTGCCAGCCCCTGGCGGGGCCGCAGGCCCATGGTGCGCAGCCGGGCGAGCAGGGCCGTACGGTCGGCCGCGGCCCGGACCAGCGTCAGCAGCACGGCGAGCAGGGCGTACCCGGCTCCGGCCGCCGCCGCGTACCAGAACAGCCGCTCGGCGGCGTGCTGCAGCGGGTCGTCGCCGAGCGCGGCGGCGGTCTCCCGGCTGCTGTGCACCGTGAATCCGGCGGGCAGGCCGTGGGTGTCCTTGCCGACGGCCGTGGCGCTGTCCGCGATCAGCTTGGCCAGACCGACCGGCCGGGCGCCGCTGTTGTCCCGCAGGGCGGTCCTGACCCCTTCGGGGTCGATGTCGCCGACGGCGAACCACTGGTTCGGCCGCCGGGCGTCCGGCAGCCGCTCCCAGGCGGCGCCGGCCGAGACGACGGCGAACGGCTTGCCCGGGTCCGGCAGCGCGGGGGTGGCGGCGACGATCCCGGCGACGCCGAGACGCAGGTCGTTGCCGTTGGGCGTGCGGACCTGGGACGGCCCTGCGGCCAGGCGCTCCGCCAGGTCGCGGCTGACCAGCGCGGGCACCGGGGTGTCCCGGCCGCCGGGCGTCCCCGCCAGCTTCGCCGCGTCGAACCCGTCGACCCCGAGGGTCCGGGCGATCTCCGCGTACGCCGCCGGATCGGCCACCATCACCAGGTAGGCCTCGGTGGCACTGCGGTCGTCGTCGACGATGCGGACCTTGGGCTGGATCTGGACCGCGGTCGAGGCCCGGACGCCCGGCAGGGCGGCGGCGGCCTCGGTGAACGACCCGGTCAGGGTGGCGTAGTCCGGGAGGGAGACGGCGATGTCCCCGCCCGTGGCGATGCGCGCCGCGTGGGTCCGTACGTGGTCGACGGTGTCGAGCACGGTGGCGCCGAAGCCGGTGGTGGTGACGGCGATCAGCAGGGCGAGCAGCGGCAGCACGGAGGGCTTGCGACGGCCGGAGCCGTCGCGGGCGGCCCGGGCGAGGCCGAGGAAGCCGATCAGGCCGCGGCCCCGGCCGACCAGGGCGGCCAGCCGGCCGACCGCCACCGGCTCGATCCGGGCCAGCACCAGTCCGCCGGTGACGGCGAGCAGGAGCGGCGCGGCGACCAGCAGCGGGTCCACCCCGGCCCCGGGGTGGCCGACGCCCCGGCGTCGGACCTCCGCCACGGCGGTGACGGCGACCGCCAGGACGGCGAGCTCGCCGACCAGTCGGCGCCGGCCGCCGACCGGCCGCCGCCGGGACCGCAGCAGGGCCGCGCGAACCGGAAAGGCCAGCAGCGCGACCAGGGTCGCGACCAGCGCCGCCAGCACCGCGCGCTCCCACCGGGCGGTGGGCAGCAGCACCAGGGCGAGGGCCGTGCCGAGCACGGCGGCGGGCAGCACGGTGACCGCGCCCTCGGCGAGCAGCCGTCGCAGCACCCCGGTGCGGGAGCCGCCGCGGGCCCGGAGCAGCCGGATCTCGGCGGCGCGCCGGTCGGTGGTGAGCGCGGCGGCCAGGAACAGCACCACGGTGGCGACGCCCGCGACACCGGCCGGGCCGATCGCGCTGAGCGGCAGCGTGGCCCGGTGGCGCCGGTCCGCCTCGGTGAGGATCTCGGGCAGACCCGAGACGGTGTGCAGGTCGGCGCGCCTGGTCCGGTCGACCAGGGCGGTGGCGTCGCGCCCGGTCAGGAAGGACGTGATGACGCCGCGGGTGCCGTCGATCCGGTCGGTGCGCAGCGAGGTGGGGTCGACGGACAGCCGCCAGAAGTTCTCGGCGTTCGAACCCCAGCGGACCATCGCGGGCAGGCTGCCGCCGTCGACGAACCCGCTGGTCGACCAGTGCTCGTGGTCGGCCCGGGTGTTCAGGCAGGCGCGGGCCGGGCAGCCGAGCTCGTCCCAGAACGGGTCCTGGGGGTCGTCGACCTGGTAGAGGCCGACCACCACGGTGGTCCGCTCGGCACCCGAGTTCTCGGCGCCGTTGTCGATGACGTCACCGAGCTTGATGTGGATGGTCTCCGCGGCCTGCTTGCTGACCACGATCGGCAGCGGGCCGCCGACGGTGCCGGGGGTAGGCCAGGTGCCCTCGGTGAGGGTGGCCCGGGAGGCCAGGTCGTGCAGGTAGAGCAGGCCGAGGGCCGGGTAGGGCTCCTTGTCGGAGATGTGGGCGTACCCCGGATTGGCCATGGAGTGCTCGCTCAGGGCGCGGGCGCCGTAGGCCTGGTTCCGCTGGGCCAGCGTCAGCTGCCCGCCGACCTGCTCGACGAGCTGCTGCTGCACCCGGTCGAGTGCGGCGGCGGTGTCGTCGTCCCGCGTCTTGGAGGTGGTGTGCAGGCTGGTCGGGTGGAGGCCCTTCTGCCGGACGAAATCCTGGAGCGCCGTGTCCGCGCCCCGGTCCGCGACGCGGGGGAAGGCCGCCGCCAGGAAGACGGTGACGAACGCGAGGGCCGCCATGAGCAGCGCGGCCAGCGGGTTCGCCCGCAGTCTGGTGCGGACCCAGGGTGCGGGGCGGTGGGCGTGGGCGTGGGCGTGGGCGGGCGCGGGGTTGGGCGCGGTGGTGCCGGCCTGGGTGGTCACATCTCCCCTTCGTCCTTCTGCCGCTTCCCACGGGCATGCCGGCGCGGTGATCACCGGCCTTCGGTCGCCGGATAGCGGACGATGCTGTCAGATTCGGTCGGCGAGCGGAAGGGATTCGTGCCGATCGAGTAAGTAATGGAATCTTTCCTGGAATTGGCGGCATCGGCGCCAGGGGAGAAGCCCTTGAAAGGGCGTGCACATTTCACAACTCCGGCTTCAGTTCACTGCTTTGACCTGGGAACTTCCTTTTCGGGAACATTCCCGCCCCGGATGCTGAACCGAGCCGCCGCCGTATCCGTTGTGCCGGCGTTCCGTTCTGCTGAGGCCGACTCAGGAACTGGTCTGGGCGGTGCAGGTGCCGAACCGGTCGCCGGGCTGGATGCTGCCGTCGCCGAAGGTCTGGTTCATCACGGCGGCGAACTCGGGCAGGACGCTCATCCGGATGTCGGACAGCGCGAGGTCGACCCGGGGCGGGACCACGGATTGGACGAAGGGGGTGATCTCGGGCCGGGTGGGGATGTTGTACACGGGGATGCGGGTGCCCGCGGGGTCGCTGCTGGTCTGCACGACGAAGGTGCTGTCGCCGGAGAGGCTGCCTTCGAGGTTGGTGGCCTGCACGTAGTGGCCGGAGGTGTCGGTCAGGGTGAAGCCGCCCTTGGCCGCCGTGCGGATGTAGACGGAGTCGGCCAGGGCGACGGGGTTGCCGACGGCGGTGAGGTCGATGGTGACCGTCCCGGTGGCGTCCTTGTCCAGGAAGGCCGAGGCGTTGCTGCCGGGGGTGAGGGGCTTGAAGGTGACGCCGTCCTTCGTCCAGGAGACCGTGCAGTCGGCGCTGCCGGTGGCCATGTTCAGGGTGACGGGCGCGCCCGCGTAGGCGAAGTGGGCCAGGGTGACGGTGCCGGCGAGGGCGGCGACGGCGACCGCTACGGTCTTCGGGGACATGTGCGGGGGCTCCCTGGTGCTCGGGTGGTTCCCCCCGGCTCCCAGCCTCCCGGGACCGGCGGGGCCCGGCAATCCCGGTGCGCCGAGCAGGGCCATCACCCGTGATGACGGGCCCTCGGTGTTCCGCTGTGCGGTGGGGACGTCAGTCGAGTTCGTTCTTGTGGACGACGCCGCCCCTGACGATGAGGCGCAGGTTGCGTTCGGGGTCGGCGAGGACGGACAGGTCGGTGGTCGGGTCGCCGTCGACGACCAGGAGGTCGGCCCAGGCCCCCGGTGCGATGACTCCGAGCGGCGCCGCCCGATAGGGGTCGCGGCGACCGGACATGCGGAACAGTTCGGCGTTGCCGGAGGTGGCCAGCTTCAGGGCCTCGACGGGGCTGAGGTGGTCGCCGAGCCGGACGAGCATCTCGTTCTGCCGGTAAGCCTTCCCGGGATCGAACACCAGGTCGGTGCCGAAGGCCAGCCGCACGCCGTGCCGCTGTGCCCAGCCGAAGGTACGGGCGACGCCCTCGCACACCTCGCGGTTCTTGCGGTCGCTGTCCGGGGAGGCGTAGTGATGGTCGTCGACCTCGAACGGCTGGGTGCTCAGCCACACGTTCTTCCGCGCGAGGTGGCGGACGGTGTCCTCGTCGACGAGGTGTCCGTGCTCGATGCAGCGCACCCCGGCGTCCACCGCGCGGCGCACGCCCTCGGAGGTGTAGACGTGCGCGGCCACGTAGGTGCCCCAGTCGGCGGCCGCGGCCACCGCCGCCTCGAGTTCCGCGGTGGTGAACTGCAGGACGTCCAGCGGGTCGAACTCGGAGACGACACCTCCGCCGGCCATCAGCTTGATCTGCGCCGCGCCCTTCCTCAGCTGCTCGCGCACCGCGGCGAGCACCCGCTCCGGCCCGTCGGCCACCCGCGTGAACCCGAGCTGTTCGGTGCGGGCCTGTGGACCGCCCAGGGCCGTCGGGGTGTCGTAGGCGGTCCCGAAGTCACCGTGGCCGGAGGTCTGGGACACGGCCGCCTGGCTCGGGTAGATCCGCGGGCCGGGGAACAGCCCGCGGTCGACGACCCGCCGCAGCGGCTCGGTGTCGCCGGCCATGTCCCGGACGGTGGTGAAGCCGCGCATCAGCATCTCGCGGGCCGAGGCCAGCGCCTGGTAGTAGACGGCGCCGGTCGATCCGAGCTGCAGCTCCGCCATGGTGCCGCCGATCGCGAACAGGTGGACGTGCGCGTCGGTGAGCCCCGGGATGAGCGTGCGGCCGCCGCCGTCGAGCACCGTCGCCCCCTGGGCGCCTCGCGGGGACGGGGCGCCCGGCAGCACCTCGGCGATCCTGTCCCGCTCGATCCGGACGTGCCCCGGCACCGCCTCCGGGCCGATCCCGTCGAAGACGCGCACGTTCGTCACCAGCAGCCCGGCAGCGGAGCCGTCGACACCCATGCCGCCATCCTCGCCCGGCCGGGGGACCGCCACCAGACGGCACACCCGGGTAGCTGACCGTGCGCCTCACCCTGGGAACGGCCGACACCGTTCGGGCCGCCGTCGGGGGCGAAGTCGACATCTGCGCGGCGCGGGGACTCACCGCCCCCTCGTGGATGCGGCAAGCAGCTGCGAGGCCGGAACCGTCGTGGACCTGACCGGGGTGACGTTCGTGGACTGGGCCGGCCTGTCGGCGCTGCTGACCGCACGCGGCCGCCGAACACGGCCGTCCGGTACGGATCGGCCCGCTTAGCGCCCCGACTCCGGCTCTGACAGCGGCAGTACGACCCGCCGCTCGATCAGGGGAGGCCACGCCGGGAGCCGACGACCGCGGGGCCCGGGACGCCAAGTCCGGCGCGGTCGCGGGCGGCCGGCCGACGCTTGACTCCTGGGGCGTCCTGCTGGTCAACGAGGCCTACCGCCATGCCAAGCCGGTCGCCGGCGACGACGACGCGCGCGCCCTCTGGGCGGCGGGGGTCGATCCCCACGCGCCGGGTGTGTTCACCGAGACGAGCGGTGGGCAGGCCGTGTCGGCGCTGGCCGAGCAGCTCGAAACCCACCGGATCTGGGAGCGCTTCCCCGCGGCGGGCTGAGCCCTCCTCTCCCGCCCGCCTGCGCCGACGGCTGTGTGCGCAGGCGGGCGGGAGAACGGTGGCGTGGAGGCGGCTCGCTACGGGGCCCGCCCGGCAGGAGGCCGTGGTGGCCGCAGGTTGTCGTGGAGGAGCTGCAGGGCGGCGAGGACACTCGCGTGCTGGATGTCCTCGCGCCCGTCACCGGATGGGTCGGGTTCGGCCGTGGTGGTGGCGCGGGGAGTGGCGAGGGCGACGTAGATGGTGCCGACCGGCCGGCCGTCCTGGGGCGCGGGCCCGGCGACGCCGGTGGTGGCGAGACCGTAGGTGGCACCGGTGGCCGTGCGGACCCCTCGGGCCATCTGGGCGGCGACCTCGGGATGGACCGCGCCGGTGGTGGCCAGCAGCGAGGCGTCGACGTGCAGCAGGGCGGCCTTGGTCTCGGTGGCGTAGGCGACGATGCCGCCGAGGAAGGTGGGCCCGGCGCCGGGGGCGTCCGCCAGCGCGGTGGCCAGACGGCCCGCGGTGAGCGACTCGGCGACGGCGAGCGTGTGGCCCGCTGCTGCCAGGGCGGCGGTGATGTGCCGCGCCAGCGTCCCGGCCGGATCGAGTCCCGCGGGACCGACCGGCGGCTGGTCCAGCCCGCCAGGGCCGCGGGCGCCGGGAGGCCGTCCGGGGCCGGGCTCGTGCGTCATGGGCTCGGCCGTTCAGGTCTCGACGGTGACGCGCACCGCGGCCAGGTCCGGGTCGGAACTGTCGGGGACGAGCATGCCCGCGTCGTGGCCGCTGCGCAGGTAGGCGAGCACGTCGTCGTTGAGGCGCTCACCGGGGAGGGCGGCGGGGATGCCGGGCGGGTAGGGGGTGAGCATCTCCGCGCAGACCCGTCCGGCCGCCTTCTCGACCGGCACCTGTTCGACGGGTCCGAAGAAGGCGTCGCGCGGCAGCAGGACCTGCTCCAGCCGCAACTGGGCGGGACCGGGGACGTGGATGCGGGGCACCGGGCGCAGGTCCGGGGCGATCGCGACGAGTTCGGTCAGGCCGTCGACGAGGGCGTCGGCGGTGGTGGTGCTGTCGGCGTGGGTGAACTGGGCGCTGATGCGGCGGTGGTCGCACAGGTGGAGCGTGAGCTGGCGGTGAGAGCGCAGCCAGTCGCCTGCCGCGTATCCGCTGGTGCCCAGTGCGGAGATGTCGATGATCACCTGGAGCGGGTCGAGGTCGGCGGCTCGCTCCGGGGCGCAGAAGTCGTCGCGGCCGTGGACGTGCGGGCCCTCCAACCGCTCGATGCGCTCGCGCGTGGCCTCGACGAGGTCGAGGGCGGCGTCGTAGAGGGCGCGGCCGTGCTGGACCATCTGGCGGCGCCAGCCGTCCAGGGCCGCGTAGACCAGGGCCGACGGGCTGGTGGTGCCGAGCAGGTCCTCGCGCTGCTTGAGGACCGCGGCCTCGACGAGGGCGCCCTGGAGGTGGAACACGGAGCCCTGTTCCAGGCCGGAGCCCATCTTGTGGACGGAGGTGACGCACACGTCCGCGCCCGCGTCCATCGCCCAGCGCGGCAGCCGAGGGTGGAAGGGCAGGTGGGCGCCCCACGCCTCGTCCACGACCAGCGGCTTGCCGTGGTCGTGGCACACGTCGGTGATCGCCTCCAGGTCGGCACACGTTCCGTACGGGGTCGGGGAGGTGACGAGTGCGCCCTTGGCGTTCGGATGCTGTTCGAGGGCGGCGCGGAAGGAGTCGGCGGACGGCGGGTGCGCCAGGTGCAGGTCCGGGTCCCACTGCGGTTCGACCCAGATCGGGCGGATGCCGGCGACGATGAGTCCGGCGACGACGGACTTGTGCGCGTCCCGTCCCACCAGGAGTTCCTCGTGGGGGCCGGCCACGGCGAGCATCGCGGCCTTCACGGACAGGGAGCTGCCGCAGGTGGAGAAGAAGGTGTGGTCGGCGCCGACCGCTTCGGCCATCAGCTCCTGGGCGTGCTGGAGGATCCGGCGCGAGTCGGTGCGGTCGTCCAGGCCGCCGGTGGTCAGCACATCCGCCAGGAAGACGTCCGCGCCCAGCGTCCGCAGGACCCGGGGGTCCGTGCCGCGGCCCTGTCTGTGGCCGGGTGGGGTGAACGTGGTCAGCGGGTTGGCGTGGAAGGCCGCGAGGGCTTCGAGCACTGGTGCCTGGGACTGGTCCATGGCGCGCGTGTGCCCGGCGAGGGTGGCAGGAAACGCGCCCCGGCAGGCCGCCCGGGCGCGGGTCGGGGGCCGTTGCCGCGTGCGGGAGGGCGAACACTGGAGGCATGGATCCGGTTGAAGCGCTCCGGCGGATCGCGTTCCTCCTGGAGTGGCGTGACGCCTCCCCGTACCGGGTGCGGGCCTTCCACACGGCAGCCGGCGCAGTCCGTGCCCTGCCGCCGGGACCGGTGGACGCCGAGCAGGTGCAGCGGCTGCGCGGCGTGGGACCGGTGACGGCGGAGGTGATCGCCCAGGCGTCGGGCGGCGGGGTACCGGCGTACCTCGCCCGGGTGGAGGCGGAGAGCGTGCCGGCCGCTCGGGCCGGCTGGGACCTGGTCGTGGCCGGCACGGGGGACTGCCACGTGCACTCCGACTGGTCCGACGCTGGCGGCTCCATCGAGGAGATGGCCGAGACCGACCGCGCCCTGGGCCACCGCTGGGCGGTCCTGACCGACCACTCGCCGCGCCTGACGATCGCCCGTGGTCTGAGCCCCGACCGGCGGCTGCGGTGCCAGCTGGAGGCGGTGGCCGCCCTCAATGCCCGCCTCGGCCCCGACTTCCGGCTGCTGACCGGTATCGAGTGCGACATCCTGCCGGACGGCTCCCTCGATCAGGAGAAGGAGTTGCTCGCACGGCTCGACGTGGTGGTGGCCTCCGTGCACTCGAAGCTGCGCGCGGAGCCCGGGCCGATGACCGCCCGCATGGTGGCGGCGGTGTGCGATCCGCACGTGGACGTGCTCGGGCACTGCACCGGCCGGATCATCACCGGCCGGGGGCCTGGCCGGCTGAGGCCGAGCGCGGACGCTCCCGAAGCGAAGCGGCCTCGCGCTCGCCGCTCCGCCCGTCGGAGAACCGCGCGAGCCGGCTGACGGCACCGAGAACGAGAGCGTGATCGCCGGACCGCTCGCGGACGCGGTCGTGGACGGTCGACGGAGGCGTCAGCCGGCCCGAAGACCCACCGCCAACGTCAGTTCGAGGACCCGCTGCGGCGATGCGAGATCCGGAAACAGCTCCCGCAGCTGCGACATCCGGTACCGGACCGTCTGGGGATGGACGAACAACGCCGCCGCCACCTCTTCCCGCCTGCCCTGGTGCAGCAGCCACGCCCGCAACGTCTCCTCCAGCCGCCGTGCGGTCGCGACGGGCAGGGTCCGCAATGGTGCGAGGGCCCGGGCCCGCAGGTCCGCGAAGGCGTCCACGTCGGCGCTCAGCACCAGCTCGGGCAGGTGGTCCTCGGTGTCGCGGATATCAGGTGAGAGGGAACGCGCGCGCACGGCTCGTGCGTACGAGGCGGACGCACGAGTCCATGGCCGGGCCGGGCCGACCACGGCGGTGCGGTCGGTCAGCTGCCGCAGGAGATGTGATCGATCGGCGTCGGGGACGAGCAGTACACCGGTGGCGTCCGGCAGATCGTCGAGGACGAGGGTGCTCGGATCGAGCGCGCGGTAGGCGGGCCGGGCCTGGGCGGCCGGCAGCAGGACCGCGGTCAGCGAGACCGGAGGCTGCCACCCGGCCCGGTGGACAGAGGCCAGCAGCACGTCCGGGCTCGCGCCGGCGAGGAGGTCGCGGGCCAGGTGCTCCAGGTGGCGCTCCCGGGCCCTGCCCCGGGCGGCCAGCTCGTCGGCATGGCCCGCGGCGCTCGCGGCGGAGAGCTCGTCGATGTAGGCGAAGGTCAGCTCGGCGAACTTGGCGACCTCGGCGGCGGGCAGACCCGCGGGTACGGCACCCGCTGCCAGGCACCGCCAGGCCACGCGGGCGCCGACGCGGTAGGCGCTGAGCAGGGCGTCCATCGAACGGCCGTCGCGCACCTCGCCGCGGCCCAGCTCGTAGGCCGCGTCACCGGCGTCGCCACCCGTGGCGTTCCCGCTTGCGAGGTCCAGGTAGTGCCCCAGGGCGGTGCGGACGGCTCGGCGGATGGTGGCGCCCATGCGGCCCGAAAGGGCGTTGGCATAGGGAGGGACCTCGTCGATGATCGCCTCGACGACCTCGTCGGCGGTGGACGTCAGCGCGGCCCGAAGCGCGGTGACCGTCGTCTCGTCCAGGACCAGCTCGCTGGCCCTCCGGATGGCATAGTTCACGTTCTTTGTTCCCCACGAACAATTCAGCCGACCAGATTCACGTCCTACGGTCAGGACTTTACGCCCCGAGGCGCAGCAAGCTGGAGTCATGACGAGTGCAACCCTCCGCGGCAGGGCATGGAAACTGCTGGAGATGGTCACGACGCCGCTGCTGCCGTCGGACTACCTCGACCTGGTCAGCCCGCTGCGTGCGGGCGCCGACCTGCGGGGACGCATCGAGGCCGTGCACCCCGAGACGGGTGACGCCGCGACCGTCGTGATCAGGCCGGGGCGGGGCTGGCGCGGCCACACGGCCGGTCAGTACGTGCGGATCGGGGTCGACGTCGACGGGAGGCGCCTGTGGCGGGCCTACTCCCTCACCTCGCCGACGAACCGTCCGGACGGCCGCATCACGATCACCGTGAAGGCGATCCCGGACGGCAAGGTCAGCAACCACCTGGTCCACAGGGCGACACCGGGCACGCTGGTCCAGCTCGACCAGCCGACCGGTGACTTCGTGCTGCCGCAGGCCAAGCCCGCCAAGGTGCTCTACCTGACGGCCGGCAGCGGCATCACGCCCGTGATGGGCATGCTGCGCGACCACGAGTTCGCCGACGTCGTCATGGTCCACTGCGCGTCGCGGCCGCAAGACGTGATCTTCCGCGACGAACTGCACAGCCTGGTCGCGGACGGCAAGCTGCGCCTCACCGAGGTGCACACCGAGACGGACGGCAGGCTCGACGTCGCCCGTCTCGGCGAACTCGTGCCCGACTGGGCCGAGCGCGAGACCTGGGCCTGCGGGCCCGCGGGCCTGCTCGACGCCGCGGAGGAGCACTGGACCGAGCACGGCGTCCGAGTGCGACTGCACACCGAACGCTTCCGCCCCGGCATCGTCGTCGCCGGCGCCGGCGAGGGCGGCGAGGTCACGTTCAGCGCCACCGGCAGGGCCGTCGACGCGGACGGCGCCACGTCGTTGCTGGACATCGGCGAGGAGGCCGGCGTGCTCATGCCCTCCGGGTGCCGCATGGGCATCTGCTTCGGCTGCGTCACGCCGCTCAAGGCGGGCGCCATCCGCGACCTGCGCACCGGCGAGATCACCGAGGCCGAGCCGGGCGTCCTCATCCAGACCTGCGTGTCCGCCGCGGCGGGCCCCTGCGACATCGAACGGTAGACGCACCTTGACCGCCATCGACCCCACCGCCCACCTGACCGCGGAGCAGATCGAGGAGCTCGGCCGCGAACTGGACGCGATCCGCGACGAGGTGATCGCCAGCCGCGGCGAGAAGGACGCTGCCTACATCCGCAAGGTCATCTCGGCGCAGCGCAAGCTCGAGCTGGCCAGCAGGGGCGTGCTGCTGTTCTCAATCTTCCCACCCGCGTGGCTGCTCGGCACCGCCGGCCTGTCCGTGGCGAAGATCATGGACAACATGGAGATCGGCCACAACGTCCTGCACGGCCAGTGGGACTGGATGCGGGACCCGAAGATCCACTCCACCACCTGGGAGTGGGACCACGTCTCGCCGTCCGAGCAGTGGAAGCACTCGCACAACGAGCTGCACCACACGTACACCAACGTGATCGGCAAGGACAACGACCTCGGCTACGGCATCATGCGCGTCGACGAGGACCAGAAGTGGCACCCCTTCCACCTCGGCCAGCCGCTGTGGAACTTCCTCAACGCCTGCTTCTTCGAGTACGGCATCGCGGCGTACGACCTGGAGCTCGGCAAGAACCTGCACAAGCGTCGCCGCAAGGACCCGGAGTTCCGCGCGCGGGCCAAGGCCGTGGGCCGCAAGATCCGCAAGCAGGCGCTCAAGGACTACGTGATCCACCCGCTGCTCTCGGGCCCGTCGTTCCTCACCACGCTCGCCGCCACCTTCACCGCGAACCTGGTCCGCAACCTCTGGACCCACTCGGTGATCATGTGCGGGCACTTCCCCGAGGGCGTCCGGGTCTTCGAGCGCCAGTCGATCAAGGGCGAGACGCGCGGCCAGTGGTACCTGCGCCAGATGATGGGTTCGGCGAACATCAGCGGCAGCAAGGCCATGCACTTCATGACCGGCAACCTGTCGCACCAGATCGAGCACCACCTGTTCCCGGACCTGCCGAGCAATCGGTACGCCGAGGTCGCGGTGAAGGTGCGCGCGCTGTTCGAGAAGTACGAGTTGGAGTACGTCACCGGGCCGCTGCCCAAGCAGGTGTTCTCCGCGTGGCACAAGGTCTTCCGGCTCTCGCTGCCGAACAGGAAGCCCAAGGTCGAGATGCCGGACCGCGAGCATGAGCTCGTCGCTTCCTAATGTCGTTGTCAAGCCGTCTCGGTCGCTGGGGGTGTGATGTGGTAGCACCGTCTGTCACGAATCAGGGCCCAGAGAACGTTGA
>NZ_JBVILX010000029.1:0-61418 GCF_055580145.1 Kitasatospora sp. NPDC032121 | reverse complement strand
CCCCCCCCCCCCCCCCCCCCCCCCCCCCCCCCCCCCCCCCCCCCCCCCCCCCCCCCCCCCCCCCCCCCCCCCCCCCCCCCCCCCCCCCCCCCGCTTCCGTGCGCTCCTCAGCGTCCCGGCAGGGAGCAGCTGACCCGCCAGCCCGCGGGCGTGCCCGGGCCGGCGGTCAGCGTTCCCCCGTGGGCGGCGGCGCGGGCGGTGAGTCCGGCCAGGCCGGTGCCACCGGCGCCGGGGCGGCGGCGCAGCAGCGGCTTGCGGGCGGGGCCACCGTCGTCGGTGACGGTCAGCTCGACGGCGCCGTCCTCGCCGAGCGCTACCCGGACGGTGACCTCGGTGGCCTGCGGGGCGTGCCGGCGGATGTTGGTGAGGGCCTCCAGGACGACGGCGTACGCGGTCGCCTCGGCCTCCGCGGAGAGCCGGCCGGCGGTGCCGGGTGCCAGCTCGGCGGTGGCCCGCAGGGCGCCGGTGGCTCCGGTGGCTCCGAAGCGGGCGACCAGCTCGGGGAGGTCGGCCAGGCCCAGCCGGCGGGTCGTCGCCACGGAGGAACGCTCCCCCTGCGCGAGCCCGCCGCCCCGGCCGTCGGGCTCGCGCAGGGCGCCGACCATCTCGTCCATCGAGTCCAGTGCCCGCAGCCCGGCCTCCTCCAGTCGGCGCAGCAGCTCGGTGGTCTCCTCCGGTTCCTGGCCGGGGAGTTGGCTGGCCTGGGCCTCCAGCACGATGCCGGTGATCTCGTGCGCGACGAAGTCGTGCAGCCCCCGGGCCACCTCCAGGCGCTGCTCGCGCCGTGCCCGGGCGACGGCACGCTCCCGGCGGGCGTCCAGGACCCGCAGGTAGAGGGCCGCCGCCGCGACACCGAGCAGCGGCAGCAGCGAGAGCAGCACCCCGACCACCGGCCCGGCCGCGCCGGCCTGCGGCGTGCGCAGGGCGAACCGCAGCGGCAGCAGCACGGCCGCGAGCCCGAGCAGCCCGCTGACCGCCCAGACGGATCGGTCGGGCAGCCGGCGGACGGCCCGGAAGAGCAGCCCGAGCAGGGCAAGCCATTCGAAGGGCAGCCAGAACGCGGGCAGCCGGTACGGCCCCGGGTAAACGACGTCGACCAAGAGCGAGGCCGCGGCCACCACCGCGGCGGCCGGACCGAGGGTGATCCGCCCGACCGGCCACGGCAGCAGCGCCGCCACCGCGGCGCACACCGCCGTCAGGGCGAGCAGCGCGGCCGCTCCCCGGGCACCGGGCTGCGCCAGCAGGACGGGCGGCAGCAGGACGAGCGCGGAGACGGCGGCGAGCGGTCGGCGGATCCGGGCCGACCGCGGCCGCGCGGGGCCGGTGGCCTCGGAGCGGGCGAAGGGAGAGTCGGTGCGCACCCGGCCGAGCCTACGGGCAGCTCTCCCGGGGGAGGCGGGCTCCTCCTCCGGAGGGAGCCGTCCGCCGCCAACTCCCCTCCGCAGCGGGAGGCCCGGCAGGTCGGGCGGGAGCAGGATCGGTGGCGTCGGAACAACAGCGCGGGGACCAACCGCGCCGGAACGCCCGCACCGAAGGGGAAACGAACCGCCATGAACCGCCGCCTCGCCACCACCGCCGTCTCGCTGCTCCTCCTGGCCGCGACGGTCGCCACCGCCGCACCGGCCGCCGTCGCCGCGCCGACGACCCCCGCCGCACCGCCATCGACCGCACAACCGGCCGCCACGGCAGCCGACTTCGGGCCGGTCAGCGTGCGCGGCACCGGCAACACCGTCCTCACCGCCTCGTTCCACGGCTTCGAGGGCGACCCGGTGCAGATCTCGGTGGACGCCCGCGCCACCACCAACACCGACCCGCGCAGCACCGCGGGCCACTTCCACGTCCGCCACGTGCACACCGACGGCCGGCTGGTCGCCGACTTCGAGGGCGACATCACCTGCCTGGCCGTCGGCGGCCGGGAGGCGATCGCCACCGGGGTGGTCACCAAGGGCGAGGCTCCGTGGTTCCCGGGCCTGGAGCTGACCGGCCAGAAGGTCGCGCTCTCGGTGGAGGACAACGGACGGCGCGGGGACCGGATGGGCTGGGTCTGGGGCGTGTTCGGTCAGCCGGTCTCGGACTGCCAGGGCACGGTACCGTTCATCCGCACGACCAGTGGCGACTTCTCCGTGCGCGGCTGACACCCGGCCGACCGGGCCTGCCAGGGCCTCTCGGATCCGACCGGGGCCGACGGGGCCGCGCGCCACCGTCCGAGCACTCGCAGACCTGGAGGCACCGTTGTCCCTCGACCGCCCGACCGCCCCGTCACCCGCGGGAGCGGTGCTCAACGACCGCACAGGGGACGGCCGTTGAGCACCGCTCCCGACCGGCGACCGCCCGACTACACCCGACTCGCGGCCGTCGGGCCGTACTTCGCACTGGACACCTCACCGGACGGACGGCCGCCCGAGGGCTTCCGGCCGCTGGCCGAGCTGTACGGCACCGGGCCCGACGCGCCCTTGGCGGCGCGGCTGCCGGTGGTGGCGCGGCGGCTCGGCACGGGCGAACCGCGGGTCGCAGCCTCGATCCTGCACCTGGGGCTGGCCGCCCGCTTCTGGTCGGTGGGGCTGGGCTCGGCCGTGCTGTTGGGAACCGTCCCGACGTTGGAGGACGCCTGGGTACGGATCCCGGACCAGGGCCCGCTCGACTTGTGGATCCCGCCGGAGCCCGCCCGGCCCGGCGACGGGCCGATCGGCGGACCGGCTGGCGCACCGACCGGTGGACCGACCGGCAGACCGGCCCCCGGGATGCTCGTCGACCAGCTCCACGAGGCCGTCCTGCTCGGCCAGTTGGAGCCGCTGGCGGCGGCCGTCCGGGCCTTCGCCCCGCTCTCCCCGCGCCTGCTGCTCGGCAACGCCGCGTCCGCGCTGGCCGGGACGCTGCGGGTGCTGGACGCCCACGCACCGGTCGCCGCACGGGCGTTGGCGGCGGAGCTGCTGGAGCGTCCGCCGCTGGCCGGCGCGGGCACCCTGCGCACCGGGCCGCGCGGCACGGCGTTCCGGCGGAACAGCTGCTGCCTCTACTACCGGGTCGGACCGGGCGCCGGGCTCTGCGGGGACTGCTGCTTCAGCACGCCGCCCGGGCGCGGGAAGCGGAACGGCTAATACCTTCACAAGTGAAGGTCATACCGGACCCAGGGGCCACACGGTCAGCCCGCACCGGTCGGCACCGGTCAGCCGGTCAGCACCGGACAGCCGGTCCCCCTCAGCCCCGCACCACTGTCCAGTCCACCGCCGCCGACGGCACCGACGCCCGCTCGGCCGCCGGATCCACCCGCAGCCCGCGCGCCAGCGAACCCACCGGCAGGGCCGGGGTGGTGGCCGCCAGCACCCGTCCCTCGCCGTCGAGCAGCGCGGCCTCACCGGGCAGCGCCCGCAGCGGCGGCACCAGCAGCCGCTCCAGCGCGGCCAGCGGGACGTCCCCGGCCGCCACTCCGACGAAGCCCGCGCCCGGGACGACCACCGGCCGGGCGCAGCACAGCACGTACCGGTCGGCGCAGAGCAGGTCGACCTGCGGCCCGGCCACCGCGGCCCGCCCCTCGTCCCGGGGCCGGGCGAACCAGGGCAGCGCCCGGTAGTCGTAGAACTCGGCGTCCGCCGGGTCGAGCGCGAGCCGCAGCCGCCGTTCCCCCGTCCCTCGCACGCCGCGGTACCACCACTCCACGTGCAGGTCGGCGTCGGCGAGCGCGCCGGGCGCCACGACCGCTCCGCAGCCGAACCAGCGCGAGCCGGGACGCGCCAGGAGCTCGCTCACCGCGCCGTGCACCGCGGCGAGTTCGGCGGCCGCGGGCCGGCGCCCCGCGGCGGCCGCCCGGGTCCAGCAATCGGCCGCGGCCGCCCGCAGGCCGTCCAGTTCGGTGAGTACCGCGTCGACGGCGGCGGCGACCTGCCGGGCGCACCGCCGGACGGCAGCGAGCCCGGGGGCGGCGGGCAGGGTGGTGCTGGACGCGCTGGTCATCGGGGGCTCCGGCGGCGGTGAGGGTTCCGGGACGGCGGTACGGCCCCCGGCTCAGCCGTCGTCCGCCAACTCCAGGTGGCGCCGGACCAGATGGTGCACGCAGGCCACCGCGTGCGCCTCGGCGGCGGCCCGGGCGCCGGCCGCGTCGCCGGACAGCACGGCGACCAGGATCTCCCGGTGCTGCTCGGCGAACCGCTCCTGGTCCGGCCCGTACGGGGCGGGCAGCCAGAGCAGCGGACCGAGCTCGGCCTGCAGCCGGACGGCGAGCTGGGTGAGCCGCACCGACTGCGCGGCGACGGCGAGTTCGATGTGGAAGCGGGCGTCGGCCCGGCGCTGCTCGGCGGGCCCGGCGGCGTCCCTCAGGTCGTGCACCAGCCGGGTGAGCCTGGGGCCGAGGTCGGCCGGGGCGCGTTCGGCGGCGAGTCGGGCGGCGGTGCCGAAGACGGCCAGCTCCTCGTCGCCGAGGTCGCGCAGGTCGACGGTGGCGAGGTCGCGCAGCCGGGCGAGCTGGAGGTGCTGGGAGCCCTCGACGGGGGTGCGGACGAAGCTGCCGCCGTTGCGGCCGCGCCGGGTCTCGATCAGTCCGGCCTCGCGGAGCAGCGCGAGGGCCTCGCGGACGGTGCCGTTGGCGACGCCGAGTTGGTCGGCCAGGTCGTTCTCGCTGGGCAGTTGGTCCCCGTCGGCGACCAGCCCGAGGGCGATCGCCTCGGTGATCCGGCGGGCCACCGCGTCGGCGCGCCCGAGGTCGGCGAGCGGCGCGAGGACGGCGCTGAGCAGCGGGGTCGCACTGCCGATGGTCGTCATGCCTGCCCCTCCTCGTTCACCGCCGCCAAGCCACCGCCAAGCCGCCGCCAAGCCGTCACCCGGTCGTCACCGGGCACGTCGCCCGGCTCGCCACCGAGTCGCCGCCGGCTCGCCACCGAGTCGCCGCCGAGTCGCCGCCGGTTCACCGTCCGACCGGATGTTTCCCGCAGGGTACCTCCCGGTCGAGCGCGCACTCTTGCCGCTAGAAACCCAATCTCGTATGTTTTCCCGCAACCTCGGCCCGAGCAGCACCCCACACCCCGTAGCACTCCCCACGCATCACGACACGTTCCCAGGAGCAGGTCATGACCGATGCCCGTGCCCGTGCCACCCTCCACTCCCCCGACCCGGACGCCGAACGGCTGGCCGCCCTCGGCTACACCTCCGAGTTCAAGCGCGACATGAGCCTCTGGGCGAACTTCTCGCTCGGCTTCACCTACCTCTCCCCCGTCGTCGGGGTGTACACACTCTTCGCCTCCTCGCTGCGGACCGCCGGGCCGCCGATGGTCTGGAGCTTCCTGATCGCGGGCCTCGGCCAGCTGCTGGTGGCCCTGGTGTTCAGCGAGGTGGTCGCCCAGTTCCCGGTGGCCGGCGGGGTGTACCCGTGGGCGCGCCGGCTCTGGGGCCGCACCTGGGGCTGGCTGACCGGCTGGGTCTACCTGCTGGCGCTGATGTCCACCATCGCGGCGGTCTCCTACGGCGCCGGCCCCTACGTGGCCGTCCTGCTGGGCGTCGAGCCGAGCACCGCGACGACCGTCTGGTGCGCGCTCGGCCTGCTGGCCCTCGCCACCGTGGTCAACCTCAAGGGCACCCGGGTGCTGTCGGCGGCGGCGATGATCGGCTTCGCCGCCGAGCTGCTCGGCGCCCTGGCGGTCGGCGTCTGGCTGCTGCTGACCCACCGCTACCACGGCCTCGGCGTGGTCTTCGACCGCTTCGGCGCGGGCGGCGACGGCGACTACGCCGACGCCTTCCTGGCCGCAGGGCTGATCGCGGTCTTCCTCTTCTTCGGCTTCGAGGCCTGCGGCGACGTCGCCGAGGAGGTGCCCAACCCGGGTCGACAGATCCCCAAGTCGATGCGACGCACCATCTACGTCGGCGGCGCGGCCGCGATCGGCGTGAGCCTGGCCCTGGTGATGTCGATCCGGGACATCGGGGCGGTGGTCTCCGGCGACGACACGGACCCGGTGGCCACGGTGCTGCACGAGGCCTTCGGCGCGGCCGGCGCCCGGGTGGTGATCGGCGTGGTGCTGATCTCCTTCCTGTCCTGCGTGCTGAGCCTCCAGGCGGCGGCGAGTCGGCTCACGTACTCCTTCGCCCGGGACCGGATGATCGTGGGCAGCCGGCTGCTGGCCACGGTCTCGGACCGGCTGCGGGTGCCGCCGTACGCGCTGCTGCTCGCCGCGGCGCTGCCCGGCGTGATCATCGTGGGTGCCTCGGCACTCTCCGAGGGCGCCCTCACGAAGATCATCTCCTTCTCCAGCATCGGCATCTACCTGGCCTTCCAGATGGTGGTGCTGGCCGCCCTGCGGGCCCGGCTGCGCGGCTGGCGCCCGAGCGGGGACTTCCGGCTCGGCCGCTGGGGCCTGGCGGTGAACGTCGGCGCGCTGGTCTACGGCGTCGCCGCGATCGTCAACATCTGCTGGGGCCGCACCCCCGACGCCGCCTGGTACGACAACTACCTGGTGCTGCTCTCGGCGGTGGTGGTGCTCGCGACCGGCGGCCTCTACCTGCTGCTGGCCCGCCCGCACCTGCGTGGCGACGCCCCCTCGGGCGACGCCACGGCCGCGGACGGCGCGACGGCCACCGCCGGAGCGACCGGGGGCCGGACGTGACCGGACTCCCGCTGGACGGCGTCCTGGTCGCCGACTTCGGCCGGGTCCTCGCCGCGCCGTACCTGACCATGCTGCTGGCCGACCTCGGCGCCGACGTGATCAAGGTCGAGCAGCCCGGCACCGGCGACGACACCCGCGCGTGGGGCCCGCCGCACGCCCAGGGCGAGGCCACCTACTTCCTCTCCGTCAACCGCAACAAACGCTCCCTCGCCCTCGACCTGCGCGACCCGGCCGACCACGCCCGCGCCGTCGAACTCGTCCGCCGCGCCGACGTGCTGGTGGAGAACTTCCGCCCCGGCACGATGGCCCGCCACGGCCTCGGCCCGGACCGCGCCCAGGCCCTCAACCCGCGCCTGGTCTACTGCTCGATCACCGGCTTCGGCTCCGGCAGGGGAGCCGAACTGCCCGGCTACGACCTGCTGGTGCAGGCGGTCGGCGGCCTGATGTCGGTGACCGGACCGGCCCCCGGCGAGCCGGTGAAGACCGGCGTCGCGATGGTGGACGTGCTGACCGGGCTGCACGCGGCGGTCGGCGTGCTGGCCGCGCTGCGCGAGCGCGAGAGCACGGGCCGGGGCCAGCTGGTGGAGCTGAACCTGCTCTCCACGCTGCTCTCCGGCCTGGTCAACCAGTCCGCCGGCTACACCCTGGCCGGCGCCGTGCCGGGCATCCTCGGCAACCGCCACCCGTCCATCGCCCCGTACGAGGTGTTCACCGCCGCCGACCGCCCGCTGGTCGTCGCGGTCGGCAACGACCGGCAGTTCGCCGCGCTCTGCCAGGGCGTGGGCGCCCCCGAACTGGCCGACGACCCGCGCTTCGCCACCAACTCCGACCGGGTCGCGCACGTGACCGCGCTGGCCCGCGAGCTCACCGCCAAGCTCGAACGCCGCACCGCCGCCGAGTGGTTCGCCGTGCTCACCCCGCTCGGCGTGCCCTGCGGCCCGGTCAACGACCTGGCCGAGGCCTTCGACCTCGCCGACTCACTCGGCCTGCACCCCCGGGCGCCGCTGCCCGGCCCGGACGGACGGCCGCTGGACCTGGTCGCCAACCCGATCGGCCTCTCCCGCACCCCGCCCCGCTACCAGCTGCCCCCGCCCCGGCTCGGCGAGCACACCGCCGAGCTGGCCGCCTGGCTGGACGCCCCGTACGACGCGCTTCGGGACGACGGGCCCGCGCCCAACGAGCCCGCGCCCAACGAGCCCACGCCCAACGAGCCCGCGCACGACGGGCCCACGCACAACGAGCCCCCGCACAACGGACCCACGCACAACGAGCCCCCGCACAACGGACCCACGCACAACGAGCCCACGCCCAACGGGCCCACGCACGACAAGGACCTCGAGGACCGCCCATGAGCACCCCGCACAGCACCGGCACCGCCCTGGCCGACCCGCTCGACCTGATCGACTTCGCCACCCTGTTCACCGACGAGGAGCGCGAGATCCAGGCCACCGTCGCCAGGTTCCTCGCCGACCGGGTCCGCCCGCACCTGCCGGAGTGGTTCGACAACGCCCACTTCGCCCGCGAACTCGCCCCCGAACTGGGCGCGTTGGGCCTACTCGGGATGCACCTGGAAGGCTACGGCTGCGCCGGCACCAACGCCGTCTCCTACGGCCTGGCCTGCCTCGAACTGGAGGCCGCCGACTCCGGCTTCCGCAGCTTCGTCTCCGTCCAGGGCTCCCTCTCGATGTACTCGATCCACCAGTGGGGCTCGGAGGAGCAGAAGCAGGAGTGGCTGCCCCGGCTCGCCGCCGGCACAGCGATCGGCTGCTTCGGGCTCACCGAGCCGGACTTCGGCAGCAACCCGGCCGGAATGCGGACCCGCGCGGTGCGCGACGGCTCGGACTGGATCCTCGACGGCACCAAGATGTGGATCACCAACGGCGGCATCGCGGACGTCGCCACCGTCTGGGCGAACACCGAGGACGGCGTGCGCGGCTTCCTGGTGCCGCGCGGCACGCCCGGCTTCACCACCCGCGACATCGGGCAGAAGCTGTCGTTGCGTGCCTCCGTCACCTCCGAACTGCACCTGGAGGGCGTCCGGCTGCCCGCCGAGGCGCAGTTGCCGGGGGCGAAGGGCCTGCGCGGTCCACTGTCCTGTCTGAACGAGGCGCGGTTCGGCATCCTGTTCGGCGCGGTCGGCGCGGGCCGGGACTCGCTCCAGGCGGCCCTGCGGTACGCGGACTCGCGGATCCAGTTCGACCGGCCGATCAGCGGCTTCCAGCTGACCCAGCGCAAGTTCGCCGACATGGCGCTCGCGCTCGGCAACTCCGCGCTGCTGGCCGTCCACCTCGGCCGGCTCAAGGACGGCGGGCGGTTGCGGCCCGAGCAGGTCAGCGCCGGCAAGCTCAACAACGTGCGGGAGGCGCTGGCGATCGCCCGCGAGTGCCGGACCGTCCTCGGGGCCAACGGCATCTCGCTGGAGTACTCGCCGATCCGGCACGCCAACAACCTGGAGTCGGTGCTGACCTACGAGGGCACCAGCGAGATTCACACACTGGTGGTCGGCCAGGCGCTCACCGGGCAGGCCGCCTACCGGTAGAACCCGCCCCGCCGGTCGCCCGTTCGGCCGCCCGGTCGACGGAACCCGTCCGGGCACGCGCCGAGGCCCGCGTCCGGCTTGTCCAGAGCCGGGCGCGGGCCTTCGATCCCCACCTTCGGTGCCGATGCCCGTGGCACCGGGTGAAGCTCCTCCGAGGGGCGCGGTCAGACCGCGACCGCCTCCTCCATCTCCTCCTCGGCCTCCTCCGGCGTCTCCACCGGACGGCGCCCGCGGCCCTCGTACATCGCCGCGGCCGCCACGGCCGCCCCGCCGAGCAGCAGCCAGACCAGCAGGGTCACGACGTTCCCGCCGAGGCCCGCGCCGCCGTCGAAGTACAGGACGCTGCGCGCGCCCTCCAGGAAGCCTGCGCCCGTCCAGAAGCCGTGCAGGCCGCCGAAGAACCCGTTCTGCAGCTCGGGCCGGTAGATGCCGCCGGAGGAGGTGAAGTTCAGCATCACGAAGAGCACCATCATGACCAGCGTGGTCCACTTCCGCAGGAAGCTGTGCAGACCGATGCCGATCAGCACGATGCCCGCCGAGTAGAGCCAGCCCAGCGCCCAGACCGCCGCGAGGTCATGGTCGACCACGTGGAAGACCGGCCCGGCGGTGACGATCCCGATCACACTGACCGCCAGCGAGACCGCCAACCCGACCAGCGCCCGGACCTTCATGCTCAGCCCGGCGCCGGCGGCACCGATCACCGCGACGCTGGCGTAGGAGCCTATGCTCAGCGCGACCAGCAGGAAGAACAGGCCCTGTCCGGTCGGGTCGCCCTCGGCCGGGGTGGTCAGGTCGGTGACGTGCAGCGGCACGCCCTGCCGGTCGGTGACGTTGGTGAACACCGCCGTGGCGGCCACCACCGAGGTCTCCGAGTTCCCCTTGGCGACGATCAGTTCGGGGTTCCTGGCGTCCGGTACGAAGGCGCCCACCAGGTCCCGGTCGCGCAGCTGCTGCTCGGCGGCGGCCCGGTCGTCCACGGTGCGGACGTCGAGCGCGTCCCCGGCCTTGCTCTGGATCGTCTGCGCCAGGCCCTGCGCCTGCTGCGTGGTGCCCACCACGGCCACTTTGAGGTGGTGCGGCTCGGGCTGGTGGAAGGCGCCCAGGTAGGCGAGTGCCATGCCCAGGCACATCAGCAGCGGGGTGATCAGGTGGATGGCCAGGTGCTTGAGCGAGTGCCCCAGGGTGGGCGCTGCGGCGGGGTTCCGGGGTGTGCTCATGGCGTTCGTACCGTCCTCCGGTGGTGTCTCTCGATGACAGAAGGTGGCAAATACAACCAATATGGGTGGTAAACGCAACCAACTATCGATGTAGCTTACAACCATCCGGCGGTGATCGGAAGCCGGGCCCCGCACGCCGACCGACGCGGCCCGGCTCCCTCACCCGCACTCAGCCCAGGTCGAACACCCCGTACGAGAACCCGTCCGCCCGCAGCTCGCCGTCCACGAGCCGCACACCCTGGACGTCCAGCGGCCGGAGAACCCCCGACCGACCCGACAACCCCGACAGGTCCGACAAGCCCGACAGGCCCGACAGCCGCACGGAAGCCGGCTCCCGGCACGGGTTGACCGCCACCAGGTACCGCCCGGCCCGGGTGTACACCAGCGGGTAGCCGGCGTGCCGGACCTCCACCCCGCCGGCCGACCCCAGCCCCGGGTGCGCCCGGCGCAGCGCGATCAGCCGCCGGACGGTGTGCAGCAGCGAGGTCGGGTCGGCGCGCTGGGAGAGCACGTCCGGGCGGTGCGGGTCCGGGTCCACCGGCAGGTACAGCCGCTCGGGCGGGGCACTGGAGAAGCCGGCGGCGGGGCCGGGCGTCCACTGCATCGGGGTGCGTGAGCCGGCCCGGTTGAACCGCGGTCCGAGCACGCTGCCCTCGGTGTCGGGGAGGCCCGGCAGGTAGCGCATGCCGATCTCGTCGCCGTAGTAGACGGCCGGGAGGGTGGGCCAGGTGAGCAGGAACGCGAAGGCGGGAGCGAGTTGCTCCGCGGTGCGCGGGCCGGTGGCCAGGCGGGAGAAGTCGTGGTTGGCGGTGGGCAGCACCACGTGCCCGCTGCCCTCGGTGAGTTCGGCGGCGCAGCGCCAGGCGTCCAGGAAGGGCTGCGGGGTGCCCCGGCCCTCGGCCTCGAAGTAGCAGGCCTCCTGGTGCCAGAACTCCTCGACCGTCCCGCCGTTGTTGTTCCAGAGCGATCGCAGGGGCAGGCCGTCGTCCTCGCCGCCGAAGTGCAGGAAGAAGTCGGCGTGGAAGCCGGCCGCGACGGCGGCGGCCGGGTCGCCCCACTCGGCGAGCAGGACGGCCTCGGGGTGGGCGCGGTCCAGCCAGTCGCGCAGCTCGGTCCAGAGCTTGGCGGTCTCGGCCTTGCCCGGGTCGTCCTTGACCAGTGAGTAGGCCATGTCCACCCGGAAGCCGGACACCCCGAGACCGAGCCAGTGAGCCATGATCGCGCGCAGCGCCGCCCGGTTGGCGCGCGGGCCGTCCGCGTCCACCGCCTGGCGCCAGGGCTCCTCCGAACTACTGCGCGCGTAGCCGAAGTTGAGCGCGGGCTGGAAGTCGAAGAAGTTCGGCCGGTACCAACCGGGCCGGCTGCCGGGCGAGGCGACGAAGCCGTCCACCGGGCGGTCGGACCAGATGTACCGGTGGTCGGACGGATCCTCGGCGGAGGCCAGGAACCAGGGGTGGCGGTCGGAGGTGTGCCCGGCCACCAGGTCCAGCAGGACCCGGATGCCCCTGCGGCGGGCGGCCTCGACCAGGGCCGTCAGGTCCTCGCTGCTGCCGTAGCGCGGGGCGGGGGTGAGGTAGTCGGTGACGTCGTACCCGGCGTCGCGGAACGGCGAGGCGAAGCAGGGGTTGAGCCAGACGGTGTCGACGCCGAGCCAGGCGAGGTGGTCCAGGTGCTCGGCGATGCCGGCGAAGTCGCCGATGCCGTCGCCGTCGGAGTCGGCGAAGCTCTGCGGGTAGATCTGGTACAGCACGGCGTCGGCGAGCCAGTCGGGGCCGGGGCGGGTCGAGGTCATGGGCGGTTCCTCCTGCCGGGGTCCGGGGGCCCGGGGCCTGGCCGGGCGGGGCTGAGCCGGGACGGGCTCGGCCGGGGCCGAGCCGGGGCGCCCCCGATTCTCGTCCAATCCCGGCCGTCCCGACAGCCCGCCTCGCCCCGCCGCCGCCCGCGCCTCAGGGCCCGCACCGCGGCGAGGCCCGCACCGGGCCGTGGCGAGCCCGCCCCCTACGAGAACGCCCCCGCGCAGGCCGCCGTGAACGCCCGGGCCCGCCGGGTGATCTCCGCCCAGTCCCCCGCCGCGACCGCGTCCGGCGGCACCACGTCCGTCCCGGCGCAGACCGCGAGCGCGCCGTGCGCCAGGAACTCGGCGGCGTTGCCCGCGTTCACCCCGCCGGAGGCCACCAGCGGGACGTCGGGGTACGGGCCGCGCAGGTCCCTGAAGTAGCCGGGGCCGAACGACCGGGCCGGGAAGATCTTCACGGCGGCGGCGCCGAGGTCCACCGCGTGCGCCACCTCGGTCGGGGTGAGCGCTCCGAGCACCGCCGGCACCCCGGCGGCGGCCGCCGCCTCGGCCACCTCGGGGCGGCAGCCCGGGGTGACCAGGAAGGACGCCCCGGCCTCGACCCCGCGCCGGGCCTGCTCGGCGGTCAGCACCGTCCCGACGCCGACCCGCCGGCCCGCCCTCGACGCCCTGAGCAGATGCGCCGTCACATCCGGTGTGGTGTAGGTGAATTCGGTCAGGGTGATGCCGCCCTCGGCGAGGGCGTCGCAGAGGGCGGCGGCGTCCGGGATCCGGGGCGCGCGGACCACCGCGATCACCGGTTCGGCGCGCAGCAGCTCGCGCAGCGGCTCGCTCGACAGTTCGCGCAGCGGCTCGCTCGACGGCTTGCTCGACGGCTCGCGCAGCGGCGAGGGATCGGTCGGGGCGGAGAGCTCGGTCATATGGCCAGGGTTCCTCGGTCGGTTCGACGCAGGGCGCGCCCCGGCCGGGCGCCGGTGGTGCGACCCTGCCGGACGACGGCGGTGCCGTTGACGTACACGTACTCGATGCCCTCGGCCGGCAGCCGGGGGTGCTCGAAGGTGGCGGCGTCCCGGACCTTCCCGGGGTCGAGGAGCACCAGGTCGGCGTGGTGGCCGGGGGCGATCCGGCCGCGCCGGTCCAGCCCCAGCCGGGCGGCGGGGCGCCCGGTCATCCGGGCGATCGCCTCCTCCAGCGTCAGTACGCCCAACTCCCGGCTGTAGTGGCCGAGGTAGCGCGGGAAGGTGCCCCAGGCGCGCGGGTGCGGCCGGGCACCGACCAGCAGCCCGTCGCTGCCGACGGTGTGCGCGCGGTGGCGCATGATCGCCCGGACGTTCTCCTCGTGCCCGACGTGCTGGAGGATCGTGGTGGCCAGCTCGTCCCGGCGCAGCAGGTCCAGGAACACCTCGGTGCCGGTCCGCTGCTCCTCCTCGGCCAGTTCGGCGACGGTGCGGCCGACCGCCCCGGCGAGCGAGGCCGCGCGCACGCCGGAGATCTGGATCGTCGTCCAGTCGGTGACCACCCCGTGGCAGCCGTCGCTGCCCTTCTCCTCCATCTCGTACCGGATCTTCGCGCACTGCGCCGGGTCGGTGAGCCGCTCCAGCGTCGCGGCCGGGCCGCCCTCGGTGGCCCAACTCGGCAGCAGCGCGGCCAGGGCGGTGGATCCGGGCAGGTAGGGGTAGCTGTCCAGGGTGAGGTCGACGCCGTCGGCGAGCGCCCGGTCGAGGAGCTCCAGCAGTTCGCCGGCCCGGCCCCGGTTGAGCCCGAAGTTCATCGTGGCGTGGGTCAGGTGCAGCGCGCACCCGCTCTGCCGGGCGATCTCCACCATCTCCGCGTAGCCCTCCAACGCCCCTGCACCGTACGAGCGTTGGTGCGGCGCGTGGAAGCCGCCGTAGGCCGCGACGACGGTGCACAGCTCGACCAGCTCGGCGGTGTCCGCGTACATCCCGGGGGTGTAGCTGAGCCCACTGGACATGCCGACCGCGCCGTCCAGCAGGCTCTTCGCCAACACCTGCCGCATCCGGTCGAGTTCGCCGGAGGTGGGCGGGCGGTTGGCCCAGCCCATGGCGAGCATCCGCAGGGTGCCGTGCGGGACGAGGTAGCAGGCGTTGACGGCGACACCGGTGCGGTCGATCCGGTCCAGGTAGCCGGCGACGTCCCGCCAGTCCCAGTCGAAGCCGTCCGGATCGCCGTTCCAGCCCGCGAGTTGGCGGCGCAGCGCGGGCAGCGTGGTGTCGTCCGCCGGGGCGTAGGACAGGCCGTCCTGGCCGAGCACCTCGCAGGTGACGCCCTGGGTGACCTTGGCCGGGTGCTCCGGTTCGAGCAGCAGGGCGAGGTCGGAGTGGGCGTGCATGTCGATGAAGCCGGGGGCCAGCACCAGCCCGTCGGCGTCCACCGCCTCGGGGGCGTCGAGGCCCTCGCCGATCTCGGTGATCAGGCCGTCCGCGATCCGGACGTCCGCCCGGTAGCGGTCCGCGCCGGTGCCGTCCACGACGGTGGCACCGCGGAAGACCGTCGCTCCCCTGCCGCGCCCCGCGTCCGGGCGGGCCGTTCTCGCCCCGGGCATCAGAAGAACGTCCTGACCAGGCCGGTGACCTTCGGCTCGGCCGCGTCCGCGCAGTCCAGCACCGGGATCGCCGTCCACTTGTCGAAGGCCGTGCACGGGTGGGAGATACCCAGCCGCAGCACCGCGCCGATCGGCGCGAGGTCACCCGCGTCGCGGAGGAAGGCGTGCTGGTCGTTGAGCGCGGTGATCCGGGCCGTCGTGCCGGTCAACTCGGCTCCGCCGCGCACCCGTTGCGGCTCGGGCAGACCCTCGTCGAAGGGCAGGTCACGCTTGCCGGCGTCCAGCAGCGCGAGCTGCGGCTCGGGCCGGGAGACCACCCGGGCCCAACCGTGCAGCGCGCCGCGGAACGGCGTCCGCCCGCCGCGCCGGGCCAGCGGGGAGATGCCCCGGTAGAAGCCGTCGTCGTGGGCGATGTACGCGCCCGAGCGCAGCACCACGAAGGCCTCCGGCAGCTTCGCCAGCTCCTCGACCACCAGGTCGAAGTAGGCGCTGCCGCCGGCCGAGACCACCGGCCGGGTGTCCTGCGGGTAGGCGTCCGCCAGCCGGCCGTGCAGCTCGCCGAGGTCCCGCAGGTAGCCGCGGACGGTGGCCAGCGCCTCGGCCGAGGCGTCGTGCGCGAGCGCGCCCTCGTACCCCCCGACGCCCGCCAGGCGCAGGGTGGGGGCACGCAGCACGGCGGCGGCGACCTCGGCGGCGGCGTCCACGCCGCGGGCACCGGTCCGCCCGCCCGGGCCGCCCAGCTCGACCAGCACCTCGACCGGCCGCTCGGCGCCGGCGGCGCGCAGCGCCTCGTCCATCAGCCGCACGCTCTCGGCGGAGTCGACCCAGGAGAGGAAGGCGAAGTCCGGGTCGGCGGCGAGTTCGTCGGCGAGCCAGGCCAGTCCGGCGGGTTCGAGCAGGGTGTTGGCGAGCAGGATGCGCTGCACCCCGAAGGCCCGGGCGATCCGCACCTGGGGCAGGTTGGCGAGGGTGATGCCGTGGCTGCCGGCGTCGAGCTGGGCCTGCCAGAGGGCGGGCGCCATGGTGGTCTTGCCGTGCGGGGCGAGCGCGACGCCCGCGTCGGCGCACCAGTCGGCCATGGTGCGGACGTTGTGGTCGAGGGCGGCGGCGTCGAGGGTGAGCAGCGGGGTGCCGAGCGTGGAGAGGGTGGGGCCGGTGGCGAGCCACTCCCGGATGGTGCGGCCCCACGACTGCGGCGGAGCGGCTTTGAACCGCCAGTCGAGCGGCTCGTCGGCCAGGGCGGCCACCGCCCCGCGGGCGATGCCCGGCCCGGTGCCGCTGCTTGCGAAGGTCTGCTCCACGGTCTTCCTCCATCCACCAAGTTGCAACATGTGCAACGAGGGTTGCACATGCTGGCAACACGGTTCTAGCATCGGCGCCGGATCACGGTCAACGGACCTGACTCCCGGTCAACGGGGTCGACTCACGTCCGGCGCTCACCGACGACGCGGCGCCGACGTGCGACGAGTCGGCCCGGTGGGCCCGCTCTCGACGGAACGGCCGCAGACGAGGAGCCCCGCACATGCCGCGACAGGACACCCAGGGCCCGACCCGCCCCGGTCCTCCCCCGACGGCCGTGTGCGTGGGCGAGTCGATGGCCGTCCTGCTGCCGGACCGCCCGGGCCCGCTGGAGTCGGTGGAGAGCTTCCGGCTGTCCGTCGGCGGCGCGGAGTCCAACGTGGCGGGCGCGCTGGCCGCGCACGGCGTGCCGACCGCCTGGATCAGCCGGGTCGGCGACGACGGCTTCGGCCGCCGCTTGCTCGCCGAGGTCGCCGCCCGGGGCGTGGACGTCTCGGCGGTCGCGGTCGACCCGCATCGCCCGACCGGCCTCTACGTCAAGGAGGTCGGCGGCACCACCGGCGACCGCCACGACCTCGGGCCCGGCCGCAGCCGGCTGCACTACCACCGGCGGGGCTCCGCGGCCGCCGCGCTCTCCCCGGACCTGCTCACCGACCCCGCCGCCGCCCCGCTGCTGACCGGCGCCCGGCTGCTGCACCTGTCCGGCATCACCGCCGCCCTCTCCGACGGCTGCCTGGCCCTGCTGCGCGGCCTGCTCGCCGAGCGCCGCCCGAACCGGACGGTCAGCTTCGACCTCAACTGGCGTCCCTCGCTCTGGCGCGAGCGCGACCCGGCCGTGCTGCCACCGCTGCTGAACGCCGCCGACCTGCTGCTGCTCGGGGCGGACGAGGCCGAGGCCGCCTTCGGCACGGGCGACCCGGCCGCCCTGCGCCGCCGCTTCCCCGGCCCGGCCACCGTCGTGGTCAAGGAGGCCGCCCGGCAGGTGACCGTCCTGGACCGGGACGGTACGGCGGTCACCGAGCCGGCCCTCGCGGTCGAGGTGGTCGAGGCCACCGGCGCGGGCGACGCCTTCGCGGCCGGCTACCTGGCCGGCACCATCCGGGGCCTGGACCAGCGGCGCCGGCTGCGGCTCGGCCACCTGAGCGCCGCCTGCGCCCTGACCGCCCACGGCGACCAGGCCGAGTTGCCGGACGCCGCCGTGGTGACGGCGCTGCTCGACGCCACCCCCGCCCAGTGGGCCGCCACCCGGGTCACCGCGGCGGGCATCACCGGCCCGGCCCTGCCCGCCGGCCACCGGCGCCGGACCGACCGCGCGCCGTCCACCGAGCGGCCCCAGTCCACCGACCGGCCCCCGTCCACCGATCGGGCCCGGGCACAATGAGCAGGAACCCCAGCCCTCGAAGCGGAGCACGATGAGCCAGACCGTCACCCGCGCGCTGCGCATCCTCGCCGAACTCGGCGAGGGCGAGCGCTCCCTCGACCAGCTCGCCGAGGTGCTCGGCGTCCACAAGACGACCGTGCTCCGACTGCTGCAGAGCCTCGAGGAAGAACGATTCGTCTATCGCGACGCGGCCTACCGCTACCACCTGGGCGCCGGCCTCTTCGCACTCTCCGGCCTGGCCCTGGAGCAGCGCGGCGTGCGCCGGATCGCCGCCCCGCACCTGGCCGAGCTGAACGCCGCCACCGGCCAGACCGTGCACCTGGCCGCGTACGAGGGCGGCGAAGTGGTCTACATCGACAAGTTCGACTCCCGCCACCCGGTCAGGATGTACTCCCGGATCGGCCTGCGCGCCGCCCTGCACAGCGCCGCCGTCTCCAAGGTGCTGCTGGCCGACCTGCCGCTGCCCGAGCGGCGCCGGGTGGTCGCCGGGATCGACTTCACCCCGCACACCGAGCGCACCCTGACCACGCCCGAGGCGCTGCTCGCCGAGCTGGAGAAGGTCGCCGCCCAGGGCTGGGCACAGGACCACGCCGAGCACGAGGCCTTCATCAACTGCGTGGCCGCGCCCGTCCGGGACGCCAGCGGACGGGTGGTCGCCGCCGCCTCGATCTCCGTCCCGGACATGGTCCTGCCGTACGAGCAGGTGCTGGACCTGCTCCCCCAGCTGCTCGCCACCACCCGCGCCGTCTCGGCCGACTGCGGCCGCCCCGAACACAACTGACGAACCGTCAAGAACAGCAAAGGAACCCGATGTCCTCCGAGCACCCGCAGACCGACGAGCACTCCCGGACCGACGGGAAGGTCGAGGTCCGCACCGACGGCGCCCCCGCCCCCGCCTGGATGTTCTCCCAAGGCGTCCGCAAGGGCCCGATCCTCCAGGTCTCCGGCCAGGGCCCGCAGGACCCGGCCACCGGCGAGTACCTCCACCACGGCGACGTGAAGGCGCAGACCCGCCGCACGCTGGAGAACGTCAAGGCCATCGTCGAGGCCGGCGGCGCCACCATCGAGGACGTGGTGATGTTCCGCGTGTACCTCACCAAGCGGGCCGACTTCCCGCTGATGAACGAGGTCTACGCCGAGTTCATCGACGAGAACATCAAGCCCGGCGGCGTGAAGCCGTGCCGCACCACCGTCTTCGTCGAGCTTCCGCAGGAGCCGATGCTGGTCGAGATCGACGCCCAGGCCGTGGTGGGCTGACCACCCCCGCCCCGAAGGGCCCGGACGCCTGCCGCGCGTTCGGGCCCTTCGGCCTGTCCGGCCGACCGCCCGTCGCGCCGTCGACCACCCTCCCGCCACGCCGCCGACCGCCCGCTTGCCACACCTCCAGCCGGATATTAGGTTAGGCTCACCTAACTAACTGGAGGTCCGCCCATGAGCCTGCCCACCGGCGACACCGAGGCCCCCGAGCCCACCACCGCCGAACGGATCCACAGCCTGCTCAGCACGACCTCCTCGCTCACCGTCCGAGCCCTGGGCGAGCACCACCACCTGGACACCCCGGTCTCCGTCCACGGCTCCCGGCTGCGGCTGCGCACCGCCCTGGACGACCCGCTCACCGCGGCCGCCGCCGGCGCCACCGACGGCCTCGCCGTCGTCCTCGACGTCACCGATGTCTCCCCCGTCGCCGTCCGCGACCGGGTCCGTGCCCGCCTGACCCTGGCCGGCCGACTGCACCTGGCCCACCTCGCCGACGACGGCCTCAGCGTCCACCTGCGGGTGGACGTCGCCCACGCCGTCCTCGCCACCCCGTACGGCACCGGCGCGGTCACCGCCGCGGACCTCGCCGTCGCCGTCCCCGACCCGATGGCCCGGCACGAGGCCGCGATGCTCACCCACCTCGCCGACGACCACGCCGAGGCGCTCGAGGTCCTCACCCGGCTGCTCGACCCGGCCGTACTGGTCCACGGCCCGGAGATCCGCCCGCTCGCCCTGGACCGCCACGGCCTGGTGCTGCGCCTGGACCACCCGTACGGCCACCGCGACGTCCGCTTGGTCTTCCCCGAACCCGCCCGGGACACCGAGGAGTTCGGCCACCGGATGCACGAGCTGCTGGCCGCCGCCCAGTACGGCTCGCCGGTCCACCGGCACTGACCCCCCGTCCTGTCACCGCTCGACCGCGTCCTCCAGCACCACCCGCCCGATCCGCACGTACAGTTCCGGCCGCCACCGGCGCACCGCGAGCGCCAGCGCCACCCCGCCCGCGAACACCCCGATCACCAGGTACGGGATCAGCCGGAACAGCAGCGTGTGCGCCGCCGCCCCGGCCGCGGCGTCCTTGTTGAGCACCAGCAGCACCACCACCCCGGCCATCGCCACCCCGCCCACCAGCGGCGCGACCAGCGTCCGGAACCAGTGGGCGGTCTCCGGGTGCCGCCCCCGCACGTGGAAGTACCCGACCACGGCGAAGGAGCAGAGCGTCTGCACGACCAGGATCGCCATCGTCCCGAGCAGCGCCAGCAGCGTGTACAGGTGCGCGTACGGGTCCATCCGGGCCGCCAGGAAGCCCGCCACCAGCCCCACCGCGATCACCGACTGCACCACCGAGGCGACGTGCGGCGAGCCGTGCCGCGGATGGGTGCGGCCGAGCCCCCGGTACAGCAGCCCCTCCCGCCCGATCGCGTACAGGTAGCGGGCCGCGCACTGGTGGAAGGCCATCGCGCAGGCGAACGAGCCGGTGACGACCAGCCATTGGAACACCTTCACCGCCCAGGCCCCCAGGTGCGCGCCGAGCGGGTCGAAGAACAGGCTGTTGCCGTCCTTGCCCGGCACCGCGCCGTTCGCCACCGCGATCGCCCGCTCGACCCCGTTGCCGGACACGATCATCCAGGACACGAAGACGTAGAGCAGCCCGACCCCGATCACCGACACCAGCGTCGCCCGCGGCACCACCCGCTTCGGGTCGCGGGACTCCTCGCCGTACATCGCGGTGGACTCGAACCCCACCCAAGACCAGAACGCGAAGAACAGGCCGAGCCCCGCCGCGGCCGCCGAACTACCCACCCCCCTCAGCGCGTTCAGCGGGTTCACGGCCGCGAGCACGATCCCGTCCGGGCCGCCGCCGGAGAACAGCACGGCGAACGAGACGGCACTCAGCACCCCGATCTCCAGCACCAGCGCGACCCCGAGCACCTTGGCCGTCAGGTGCAGGTCGAACCAGGCCATCACCCCGATCACCGCCGCCCCGGACAGCGCGTACCAGCCCCAGCCCAGCTCCACCCCCAGCTGCGAACGGACCAGCCCGCGCAGCGAGTACGCGAAGAAGCCGAGGGCCGAGGCCTCGGTGACGACGTACGCGAGCACCGCCAGCAGCCCCGAGGCCATCCCGACCACCCGGCCCAGCCCGTGCGAGACGTAGCCGTAGAACGCGCCGGCCGCGGTGATGTGCCGGGCCATCGCGACGTAGCCGACCGAGAACACCGTCAGCACCACCGTCGCCACGACGTACGCGGCGGGCGCTCCGACGCCGTTGCCCTGCCCGACGATGATCGGCAGGTTGCCGGTCATCGCGGTGATCGGGGCGGCGGTGGCGAGCGCCATGAACACCACGCCGACCAGGCCGACCGAATCGGCCTTCAGCCGGTCGACCCCGTCCTCCCCGGGCCGCTCCCGGCCGGCCGTCCTCCCCGCCACGCCCCCACTGCGGACCGCCATCCGCCCTCCTCGCCTCCGGACCCGCCCGCCCGGCCGGACCGACCGGGCGCTGACCGTCCGCCAGCATGACGTGCCGCGGCCACCCGGCGATGCCCCCGAACCCCTCCGTCACACCGGAGTTGACGCCGCGTTCGACCCGTCCGAACGAATCCGGGAACAGCCGGGCGGCACGGAAACGGAAGTGGCCGGCCCGGCCGCACGAGGAGTCCTCGTACGGCCGGGCCGGCCTGGGCGTGTCCCGCGCCCATGTCCGCCGTGCGGCGATCACCCGGTCGAGCGGTCACCCGACATGACCATCCCGGAGGATCGTTTCGCCCCGCAGCGACGGTGGTTCCGGAAACCCTCGGAGCTCAGCCGTGGGTCAGAGCGCGACGCCGTGCGCGCGCAGGTAGGCGACCGGGTTGATGTCCGAGCCGTACTCCGAGCCGTTGCGGATCTCGAAGTGCAGGTGCGGGCCGGTCACGTTGCCGGTGGCACCGGAGAGGCCGATCTGCTGGCCGACGGTGACGGCCTGACCGATCCTCACACCGATCGAGGAGAGGTGCGCGTACTCGGCGTAGTGGCCGTCGGCGAGCTTGATCTCGACCTGGTTGCCGTAGGCGCCGCCGTTGCCGGCCTTGACCACGACACCGTTGGCGATGGCGCGCAGCGGGGTGCCGGTGGAGGCGACGAAGTCCTGGCCGGTGTGGTGGCCGGAGGCCCACATCGAGCCGGCCACGCCGTAGGCGGTGCCGAGCCTCGGGTTGGCCAGCGGGGCGACGAAGCCGGAGGTGGCGGCGGCGACCGGAGTGGCGGTCACGGCCTGGGCCGGGGTGGCGACCTGCAGCTGGGTCTGCAGCTGCGTGGACGGCTTGACGGCCTCGGTCCGCACCTGGACCTGGTCCTGCGCCTTGGCGGCCTGGGTCGCGGGAGCGGCCGACTCGGCCGGGGCGGCGGGCTTCGCCGGAGCGGAGTCGGCCGCCGGCGCGACGGCGTGGCCCGGCAGCGCGAGCTGCTGGCCCGCGAAGATCAGGTTCGGGTTGGCACCGACGACCGAGCGGTTCTGCTCGTACAGCGCGTGCCAGCCGCCCTCGACGTTCTTGACCTCGGCGATCTTGGACAGGGTGTCACCGCTGACGACGCGGTAGCTCTCCTGCGCGGCCTGGGCGGCCGGAGCGGTGGCCGGAGCAGCGGCCGGAGCGGCCGACTCGGCGCGGGCGGAGGCGGCGGCCTGCGCGACCGGGGCGGCCGGAGCGGTGTGGGCCTGGGCGCTCATCGCGGTGACGAGCGGAAGGGCGAAGGAGACGCCGGTGACGGCGGTGGCGATGCCGATGCGGGCGGCGCGGGGCAGGGCGATACGACGAGCCTGAGCAGGCATGGAAGTTTCCTCTCCGACGCCTGCGAGGTGAGCTGTCGGGTTCGGGCTGGAGTTGCCCGGCCGCATGCGCGGCTTCACCCCTAGCCGGTCCTGGACGCCCGCGCCCTGAGGCGCGAACTCCGGTCCGGCGACTTACCTGTGGGTCCCCCGCTCCTGCCGTACAGAGTTCGTTTCGAACCACCGGGCAGCGGCAGGACTCGGCGTTCCACCCGGCGGATCCGTCCGGACTGGCCGGGCGGTCGCTG
Source organism: Kitasatospora sp. NPDC032121 (assembly GCF_055580145.1). Taxonomy (NCBI): domain Bacteria; kingdom Bacillati; phylum Actinomycetota; class Actinomycetes; order Kitasatosporales; family Streptomycetaceae; genus Kitasatospora; species Kitasatospora sp. NPDC032121. The sequence continues at coordinate 38,724 of NZ_JBVILX010000029.1, read as the reverse complement.
AACTAAAACCCATCCGTTCGGGTGAAGCAATGTCGATCTTTGAAAGCGCAACCATTCCCCCTCCCGCGGTGACCCTCCGCAGGCCGGAGCCCACGTTCCGTACACAATCCATTCACCCCCCGCCACTGATCCACGACCCTGCGCCGAGATCCGCGACGCTGCGCAGCCGCCCACTCACACCCCGCCCACCGTCAACACACCCACCGGTGACCCTTGTCACGTGCGCCCCGGCAGCGCAGGATTCGCCCGTGGCCACCTCAGAGGCCGGCACCCTGCGCCTGAGCACCGCGCAGGGCCGCTGGGTACTACTGGCGACGGTGCTCGGCTCCAGCATGGCGATGCTCGACGGCACCGTGGTGAACGTCGCCCTGCCCCGGATCGGCGCCGACCTCGGCGCCTCCCTCGCGTCCCTGCAGTGGACCCTGAACGCCTATCTGCTCACCCTGGCTGGCCTGATCCTGCTCGGCGGCGCACTGGGCGACCGGTACGGACGGCGCAAGGTCTTCCTGATCGGCGTGGTCTGGTTCGCCATCGCCTCCGCCGCCTGCGCCGCCGCACCGAACATCCACGTGCTGATCGCCGCCCGCGCCGTCCAGGGCATCGGCGGGGCACTGCTCACCCCCGGCTCGCTCGCCATGCTCCAGGCGGTCTTCCACCCTGACGACCGCTCGGCGGCGGTCGGCCTCTGGTCCGGCCTGGGCGGGGTGTCGGCGGCGGTCGGCCCTTTCCTCGGCGGCTGGCTGGTGGACGGCCCCGGCTGGCGCTGGATCTTCCTGCTGAACCTGCCGCTCGCCGCCGCCGTGATCGCCGTCGCCACCCGGTCGGTGCCGGAGAGCCGGGACAAGGACGCCTCCGGCCGCTTCGACGTGCTCGGCGCCGTGCTCGCCGCCCTCGCCCTCGGCGCGATCACCTACGCGCTGACCGCGGCCGGCGAGGGCCTGTCCCCCGCCGTCTGGGTCAGCGGGGTGATCGGGGTGGTGCTCGGCGTCGCCTTCGTGGCCGTCGAGCGCCGCGCGCCCGAACCGATGCTGCCGCTCGGCCTCTTCTCCTCCCGGCTGTTCACCGCGGTGAACCTGGTCACCCTGTGCGTGTACGCGGCGTTCAGCGGTGTCTTCTTCCTGCTGGTGGTGCAGCTCCAGATCGTGTCCGGGTTCTCGCCGCTGCTCTCGGGCTTCGCCCTGGTGCCGATCACCGTGCTGATGCTGCTGCTGTCCGCCCGTGCCGGACGCCTCGGCAAGCGGATCGGCCCGCGCATCCCGCTCACCGTCGGCCCGATGCTGTGCGCCGCCGGGGTGCTGCTGATGCTGCGCATCGGCCCGGACTCCTCGTACTGGGTGGACGTGCTGCCCGCCGTCACGGTGATGGGCTGCGGCATGACGCTGCTGGTCGCACCGCTGACGGCGACCGTGCTGGCCGCCGTCGAGGTCCGCCACGCGGGCATCGCCAGCGGGGTCAACAACGCCGCCGCCCGCGCGGCCGGCCTGCTCGCGGTGGCCGCCCTGCCGGCGCTGGCCGGGCTGAGCGGCGACGCCTACCGGGTACCCTCCTCGGTCGACGCCGCCTTCCACACCGCCATGCTGATCTGCGCGGGCCTGCTGGTCGCCGGCGGGCTGATCGCCTCCGCGACCGTACGGGGCAACGTGCTCGCCCCCGAGGAGCAGCCGGTGGCCGAGCCGAACTGCGACTGGCCGTGCGGGCCCACCGCCCCGCCGCTCGACCCGGGCCACGTCCCCGTGACGCGCGAGGGCCCCGCCACCGGTCCGGCGGCGGGGCCCTCACCCAACGGCTGACGCTACGTCAGAAGGCGCTTCCCGTCAGGGAATTCCGCCCGTCAGAGAATGTCGCCGGGCGCGTACTTGGCGGCCTCCGGGTAGGCGGCCGCGACGGCCTCCACCTGGCGGACGACCTCGGCGACCTGAGCGCCGGCCGCGCCGGTGAAGGGCAGCTTGTCGGCCAGCAGCGCGTCCAGGGCGGCCCGGTCCAGCGGGATCCGCTCGTCGGCGGCCAGCCGGTCCAGCAGCTCGTTCTCCCGGGCGCCGGCCCGCATCGCCAGCGCGGAGGCGACGGCGTGCTCCTTGATGACCTCGTGCCCGGTCTCCCGGCCGACGCCCGCGCGCACCGCGCCCATCAGCACCTTGGTGGTGGCGAGGAACGGCAGGTAGCGGTCCAGCTCGGCCTCGATCACGGCGGGGAAGGCGCCGAACTCGTCGAGGACGGTCAGGAAGGTCTCCAGCAGGCCGTCGAAGGCGAAGAACGCGTCCGGCAGCGCGACCCGGCGCACCACCGAGCAGGAGACGTCGCCCTCGTTCCACTGGTCGCCGGCCAGCTCGCCGGTCATCGAGGCGTAGCCGCGCAGGATGACGGCCAGGCCGTTGACGCGCTCGCAGGAGCGGGTGTTCATCTTGTGGGGCATCGCGGAGGAGCCGACCTGGCCCTCCTTGAAGCCCTCCGTCACCAGCTCGTGGCCGGCCATCAGGCGGATGGTCTTGGCCAGGCTGGACGGCGCGGCGGCCAGCTGGACGAGGGCGGTGAGCACCTCGAAGTCCAGCGAGCGCGGGTAGACCTGGCCGACGCTGGTCAGCACGTGGTCGAAGCCGAGGTGCCCGGCGACCCGGCGCTCCAGCTCGGCGAGCTTCTCGGTGTCCCCGCCGAGGAGGTCCAGCATGTCCTGGGCGGTGCCGACCGGGCCCTTGATCCCGCGCAGCGGGTAGCGGGCGATCAGCTCCTCCAGGCGGCGGAAGGCGACCAGCAGCTCGTCGGTGATCGAGGCGAACCGCTTGCCCAGGGTGGTGGCCTGAGCGGCCACGTTGTGCGAGCGGCCGGCCATGACCAGCTCGGAGTGCTGGGCGGACAGCTTGGCCAGACGCACCAGCACGGCCACCGTGCGGTCCCGCACGTGCTCCAGGGACTGGCGGATCTGGAGCTGCTCGACGTTCTCGGTCAGGTCCCGGGACGTCATGCCCTTGTGGATCTGCTCGTGCCCGGCGAGCTCGCTGAACTCCTCGATGCGGGCCTTCACGTCGTGGCGGGTGATCCGCTCACGGGCGGCGATCGAGCCGAGGTCGACCTGGTCGATCACCCGCTCGTAGTCGGCGACGGCCGTCGCCGGCACCTCGACGCCGAGGTCCTGCTGGGCCTTCAGGACGGCCAGCCACAGGTGGCGCTCGAGGACCACCTTGTGCTCGGGGGACCACAGCTGGGCCAGGGTCGCCGAGGCGTACCGGGAGGCCAGGACATTGGGGATCTGGGGCTTCGCGCTCACGCTTCGCAAGGGTAACAGCCGAGGTCACGCCGAACGTCGGCGGATGGGGTAGGCTTGGCCAATTGAGCGTCATTCAGATGACACTTCAAAGCCTTCTCACCGCAAGGATATCACATCGATGAGCGAAGCACCAGCGGCCACGGGGGACCCCGGCGATGCCCTCGCCGCGGCCCTGCGCACCGAGCAGGCCCACCTCACCCGGCTCTACGCCCGGCTGGACGCCGTCCGCGAACGCGCCCGCCGCACCGCCGACGGCGCCCACGACCAGGCCGCACCCGGCGGCACCCACCAGGCCCGGCTGGAACGCGAGGTGCGCGCCCGCGAGGCCGTCCGTCACGCCGCCCGGCTGGACGCGGTCGAGCGCGGCCTGTGTTTCGGCCGGCTCGACGAGCGCGACGGCACCGTCCACTACATCGGTCGCACCGGCCTGACCGACGAGGCGTACGAGCCGCTGCTGCTCGACTGGCGGACCCCGGCCGCCCGCCCCTTCTACACCGCGACCCCCGCCCACCCCGGCCCCGTGGTCCGCCGCCGCCACCTGCACACCCGGGGCCGCACCCTCACCGGACTGGACGACGAGGCGCTCGACCTCGCCGGACTGGATGAGTCCGGCCGGCGCGGCCTGGTCGGCGAGGCCGCCCTGCTCGCCGCCCTCGACCGCGAGCGCACCGGCCGGATGGGCACCGCCGTCGCCACCATCCAGGCCGAGCAGGACCGGGTGATCCGCTCCCCGCTGCCCGGCGCCCTGGTGGTCCAGGGCGGCCCCGGCACCGGCAAGACGCTGGCCGCCCTGCACCGCGCCGCCTACCTGCTGTTCACCCACCGCGCCGCGCTGGAGCGCCGCGGCGTGCTGGTGATCGGCCCCAACCCCGGCTTCCTGCGGTACATCGACGAGGTGCTGCCCGCCCTCGGCGAGACCGAGGTGGTGCTGCGCACCGTCGGCGAACTCCTCCCCGGCGTCACCGCCACCGGCACCGACGCCCCCGCCACCGCCTTCGCCAAGGGCGGCCCCTGGATGGCCGGGGTGCTCCGGCGCGCCCTGGCCGCCCACCAGACGGCCCCGGCCGACGGCCTGGACCTCGGCGAGGGGCTGAAGGTCTCCGCCCGGGCCTGCGCCGAGGCCCGCGACGCCGCCCGCGGCCTGCGGCTGCCCCACAACCGGGCCCGCGGCTTCTTCCTCGGCACCCTGCTCGACGCCCTCGCCATCGCCCAGGCGCTCACCCTCGGCCGCCCCTACGACGACGAGGAGGCGCACTACGCCCCGCGCGAGCTGTGGGAGCGGACGGACGTCCGCGCCGCCCTCGACCCGCTCTGGCCCCGGCTCACCCCGCAACAGCTCCTCGAAAGGCTGCTCACCGACCGGGAGTTGCTCGCCACGGCGGCCCCCGAACACGCGGCCGCCCTGCTCCGTCCGCCCGGCTCCGGCTGGACGGTCGAGGACGTCCCGCTGCTCGACGAGGCCGCCGAACTTCTCGGCACGGCAAGGGAATCCGCCGCTGCCGACCAGGATCCGGACGAACTGGCCTTCGCTCAGGGCGTGTTGACCATCACCGGGCAGACCGGCGACGCCCTGCTGGACTCCGCCGCGCTGGCCGGGCGCTTCCGCGACGACGGCCCGTACCGCTCCACCGCCGAACGCGCCGCCGCCGACCGCACCTGGGCCTACGGCCACGTCGTCGTGGACGAGGCCCAGGAGCTGTCCGCGATGGCCTGGCGCGCCGTCCTGCGACGCGTCCCGACCAACTCGCTCACCATCGTCGGCGACCTCGCCCAGACCGGATCCCCCGCCGGCGCCCGCAGTTGGGCCGAGATGCTCGACCCGCACCTGCCCGGCCGCTGGCGCGAGGAGCGGCTGACCGTCAACTACCGTACGCCGCAACCCTTCATGGCCATCGCCTCCGCCGTGCTGCGCGCCGCCGTACCCGGCCACCGGCCGCCCGACTCCATCCGCCCGGGCACCGAGCGCCCCCGCGCCGTCCACGTCCCCGAGGGTGACTTCGCCGCCGCGCTCGCCCGGCTGCCCGCCGGCCCCGGCACCCTGGGCGTGATCGCACCGGACGCCCTGACCGCGGAACTGGACGCCCTCACCGTGGCGGACGCCAAGGGGCTGGAGTTCGACGCGGTCGTGGTGGTCGAGCCGGCCGGACTCGCCCCGCGCGACCTCTACGTCGCCCTGACCCGGGCCACCCGCTCACTCACCCTGCTCCACCACCGACCGCTGCCGCCGGAGCTCGCCGGGCTGCTCTGACCGGCGCGACCGACGGGCGGCGCGACCGGCACCGGCGGCACCAGTGGCGCGGGCGGCGCGGGGTCCTACTGCGCGCCGCCCGTACGGGCCAGCACCGGCAGCACCTGGGAGCAGATCGAGTGCAGCGCGATCCGCTGCTCGTCGGTCATCGCCTCGAAGGCCTGGTGGGTCCGGGCCATCTCGCCCCGGATGCGGTTCAGGATCTCCCGGCCCTCGGCCGTGATCACCACGATCTTCACCCGGCGGTCACCGGCCGCCGCCTCCCGGTTGGCCAGGCGCAGCGACTCCAGCCGGTCCACGATCCCGGTCACGTTCGACGCGTCGCAGCCCAGCCGCCCGGCCAGCGCCCGCATCGGCACCGGCTCCTGCACCGCGCCCAGCGCCTTGGCCTGCGAGGAGGAGAGGCCGTGCCGGGCGGCGGCCGCCGCGAAGTCCTGGAAGTACGCGGCACCGACGGCGGCCAACACCTCCATCAATTCGGCGTTGGTCGGTACGGTCGTCGTCGCTGTCGAACCCATGGGGTCAGCGTACGACCAGGTGCTTCAGTAACTCAAGCTTTGACCACGGCAACCGTCGGCGAGCCGCCTCACACCGCCCCGGGGTCAGAGCACCAGCTGGTCGAACAGCCGCCGCAGCTCCGCCTCCGGGTCCGCGGTCAGCCCGGTGTGCACGGGCCCCGGCTGGACGATCGCGCTGCGCGGCGCGGTCAGCCAGCGGAACCGCTGCCCGGGGCTGTCCCCCGCCGCCGGACCGGCCTGCGGGCCGCCCTGACAGACCGCCTCGATCCCGTGCAGCGCCCGCCGCACGCCATGGACGTCCGCGACCGGGTCCAGTGCCAGCAGCCGGGCCTGGTCCAGGTGGGTCCGGGCGGCCAGGTGCGAGCTCTGCCGGCAGTACAGCAGCACCCCGACGTTGACGCACTCGCCGCGCTCGACCCTCGGCACCGCGCGGATCACGGCGTACTCGTAGTCGTGCAGCTCTACGGCGACCGGCAGCATGGACAGCACGGGCTCGGTCATGCGGGCACCTCCGGCAGCCAGTCGCGCGGACCGGCCAGTCGTCGGGTCAACTGGGCGCGGTACGCGGCGCGCACCTCGTCGGGCGAGTCGAAGCCGAACTCGTCCGCCAGCCAGACCTCGGGGATCTGCGCCACCGCGCCCTCGATCGCCGCCTCGGCGAGCGGCGCGAGCGCCTTGTCGGCCGCCGCCAGGTCCGGCCGGGCGCGCAGCAGCGCATGGTCGGAGGCGTCGTACGGACGGCGGATCCAGGCGGCGGCGCCGGACCAGTTGTGGTGGAAGATCAGGCTCGCGCCGTGGTCGATCAGCCGCAGACCGCCGGTCGCCACCAGCAGGTTGGGGTTGCGCCAGGAGCGGTCGACGTTGCCGATCAGCGCGTCGAACCAGAGCACCTGCCCGGCCAGCTCGGGGTTCACCTCGAAGCAGAGCGGGTCGAAGTTGAGCGCGCCGCTGACGAAGGCCATCCCCAGGTTGGTCCCGCCGCTGGCCCGCATCTGATCCTGGATCTGGTGGTCCGGCTCGCTGCGCGCGAGCACCGGGTCCAGGTCGACCGTCACCAGCTCCGGCACCGGCAGCCCGAGCCGCCGGCCGAGCTCCCCGGCCAGCACCTCCGCGACCAACGCCTTGCGGCCCTGCGCCGCACCGACCCATTTCAGCGCGTACAGCCGCCGATCGTCGGCCTCGACCAGGCCCGGCATCGAGCCGCCTTCTCGCAGTGGCGTCACATACCGGATCGCCGTCACCTCGGGTAGCACGGCCGACAGCTTATCGGTGTCTGTGCCCCTTCCTCTCCCTTCACCTCCGCACCTCCCCCGGCACCTCCCCCCGGCACCTCCCTCCCCTCCCCCACGCCCCCGCCCCGGCGGCAGCCCCCGCCTCCCCCACACCACTCTTCCCTCCCCACTCCATAGCCCCGCCCCAGTGGCAGCCCCCGCTGCTCCGTGCGAGTGTGGCGGACAGTAAGTGGGGACCTTCACGGCAAAGGGATGAGCGATGGAACGACCTCGGATCCTGATCGTGGGCGGTGGCTTCGCCGGTCTGGAGTGCGCCCGCCGCCTCGAACACAAGCTGTCACCGTCGGAGGCCGAGATCTCGCTGGTCACGCCGTTCAGCTACCAGCTCTACCTCCCCCTGCTCCCCCACGTCGCGGCCGGCGTCCTCACCCCGCAGTCCGTGGCCGTCTCGCTGCGCCGCTCGCTGCGCCGCACCCACATCGTCCCGGGCGGCGCCATCGGCGTGGACCCGGCCTCCAAGGTGTGCGTCGTCCGCAAGATCACCGACGAGGTGGTCGCGCTGAAGTACGACGTCCTGGTGCTCGCCCCGGGCAGCGTCACCCGCACCTTCGACATCCCCGGCCTCACCGACTACGCCCGCGGCATGAAGACGCTCGCCGAGGCGGCCTACGTCCGCGACCACGTGATCGCCCAACTCGACCTCGCCTCCGCCACCCTGGACCAGAAGGAGCGCGAGTCCCGGCTCCAGTTCGTGGTGGTCGGCGGCGGCTACGCGGGCACCGAGACTGCCGCCTGCCTCCAGCGGCTGACCACCGCCGCCGCCCATCGCTACCCGCGCCTGGACGCCCGGCAGATCAAGTGGCACCTGATCGACATCGCCCCGAAGCTGATGCCGGAACTCGGCGACCCGCTCGGCGAGTCCGCCCTGGAGGTGCTGCGCAACCGCGGCATCGAGGTGTCGCTGGGCGTCTCGGTCGCCGAAGTCGGCGCCGAGACCGTCAAGTTCACCGACGGCCGGGTGCTCCCCTGCCGCACCCTGATCTGGACGGCCGGCGTGGCCGCGAGCCCGCTGATCGGCACCCTGGACGCCGAGACGGTCCGCGGCCGGCTCGCCGTGACGGCGGAGATGCGGGTGCCGCAGTTCGAGGGCGTGTTCGCGCTCGGCGACGCCGCCGCCGTCCCCGACCTCGCCAAGGGCGACGGCGCGGTCTGCCCGCCGACCGCCCAGCACTCCGCCCGCCAGGGCCGCGCGGTCGCGAACAACGTGATCGCCTCGCTCCGCAACCAGCCCCTGGAGCCGTACTACCACAAGGACTTGGGCCTGGTGGTCGACCTCGGCGGCAAGGACGCGGTCTCCAAGCCGCTCGGCGTGGAACTCCGCGGCGTGCCCGCGCAGCTGGTGGCGCGCGGCTACCACCTGATGGCGATGCGCACCAACGTGGCCAAGTTCCGGGTGGGCACCAACTGGCTGCTCAACGCGACCGCCGGCGACGAGTTCGTCCGCATCGGATTCCTCGCCCGCCAACCCGCCCGGCTGCGGGACTTCGAGTACACCGACTCCTATCTGACGAAGGATCAGGTCCGCGCGCACGCCCAGTCGCTGCTCGCCAAGGGCTGAGCACGGGCAGACCGACGCAACGGCGCCCCCGCCGCCGGAACCGGCCGCGAGGGCGCCGAACCGCGCCGTCACCGTACGATCACCGCGCGGTCGGGTACATCCCGCTCGCGTCCTGCCCGGCCGCGTCGCGGCACGCGTAGTCCACCAGCCGCGGACTCACACCAGCCGCGACCCGCCCCCGCCCGCCCCCAGCACCGCCGCCAGGTCCTCCGCCAGCTCCCGCGCCTGCGCCGCCTCCAGCCGCGCCGTGGTGAACCGCAGCCCGGGCGGCGACTGGACCCGGTACCGCGCGCCCGGCGCCGCGACCCAGCCGCGCTGCACCAGCGCCGCCAGCACCGAGGTCTCGTCCGGCACCGGCACCCAGACGTTCAGCCCGCTCCGCCCGTGCGCGGCGATCCCACGGGCCGCCAGCTCGCCCAGCAGGGCGTCCCGCCGGGCCCGGTAGACGGCGGCCACCCGGTCGGTCGGCGCGGCGTCACCGGCCCACAGCTCCGCGACGGTGCGCTGCAGCAGGTGGCTGACCCAGCCGGCCCCCAGCCGCAGCCGGCCGGCCACCCGTCCGATCGTCTCGTGGTCGCCGACCGCCACCGAGACCCGCAGGTCCGGCCCGTACGCCTTGGCCGCCGAGCGCACCACCGCCCAGTGCCGGGCGTCGGCGCCGACCAGCGAGTGGTACGGCTGGTCGACCATGCCGTGTCCGTGGTCGTCCTCGATCAGCAGCACCCCGGGGTGCTCGGCCAGTACGGCCTTCAGCGCCTCGGCCCGCCGTGCGGTGAGCGCCGCCCCGGTCGGGTTCTGCGCCCGGCTGGTGACCACCACGGCCCGCGCTCCCTCGGCCAGCGCCGCGGCCAGCGCGTCCGGCAGCGGGCCCTCGTCGTCCAGCCGGACGGGCGCGTGCTTCAGCCCCAGCGCGGGCAGCAGGTCGAGCAGGCTGCCCCAGCCCGGATCCTCGACGGCCACCGCGTCGCCGGGGCGCAGCCGGGCGCCGAGGATGCGTTCGACGGTGTCCAGCGAGCCGGAGGCGACGGCGATCGGGCCGCCGGGCAGGCCGTCGGCCTCGAAGGACGCGCGGGCGAGCGTGAGCAGCAGCGGGTCGACGGCGGCGTGCCCGTACAGCACCGGGTCGGTGCGCGCGGCCTCGGCGGCGGCCGCGAGGGCCGGGGCGAGGTCGGGCAGCAGGGCCGGGTCGGGGTTGCCGGTGGACAGGTCGCGGGCGTGCGGCGGGACGGGGATGCGGATCTGGTCGCGCGGGGTGAGGGCGGGCCTGGGCAGGATGCGGCTGCCCTTGCGGCCGGCGGTCTCGATCACGCCGCGGTCGCGCAGCAGCCGGTAGGCGGCGGCGACGGTGTTGGGGTTGACGCCCAGTTCGGCGGCGAGGTCGCGCAACGGGGGCAGCGCGGTTCCGGGGGCGAGCTGCCCGCTGCTCACGCCCTGCTCGATGTGGGCCGCGATTTCGCTGGCGCGTCGCCCTTTCAGCGGATAGCCTCCTAGCACAAAGCAAATTATGCACTAGTACATAGAGGATGTCATGTCAGCCACCGCGGAGGGTTCGCCCGGCTACTCCCGTACCCCGAGGACCACCCCCACCCGCTACCGGGACCGGGCCACCTGGGAGCAGGAGGTGATCCACGCCATCCTCGACAGCGCCTACATCTGCCACCTCGGCTTCGTCGTCGACGGCGCCCCCGTGGTCCTGCCGACGATCTTCGCCCGGGTCGGCAGCCGGCTCTACGTCCACGGCTCCACCGGCAGCCGCCCGATGCGCAACGCCTCAGGCGAGCAGGGCATGCCGGTCTGCGTCACCGTCACCCAGGTCGACGCGCTGGTGCTGACCAAGTCCGCGTTCAACCACTCGGTGAACTTCCGCTCGGTGGTCGCCCACGGCACCGCGCACCAGGTCACCGACCCCGAGGAGCTGGACGTCGCGCTCGCCGCCCTGGTCGACCACGCGGTTCCGGGGCGCTCCGCCGAGGTCCGTCCGGCCAACGCCAAGGAGCTCGCCGCCACCGCCGTCCTCCGGCTGGAGCTGGACGAGGTCTCGGCCAAGACCCGCGAGGACGGCGCCGACGACGACCCCGAGGACGCCGACCTGCCGCACTGGTCCGGTCTGATCCCGGTCACCACCGTGCACGGCACTCCCGAGCCGCACCCCGGCACCGCCGTCCCGCTCCCCGCGCACCTGCGCGGCTACCCGCGCTGACGGGAGGACCACCCGTGCTGATCAGATCCTGGGACCGCGGCGACGAGCAGGAGTGGCGCGCCTGGCTGGCCGAGGGCCGCGACTTCGGCCTGCTCGCCGCCAACGGCGGCCCCGGCGAGGGCCCGGTGCTCGTCCCGACGCACTTCCTGCTGGACGCCGAACGCGGCGAGATCCTGCTCCACCTCGCCGCGCCCAACCCGCTGCTGGCCGCCGTCCGGGCCGACCCCCAGGTCACCCTCGCGGTCACCGACGGCTACGCGTTCGCCCCCGGCCACTGGCGCGGCGAACCGGGCACGCCCACCAGCTACTACACCTCGGTCCACTTCCACTGCACCGCCGAGGTGGTGGAGGCCGCAGCCGGCAAGGCGGAGATCCTCAACCGCCAGCTGGCGCACTTCCAGCCCGAGACACCGGAGGTCCGGGTGGTGCCCGGCGAGGGCGCCTTGGCCCGGCAGCTGCCCGGGCTGCGCGGGCTCCGGCTGACGGTGAACGAGGTGCGGGCCAAGTTCAAGTACGACGACAAGAAGCCCGCCGAGGTGCAGTACGCCATCGCCGACCGGCTCGCCGAGCGCGCCGACGGCCCGGGGCGCGGCCACGACCAGTACGCCGCCGCCCGTACCCAGCTGCTCCGCCGTCACCGACGGCGCACCGCCTAGCCGGGCACCCGAGCACCGCCGTCACCGATGGCGCACCGCTTAGCCGGCCACCGCGAGCACCGCGAACGCCGCGGGGCACCGACGGCCCCCCGGGCCACGCCCCGCGCGTCGACCACTCACGCACCGGCGGCCCCGCGCCGCGGCCGGCCGCGCGCCGTCGGCTGACTCCGGGTCACCCGGTCGGCCGCCAATCGGCCGCCAACTCGGGCAGGTCGGCCGCGGCGCTGCTCGAATGTGAGACGAGCCCTGCCCACTCACCGTCAGAGCGGGTCCGTCCACTCCCGGGAGCGCGTGTGTCCTCAGTCAACAGCCAACGGGCGTCCGGCGAGGCCCACCTCGGCCACGTGGTGTTCATCTCGGCGGCCGCCGCCATGGGCGGTTTCCTGTTCGGCTACGACAGCGCGGTGATCAACGGTGCCGTGACGGGCATCCAGAAGCACTTCGCGGTCGGCCACGGCACCACCGCGTTCGTGGTGGCCATCGCGCTGCTCGGCTCGGCGGTGGGCGCGGTGCTCGCCGGCCGGCTCGCCGACCACCTCGGCCGGGTCCGCACGATGCTGCTGGCCGCCGCACTGTTCGCGGCCAGCGGCATCGGCTCGATGTTCCCGCCGAACATCGAGACCCTCGCCGTCTGGCGCGTGATCGGCGGCATCGCGATCGGCATCGCCTCGGTGATCGCCCCGACGTACATCGCCGAGGTCGCCCCGACCGCCTACCGCGGCCGGCTCGCCTCCTTCCAGCAGATGGCGATCGTGCTCGGCATCACCGTCTCCCAGCTGGCCAACTGGGCGATCAACCAGGCCGCCGGCGGCGAGTCCACCAACCACCTCGGCGGCATCCAGGCCTGGCAGTGGATGCTCGGCGTCGAGGCCATCCCGGCCCTGGTGTACGGGCTGATGGCGCTCGCCATCCCGGAGTCGCCGCGCTACCTGATCGCCGACCACCGCGAGGAGCAGGCCCGCAGGGTGCTGGTCGAGGTCGAGGGCGAGGGCGTGGACCTGGACGCCCGGGTGGCGGAGATCCGCTCGGTGCTGGAGTCCTCCCGCAAGCCCCGGGCGAAGGACCTGATGGGCGGCCGGTTCGGCCTGCTGCCGATCGTCTGGGTCGGCATCGGCGCCTCGGTGTTCCAGCAGTTCGTCGGCATCAACGTGATCTTCTACTACTCGTCCTTCCTGTGGCAGTCGGTCGGCATCAACGAGGCCAACTCCCTGCTGATCAGCCTCTCCACCTCGATCATCAACGTGATCGGCACGGTGATCGCGATGGTCCTGGTGGACCGGATCGGCCGCAAGCCGCTGGCCCTGGCCGGCTCGATCGGCATGGCGGCCGCGCTCGGCACCGCCGCCTGGGCGTTCTCCTACCGGGAGGGCACCGGCGACACCGCCACCCTGGACAACACCCACGCCACCGTCGCCCTGGTCGCCGCGCACGTCTTCGTGCTCTGCTTCGCCTTCTCCTGGGGCGTGGTGGTCTGGGTGCTGCTCGGCGAGATGTTCCCCAACCGGATCCGCGCGCTGGCGCTGTCCGTCGCCGCCTCGGCGCAGTGGATCGCCAACTGGGCGATCACCGTCAGCTTCCCGGACCTCGCCGACTGGAACCTCTCCGCGACGTACGTCATCTACGCGGCCTTCGCGCTGCTCTCCATCCCGTTCGTGGCCTTCTGCATCAAGGAGACCAAGGGCCGCGCCCTGGAGGAGATGGGCTGACCCGGCCCCGTCCACCGCCCCCGCCGCAAGCGGCCCGCACCGCCGACCCCCCGCCGCTCGCGGCCCGACCCACCGAGAGGAAACCATGCCTGACCAGGGCGGCTCCCGGCAGAACGTCACCTTCCCGAGCAACGGCCGTACCGCGCACGGCTACCTGGCCCGGCCGCCGCAGGGCGTCGGGCCCGGCCTGGTGGTGGTCCAGGAGTGGTGGGGGCTCACCTCGCACATCGCCGACATGGCCGACCGCTTCGCCGCCGAGGGCTTCACCGTCCTCGCCCCCGACCTGTTCGGCGGCGCCACCACCCACGACAGCGCCGAGGCGGCCCGGTTCATGCGCGAGCTCCCGGTCGAGCGGGCGGTGGAGGACCTGGCCGGGGCCGTCGACCACCTGCTCTCACTGGACGCCGTGGCCGGCGACGCCGTCGGGGTGGTCGGCTTCTGCATGGGCGGCGGCTTCGCCCTGCTGCTGGCCGCCCGGGCCGGCGACAAGGTGGCCGCCGTGGTCCCGTTCTACGGCCTGCCGACCGATCCGGACTTCGACTACCGCGGCCTGACCGCCCACGTGCTCGGCCACTTCGGCGAGTTGGACGGCTCGATCCCGATGGCCGCCGTGGACGAGGCGGCGATCCGGATCGGCGAGGCCACCGACGTCCGCCCGGAGATCCACTTCTACCCGGCCGGGCACGCCTTCATGAACGACGAGAACCTGATCGGCACCTACGATCCGCTCCAGGCCCGGATCGCCTGGCGCCGGACCCTCACCTTCCTCTGGGGCCACCTCGGCTGACTCCCCTCCCGCCCCGGGCTCCGGTGTGAAAACGGGATGGACACCTGTACGACCTTTCGGCATAGTCTCCGGGTGCCGACCCCACCTCCGCGCCGCTTCGCCTGGGCGAGCCGCAACTTCCGCATCCAGACCGCCGCCACCGTGATCAGCGGCCTCGGCAACGCCGGCGCCCCCATCGCCACCGCCTTCGCCGTGTTCGGCACCGGCGGCACCACCGCCGAGGTCGGCTACGTCACCGCCGCCCGGCTGGTGCCCACCGTGCTGCTCCTGGTGGTCGGCGGCACCCTCGCCGACCGGCTGCCGCGCCACCTGATCATGGTCGCCGCCAATGTGTTCAGCGGGGTCTCCCAGGCCGTCCTGGCGGCCCTGGTGCTGACCGGGGACGTACGGCTCTGGCAGATGCTGGCGCTCTCCGCGGCCGGCGGAGCCGGCTACGCGCTCTACACCCCGGCCTCCGGCGGCATGATCATGCAGGCCGTCCCCCAGGAGCACGCCGCCCGCGCCTTCGCGGTCTTCCGGATGGGCCTCAACGCCTCCCAGATCGGCGGCGCCGCCCTCGGCGGCGCGCTCACCGCCGTCGTCGGCCCCGGCTGGGTGCTCGCCCTGGACGCCCTGTGCTTCCTGGTCGCCGCCGCCCTCCGCTTCTTCCTCGAGCCGGAGCAGGCCCCCGCGCCCTCCGGCGCCAGCATGCTGCGCGACCTGCGCGAGGGCTGGCGGGAGTTCGCCTCCCGCCGCTGGCTCTGGGTGATCGTGCTCCAGTTCTCCGTCCTGGTCGCCTGCATCAACGCGGTCGAGTCGGTGTACGGGCCGACGGCCGCCGAGGAACGGCTCGGCGGCGCGGGCGCCTGGGGCCTGGCGATGTCCGCCTACGGGGTCGGCCTGGTGGCCACCGGCGTGCTGATGACGCGGTGGCGGCCGCGCCGGATCCTGCTGGTCGGCAACTGGGGGGTCTTCCTGTTCGGCGTGCCCGCCCTGGCCCTCGCCGCCGAGGTGCCGCTGCCGCTGCTGGTCGTCGCGATGTTCCTGTCCGGCGTCGGCGTCACCGTCTTCGGCGTCAACTGGATGGTCGCGCTCCAGCAGGAGATACCCGCGGAGATGTTCTCCCGGGTCACCGCGTACGACGAACTCGGCTCCTACTCGCTGGCCCCGGTCGGCACCGCCCTGGCCGGCCCCGCCGCCGTGGCGCTCGGCCTGTCCGGCGCGCTCTGGACGTGCGCCGCCGCCTGCCTGGTGCTCAGCGCGGTCGTCCTGCTGGACCCCCAGGTGCGCCGGCTGAGCCGTCGGAGCACGGCGGACGCACCGGTGCCCGCCGGTGAGCCCGCGCCCACCCCGTGAGCGCCCCGCGCGCCCGGCGTGCGCCCGTCCGGGAGCAACCGGAGGTGCGCGAGTGTCGTCCGGACAGTCGGGAAACACCACGAGTCTCTGGGGGCCACCGGTGCCGAAGCCACTGCTGTTCCTGGACGTCGACGGCGTCCTGAACCCGGTCCGTCCGTACCCGGACACCGGGTTCGACTCGCACATCCTGTTCGGCTACACCGTCCTGCTGTCCACCCGGCACGGCAGCTGGCTGCGCGAGCTCGCCGGAACGTACGACCTGGTCTGGGCCACCACCTGGGAGGAGAACGCCAACACCCACATCGCCCCGGCGATCGGCCTGGACCCGCTGCCGGTGGTCGCCCTCGCCGGCTACACCCCGCAGCCCGGCGACCCGCGCGTCCCGCTGATGGAACTGTTCTCCGCCGCCAAGTGGGCCCCACTGCTGCGCTACGCCGGGGGCCGGCCCTTCGCCTGGGTGGACGACGTCATCCCGCCGCGCCTGGTCCGCCGCTCCCTGTGGCGCCGGGACCGCCTGCTGCTGCCCGTCGATCCGGGCCAGGGCCTGGAGCGCCGGCACGTCGACCGGCTGCTCGCCCGTCCGCCGCGCGGCCGGGCGCCGTCGGTCAGGGGGTCGGCAGCCAGCTGACGTGCCCGGCCAGCAGCGCGTACCCGACGAAGGCCACCGTGTCGATCAGGGCGTGCGCCGCCACCAGCGGCATCACCCGCCCCCAGCGCCGGTACAGCAGGCAGAACACCACGCCCATCACCATGTTGCCGACCATTCCGCCGACCCCCTGGTACAGGTGGTACGAGCCGCGCAGCACCGAGCTCGCCGCCACCGCCGCCGGCCAGGACCACCCCAACTGCTCCACCCGGCGCAGCAGGTAGCCCAGGACGACGACCTCCTCCAGGACGGCGTTCTGGCAGGCCGACAGCACCAGCACCGGCACCCGCCACCACACGTCCGGCAGCCCGGACGGCGCCACCGTCAGGTTGTACCCGGCCGCCTGCGAGGCCAGGTAGAGCGCCAGCCCCGACCCGCCGATCGCGGCCGCGACGGCGGCGCCCCGCCCCAGGTCGCGCAGCTTCTGCCCGAGGTCGAAGCCCAGCACCCGCAGCGCGAAGCCCTCGCGCACCAGCAGGTAGCCGACCAGCACCACCGGCATCAGCCCGCGCCCGATGTAGTACAGCTGCCACACCAGGTCCAGCCAGGGCCGCCCGGGCGCCCGCGAACCGTTCAGGGTGGCGACCTGCTGGCCGAGCTTGAGCGGTTCGGTGAGCGAACCGGTGAAGCTGATCAGCGCGCCGATCCCGCTGGCCCCGAGGGAGAGGCCGAGGACGATCAGCAGTTCCACGCCGAGCAGCCGACGAGTGGGCTTCGCGGTCTCCGGCGCGGTCGGGACGGTGGTCACGGGGGCTCCAGCGGACGGGGCGGTCGCTCCGGCCGTCGGCCGACCGCCGGAGCGATCATCCTGACACAGCCGCGCGGCCGCCCCGGAGGGGAGGTCTCAGCCCACCGGCCAGGTGTGCACCGGCTCGCCGCCGCGCATGAGTTCGGCGTAGCGCCTGGTCATCGCCGCGAGCGCGGCCGGCCGGTCCATCCCGTACTGCTCGCGCAGCCGGTGGAAGGTCGCGGTCTGCCAGGACGCTCCGTTGGTGCGGCGCAGGCAGCGCTGCTCGATGATGCCCAGGTAGCGGTCCCGGTCGGCGGGCTCCACGCCCCACTCGTCGAGGCCCTGGTAGGCCATCGGCAGCAGCTCGTTCAGCACCAGGTCGACCGCGGACACGGTCTGCAGCCCGCCGCCGCGCCCGGCCCGCCCCGAGCGCGGCCACTGGAACACCGCGTCGATGCCGTACCGGGCGCCCTGCTGGAAGTTCTCGTCCGCCCGCTCGAACGGCAGCCGGGTCCAGATCGGCCGGGGCTGCGCGGCGAGCACCCGCACCAGTCCGTAGTAGAAGGCGGCGTTGGCCAGCGTGTCGGCCACCGTCGGCCCGGCCGGCAGCGCCCGGTTCTCCACCCGCAGGTGCGCCACCCCGCCCGCGACGTCGTACACCGGGCGGTTCCATCGGTAGATGGTGCCGTTGTGCAGCCGCATCTCGGCGAGCCTGGGCGCACCGCCGGAGGCCAGCACCTTCAGCGGGTCCTCGTCGTCGCAGATCGGCAGCAGCGCGGGGAAGTACCGCAGGTTCTCCTCGAACAGGTCGTACGCGGAGTCCACCCAGCGCTCGCCGAACCAGGTGATCGGGCGCACCCCCTGGGCCTTGAGCTCCGCCGTCCGGGTGTCGCAGGCCTGCTGGAAGAGCACCGGACGGGTCTCCCGCCACAGCTCCCGCCCGAACAGGAACGGCGAGTTGGCGCCGAGCGCGAGCTGCGGCCCGCAGATCGCCTGGGCGGCGTTCCAGACCGAGGAGAACCGTTCCGGGGTCACCTGGAGGTGCAGCTGGAGCGAGGTGGCGGCGGCCTCGGCCACCATGGTGATCGACTCCAGCTGGAGGTGCTCGACCCCCTCGATGTCCAGCGCGATGTCCTCCCCGCGGGCGGCCAGGATCTGGTCGCTGAGCAGGCTGTACCGCTGGTTGTGGCTCATCGCGTCCAGCCCGGTGTGGGCGTGCTCCAGGGTCGGCAGGATGCCCACCATGACGATCCTGGCGCCCGCCTCGGCGGCCCGCCGGTCGGCGTAGCGCAGCCCGGTGTCGATCTCCTCGCGCAGTTCCTCGAAGACGTGCCCGCAGAGCCGGTGGGGCGTGATGTTGACCTCGATGTTGAACCGGCCCAGTTCGGTCTGGAAGTCGCTGGAGCCGATCGCGCTCAGCACCTGCGCGTTGTTCATGGCCGGCAGGCCCTGCTCGTCGGCCAGGTTGAGCTCGATCTCCAGGCCCATCACCGCCCGCGGACGGTCGAAGCGGTCCTCCCGGATCATCCGTCCGAGTGTTTCGAGACACGTGTGGAGCTTGCGCCGGTACTGCTGCCGGTCCGCCAGTTCCGCCCGAGTAGCCACGACCTTCTCGCCCACGGTCCCCTCCTCCAGAGCCACCCCGTCGAGCACCCGGTCGACCGACCGTGCAAGCATCATGCCCACCTCGAAGATCGATACCCGAACACGTGTACTGGCTTGCATTGCAAGGCATCTGACGGAAAATCAGACGAACTATGGACTTGCTCGGCACCACAGCCTGTGATAAACAGATCACCCTGCGCACCTGTTCGAATTGGCACAGCGCTCCGGCCGGTCCGCCCCGCCCAGAAGCCCTCGTCGACGGCGGCGACCGTGCCGGCTCCGCGATCCTGCACAACCGGACACGGCCGGGCCCCGTCACCGAAGACGCGTCGCCTCGCCACGCCGGTATGACGCACTCGCACGCCGATCTCGCTTGGAGAGGCGGACCCGCCATGACTCTGCAAACCCCCCAGCCCCCGCCGAGCGCGCTGCGCGCGGTCCTGGGCGCGCTCGACTCGGAGACCGCGCTGCGCCAGCCCGCCGCCGCAGCACTGCGCCATCCGACCGGCCCACTGCTCCCCGCCCACCCGCTCGCGGTGCACGTCCTGAACGGCCCGCGCCCGGAGCTCCCGGCCGCCCGCCGCACCGGCTGGCGCTTCCTGATCAAGGACGGGCCCGAGGTGGCCGCCGCCGCCGAGGTGGTGCAGAGCGCCGAGGGCCACAGCTTCTCCCACTTCACCGCGGGCCCCTACCTCGACTCGACGGTCCGGGCACTGCGCGAGGCCTGGCAGCTCGCCCAGAACTCCCGGACCCGCCGGCAGCCCCGGCTGCTGACCTTCCCCGGCCAGTACGCCACGGCGCTCTGGCTGCACAGTCCCGACGGCGACCCGGCCGCCGATCTGCTGATCCCCCTCGCCCCGGCCCCGCTCGGCGTCACCGCGCACCGCGCCTGCCCGGCCGCCGAACTGCTGCCGCTGCTCGCCCGCACCCCGCTCGCCAGGCCGCTGCTGCTCGGCTCCTCCTGACCGGCCGGTGCCCCACGGGCCGCCGGGCCCACGCGCCCGGCGGCCGCCACCCGTGCCCGCGCCCGTGCGCCCGCGGACCCTCACCCGAACGGCGATCACCCGTCCGGACCATCCGGCATGGCCCCATCGGGTCATGCCCCGGCTGACCCACCGGTGTGCTCTTTCCCGTCGGTCCCACCTGAACGGGTGATCTCTACCCGGGAGTTGTGGCGCATGTCACGAAATCCCTGCGCGCGGGTCCCAGGATGCCGACACTGGGAACCAGCGTGGAAGGACCCCCTGTCCTACCCACTTGAGCGCCGGTCCACACTTGGCCGGCGTGCGGACAGGATCCGACCACCGCGGCGGTCCCGGACGGCACCACCTCCGGCGACCGCACCACGGGGAGGATCGCAGAGCGAAGCGAGGGTACGCGTATGTGCCAGCACCGTCCTGAGTGCCCGTCGGCCGAGTCCGAGGACCGCGAGGCGGCCGTCTCGGTGGCCCGCCACCCGGAGCAGGGCTGGAGCCTGCTCTGCAACGGCGTCGTCCTGTTCGAGGACACCGGAGAACTGCTGCCCGACGGCCGGGTGATCGCCCCGCGCCGTCCCGTCGCCCACGCGGCCTGACCGAACGGTCCGGCCGGTCCGGCCGGCGGGGGCAGCCGCCGACTCGGCCGGCGAAACGGGCAGGGCCCCGGCGGAAGACTCCGCCGGGGCCCTGCCGTCCGATCCGGGCCCGCGGGCCCGGTCCGGTCAGACGCCGTACTCGTCCAGCGGCGGGCAGGAGCAGACCAGGTTGCGGTCGCCGTACGCGCCGTCGATCCGGCTGACCGGCGGCCAGTACTTGTCCGCCGGGTTCACGCCCGCCGGGAAGACGGCCTCCTGCCGCGAGTAGCCGTGCGCCCAGTCGCCGGCCAGCGTGGCGGCGGTGTGCGGCGCGTTGCGCAGCGGGTTGTCGTCGGCCGCCCACTCGCCCGAGCCGACCTTGTCGATCTCGGCGCGGATGGTGATCATCGCGTCGCAGAACCGGTCGATCTCGTGCAGGTCCTCGGACTCGGTCGGCTCGATCATCAGCGTGCCGGCCACCGGGAAGGACATCGTCGGCGCGTGGAAGCCGTAGTCGATCAGGCGCTTGGCGATGTCGTCCACCGTCACGCCCGTCTCCTTGGTCAGCGGACGCAGGTCGATGATGCACTCGTGCGCGACCAGCCCGCCCGGACCGGTGTAGAGCACCGGGAAGTGCGGCGCCAGACGCTTGGCGATGTAGTTGGCGTTCAGCACCGCGACCTGGGTCGCGTGCTTGAGGCCCTCGCCGCCCATCAGCCGGACGTACGCCCAGGAGATCGGCAAGATGGCCGCCGAGCCCCACGGCGCGGCCGAGACCGGGCCGACGCCGGTGGCCGGGCCGGCCTCCGCCTGCAGCGGGTGGTTCGGCAGGTACGGCGCCAGGTGGGCGCGCACCGCGACCGGGCCGACGCCCGGGCCGCCGCCGCCGTGCGGGATGCAGAAGGTCTTGTGCAGGTTCAGGTGCGAGACGTCCGCGCCGAACTTGCCCGGCTTGGCCAGGCCGACCAGGGCGTTCAGGTTGGCGCCGTCCACGTAGACCTGGCCGCCGGCCTCGTGCACCAGGGCGCAGATGTCGGTGATCTGGGTCTCGTACACGCCGTGGGTGGACGGGTAGGTGACCATCAGCACGGCGAGGTTGTCGCGGTGCTGCTCGATCTTGGCCTTCAGGTCCTCGACGTCCACGTCGCCGTCGGCCAGGGTCTTCACCACGACCACGCGCATGCCGGCCATCACCGCGGAGGCCGCGTTGGTGCCGTGCGCCGAGGACGGGATCAGGCAGACGTCGCGCTGGGTGTCGCCGTTGGCGTGGTGGTAGGCGCGCACGGCCAGCAGACCGGCGAACTCGCCCTGGGAACCCGCGTTCGGCTGGATCGACACGGCGTCGTAGCCGGTCACCTCGACCAGCTGCTGCTCCAGCTGGCGGATCAGGGTCAGGAAGCCCTGGGCCTGGTCGATCGGCGCGAAGGGGTGCAGCTGGCCGAACTCCGGCCAGGTCACCGCCTCCATCTCGGTGGTCGCGTTGAGCTTCATGGTGCAGGAGCCCAGCGGGATCATGCCGCGGTCCAGCGCGTAGTCCCGGTCCGACAGGCGGCGCAGGTAGCGCAGCATGGCGGTCTCCGAGCGGTGGCTGTGGAAGACCGGGTGGGTCAGGTACTCGTCCTCGCGCAGCAGCGCGGCGGGCAGCGTCTCGGCGCCCTCGGCGACCTCGCCGGCGGGAACGCCGAACGCGGCCCAGACGCCGGCCAGGTGCTCGCGGGTGGTGGTCTCGTCGGTGGAGACGGAGATCCGGTCCTCGCCGTCCTGGTACACGTTGATGCCGTTGGCGCGGGCGGCGGCGGCGATCTCGGCGGCGCGGCCCGGGACGACGGCGGTGACGGTGTCGAAGAACTCGCCGTGCAGCAGCTCGACGCCGCCGGCCCGCAGGCCCTCGGCGAGGGCGGCGGCGTAGCGGTGGGTGCGGCGGGCGATGTCGGCCAGGCCGTCCGGGCCGTGGTAGACGGCGTACATCGAGGCCATCACGGCGAGCAGCACCTGGGCGGTGCAGATGTTGCTGGTGGCCTTCTCGCGGCGGATGTGCTGCTCGCGGGTCTGCAGCGCCAGGCGGTAGGCGCGGTTGCCGTCGGCGTCGACGGAGACGCCGACCAGGCGGCCGGGCAGCGAGCGGGCGTACTCGGTACGCACCGACAGGTAGCCGGCGTGCGGGCCACCGAAGCCCATCGGCACGCCGAAGCGCTGAGTGGTGCCGCAGGCGATGTCGGCGCCCAGCGAGCCCGGGGACTTGAGCAGGGTCAGCGCCAGCAGGTCGGCGGCGACGGCGACGATCGCGCCCAGGCCGTGCGCCTGCTCGATCACCGGGGCGAGGTCGCGGACCACACCGGTGGCACCCGGGTACTGGAGCAGCACGCCGAAGACGCCGCGCTCGGCGATCTCGGCGGGGATGCCCTCGGACAGGTCGGCGACGACGACCTCGACACCGGTCGGCACGGCGCGGGTGTTGATCACCGCGAGGGTCTGCGGCAGGGTCTCGGCGTCGACCAGGAAGACACCGCCCTTGACCTTGGTGACGCGGCGGGCGAGCGCCATCGCCTCGGCGGCCGCGGTGCCCTCGTCCAGCAGCGAGGCGCCGGAGGTCGACAGGCCGGTCAGGTCGGAGACCAGGGTCTGGAAGTTGAGCAGCGCCTCCAGGCGGCCCTGCGAGATCTCCGGCTGGTACGGGGTGTAGGCGGTGTACCAGGCCGGGTTCTCCATGACGTTGCGCAGGATCACCGGCGGGGTGAAGGTGCCGTAGTAGCCCAGGCCGATCATCGGCTGGAGCACCTGGTTGCGGCCGGCCAGCTCGCGCAGCTCGGCGAGGACCTGGGCCTCGGTCCGGCCCGCGGGCAGGTCCAGGGCGGTGATGGAACGGATCGCCTCGGGCACCGCGGTGGCGGCGAGCTCGTCCAGCGAGCCGTAGCCGACGGACGCCAGCATCTTCTCCTGCGCGGCGGCGTCGGGGCCGATGTGGCGGTTCTCGAAGGGACTGGCCAGCTCAAGCTCGGTGAGGGTCGAGGCGCCGGTGGGGCGTCCCGCGTTCGGCTGGGCGTTCATGGTGGTCGAGGCCTCCTGGTCACGGACCGGCGGGGGTACGCACGCCGGCCGGCCTCGCCGCTGCGGGCGGCGGACAAGCCTGGGCGGGCGGACCCGACAGGCCTCCCCCTCTGTCATCGGGACCTGAGAGCTTCACCCGCACGGGGCGCTGTGGGCGCTCCGCCGGCTTGCACCGTCGGTGAGGGTGGTGATCGCCGGCTTCCGTGCCGACGTTCCTGCCCTGCTTTCCAGAGTGACCTACCCCACACGGTACGGATGCCTGAGAGATTCCGGGGAGGAGTTGCTCCTTCGGCGCCCCGACCAGCGGTTTTCGTTGTCGGAGACTCTCCCGAGCGGGCTCTGCGGTCGCCGCCCAGGGTACCAGCGGGAGGCCGCCCGATCACGGGTGCGTCGGGTCACTCGAGGTCTACGCGCGTCCCCCGGACGGTCGATCGCGCGACCCCGTCCGGCGCACCCCGCTCGCGCCCGTCCGATTCATGGCATTTGGTGTGAAGTGGCGGACAGGACGGGTGCTCCGGCCGCCCTGCTGCGGGAGTTCCGCAGGCCCAGCGCACGCGGGAGGAAAGAAGTGCAGACCGACATCGACCCCCGGGACCTCATCGGTCACAAGGCCGTCGACCGCAACGGAGACAAGATCGGCACGGTCGACGAGGTCTACCTGGACGACGCCACCGGCCGGCCCGAGTGGGCCGCGATCCGGACCGGCATCTTCGGCCGGGACGCCTTCGTCCCACTGACCACCAGCGAGTTCGCGGGCGACGAACTGCGGGTGCCGTACGACAAGTCGCTGGTGAAGGAGTCACCGGACTTCGGCGTCGGCCAGCACCTGTCCCCCGCCCAGGAGCTACAGCTCTACCGCTACTACGGGCTCGACACCCCGATGGACAGCCGTCCGAACGGCGAGAACGGGAACCGGACCAAGCAGCCCGACCTCGACTTCGGCACCACGGCGGCCACTGCCGCCGCCACGACGACCGCCGCGGCCCCCGCCAAGCCGCTCACCTTCCACAGCCCCGAGCGCTCCCCCGAGCACGCCCCGGCAAGGACCCCCGCTGCCGCTGCCGCCGCCGCGCCCGTCACCCCCGACAGCACCAGGACCGCCCCGGAGGCCGACACCCGGATCCCCGGCACCCCTGCGGCAACCACCCCGCCGGCGGCGGCGCCCGCCCCCACCGCACCCGCCATGGAACCGAAGCAGTCGCAGCCCGCCCCCACGCCCGCCCCGGCGGCGGCCACCAGGACCGCCACCGCGCACTCGGGCACCCCCACGGCCGCCCCGAGCAGCCCGGTCGAGATCACCTGCCGCGAGGAGCGGCTGGACGTCACCACCGAGTGGCGCGTCGTCGGCACCGCGAAGCTGCGCAAGTACGTGACGACCGAACAGGTCGAGCGCCGCGTTCCGGTGGTCCGCGAGCGCGTCCGGGTCGAGCGGACGCCGATCAGCGAGGCCGAGCGCGCCACGCTCACCGACAAGGAGATCGCCGAGGCCGTCGAGGAGGTCACTCTCCGTGAGGAACGCGTGGTGACCCGCAAGTACCTCGCGCCCGTCGAGCGGATCCGCCTGGTCGTCGAGCGATACACGACCGAGGAGGTGATCCGGGAGGAACTCCGTCGCGAGCACGTCGAGGTCCACGACACCACGACCCCCCGCACCCCGCCGTCCACCTTCACTCCCGACACCCCCCGCCCGGCCCCAGCACGCCCGCTCGCCTGATAGCCCCCACCAGCAAGGGGCCCCGGACACCGTTCCGGGGCCCTTGTCGCGTACCCGACCCTTCGACTTTGCCAAAGCTTAACCGCTCGATATTTGACACTCTGAAGTATCTCCCTGCACGATTACTTCAGTTCATTCACTATGTACGGGAGGAAGCAACCGTGAGTGAGGCACCACAGCCCACCACCGCGGCCGAGAAGCAGAGCAGCGCCCGGGTCCTGCCGGCCCTCATCCTGGCGATGCTGTCGTTCAGCGTGGTGCAGACCGCGGTCGTCCCGATCCTGCCCTCGCTGGCCAAGGAACTGAGCGTCTCCGCCTCCAGCATCACCTGGCTGATGACCGCCAACCTGCTCTCCGCAGCCGTGCTGACTCCCCTCCTGGGCCGTTTCGGCGACCTCCGGGGCCGTAAGCCGATGCTGCTGATCTCGCTGGCCGGCCTGGTCGCCGGTTCGGCGCTGGCGGTCAGCACCCACTCCTTCACCTGGCTGGTCGTCGCCCGTGTCCTCCAGGGCGCCGGCGGCGGTGTCCTGCCGCTGGCGATCAGCATCGTCCGTGACGAGCTGCCCAAGCAGAAGGTGACCGGCGGCGTCGCCGCCATCAGCGCCTCGATGGGCGTCGGCTCCGGCCTCGGCCTGGTCGCCACCGGTCTCCTGCTGGAGCACTGGGACTACAAGTCGATCTTCTGGATGGGCCTGGTCTTCGGCCTGATCGCCGTCGCCCTGGTCGCCTTCCGCGTGCCGACCGACCCGGTCACCGACAAGGAGGGCGGCGCCGACCCGCTGGGCGCCCTCACCCTGGCCGGCTGGCTCTCCGCGCTGCTGGTCGCGGTCAGCCAGGGCAACCACTGGGGCTGGACCTCCAACAAGACGCTCGGCCTCTTCGCCGTCGCCGCCGTGGTCGCCCTGGTCTGGGGGATCATCGAGACCAAGGTCGCGCACCCCCTGGTGGACATGAAGATGATGGCCCGTCCGGCCGTCGCCTTCACCAACGTGGCCGGCCTGCTCATCGGCTTCGGCATGTACGGCTCCTTCATGGTCATCAGCAACTTCGCCCAGACCCCGGAGAAGCTGACCCACTACGGCTTCACCGCCACCGTGCTGCACGCCGGCATCATGCTGCTGCCGTCCGCGATCGGCTCGATGGTCGCCGCCCCGGTCGGCGCCCTGCTGATCGCCCGTCGCGGCCCGCGCCTGCCGCTGGTCCTCGGTGGCGTCCTCGGCGCCGTCGCGATGGCCTACCTCGCCGTGCGCCACGGCCGCGAGGGCGACATCTACACCGCCTCGGCGATCTTCGGTCTCGGCGTCGGCCTCGCCTTCGCCGCGATGCCGGCCTACATCAACGGCGCCGTCCCGGCCGAGCAGAGCGGCATCGCCAACGGCATGAACTCCGTGCTGCGCACGGTCGGCGGCGCGATCGGCACCGCCGTCATGGCCGCCATCCTGACCGGCGACACCATGAAGCTGCCGCCGCAGATCCCGCTCTCCCTGCCCACCCTGGACGCCTACAAGCACGCGTTCTGGACCGCGGCCGTCGTCTGCATCGTCGCCGGCGTCGTCCCCTTCCTGATCCGCGGCGCCAAGTCGGCCGCCACCCCGACCGCCCTCGGCGGCTCGGCCCAGCAGGACTCCAGCCCCGCGCTGGTCAAGACCGACGCCTGACGAGGCGTCCGGCCCCCGCGCCCAGGGACAGGGCGCGGGGCCCCGGTCCCCGTACGTCGCGAGGGCATCACGAACGTACGGGGTCCGGCACGGTGATCGGCCCCACCCGGTACTCCCCCACCGGGTGGGGCCGCTTCGCGTTCCGGGCCCGCTCCGCGGGCCCGCCTCCCGTCAGCTCAGCCGCCCCCGTCCGACGCGCCGTCCCCGCCCTCGTCCCCGCCCTCCTCCCGGCGCAGCGGCAGCGGCCGGGAGGGTTCGAGCGCCGGGTCGTCCACCGCGAAGGTCCGCACCCGCCCCGGCCCGCTCCACGGCGTCTCGAACCGCACGGTGACCCGCCCGACGCCACTGCCCTGCACCCAGCCCGGCCCGAACTCCTCGTGCCGGACGTCCTGTCCGGGCATCCAGCGCCGCACCACGACGACCTCGGGCTCCTCCTCGGCCTGCTGCGCCGCGGCCGCCACCTCGGCGTGCTCGGCGGCCTCCTCCCGCAGCGCCTGCGCGAACAGGTCCTCCTGGGTGTAGTCGGCGAGTTGGGCGACGCCCACGCCGAGCAGCCGGACCCCGCCGGTGATGTCCACCTGCTCGGCCAGCCGGCGCGCGGTCGCGGTGATCACCGCCTCGTCGTCGGTGGGCCCGCCGAGCGTCTCCGAGCGGGTCAGCGTCGAGAAGTCGAACCGCCGGACCTTGAGCACCACCGTCCGCCCCGAGCGCCCGGCCGCCCGCAGCCGCCGCACGCACCGGCCGGCCAGCGCCTCGACCTCGCGCAGCACCCGCTCCCGGTCGGCCAGGTCGACCTCGTAGGTGTCCTCCACCGACACCGACTTGGCGTCCTGGTCGGCGATCACCGGCCGGTCGTCCACGCCTGTGGACATCTGGAAGATCCCGGCCCCGTGCGCCCGTCCGACCAGCTGCACCAGCTCCGCCTCCCCCGCCTCCGCGAGGTCGGCCACCGTGTTCAGCCCGGCCCGGCGCAGCACCTGCTCGGTGGCCGGCCCGATCCCGGGCAGCGCCCGCACCGGCATCGGCCCCAGCACGGCCCGCTCCTGCCCGGGCTCGATCATGACCAACCCGTCCGGCTTGGCCCGCTCGGAGGCGATCTTGGCCATCAGCTTGGACCCGGCCGCCCCGACCGAGCCGGTCAGCCCGGTCAGCCGCCGGATGTCCGCCCGCAGGTCCTCGGCCAGCGCCAGGACCAGCCGCTCGCCGGTCTCGTGGTCCGCCTCCAGCAGCGCGGGGCCGTACGCACCTGCCTCCAGGTCCACGAAGGCCTCGTCCAGGCTCAGCGGCTGCACCAGCGGGGACAGCTGCCGCAGCAGCCCCATCACGATCTCGCTGTTCTGCCGGTAGGCCTCGAACCGACCCGACAGGAAGGCGGCGTTGGGGCAGAGCCGGCGCGCCTGCGCCATCGGCATCGCCGAGTGCACCCCGAACCTCCGCGCCTCGTACGAGGCCGTGGAGACCACCCCGCGCCCGCCGAGCCCGCCGACGACCACCGGCTTGCCGCGCAGGCTCGGCTTGGCCGCCTGCTCCACCGCCGCGAAGAAGGCGTCCATGTCGAGGTGGATGATGCTCGGCAGAGATCGCACCCGCCGATCATCGCGTACGGGTCCGACAGTGCGTACGACCCGGGCCGGACGGCCCGCGACGGGCCACCGGCGGCACGGGACGGGCGCTACTTCCCCGCCGCCTCCGCCAGCGCCTTCGGAATGCCGTCCTCCTTGGGCCCGAGGAACAACGGGTCCGGCCGCAGCCAGGCGTTGGCCGCCGCCTTGCCCGCCCCGGCGACCTCCCGCAGCCCGCCGTACAGCCAGGTCGCGTCGTGCCACTCCGGCACCCCGACCGCGTACGAGCGGATGCCCGCCGCCTCGCACAGCGCCAGCGCCCTGCGGACGTGGAAGTCCTGGCTGACCAGCACCGCGTGGTCCACCCCGAAGATCCGGCGCGCCCGGGTGCAGGAGTCCCAGGTGTCGAAGCCGGCGTAGTCCCGGACCACCCGGTCCTCGGGCACCCCGTGCTGGGTCAGGTACGTGTACATCGCGTCGGGCTCGTCGTACTCGACCCGCCCGTTGTCCCCGGTCACCAGGATCGCCTGCACCTTCCCCTCCCGGTACAGGTCCAGCGCCGCGACCAGCCGGTGCTCCAGGTACGGCGAGGGCTTCCCCTCGTCCAGCCCGGCACCGAACACCACCGCGACCGGCGCCGCGGGCGCGCTCTCCACCGTGCCCACCCGGTCACCCGCGGAGAACCACACCCAGGCGCTCGGCGCCAGCGCCAGCGAGCAGAGCACCGTCCCGAGCTGGAACACCCTGCGCTGCGTCCGCCGCTGCCGCAGCCGCGCCCCCAGCAGCCCGGCCCTGCGCCGCAGCAGCCCCGATATCCCGGTGCCGTCTCCCACGTGCCCTCCCTCGATCACGCCAGTTCAGGGAACACGACGGGGCCGCGGGTCCGAACGGTTCCCCGTCCGGGCCCGCGGCCCCGTCGAACTCCTGCTCAGACCGCCCGGTTGCGCCGCTGCGCCAACTCGTCGGCCGGGTCGTGCCCGACCAGCGTCTCGCCGGTGTCGGTGCGCTCCGCGTGCAGCCTCCCGAGGGTGAGCTCCAGCTCCTGCCAGACCGCTCCGACCGCGATGCCGAAGATCCCCTGACCGCCCTTCAGCAGGTCCACCACCTGCTGCGGCGTGGTGCACTCGTACACCGTCGCGCCGTCGCACATCAGCGTCATCCCGGCCAGGTCGCCCTGGGCGGCGGCCTGCAGGTGGGCGACCGCCACCCGGATGTTCTGCAGCGAGACACCCGCGTCGAGCAGCCGCTTCACGATCTTCAGCAGCAGGATGTCGCGGAAGCTGTAGAGCCGCTGGCTGGTCGACGGGTACGCCGTGCGGACGCTGGGCTCCAGCAGTCCGGTGCGGGCCCAGTAGTCCAGCTGGCGGTAGGTGATGCCGGCCGCCGCGCAGGCCGTCGGGCCGCGGAAGCCGAGCAGCTCGGACGTCGGCGCCAGCCGTTCGATGCTCGGCTGGCCCGGTTGTACGGCCGGGAACCTGCCCATCCGGGGGAGATCCGTGACGGTGCGAGCGGTGCGCGGCATGTGCACGGCGCACCGGCCTCCCACGGCCGCGTCATCGCCGGTGCTGCTCATGCCTGCCTCCGTCCACTTGTGCTGCGGGCAACCCGACTACGGGCATCGGCCACCCGGACAGCCACTCCTGACGGTAGGCAGTCCCCTATGACCCGTCAACGATCGCCACGCCGGACCGGACAAACCACATCACTCAGGAGAGTGGTTTTTCGTGCCCCTAGTGTGGGTAGATGGACGGTTTTTGGCAAAACGGTAGGCCAAACGGCCGCGCGCCCGGCCCCCGCTACTGCGGGCCGCTGCCCCCGAAGTCCTCGGGCGAGACCTGGTCGAGGAACTCGCGGAACTTCTCGACCTCGTCCTCCTGCTCGTCCGGGATCGCGATGCCCGCCTCGGCGAGCACCTCCTCGCTCCCGTAGATCGGCGTGCCGGTGCGCAGCGCCAGCGCTATGGCGTCGGACGGCCGGGCGCTCACCTCGACCCCGCCGGCGAACACCAGCTCGGCGTAGAACACGCCCTCCCGCAGGTCGGTGATCCGGACCTCGGTGAGCTGCTGGCCGAGCGCCTCCAGGACGTCCTTGAACAGGTCGTGCGTCAGCGGGCGCACCGGGGTCATGCCCTGCTGGGCGAAGGCGATCGCGGTCGCCTCGCCGGGGCCGATCCAGATCGGCAGGTAGCGATCTCCCCCGACCTCCCGCAGCAGCACGATCGGCTGGTTGGAAGGCATCTCCACTCGGACACCCACGACGTCGAGCTCATTCACACAGGCAACCCTATGGCTCCGCTCCCGGATATGAAAGCGCAGAGCCGACGCCGCTGGTCAGCGAGGTGCTGCCGGTGCCGCAGGACGGGTCGGACGCGCCCCGCCGCGTCGGGAGCCGCTATCCGCGAGCCCGCAGGCCGGCCTGGACCATCGCCGCGTGCAGCCGTACGGACAGCGTCGCGAGCTCCCGGGCGGTGGCCTCCGCGTGCGCCCTGGTCTGTGGGTTCCGGTGCCGGCGCAGCGGCGCCACCACCTGCTCCACCAGCGCGATCTCGCGGTCCGCCGCGGCCTTCATGGCCCGCAGGTGGCGGGGCTCCAGCCCGTACCGGCCGAGCTCCGCGACCAACCGGGCCACCTGGAGCGCCTCGCCGTCGTAGCCGCCGTCCGGCCCCGGGGCGACCAGCCCGTAGGACTCCCACTCCGCCAGCTCCGACTCCCCGGCCTCGGCCGCCGCCAGCAACTCGGCGCGCCCCAGCCGGACGCCGGAGGGCACCTCGCCGGCGGCCACCAGCTCCCGGTCCGCCTCCTCCAGCGGTCCGGGCCGGGTGTCGGCGGCGGAGGGCAGCGCGGGCGGGTTCTCGCCGCGCTCGATGGCGTCCAGGTGCTCCCGGATCACCCGCAGCGGCAGGTAGTGGTCCCGCTGCATGCGCAGGACGTAGGCCAGCCGCTCGACGTCGGCCGGGCTGAACTTGCGGTACCCCGAGGGCGTGCGCTGCGGCTCGACCAGTCCCTCCGTCTCCAGGAAGCGGATCTTGGAGATGGTGACCTCGGGGAAGTCGTCGCGCAGGAAGGCCAGCACCGCGCCGATGCTCAGCAGCTCGTCACCGCCGCGCCGGCGGCCGACGGGCCGTTCGGGCCGGACCGGCTGCCGCGGGCCCGCGACCAGCCCGCGCCCGCCGCGGTCCGCCTGCGGACCGGACGGGGTTGGGGTGGCCGCCCCGAGAGAAGAGGAAGGGGTATTCGTATTCACTCGGGCTCCCGCCGACGTCGTTTTCAGTACCCCCGGTGGTGGCCGGCGAAGAACACCAGCCGGTACTTCCCGATCTGCACCTCGTCGCCGTTGTTCAGCGACACCTCGTCGATCCGCTCCCGGTTCACGTAGGTGCCGTTGAGGCTGCCCACGTCCGCGACACTGAAGCCGGCCGGGGTGCGGCGGAACTCCACGTGCCGGCGCGAGACCGTGACGTCGTCCAGGAAGATGTCACCCTGCGGGTGACGACCCGCCGTGGTGATGTCCGAGTCCAGCAGGAAGCGGCTGCCGGAGTTCGGGCCGCGCTGCACGATCAGCAGGGCCGAGCCCGGCGGCAGCGCGTCGATCGCCGACAGCACCTCGGCCGACAGGGCCGGCGTGGCGCCGGTGCCGGTCGTGGCGCTGGGGTCGTACGACTCCAGGCCGGAGATGGAGATGGTCGACGTGGTCTCCGCTGCCCCCTCCGGGAGCAGGCCGCCGCGCAGCGCCGTGCCACAGTTTGAACAGAACCGGGCCGAGGCCGGGTTCTGGTTGCCGCACCTGGGGCACGGAGTGGGGCCAGCCATGTTCACAGCCTCCTGGCGGGGCACACCTGACGGGTTGTG
The DNA here is from genome assembly GCF_055580145.1 of Kitasatospora sp. NPDC032121. Classification (NCBI taxonomy): domain Bacteria; kingdom Bacillati; phylum Actinomycetota; class Actinomycetes; order Kitasatosporales; family Streptomycetaceae; genus Kitasatospora; species Kitasatospora sp. NPDC032121. The sequence goes on along the minus strand of NZ_JBVILX010000029.1, from coordinate 6,799 downwards.
CCCGGCGTACGGATCCGGGGCAAACCCTCCACCGGAGGTTGAGGGTCCTGACGGGAAACCTATGCGCGGCTCGCCTGAGGGGTCAACCGACGCGCCGTGGCCCGCCGGATTGGCCGCAAACTGGGCGGCGCCGCCGTCCCGGTAGAGCTGCTGGCCGTACGGCGCGGCCTCGGGGGCCGGACGCATGCCCGGCACCGCGGGCTCGTCCTCCGGCCGGCGGTGACGCGCGGTGGGCGCCTCGACGGCGGCCGCGTCACGGCCCTTGTTGCGACCGAACAACTTCGAGAAGAAACTCACGGGCGAATCCCCTTGCGTGTGACAGACCCGCCCGCGGGGCAGGGTGAGAACCTCGGACATGCTGCGAGCCCGATCCTTGCGGCTCGCCGGAGTGGTACTTCGTCGGTTGGTGCTGCGGTTGTTGCTCCGGAGCGTACTGGTGCGAACCAGTCTCGCCCATGTGACGGCGGCACCCCGCAGCGGGTGCCGCCCGCCCTTGACGGGCCGTTCGTCGGGCGCCCCGTCACTTCGAAGCCGGCTTGGCGTACTGCGGCGACTTCGGGTCCACGAGGGCGTCGACGACCACCTTCTGCTGCTGGGCGATCGTCGCCCGCGCCTGGTGGCTCTCCAGCGTGCGGACGACACCTCCCGGGATGTTCAGCGCGGGTGTCAGGTCCTGCGGGTTCCCCACGACCGTGAAGCGGTAGGGCTGCGAGACCTTCTTCCCGTCGATCTGCACCCCACCGGCCGACAGGTCGGTGAAGTAGGTGTTGACCACCACGCGCACATCGTTGATCTGAATCGCCTCCGCCCCCGCCGCTCGAAGTTCTTGCAGGGTGTCCAGCAGCATATCTGCCTTCACCTGCCCTTGGGGATCATCGACCGTGAGTACGATGCCCGGACCAGTGGCTTTGGCGGTGCCGGCGAGCACACCGAGCTCCGTCATCTTCTTCCTGGTCTGCTCCTGGGCCTCCTTGGCCTGGTTGGAGCTGTTCTCCAACTTCGCCAGGGACTGCTCCAGCTCCGCCTTCTCCTGCTGGAGACGCTGCTGCCGGCTGTCCAGTTCGTCGAGGATCCGCACCAGGTCCTCCTGGCGGGCCCCGCGCAGCTGACTGTGGTGGTCGTTGGTCGACCGCACCTGGATCGCCAGCCCCAGACCGAGCGAGAACAGCAGCAGCGCCACCACCAGCTGCCCGCGCGACAGCCGCGGCGGCCAGATCGCCGCCTTCAGCCGCCGTCGGCCGGCGTTCCGGTCCGCGGCGGGGTCGGGCTCGGCTGCCACTTCCGGCTCCGGCTCCGGCTCCGGCTCCGGCTCCGGCTCCGGCTCCGGCGATGCTTCCGGCTTGTGCTCGGGCTCGGCGGCAGGCACGGGTGCCGGCGCGGACTTCGCCGCGGGCTCGGCGTCCGGCTCGGCCTCGGGCGCCGGCTCGGTGGGCTTCGTGAGCCGCAGCGTCGGCTCAGGCCCCGCACCGGCGTCAGGCTCGGCCTCGGCGTCGGGCTTCCCCTCCGACGCCTCCCCTGACTCCTCGGACTCGGCGGCCGCCCCGGCCGTCCCGACAGCCTCGTCCGCCTCCGCCGCCCCCTCCGACCCGGACCGCGCGTCCGGCTCCGGCTCGGGTCCGTTCGCGGCCTTCTCGACAGACTTCTCGACGGCCTGCTCGACAGGCTTCTCGCCCGACTCCTCGCGCGGCTTCCCGGCGGTCGGCTCCGCCGCCACCGCCTCCCGCTTCTCCTCCGCCGCCCCGCGGCCCGGCTCAGGCGCGGAAGACATGGCGCCGGATCGCGGCCGCGTTGGAGAAGATGCGGATGCCGAGGACGACGACCACGCCGGTGGACAGCTGCGAGCCGACCCCGAGCTGGTCGCCGAGGAAGACGATCAGTGCCGCGACCACCACGTTCGACAGGAACGAGACGATGAACACCTTGTCGTTGAAGATCCCGTCGAGCATCGCCCGGACGCCGCCGAACACGGCGTCCAGCGCCGCCACCACCGCGATCGGCAGGTAGGGCACGACGGCGTCCGGCACCTCGGGTTGGACGAAGAGGCCGACGACCACCCCGATCACAAGACCCAGTACGGCAATCACGGTCTGGCTGCTCCTGTCCCTGTCGTGGTCTTGGTGGCTCCGGTCGTCGGACGCCGTTTGGCGGTGGGGGTCCCGCCGGACGCGGCCGGCGACCCGGAGGCGGAAGGCGAGGCCGATGGTGAGACGGACGCGCCGGGGCTCTCCTGGGTTCCGGCTCCGGCCGAGGGCGTACCGACCGGCGCCGCCGGGGGCGACGCCTCGGGCGTCACCGGCTGCGCGGTCCGCAGCGTGAGCCCGACCGCGGCCGGCAGCGTCAGGTTCTTCTGGACCGAGAGCGTCGACTTGATGCCGTACTGCTCCTGGAGCAGCCGCAGGTACTGCCCGGCCATGTCCTTCTCGAAGGCCGTGAGGAGCTTCGAGCCGTCCCCGATCGCCTGGATGTTGTACGGCGGCACCAGCGGCCGGTTGTCCACCAGCACCGCCTCGCCCGCGGCCCGGATCGCGGACAGCGCGGTCAGCCGCTGGCCGTTGATCGCGATCGCCTCGGCCCCGGATCCCCAGAGGCCGTTCACCACCAGCTGGAGGTCACGGTCCCGCAGCCGGCCGCTGTTGGAGAAGCCCTGCCCGGCCCGCGGGTCGACGTTGCCGCCGAGGCCCGTACCGGCGGCGTCCTCCAGGACGAGCTTCACGCCCGGCCCGGTGACCTGGCCCAGGCCCACCGCCTCGGCCGTCCCCCCGGTATCGCCCGCCCCCGACGCGAGCGCCTGCTGCTGCGTGGTGTCGACCTTGAGCCGCAGCTCCTGCACCTGCTTCTGCAGCCGGTCGGCCGAGGTGTTGCTGTCGTTGATCCGGTGGATCAACGCGTCCCGCTCCTTGGCCAGCGAGGGCTCGGCCTTGTGCGCGTTCACCGCGCCCACCGTCACCACCGCGCCGACCAGTGACAGTCCGGCGCCCAGTGTGAGCAGCCCCTGCCAGGTGCCGGGTATCCGACTGTCGCGGGCACCGCCGCGGGCGGCGGCCGCTTCCGCGTAGCCCTCGTCCAGGCTGTGATCCATCACGTTGGTCAGCAAGGACATCGAGGCATCCGGACGGTTGTACCGTCCGTTCGGGGCACTCGGTGTCGGCGTCGCTGGCATGGAGACCATCGTCCCACGTCGCCGAGAGGGCCATTGCACGGCCCCTGAGCTGCACACACACTGCACACATGACGGAAAGTGACGGATTGTTCCGAATGATGTGAAAACGGACAGCGGGGCGCACGGATCACACCGCGCGCCCCGCCGTTCGAGGCAGTTCCGAGCCCGGTTCCCGACCGTGCCCGGCTCAGGTCCTCGGCCCGGCCGGGGCCGTCACCGCCCCGCCCCGTCGACCACGGCCGCCCACTCGTCCAGCAGCGCCTCAGTGGCCTCGTCGTCGGGGCCCTCCGCCCACAGGTGGGTGACCGCCTCGGCCGGGTCCGGCAGCACCAGCGTCCAACGCCCGTCCGCCTCGACCACCCGGACGCCGTCGGTGGTGTCCAGCCGACGGCTTCCGGCCGCCTCCACCACCGAGCGCATGACCATGCCCTTGGCCGCCCACGGCGTCGCGATGTCCCGGCGACGGATGTGCGCCTGCGGGATCCGCGCGTCGATCTGGCTCAGCGTGAGCTGGGTCCGCGCCACCAGGCCGACCAGCCGGACGAACGCCGCGGCGCCGTCCAGCACCCCGCTGAACTCGGGCACCACGAAGCCGCCGCGCCCGTCCCCGCCGAACACCGTGCCCTCGGCGGAGGCCGCCTTCGCGAGGTCGTCCGGTGTCGTCGTGGTCCAGATGACCTGGGTTCCGTGGTACGCGGCGACCTGCTCGGCGATCCGCGTGGTGGTCACCGGCAGTGCCACCTGCCCGCTGCGCCGCTCGGCCGCGACCAGGTCCAGCAGCACCAGCAGCGCCCGGTCGTCGTCGATCACCCGACCGAGCTCGTCCACGAACGCGACGCGCTCGCCCACCGGGTCGAACCGCACCCCGAAGGCCGCCCGCGAGGAGGCGACCAGCTCGCCGAGCCTGGCCAGGCCGGCCCGGCGCTCCTCCGCGTCCTCGGTCGGCCGCGCCTCGTCCAGCCCGGTGGAGACGGTGAGCGCCTCGACCCCGAGCCGGCCGAGGATGCTCGGCAGAACGAGGCCCGCGCTGCCGTGCGCGGTGTCCACGACCACCTTCAGCCCGGCCTCCCGGACCCCGGTGGTGTCCACCGTCCGCAGCAGGTTGCCGGCGTAGGAGTCGAAGACGCTGGACGGGAAGGTGAGGTCCCCGATCTCACCGGGGAAGGCCCGCCGGTACTCCTGGCGCGCGTAGACCCGGTCGAGCTTCCGCTGGCCGGCCTGCGAGAGGTCCGCCCCGCGCTCGTCGAAGAAGAGGATGTCCAGCGAGTCCGGCACACCGGGCGTGGTCCGCAGGAAGATCCCGCCCGCGCTCCCCCGTGCCGTGTGCTGCCGGGCCACCGGCATGGGCACGTTCTCGAGGTCGCGGACGTCGATCGCGGAGGTCTGGAGCGCCGAGATCATCGCCCGTTTGAGCGCACGCGCGCCACGCGAGTGGTCGCGCGCGATGGTGACGGTGGCGCCCTTCTTGAGCGTCGTCGCGTACGCCCCGGCGAGCCGCACGGCCAGCTCCGGGGTGATCTCGACGTTCAGGACGCCCGAGACGCCGCGGACCCCGAAGAGGTGCTCCTGGCCGCGCGACTCCCAGATCACCGAGGTGTTGACGACGGCGCCGGCCTCGATGGTCTTGAACGGGTAGACCCGGACGTTCGCCCCGATGATCGACTCCTCGCCGACCAGGCACTCGTCCCCGATCACCGCGCCGTCCTCGATCCGCGCGGCCCGCATCACGTCGGTGTTCTTGCCGACCACGCAGCCCCGCAGATTGCTCTGCGGCCCGACGTACACGTTGTCGTGCACCACCGCCTTGTGCAGGAACGCGCCGCGCTTGACGACCACGTTGCTGCCCAGCACGGTGTGCTCGCGGATCTCCACGCCGGCCTCGACCTTGGCGTAGTCCCCGATGTACAGCGGCCCGCGCAGCACCGCCTCCGGGTCCACCTCGGCCCCCTCGGCGACCCAGACGCCCGGGGAGATCTCGAACCCGTCGAGCTCGACGTCGACCTTGCCCTCCAGGACGTCCGCCTGGGCCTTGCCGTAGCTCTCGTGGGTGCCCACGTCCTCCCAGTAACCCTCGGCGACGTAGCCGTAGACCCGCTTGCCCTCCTTCAACAGCTGGGGGAAGACATCGCTCGACCAGTCGACGGACTCACCCGCCGCGACGTAGTCGAAGACCTCGGGCTCCATCACGTAGATACCGGTGTTCACGGTGTCGGAAAAAACCTGCCCCCAGGTCGGCTTCTCCAGGAAACGCTCGACCCTGCCCTCGTCGTCCGTGATCGTGATGCCGAACTCCAGTGGATTCGGCACCCTCGTGAGACAGACGGTGACCAGAGCGTTCTTGCTGCGGTGATAGTCGATCAATTCCGAGAGGTCGAAGTCGGTCAGCGCGTCACCGGAGATCACCAGAAAGGAATCGTCCTTGAGCGCGTCCTCTGCGTTCTTGACACTCCCCGCAGTGCCCAGTGGTGTCTCCTCGTGGGCATAGGTCAGATGCATGCCCAGCTCTTCGCCGTCGCCGAAATAGTTCTTGACCAGCGACGCCAGGAACTGCACGGTGACGACGGTGTCGGAGAGACCGTGCCGCTTCAGCAGCCGAAGCACGTGCTCCATGATCGGCCTGTTGGCGACCGGAAGCAGCGGCTTCGGCATGCTGGAGGTCATCGGGCGGAGTCGGGTGCCCTCGCCCCCTGCCATTACAACGGCTTTCATTACGGGTGCGTCCTCCTTCGCGGTGGTGGACCAGCAGGTCCATCAAAGCGTTCCAGAAGGTTCTCTACCCGGAAGGCATCGTCCGACGCACCGATGAGGCGTGGGGCTTCTCTCAGATCATGTCTCAGAGTGCGGACGCGGAACCCGCGACGCTCGCCCGGACGATCCGCCTCGCCTGAACCGCGTAAAGAATCGCGGCCCACCAGTACAGCGTCGTCCCCCACCAGATGAACGCCCAGCTCACCACCTCGGCCGGCCGCGCGATCCAGCTGTCCACACTGCCGAGCAGCAGAAGCGGAAACGCGTACATCAGATTGAACGTCGCGGCCTTCCCCAGGAAACTCACCTGGAGCGGGCCGTAGCCGTGCCGGTTCAGAATCGGCAGCAGCGCGGCGATGAATACCTCACGGGCCAACAGGATCGCGGTGAGCCACCACGGCAGAATCTCACGCCAGGTCAGTCCGACCAGCGTGGAGAGCACATAGAGCCGGTCGGCCAGCGGATCGAGCAGCTGCCCCACCCGGCTGATCTGCCCCCACCGCCTGGCGAGCTTTCCGTCCAGGTAGTCGCTGACCCCGCTCAACGCCAGGATCAGCAGCGCCCAGCCATCGTTGTTGGGACCGTCGAAGACCGGCCACAGGATGAGCCAGAGAAACAGCGGAACACCGACCAGCCGGCCCATGCTCAGCATGTTGGGGATGGTGAGGACGCGATCGGTCTGGACCCGCGTCTCCTGGACCTCCACCCGGGGGCCTCCTGTCCCGTGTGACGACAATTGCATGTTGACCCTACAACAGAGAAGCCCCCGACCGGTTCGCCCGGCGGGGGCTTCTCTAGAAGAATTGTTCGGCGGCGTCCTACTCTCCCACAGGGTCCCCCCTGCAGTACCATCGGCGCTGTAAGGCTTAGCTTCCGGGTTCGGAATGTAAC
>NZ_JBVILX010000028.1:0-73065 GCF_055580145.1 Kitasatospora sp. NPDC032121 | reverse complement strand
TGCAGGGGGGACCCTGTGGGAGAGTAGGACGCCGCCGAACAATTCTTCTGAAAAGCCCCTGATCCATTCGGATCAGGGGCTTTTCGCATTTCCGGACCATCTCACTCGCTGGTGTCACTCCGTCCATCGGCAGGTGGTCCTAGGACCACCCCGGAATTGGGGTGCCATGGCCAGTGTGGGTGATGGACGGTTCGTGAAGACTGACGGAGGACGATCGGTACCGGCATCAGGAGCTTCCCGTGACAACAGTGAGTCGTACAGGCGGCACGTCCGTAGGTGCGCAGGCCCGGGCAGCCTTCGAGACCGGCGGCGAGGCTCTGACCCGGCTGGTCGTGCTGCTGCTGACCGCGGTGCCGGGGGTGGTGCTGCCGGTGGCGGCAGCCGTTCTGTCCGGGGTGACCGCGTCCCAGCTCTTCCAGAACTACTCCCCGGAGATCCTCGCGGCGCTGCTGGTGGCGGCGATCGCCGGCTCGGTGGTGGCGGCCTTCCTGGTCCGCAGCGTCGCCGACCGCGCCCGCGGCCAGCTGGCGCGCTGGTTCGGCATACGGCTGCCGGCCACCTACGCTCCGCGCCCGGAGCTGGAGTTGGACGGGCGCGGGCACTGGTGGACGGGGTACACCTATCACCGCTCGCGGACGGTGGCGAAGTACGCGCAGCTGGTCCACTGGGGCCTGCGGGACCGGACCACCCGCGCCGAGCTGCTCTGGATACTGGTGAACCCGCTCCTCGTGGCGGCCGTGGTCGGTCCGGTGGCCGTTCTGCTCGGGCTGGGCGTCGTCTACATCCTGTCGGGGCCGGTGACGGTGAACGATTTCGGCCCGCTGAGCGGCCGGATGGCGTCCATCCTGGTGAGCACCGTGCTCGGGGCGGCCATGATCGTGGTCGGGATACTCGTGGCACCGTTCGCGGTGCGGATCTACGCGGAGGCGGCCCGACGGGTGCTGGACCAGGACGGCCGGGCCTCGCACGCCCAGTTGACCAGGCGGGTGGCCGAGTTGACGGAGACGCGGGCGGACGCGGTGGGCAACCAGGCGGCCGAGCTGCGGCGGATCGAGCGGGACCTGCACGACGGCGCCCAGGCGCGGTTGGTCGCGATCGGGATGACGCTGGGCACCATCGAGCACCTGATGGACACCGACCAGGAGGCCGCGCGGGAGCTCCTCGCCGAGGCCCGCCAGTCGTCCGCCCGGGCCCTCCAGGAGCTACGGGACCTGGTGCGGGGTATTCACCCGCCGGTGCTCGCCGAGCGCGGGCTGGGCGACGCCGTCCAGCTGTTGGCGCTGGACAGCGCGCTGCCGACCGAGGTGTGCGTGAGCCTGCCGGACCGGCTGCCGGCCGCGGTGGAGGCCGCCGTGTACTTCAGCGTCTGCGAGCTGCTGGCCAACGCGGCCAAGCACTCCGGGGCGGAGCAGGTGTGGGTGGACATCCTCTACCGGGCCGGCTTCCTGCGGGTCACGGTGACGGACGACGGCGTGGGGGTGGCGGACCCTTCGCGCGGGACGGGGCTGCGCGGGATCGAGAAGCGATTGGGTACCTTCGACGGTGTCCTCTCCATCGACAGCACGTCGGGCGGACCCACCACCATCACCTTGGAGTTGCCGTGCGAGTTGTCCTCGCCGAGGACCTCTACCTCCTTCGCGAAGGCCTGATCCGGCTGCTGGAAGCGCACGGCTTCACCATCGCCGCGGCGGTGGAGACCGGTCCCGAGCTGTTGGAGGCCCTGCTGACCCACCGCCCGGACGTGGCCGTGGTCGACGTCCGGTTGCCCCCGACGCTCACCGACGAGGGCCTGCAGGCGGCGCTCAAGGCCCGGCGGGAGATCGAGGGCCTGCCGGTGCTGGTGCTGTCGCAGCACGTCCAGCAGCTCTACGCGCGGGAGTTGTTGGCCGACGGCACCGGAGGGATCGGCTACCTGCTGAAGGACCGGGTGTTCAACGCCGGGCAGTTCATCGACGCGGTCCGCCGGGTGGCCTCCGGCGGCACCGCCATGGACCCGGACGTGATCGCCAAGCTGATGCAGACCACCTCGCGCCGGCCCGGTCCGCTGCAGCGGCTCTCCCCGCGCGAGCGCGAGGTGCTGGAGCTGATGGCCGAGGGCTGTTCGAACTCGGCGATCGCCGCCCGTCTGTCGGTGAGCGACGGCGCGGTGGCCAAGCACATCGCCAACATCTTCAGCAAGCTCGAACTCGCCCCCGACGAGGACGCCAACCGCCGGGTGATGGCCGTGCTCGCCTACCTCAACGGCACGGCGGGGCGGCCCCGGTGACGATCCGACCCGCCTCCACCGCAGCTCCGCGCGGTGCCGGAGACCGGCGTCGGTCCGCCCCCCTGTGACACCCCAGGCTGCGGGAACGCTTAAACACGTGTACGAGTAAACTCCGGTGGGCCGAGCCCGGAGATTGCTCAGCCGTCCGGGGGCCCAGCAACGGGACTCGGCAGCCGAGGCAGCGTACGGCAGCAGCCGACATCCAGGGGTTGATAGACGTAATGGCACGCCCAACGCTCACCAAGGCCCATCGGGGCCTGCTCGGCCTGGTCGCGGCCGGTGCCGTCATCATCTCGGGCATCGGCTTCGCGGGGTCGTACAACGCGGTGCGCGAACTGGCGGTGGAGAAGGGCTTCGGCGCCTTCTCCTACGCCTTCCCGATCGGCGTGGACGCCGGCATCGTCGTGCTCCTCGCGCTCGACCTGGTGCTGACCTGGCTGCGAATACCCTTCCCGATGCTGCGGCAGACCGCGTGGCTGCTGACCGTCGCCACCATCGCCTTCAACGCGGCCGCCTCCTGGGGAGACCCGCTCGGCATGGGGATGCACGCCGTCATCCCGGTGCTCTTCGTCGTCGTGGTCGAGGCCTCGCGGCACGCGGTCGGCCGGATCGCGGCGATCACGGCGGACCGCCACATGGAGTCGGTCCGGGTGATGCGCTGGATCCTCTCCCCGGTGCCGACCTTCCGGCTCTGGCGGCGGATGAAGCTCTGGGAGCTCCGCTCCTACGACGAGGTCATCCGACTCGAACAGAACCGCCTGGTCTACCGGGCGCAGCTGCGCTTCCGGTACGGCCGTGGTTGGCGCCGCTCGGCGCCGATCCAGGCGCTGCTGCCGCTCAAGCTCGCCAAGTTCGGCGTGCCGCTGGACCCGGCCCTGCTCGACCGGCTGGACGACGAGGGGCGGGAACGCGAGGCCATCGAGCTGTCGGCGGAGGCGGAGTCGCAGGCGCAGGCGCAGGAAACGGTCCCTCAGGAGCACCGCGCCACCGCGGCCATCGCCCCGGCCGCCGAGGTCCAGGCCCAGCAGCCCCGGCACCAGCAGCAGGTACCGCAGGCCGTCCAGCAGGCTGCCTCGCAGGTCCAGCAGGTCCAGCAGGTCCGGCAGGTCCAGCCCGAACAGCCGCAGCAGTCCGCGACCGTCGCGCCGATGTCCGCCGAGGTCGCCGCACCGATGCTCGCGAAGCTGGCCGCCGTCCGGCTGCGGGTCGCCCAGGAGCCGGAGGAGGCGGTGGACGCCGTCCCGCAGCCGCGTGGCGAGGAGCTGAACGTCTGGACCGCCCGCCCGGTCCGCACCACCGGCCACCCGGCCGACGCCGCCCCGGGCGGGCGGGTGCCCGGCCAGGCCTCGCCCTGGTTCAAGCCGCCGCGCCCGGTCGCCGAGGAGCCCGACTCCGCCTCCGTTCGCGCGCCTGAGCCCGTGCCCGGTCCGCAGGCGCAGCACCCGGTCGGCCCGCAGCAGCGGCCCGAGCAGCCCGCCGAGCCCGAGCAGCCGGTCCCGGCCGACGAGCGTGCCCACGCCGAGCAGCCGGTCCACGCCGAGCAGCCGGTCCACGCCGAGCAGCGCGAGGTCCCTCCGGTGCCCGCGCGCCTCGACCCGGACCTCGCCTACGAGGCGCTCGTCTCGTACATGGACAGCTACGGCCACCAGCCCGACCCCCAGCGCCTCGCCGACTGGCTGACCAGGGAGTTCGGCGTCACCGGGAAGGGCCCGGACGGTTCGGTGCACCCCAAGGAGGTCGCCGACCTGTACCCGGAGCTGAACGAGCGCTACGCCGCCGCCGGGAGGGACTGACCGCAGCCGCCACCGGGGCCCCGGACGGCCGCGGGTGCCGGTCATTGACGCCCGGTCCCGCCGGAGCTACCTTCGCTTCAACAAAGTGTTGAAGCGAAGGTTCGGCATGGAGGAGCGCGGATGACAGAGGTCGGAGCCGACGCAACCGGGCCGGCGGGCGGGGCCTCCTTCTCCACCGCGGCCCGCGCCGCCGTGGAGGCGCTGCTCGCCCCGGTCGACGCCGACCTGGCGCGCCGTTACCCGGGCGAACCCGGAACCAGGCAGCCGGTGCACACCGTCTACGTCCCTGCCGACGCCTTCGGCGCCGACACGGTGCGGGAGTGGGGCCGCCGGGCCCGGGAAGCCCTGGACCGCCACGCCGCCACCCCCGCCGAGCTCGCCCGCGCCCTCGGCGTCACGGACGATGAACTGCTCGCCGACGTGTACGCCCGGGTCCGCGCCAAGCTGGAGCGCGAGCCGGTCGAGGACCTGCGGATCGACTTCGAGGACGGCTACGGCCCCCGCCCCGACGCGGAGGAGGACGCGGCCGCCGTCCGCGCCGCCGAGCTGGTCGCCGCGACGGTGGCCGAGGGCAGCGCCCCGCCGTACCTCGGAATCCGGATCAAGTGCATGGAGGCCGCCGTCCGGGCCCGCGGCATCCGCACCCTGGAGCTGTTCCTGGCCACCCTGTCGGCCGCCGGCGGGCTGCCGGACGGCCTGGTGCTCACCCTGCCCAAGGTGACCTACGCCGAGCAGGTCACCGCGCTGGTCCGGCTGCTGGAGGACTTCGAGGGCAGGGCCGGGCTGCCCGCCGGCCGGATCGGCTTCGAGATCCAGATCGAGACCACCCAGGCGATCCTCGGCCCGGACGGCCGGGCCACCGTCGCCCGGATGATCGAGGCCGCCGAGGGGCGGGCCACCGGCCTGCACTACGGGACCTTCGACTACAGCGCCGCCTGCGGCGTCAGCGCGGCCCACCAGAGCATGGACCATCCCGTGGCCGACCACGCCAAGGCGGTCATGCAGGTGGCGGCCGCCGGCACCGGGGTCCGGCTCTCCGACGGCTCGACCAACGTCCTCCCGACCGGCTCCACCGAGCAGGTGCACGCCGCCTGGAGGCTCCACCACGACCTGGTCCGCCGCTCGCTGGCCCGCGCCTACTACCAGGGCTGGGACATGCACCCGGCGCACCTGCCCACCCGCTACGTCGCGGTCTACTCCTTCTACCGCGAGGGCCTGGCGGCCGCGGCGGCCCGGCTGGTCGCGTACGTCGCGAAGACGGGCGGCGCCGTGATGGACGAGCCCGCCACCGCCAGGGCGCTGAGCGGCTACCTGGTGCGCGGCCTGGACTGCGGGGCCGTCGACCTCGCCGAGGTCACCGCGCTGACCGGCCTGGACCGCGAGCGGCTGGACGCGCTGGCCGGCCGCTGAAGCGCCGGCAGTCGGCCGCCGGTCCCTCCCGTCGGGCGCCAACTAGGCTGGCGGTGCCGCCCCGGTGCGCCGGAGCGTGCGCCGTCAGCCTTCGCCGTCCTCGGGAGGACCCCCACACCATGTCCGCCACGCCGGAGCCCACCGCCAGGCCGTACCTCACCATCCGGCGGGCCGGCAGCCACGAGACCGAGATCAAGAAGTCCCGGTTCATCTGCCACCTCGCCCGGGTCGCCGACGAGGAGGAGGCGCAGGCCTTCATCGCCGGCATCCGCAAGCAGTACTGGGACGCCCGGCACAACTGCACCGCCTTCGTGGTCGGCGACGACCAGCGCCGCGAGCGCTCCAGCGACGACGGCGAACCCGGCGGCACGGCCGGGGTGCCGATGCTGGAGGTGCTGCGTCGGCGCGGGCTGACCGACACCGTCGCCGTGGTCACCCGGTACTTCGGCGGGATCAAGCTCGGCGCGGGCGGCCTGGTGCGGGCGTACGGGAACGCGGTGTCGGAGGCGGTGGACGAGATCGGCCTGCTGGAGCGCCGGCCGGTCGCGCTGCTCGCGGTGACGGTGGACCACGTCCGGGCCGGGCGGGTGGAGAACGACCTGCGGGCGGCCGGGTACGCGGTGAGTGACCTGGCGTACGAGGCCACCGGGGTGCGGATCGAGGTGGGCGTGCCGGAGCCGGACGTGGCGGACTTCCACACCTGGCTGGCCGAGGCGACCGGCGGCACCGCGGCGGCGGTCCCGGCCGGCCGCACCTACGTCGAGGTGCCGGTCTGACCGGCGGGGCGGACGGCACCTCGTGGGGCCGGCGGGTCGCAGGAGCCGTCCGGCGGCCAGGGACGGCCCCTGACCGGCCGTCTCCTGTAGCCCCGGCTCCGCGCCACGCGGAAGACCGCTTGAGCAGATTCACCCGAACGTAGTGTCGTAGCCCGGAGTTGGAACTTCCGCTCCGGGCCGTGGCGTTTCCTGGGCAAGGTTCCGGCAGAACCGGACGAAACCATCGATGGAGGACACAGGACCCCACCCCGCACCACGGAGGTATGCGCATGACCTCAGACCGTTCGACCTCGAATCCCCCGTCCGCGACGACTCCGACCGCCGACCGCCCGACCTCGAACCATCTGACCTCGAACCACCCGGCGTCGTCCCACCCGACCTCGAACCATTCGATCGCCAACCGCACCGCCCCGAACCGCGTCCGCTCGCACACCGCCGCCGACCTGCCCGGCCCCCGTGGTCCGGCGACGCCCTACCGGATGACGGTCACCACGGCCCTCACGCACGCCGAGGCCGTCGCCCTGGCCGACGAACAACTGGCGGACTGGCTGAAACAGGAGGGCTTCGAGGAGCCCCCACCGGTCCACCGCGCCGCCGTCGGGCGGAGTGCCGAACCGGCTTCCGGCGCCGAGCGCCTCCGCCTGGGTGAGCGCGTCCTGCTCGACCGCGACCAGGGGCCGCTGCGCGGCGGCCCGGGCACCGGCCGCTACGACCGCCGCCGCCTGCGCACCCCGGCCCCGCACGGCACCCAGCAGCTCACCCTCACCGTGGCCACCGCTCCCGATGGCCCCACCTGGGTCCGGCTGGAGGCCGAGACCCACAACACCGGCAGCGGCGTGCGCACCCCGTGCCGGGTGCCGGTGCCCGAACTCGCCCGCGCACTCCTCCCGCTGCTCGACGCCACCGACGGCCCGGCCGCCGTCCACTCAGCACCCCGGCTGATCACGGCGGACGAGGTGGACGCCCTGATCGACGAGCTGTGCGATCCCGAACGCAGGCTGCCGACGGTGGTGGCCAGCGTCCCGGTGAACCTCCCGCTCGACCACTGGGTGCAGGACGTGGTGGCCCCGCTCTGCCAGCAACTGCCCGGCCTCGCCACCGCCTACGTGCTGGACCCCGGCGCCCGCACCGGATTCAACGTCGCGCTGGAGTACCACACCGTCTACGGCGGCGCGGTGCGCACCTACCTGCCCGAGGTCGACCCGGCCTCCCGGCAGGACAGCGCCCGACATCCGGTACTCGCCCGGAGCCGAATAGAGGAGGATCCGCGCCGCGCCGCCGGCCTGCTCTCCCGCGAGCCGCGCCGCCTGGCCGCCGAGCGGCCACTGCCCCCGCCACTGGCGGCCGTCCCGGTGCTGCGCGTCCCGCCGCCGCAGCTCCGCCGGCCGGCGGAGCAGGCCGTCGACCCGGCAGTCGAGCCGGCGACCGAGCGCGCCGTCGGGCAGGCCACCGTACGGATCGCGGACGGGGCCGTCCCGCCCCGGGGCGCCGAACCGGCCGTGCTCGTCCGCGAGGAGCAGCGGGACCGCGTCGGGCAGCAGGCCAGGGCCGACGAGTCGGAGCCGGTCCGGCACACCCCGCGCCTGGAGCGCCGCGACCACCGCGAGCACGGCCAGGGCCGGGAGGGCCGCGACGGGCGGGACATCCGGGAGGGCCGTCTCCGCTCCGGAGCCCGCGCCCTGACCGGCCGCCACTGCGTCGTACCGGGCGGCGGGCCGGCCGCCGGGGCGACGCACCCCACGGCCCAGCCCCCCGACCCCGGTGGCGTGCCCGAGACCTTCACCGAACTCATGGCCAGACTGGGCGAGTTCCCGCTGGTGACCTTCACCGGTGACCAGAAGAACGCGCTCGCCCTGGACGGGCTCCAGTGCGCGGGCGCGGGCTGGGCCCGGCTCGCCTGGGACGGGCTGACCGCCCTCCAGGAGTACGCCGAGGCGGCCGTGCGTGGTGCGGCCGGCGGGGACTTCAAGCAGTGGTGCGAGCGGACCCCTGAGGGCTGTCGCCGCTTCCCGCCCCGCAAGGCGGTCCGCGGGGAGTCCCGGACGGTGTTCAGCCACACCAAGTGGAAGCGCGAGCGGATGCTGCCGGTGCCGGAATGCGTCGACTCCTCCCGGCGCGCCTTCATGGGTGCGCACCTGCGGATCGGCGGTGGCCGCACCGCGCCCCGGCTGCACTACCTGGACGACTGCTCCGGCAGCGGCCGGATCTACGTCGGCTACATCGGTCTGCATCTGACCAACACCCGGACCAACTGAGCGGCTTGGCTGACCGCTGCGCCCGTTCGGGGGACAATGTCCGGCAGGAGCGGGTCCACAGGCTCGCCGACCGCCCCGGGCAGGAGCCGGACGAGCATGGGGGAACGACGACCGATGCAGTACTCAGCAGACGGCCAGTCCGACGGAACCGCCACCGTCCAGTTCCCCCGGCCGGGCTTCCTCGCCTCGGTCTTCCGTGACTTCGGCGCCGCGGATGGTCCGGCAACGGACAGCGCCGTCACCGGCCGCCCCGACGGCGGCGCGGCCGGTGACGGCCCGTCCGGTGAGAGCCCGTCCGAGCCGGCCCCCGCCGGCCCCGGGTCCGCCGGCCAGGGAACCGACCGGGGCCCCGGCCACCCTGGCTCCGGTTCCGCCTCCAGCTCCGGTTCCGCCTCCGGTGAGGCCGACCCGGACGAGGCCGTGGCGGCCCAAGCCCGGGCCGCCGCCCTGGCCCACCACCGCACGCGCGCCGTCCAGGCCGACCACGACCGGCTGGCCGACCTGCTGCGGCGGGCCGCGCTGCCCGTCTCGGCCATGGACTTCGAGAGCCAGCTGCGCCACTACCAGCCCCGCCCCTACCCGGCCGACGGCTCCGGCGCCGACGACGGGGCCGAGCCCCGCTGGGAGGACTTCGCGCCCGCCGAGCCGCCCGCGGCCGACCCGGAGAGCGGCCCGTCCCGACGGCTGCTCGACTCGGGCTACCAGCGGGAGCTGGCCCAGGCGCGGCTCACCCACCAGCGCGCCCTGCGGGAGTGGCGCACCCGCCGGGCCGAGGCCGGCAGCCCGGCCGCCGACGAGTCCCGGCGCGTCCACGAGGCGGCCGAGCAGGCCCGGGCCCGCGCCGTCCGCGAGTACAACGAGAGCCTGGAGGAGTGTCGGCGGGCCTACCGGCTGGCCGAGCCGGCCGCCGTGGAGTCGCTGCTGGAACGGGCGCTGGCCGCGGCCGAGACCGCCACCCAGGACCTGCCCACCCCCTGCCGGGCGGTCTTCCGCCCGCTCACCCGCACCGCCGTGCTGGACCTCGACCTGCCGGCGCTCGATCTGGTGCCCTCGCTCACCGGCTACCGGCTCGCCCCGGACGGCGACATCCTCCCGGTGCCGCGCCCGACCGCGGACCGGGCCACCGACTACCTGCGGCTGGTCGCCCGGCTGGCCCTGCGCGCCCTGCAGGCGGCCGACGCCGTCGACACCGACGAGATACTCGCCGGCGTCGTCCTCAACGGCTGGCTGCGCGATCCCGCCACGGCGGAGCCGATCTGCCTGGTCAGCGTGGACGCCGACCGGGACGCGCTGGCCCGCACCCGGCTGCTGCCGCCGGGCACCCCGTACGAGGAGCGCGACGACGAGGGCGTCTACGCCGACGCCGAGCAGGACGAGGCCCTGGTGCGGCTGCGTCAGCTCGGCGCCGCCGTCACCCCGGACCCGTACGATCGGGCCGGCGTCCGGCCGGCCGCCCAGGCCGGGGCCGCCGTGCCGGCCGCCGCCGACCTGTCCGCCAACGAGTTCGCCCAGCTGGTGCGGGACCTGCTGACCCGCGGCGGGATGGCCCAGTGGAGCGTCCGGCTGCGCGGTCCGGCGGGGCTGGTCGCCACCGGCGAGGGCGCGCCCGGTACCGCGCTGCCCGGCCGCTGGGTGGTCTGGGCCTCCCGTGACACCGCGTCGGTCGGTGCCGAGCAGATCGAGACCCTGGCCGAGGCGGTCGGCGAGGAGTCCGCCGAGCGCGGCCTGCGGCTGACCACCGGACGGTTCACCGAGGAGGTGCTGGACCTCACCGCCGAGGAGGGCCACCGGCACATCCACCTGATCGACGGCGAAGGCGTCCGCCAACTCGCCCACACCCACCTCGGTCTGCCGCTCGCCACCGGCGGCTGACCGGCCCCCCGCGCCTGTGGGCGGACTCACTCCGGCGGCCGACCCGGCGGCCGGTCCGGCAGGCGTCCCGGCAGGCCCGGGCCGAGGCTGGGGGGACGGCTCCCGACCGTGCCCCGGCACCCCGGGTGATCACCGCCGAACGGGCGTCCGGTACGGTCGGCGATCGGCCCGGCCACGGGCGGATCCCAGGGGGACAGGAATGGGCAGAGCGCTCGGCGGACCAACCGACGAAGGCTCCGGCCGCCAGGCCGGACCGGCGGCGGAGCCGACCCGATGACCGCGGTACTGGTCGCCGCCGCGGCGTTCCTGATGACCCTGCTCGGCGGTTTCGTCGCCCAGCGGACCCGCGACCGCCGTCACCTGGTGCTCGGCTTCGCCGCCGGACTGATGCTCGGCGTGGTCGCCTTCGACCTGCTGCCCGAGGCGCTCCACCAGGCTCCGCACGAGGTGCACGGCGTGCCGCAGGCGCTGCTGATGTTCGCGGCCGGCTTCCTCACCATCCACGTGGTCGAGCGCGCGGTCGCCATCCACCGCGGCCACGAGGGCGAGTACGCCGCGCACTCCCACGGCCACCACGGGCACGCCCACTCCACCGGGCACCAGGGCATCGGGCTGACCGCCGCGCTGGCCCTGGTCGGACACAGCGTGATGGACGGCTTCGCGATCGGTGCCGCCTTCCAGGCCGGCACCACGGTCGGCACGGTGGTGGCCATCGCGGTGGTCGCGCACGACTTCGCCGACGGCTTCAACACGTACACGATCACCCGGCTGTACGGGAACAACCGGCGGCGGGCACTGACCCTGCTCGCCGCGGACGCGCTGGCCCCGGTGTCCGGCGCGGCGATCACCCTGGCGTTCACCATCCCGGGGCACCTGCTCGGCCTCTACCTGGGGTTCTTCTCCGGCTTCCTGCTCTACCTGGCGACCTCCGACATCCTCCCCGAGGCGCACAGCCCGCACCCCTCGCGCAGCACCCTGCTCTGCACCGTGGCCGGGGTCGGCTTCATGTGGCTGGTGATCGGCCTCGCCGGCTGAGCCCGCGCGACGACCGTTCGAGGCCCGCAGGACGCCCGTACATCGCCCGTACAACGCCCGCCCGACGCCCGTACGGGGCCCGTCAGAAGCCCGGTACGCGTCCGGACACGAAGCTCGGGCCCGGACCGTCCGCCGCGGCACCCGGACACGGCGGCCCTCAGACCGGAAGCCGTCTCCAGCACTCCCGCATCGACGCCAGCGCCTCGGTGATGGCCGGCCGTCGGGAGGCCTGGGAGCGCCAGAGGGCGAACACCCGGCGGCTCGGCTCCGGCGTCACCCGGCGGGCCACCACCCCCGGCGGCAGCGGGCCCCGCCCGAGCCGCGGCACCAGGCCCATCCCCAGCCCGGCCGCGACCAGCGCGATCTGCGTCTCGAACTCCCCGACCTGGTAGCGCACGTCCGGCTCCTCACCGGCCTCGCGCAGGGTCCGGACCAGCCAGTCGTGGCAGATGTTGCCCGGCGGCACACTGATCCAGCGCTGCCCGCACAGCCGTTCCACCGGCACCGGATCGAGCGCGGCCAGCCCGTCGCCGACGGGCAGCAGCAGGTCCACCGGGTCCGTGCCGAGGTCCATCCGGGACACCCCCTCCTGCACCGGCAGCGGCACGCTCGGCCAGTCCTGCACCAGCGCCAGGTCCACCTCGCCCCGGGCCACCAGCTCGGCCGCCGGGTACGGGTCGCGCTCCAGCAGCCGGACGTCCAGCTCCGGACAGCGCCGCCGCAGATCGGCCAGCGCCCCGGGCATCAGGCCGCGGGCACCGGACGGGAACGCGGCCACCAGCAGCCGCCCGACGGCCTGGCCTCGCTGCTCCTCCAGCCGCACCTCGGCCTGCTCCACCAGCCCCAGCACGGCCTGCGCGGTGGCGGCCAGCTCGCGCGCCGCGTCGGTCAGCACCACGCCCCGGCCCTGCCGCTCCAGCAGCACCGTCCGGGTCTCCCGTTCCAGCTTGGCGATCTGCTGCGAGACCGCCGAGGGCGTGAAGCCGAGCGCGGCGGCCGCCCCGCCGACCGAGCCGTGCACCGCCACCGCGTGCAGCGCCCGCAGGCGCCCCAGATCCATCATGCAGTGATCCTAAAGTGTCCCCTTCAGTATTCATCGCTGGTGCTACACGGTCCGGCGCCGCCATGCTCGACCCATGACCGCGACAACCTCCGCCGCCCCGAGCGGCCGGCCCAGCACAGGCAGCACGAGCAGCACGGGATGTACGGGGGGCAACGGCAGCGGGGGCGGCATGAGCCCGCGTCACATCGCCCTGGCCGTCCTGGTGGCCGCCGTCTGGGGCCTCAACTTCGTCCTGATCCACGTCGGCCTGGACAGCTTCCCGCCGCTGCTCTTCTGCGCCCTGCGGTTCGCCGTCGTCGCGGTGCCGGCGGTCTTCTTCGTCGGCCCGCCCAAGGTGGCCTGGCGCTGGGTCGTGGCGGTCGGCGCGGTCCTCGGCGTGGTCAAGTTCGGGCTGCTCTTCCTCGGCATGCACGCCGGGATGCCGGCCGGACTCTCCTCCCTGGTGCTCCAGGGGCAGGCCGGCTTCACCGCGCTGTTCGCCGCCGTACTGCTGCGCGAACGCCCCGGCCGACAGCGGCTGGCGGGCCTGGCGGTCGCCTTCGCCGGCATCGCCCTGAGCGCCTGGGACCAGGGCGCCGGCGGGCCGCTCGGGGCCTTCGCCCTGGTCGTCCTGGCCGCCGTCGCCTGGGGACTGGCCAACGTGCTGACCCGCAAGGCCGCGCCGCCGGACGCGCTGCGCTGGATGGTCTGGGTCAGCGCCGTCCCGCCGCTGCCACTGCTGGCCCTGTCCCTGCTGGTCGAGGGCCCGGATGCGGACCTGCGCGCCCTGCGCGACATCACCCCGGCCGGGCTGGGGGCGATCACCTACGTCGGGCTGGTCTCCACCCTGCTCGGCTTCGTCGCCTGGAGCTTCCTGCTGCGCAGCTACGACGCGACCGCCGTCGCGCCCTACTCGCTGCTGGTGCCGGTGTTCGGGATGTCCTCGGCCTGGCTGCTGCTCGGTGAGCGGATCAGCCCGACGGCCGCCGTGGCCGCGCTGCTGGTCATCGCCGGGATCGGGATCACCGCGCTGCGGCCGGGGACCAGGGCCCGTCGCGTCGATCGGCTCGGACCGGGATCCGGGAACGACCGGTAGGACGGGCCGTGGCTACCGCCGTGGCGGCCCGGCTTCCAGGAAGCGGGCCTCGGCGGAGCGCAGCACCCGCAGCAGCACCTCCTCGTCGGCGGGGCTGACCTCGCCGAAGTACTCCTGGGCCACCTCGTCCCGGACCTGCCCGATCCGCTCCACCGCCGCCCGGCCCGCCTCGGTCAGCAGGATCCGCACCGCCCGCCGGTCGGCCGGGTCGGGGCTGCGCTCGACCAGCCCGGCCTCCTCCAGCGCGTCGACCACGGTGGTCGCCGAACGCGGGGCGATGTGCAGCTTGTCGGCGAGGTCGCTCAGCCGCATCGCACGGTCCGGCGACTCGCAGCCGGTCACGTGGGCGAGCGTGCGCAGCGCCCGGGCCTGGCCGGGGGTGATGCCGTACGGCTCCAGTCGCCAGCCGGTCTGACGGCGGATCCGCTTGATCGCCCTGGTCATCGCGTCGGCCAGTTCGGCGGCGGTGCCCGGTGCGCCGGGCCGGGGGCCGGGGGAGGGGTCCGCCGGTTCGTCGGTCGGCGTGGTGGTCATCGGCGGTCTCCTCGGCTGGCGTCCGCCCCAGGGTAGCCGTCGGTGCGGAGCCCGCGGCCGGCGGCGGAGGGCGATCGCGGAAATATGTTGAGCCTAGCTCAGTATCTGGGTTAGCGTACTCCCAAGTGAGGGGACCCTAAGTTCTCCTCCTCGATCCTGGAGGGCCCATGCCCCGCTCCGAAGCCCGCGTCGCCACCGACCGCCCGGGCCGTTACGCCAAGCAACTCGCCGCCCACATGGGGCGCAAGATCGAAGCCGTCTACTCCGAGGAGACCGGCCGCGGCACGATGGTCTTCGGCGCCGGCACCGCCACCCTGGAGGCGCAGCCGGACGCGCTGCTGCTCACCGTCGAGGGCGAGCGCGAGAACCTGCCCGGCCTGGAGGACGTCGTCGGCCGCCACCTGGTCCGCTTCGGCGCCCGCGACGAACTCGTCATCGAGTGGCACCGCGACAACGGCGAACCCGGCCTGGTTCACCGCAACGAGGACCCCGAGGCCTGACGCCCCCCGGCACCCGGCCGGGGCAGCCACCGGGCGAGCGGCCACAGCACCAGGACAGCCAGGCAGCAACTCGCCACCACGTCCAGCAGCCAGTGGAAGTCGCTCCACACCAGCCCCGCACCCACCCCGAGCGACAACAGCGCCGCACCCGCCGCCGACCACCGGGCCGCGCGCGGCCCCGCCACCCGGGCCAGCAACAGCGCCGCCACCCCGTACGAGATCGTCGCGGTCGCGGTGTGCCCGGAGGGGTACCAGCCCCACTGGCCCGCCGTCAGCGGATCCCCCAGCGGACCCGGCCGGGCGAAGACCGCCTTCGCCGGGACCACCAGCAGCGGGATCAGCCCCGCCGTCAGCGCCGCCACCGGCAGCGGCAGCCACCAGCGCCCGGCCCCGGCCCGGCGCCCCCGCCAGGCCGCCAGCGCGCCGGCCAGCAACAGCACCGGAATCGCCGGGACCCCGCTGCCCAGGTCCGACAACACGTGGCCGAGCCGGTCGACCAGCGCGTTCGGGAAGTCCGAGTGGGCCGTCCGGACGGCCCGGCGGACCGACCGGTCCACGCCGAGCAGCGGCCCGTCCACCGCGACCTGCCAGGACACCACCACCAGCAGCACCGCGGCCACCATCGGCACGGCCACCGACCGCGCCGCCCGGCCCGCAACAGCGGACAGCCGCCCCGGAGCAGGGGGGGAAGCTCCGGGGCGGCTCTGATGATCGCCGTTCCGCGCGCCCCGGGGGGTGTGGGTCGGACGGTCGGTCGATCGGTCTTCAGTGGGTGCCGACCCTCCCGGGCCGGCCTGGTCGTCCTCGTGCGGCACCCGCGGAACCGGCCCCCGAAGAGGCCCCGCGGACGGCCGCGCCGACGGCTGAGGCTCGCCGTCCATCTGCGATGACACTACGTCAACAGCCCTTCCGCGCCGAGCGCCTACAGCGATTCCGCACATCATCTTCACCCGCGCCGGGCGACTTCTCGGGCCCTCCGTCGATCATGCCGGACCGCCCGCGGTGCGCGCACCGAACGGCCGGGCGCACTGCGCGGCCGGGCGCACTGTGCGCGCCATGCGCAGCGTGCGCCCGGAAACCGAACGGCCCGTGCGGACCAGAGGTCCCCACGGGCCGTTCAGCGCTGTCCGGACAACCCTCCGGAAGGGGGTTCACGACCTGACGGGCGACACCGCTCAGAGAGCGGCGAACGCGCCCTCCAGGATGTCCAGACCCTCGTTCAGCAGGTGCTCCGGCATGACCAGCGGCGGCAGGAAGCGCAGCACGTTGCCGTAGGTGCCGGCGGTCAGCACGACCAGGCCCTCGGCGTGGCAGGCCTTGGCGATGGCCGCGGTGGCCTCCGCGTTCGGCTCCTTGCCGCCCGGCTTCACCAGCTCGACGGCGATCATCGCACCGCGGCCGCGGACCTCACCGATGATCTCGTACTTCTCCTGCATGGCCCGCAGGCGGCCCAGCATGATCTCGCCGATCCGCTGCGCCTTGCCGTTGAGGTCCTGCTCCTTCATCGTCTCGATGGCGCCCAGCGCGGCGGCACAGGCCACCGGGTTGCCACCGTAGGTGCCACCCAGGCCACCGGTCTGCGCGGCGTCCATGATCTCGGCGCGGCCGGTCAGCGCCGACAGCGGCAGACCGCCCGCGATGCCCTTGGCAGTGGTGATCAGGTCTGGGACGATGCCCTCGTCCTCACACGCGAACCACTGGCCGGTGCGGCAGAAGCCGGTCTGGATCTCGTCCGCGACGAACACGATGCCGTTCGCCTTCGCGAACTCCACGATCGCCGGCAGGAAGCCCTTGGCCGGCTCGATGAAGCCGCCCTCACCCTGGATCGGCTCGATGATGATCGCGGCGACGTTCTCGGCGCCGATCTGCTTGTTGATGGTGTCGATCGCCTGGGCGGCGGCCTCGGTGGCGGCGTTCTCCGCACCGGTCAGCCAGCGGTACGGGTAGGCGACCGGCACCCGGTAGACCTCGGGGGCGAACGGACCGAAGCCCTGCTTGTACGGCATGTTCTTCGCCGTCAGCGCCAGGGTCAGGTTGGTGCGGCCGTGGTAACCGTGGTCGAACACCACGATGGCCTGGCGCTTGGTGTAGGCGCGGGCGATCTTCACCGCGTTCTCGACGGCCTCGGAGCCCGAGTTGAACAGCGCGGTGCGCTTCTCGTGGTCACCCGGGGTCAGCTCGTTCAGCTGCTCGGCGACGGCCACGTAACCCTCGTACGGGGTCACCATGAAGCAGGTGTGGGTGAAGGCGGCCAGCTGCTCGGTCGTCTTCGCCACCACGGCCTCGGCGCTGTTGCCGACGTTCGTCACGGCGATGCCGGAACCGAAGTCGATCAGCGAGTTGCCGTCCACGTCCTCCAGCACGCCGCCGTTGGCACGGGACACGTACACCGGCAGGGTGGTGCCTACACCGGCCGCCACCGCACCCAGCTTGCGGGCGTGCAGCTCCTGCGACTTCGGACCGGGGATCGCGGTGACCAGGCGGCGCTCCTGCGGGAGCGGCGTTGCGGCGCTCATGGGGTTTCTCCAGACTTCTCGGCTCGGTGCTTCGCAGGCTACGGCCGCCCTCCCCACCCCGGCACGCGCCACTCGGTAGCAGTGCGCCGTCCGACTTGTCCGGCACGGCCAGCGCGAGTGGCGCGACTACCCGCAGGCCACGCTCCACTACCCTGAGCGCGGGCGTGTCGCCGGTACGGCGGCATGGGTATGGCGGCACCGACGGCGGTCGGGCCGGGGCGGGCGAGGGAGCGGGGCCGTACATGGCACAGGACGGGGCACACCACCACGGCGAGCACACCACCACCAGACCCCCGACCCCCCTGCCCCACCAACGCCCGGGCACAGGCCCGGACGGGGTCTTCGACCTCCCGGCGTGGGTGGCGATTCCCCGGCCGGAGGCGGCTCCGGGGATCTTCCGCCAGGGCTACAAGTGGACTGATCTCACCGAGGCGGAGGAAGCGAAGGTCCCAACCGGGCAGTTGCTGTGGCGTGCCGCGCTGAACCTTGTCGCAAGCGTCGCGACCTACTACGTCGGCACGTTCGTGCTCGTATGGCTGGTGGGCCTCCTCGGATGGTTCGCTGGGACGTCGCCGGAGCAGTTCAACACTGTCCAGATCCTCATCAACTTGATCACCATCAGTTGTGCGGCGGCGGTGTTCTGGCGAACGGGCCGGTGGCGCGAGGTCGGCCGCCGGTTCCTCACGCGTTCCGGGTGGCGGAAGAACATTGCTCCAGTCCTTGCTAGGGCGATCACCCATGAGGGGCCCGCCCCCGTCAGGGCGGTCGGCGGCCTCGAGCCGTCGCCCGTTGCAGACCCGTGGTTTGCCCAGCGGTCGAGTGGAGCGTTGGCGGCGGCAGAGAAGCTCGACCACGCGAAGGCCGGGGACGTCGACTACGTTCGGATCCAGAGAGCGTGGGAGTCCGCCCAAGCCGATGCGATCTTCCTCCCGGCCTTCGTCGACCAGGTGCTCGCACGGGGTGCTGCGGCCTTTTCGCATCCCTCGGAGGCCCGGGACCTGGTGACCAGGAGGGCGTGGCACGACCTGTTGCTGCAACAGGTGCGGCTTGGCATGACGCAGGACGTGGTGAAGAACCCGCACAGCCACCGATCGACCGGATTCGCGCTGGACCCAACCGTGCTGGGAACGTCGCTGCTGGCTGTCGGCCCTGCCGGAACCGGCAAGACGGCTCGACTTGCCCGCCCCGTCACGGAGGCTCTGTGTCTTCAGACGCTGGCCGGGACGGCGTGCGTCGTGGTAGTCGGTGCAGCTGACGCTGACCTCGGCCCGGATGACTGGTACGACGTGGTGATCGCACCGGGTGAGCCGGGTTCGGTCTACGGACTGGACCTTTACGGTGCGACGCGGGATCCCGATGAGGCAGCGGCCAGACTGTCGGACGCGTTGCTGCCGGACGAGTTGATAGCGCGCGCGGAGAGCGCCCGAACTACGCTTCAACAGGTGGTCGGCCCGTTCAACACCGCCTACGGGCGCTACCCGGGAGTTCGTGAACTGCGGGCACTGCTCTCAGGGGAGCCGGACGTGATGGAACCGCTCGTCAAAGCCCTTCGAGCAACAGGCCGGCTGTCGGTGTACGAGCGGGATCTGGAGTACCGGCAGCGGCAGCAGGAGCGCGCCGACGACCCAGGGATCCTTCTTGCGGACCGCTTGTCACTGCTCGACCGCCCGGCATTTGAGGGGGCCTTCGCAACGGACGGCACGGGCCGTCTGCCCTTTGCCATGCGCGCGCTCGACCATCCGCTCCGGGTACGGGTGAAGCTGCCCGAACGAAGCCATCCGGAGGCCGCGCGGATCCTCTCCCGTCTCGTGGTGGGGCAGTTTGTCGTGGCGGCAGCCGCCCGCGAGGATCGTTCGCTGTTCGCCGGACTGGTGGTGGACGACGCGTCCGCCGCCCTGGATGCGAATACCGTTCGGGGCCTCCAACGGATGCGGGGCGCCAACGCAGGTGCGGTGCTGCTGCTCCGCACCTTGATGGACCTGCCGGAATCGCTGAGGACTCCGTTGTTTGGGGCGGTGGGCTGTCGGATGGTCTTCCCCGGTATCGCGCCGTGGGACGGGAGGTTCTTCTCAGAGGCGTGGGGTACACACGTCGTCCACGAGACGGAAGTCACCCACACCCCCGACACCTCCGGAGGCGTGATAAGGCGCGCCGGCCGGATCGGGCGGAAGGCGTTGTCGGGGACGACGGCGCAGACGGAGTCGGTGACGACGCGGGACGTGGAGCGGCTGCGGTGGTCGCCGTCGGATCTGGCGCACGCGTTGCCGGCGGGGCATGCGGTGGTGTCGTTGACGGCGGTGTCGGGGGAGCAGGTGCCGCCGCTGTTGGTGGACCTCAGGGGCTGATGGCGGGGCGGCGGGGAAGTCGCCTTCGAGGTGGATTCGGCAGTGCGGGTTGTCCGGGGCGTCCATAATGAAGGGGAGAGACCCTCACCAGTCCCACGTCCCTCTCCTCGCCCGGCCGCAACGGCGCGGTCAGGTCGATCCCCCGAAGGTGCCATGCCCCCCACACTCGCCTCCGTCGTCCGCAACACGTCGCTCCATCTGACGGTCCTCGCCGGTGCGGATCACCTGGAGCGGCCGGTCCGCTGGGTGCACACCAGTGAGCTGGACGACCCGACGCCGTTCCTGGAGGGTGGCGAGCTGCTGCTCACCACCGGTATCAAGCTGGGTCGTACGGCGGCGCAGTTGCAGGCGTACGTGCACCGGCTGGCCGACGCGGGGGTGGTCGGGCTGGGGCTCGGGGTGGGGTTGTCGCACACGGAGGTGCCGCAGCCGCTGGTGGACGCGGCGGCGCAGCGCGGGCTGCCGTTGCTGCGGGTGCCGGAGCCGACGCCGTTCATCGCGATCAGCAAGGTGGTGTCGGCGGCGCTGGCCGCGGAGCAGTACGAGGCGGTGACGACCAGCTTCGAGGCTCAGGAGGAGCTGACGAGGGCGGCGCTCGGCAAGGACGGCACGACGGCGGTGGTGCGCCGGCTGGCGGCCCGGCTGGGGGGCTGGGCGGCGCTGTACGACGGGTCGGGTGCGCTGTCGGTGGTGGCTCCGGACTGGGCGGCGCGCCGGGCGGGGCGGCTGGCGGCGGAGGTGGACCGGCTGCGTCGGCGGCCGGCGCCGTCGAGTGCGGCCTTGCAGGGGCGGGCGCCGGGGATAGACACGGCGGACGAGGACTACGTGGTGGTCCAGTCGCTGGGGGCGGACCGGCGGGCCCGGGGTTTCCTGGCGGTGGGGACCGAGGACCGGATCACGCCGACCGAGCGGTACGTGTTGAACGCGGCGGTGGCGCTGCTGACCCTCACCCTGGAGCGCTCGCGGGAGCTGCGGCAGGCGGAGGAGCGGATGGGCGCGGCGCTGCTGCGGATGGTGCTGGCCGGTGAGGTGGCGACGGCCCGTCAGGTGGCGGTGGGGCTGTTCGGGGGGCTGCCGGAGGGGACGATACGGGTTCTGGTGGCCGGGGCCGGGCCGGCGGGCACGAATGCCGCGGAGGCGCTGGGGGAGCTGGGCGACCGGGCCGAGCAGGCGGGTGCCCGGGTGGGCGAGAAGCTGCTGGTGGCGCGGGAGGACGGTGTGCACGGGCCGCGGCTGATGGTGCTGGCGTTGGACAACGGTGCGGTGCACCGGGCCTGTCTGGGGGCGGTGGAGGAGCACGAGGGCCTGTCGCTGGGCGTTTCGGCCCCGGCCGCGCTGGAGGAGGCCGGGACGGCGCACGCGCAGGCCGAGCGGGCGCTGGCGGTGGCGCTGCGTGGCGGGCGCCGGTCGGTGGACCACGAGGAGGTCGGTGCGGGGTCGTTGTTGCCGCTGCTCGGTGAGGACGCGGTGACGGCCTTCGCGGAGGGGCTGTTGCGGCCGCTGCGGGAGCACGACCGGACGGCGCGCGGGGACCTGGTGGCCTCGCTGCGGGCGTGGTTGTCCCGGCACGGCCAGTGGGACGCGGCGGCGGCGGACCTGGGGGTGCACCGGCACACGCTGCGCTACCGGATGCGCCGGGTCGAGGAGTTGCTGGGCCGGTCGTTGGACGACACGGACGTGCGGATGGAGCTGTGGTTGGCGCTCCGCTCCGGCGAGGAGTGAGGCGCGGGGTGCGCGGGTCGGCGGCCGCGCTCCGGTAGGACGTGGTGGAGTGGCCCCGGGGGCGAACGCTCCTAGTCGGCCAATCCGGTCGGCGTGCCGCCCCGCCTACCCTCAAATCCGGGTCCCACGTCCGTGGGCCGTAGGACAGACGAGGAGAGGGCCGGTACCACGGTGACCACCACGTACGATTTCTGGCTCGCCGGCCGCCGGGCGAGCGGTGACGCCGACTTCGAGGTGCACAACAGCTGGGACGGCCGTCTGGTCGGCAAGGTGAGCATCCCGACCGAGGCCCAGGTCGACGAGGCGCTGGACGCCGCCGTCGCCGCTCTGCCGGTGTTCGCCGCCACCCCGGCGCACCAGCGTGCCGCCGCCCTGGACCACGTGGCCAAGCGGCTGACCGAGCGCACCGAGGAGCTGGCCCAGCTGGTCAGCGCCGAGAACGGCAAGCCGATCAAGTGGGCCCGCGGTGAGATCGGCCGCGCGGTGTCGGTCTTCCGCTGGGCCGCCGAGGAGGCGCGCCGCACCAACGGTGAGACCATGCGGCTGGACACCGATCCGGGCGGCGTGGGCCGTTTCGCGCTGGTGCGCCGTTTCCCGCGCGGTGTGGTGCTCGGGATCGCCCCGTTCAACTTCCCGCTGAACCTGGTCGCCCACAAGGTCGCCCCGGCGATCGCGGTCGGCGCCCCGATCATCCTGAAGCCGGCTCCGTCGACGCCGCTGTCGGCGATGGTTCTGGGCGAGATCCTGGCCGAGACCGACCTGCCGGCCGGTTCCTGGTCGATCCTGACCGTGCCGAACGACCGGATGCCGGCCCTGGTGCAGGACGAGCGCCTGCCGGTGATCTCCTTCACCGGTTCGGACAAGGTCGGCTACCAGATCATGGACTCGGTGCCGCGCAAGCACTGCACCCTGGAGCTCGGCGGCAACGCCGCGGCCGTGGTCCTCGCCGACTGGTCCTCGGAGGCCGACCTGGACTGGGCGGCCACCCGGATCGCGATGTTCGCCAACTACCAGGGCGGCCAGTCCTGCATCTCGGTGCAGCGGGTGATCGCCGACGCGTCGGTGTACGACGCGCTGGCGGAGAAGGTCGTCGCCAAGGTCAGGGCGCAGGTCACCGGTGACCCGAGCGACGACGCGACCGACGTCGGCCCGCTGATCGACGAGAACGCCGCGAAGCGCGTCGAGTCCTGGGTCGAGGACGCGGTCGCGAAGGGCGCCAAGGTGCTCACCGGCGGTACCCGCGAGGGCGCGACCTACGCCCCGACCGTGCTGGCCGAGCTGCCCGAGGACGCCATCCTGGCCAAGGCCGAGGTGTTCGGCCCGGTGCTGTCGCTGCACCGGGTGGACGGCGTGGACGAGGCCTTCGCGGCCGTCAACGACTCCGCGTTCGGCCTCCAGGCGGGCGTGTTCACCCACGACCTCCAGACCGCCTTCCGCGCCCACCGGGAGCTGCAGGTCGGCGGTGTGATCATCGGCGACGCGCCGTCCTACCGTGCTGACCAGATGCCGTACGGCGGTGTCAAGGACTCCGGTGTCGGCCGCGAGGGCGTCAAGTACGCGATGGACGACTACACCGTCGAGAAGGTCATGGTCCTGAGCGGCCTCGACCTCTGAGAGAGCCCGTGACGGCGCCGTAGCGGTGTCGTGGAGGAGGGCCCGGTTCGGCCGAACCGGGCCCTCCTCGCGTTCGCGGCCGGCGGGTTCAGCCGTCGTGCCCGGCGGCCACGGCGACCGCCTCCTCGACGGTGGCGTTCCCGGCGACCAACTCCAGGGTCTGTCCGGCGGTGCCGGGTTCGTGGAGCAGGGCGGCCAGGACGGCGGCCACGTCGGCCCGGTCCACCGTGCCGCGGTCGACCGAGGGGGCCAGCCGGACCAGGCCGGTGCCGGGGCCGTCGGTGAGCCGCCCGGGGCGCAGCACCGTCCAGTCCAGCGCGGTGCGGGAGCGGACGGCGTCGTCGGCGGCGCCCTTGGCCCGCAGGTAGGCCTCGAAGACCTCGTCGGGGTGGTGCGCCCCGGCGTCGGCGGCCATCGTCGAGACCATCACGTACCGGCGGACCCCGGCGAGTTCGGCGGCGTCGGCGAGCAGCACGGCGGCGTCCCGGTCGACGGTGTTCTTGCGGGCGGCGCCGCTGCCCGGTCCGGCGCCGGCGGCGAAGACCACCGCGTCGGCCCCGGTCAGCAGCCCGGCGAGCTGCGTGGCGGTGGCGGCCTCCAGGTCGAGCAGCAGTGGCTCGGCCCCGGCGTCGACGAGGTCCTGGGCCTGTTCGGGGCGGCGGATGATCCCGGCGGGGCGCTCGCCGCGCGCGGCGAGCAGCCGTTCCAGCCGGAGCGCGATCTGTCCGTGGCCCCCGGCGATGACGGTACGCATGGCTCCGACGGTAGTCCGGACCGGGCGCGGTGGCCCGGGGAATCCCGGGAAAGGCCGTAGAGGGCGGGGAAGGACCAGGGGAGCTCCGCGGAAGTCCGGGGAATTCCGGGAAAGGCCGTGGAAGGCAGGGAAAGAGCAGGGGGCCGCGGAAGTCCGGGGAACCGCGCGGAGGTCGGGGACGGTGCCGCGGACAGGACACAATGGGCGCATGACTTCGCTCGCCCACCCGCAGCTGCGTTTCACGCCCACCGTGGCGGACCCCTCCGGCCCCCGGGAGCTGGTGATCCTGGGCTCCACCGGTTCGATCGGCACCCAGGCCATCGACGTGGTGCTCCGCAACCCGGACCGCTTCCGGGTGGTCGCCCTGTCGGCGGCCGGCGGCCGGGTGGAGCTGCTCGCCGAGCAGGCGGTGCGGCTGGGCGTGCACACCGTGGCGGTGGCCGATCCGGCGGCCGAGCCGGCGCTGCGCGAGGCGCTGGCCGCGAAGGCGGCGGGCCGTCCGCTGCCGACCGTGCTGGTGGGCCCGGACGCGGCGACGGAGCTGGCCGCCCTGGAGTGCCACTCGGTGCTGAACGGCATCACCGGTTCGATCGGCCTGCGGCCGACACTGGCCGCGCTGCGGGCGGGCCGGGTGCTGGTGCTGGCCAACAAGGAGTCGCTGATCGTCGGCGGTCCGCTGGTGAAGGCGGTGGCGAAGCCGGGCCAGATCGTGCCGGTGGACTCCGAGCACGCCGCGCTGTTCCAGGCGCTGGCCGGCGGCACCCGGGCCGAGGTGCGCAAGCTGGTGGTCACCGCCAGCGGTGGTCCGTTCCGCAATCGCACCCGTGACCAGCTGGCCGGCGTGACCCCGCAGGACGCGCTGGCCCACCCGACCTGGGCGATGGGCCCGGTCGTCACGATCAACTCGGCCACCCTGGTGAACAAGGGCCTGGAGGTGATCGAGGCGCACCTGCTGTACGACGTGCCGTTCGACCGGATCGAGGTCGTGGTCCACCCCCAGTCGGTGGTGCACTCGATGGTGGAGTTCACCGACGGTTCGACCCTGGCCCAGGCCAGCCCGCCGGACATGCGGATGCCGATCGCGCTGGGCCTGGGCTGGCCGGACCGGGTGCCGGACGCCGCCCCCGCCTGCGACTGGACCAAGGCCGCCACGTGGGAGTTCTTCCCGCTGGACGACGAGGCCTTCCCGGCGGTCGAGCTGGCCCGTGAGGTGGGCACCCTGGGCGGCACCAACCCGGCGGTGTTCAACGCGGCCAACGAGGAGTGCGTGGAGGCGTTCCTGAAGGGCCGCCTCGCTTTCACCGGAATCGTGGACACTGTTGCCAAGGTCGTGGCCGAGCACGGCCGGCGGGACGGTGGTTCGGCGGCGGGAACTTCCCTGACGGTTGAGGACGTCCTGCACGCGGAGGACTGGGCGCGCGCCCGGGCCCGCGAGCTGGCGGCCGGCTGACGGTCGGCTGACAACCCCGATTGCAGTAGGACGAAACGATGAGCGGAGCGGCATGACGGAGGACCAGCGGTGGCAACGGTTTTGACGGTGGTCGGCATCCTGGTCTTCGTCATCGGGCTGCTCGTCTCGATCGCCTGGCACGAACTCGGCCACCTCTCCACGGCCAAGCTGTTCGGCATCCGGGTGCCCCAGTACATGGTCGGCTTCGGCCCGACCCTCTGGTCGCGCCGGAAGGGCGAGACCGAGTACGGCATCAAGGCGATCCCGTTCGGCGGGTACATC
Source organism: Kitasatospora sp. NPDC032121 (assembly GCF_055580145.1). Classification (NCBI taxonomy): domain Bacteria; kingdom Bacillati; phylum Actinomycetota; class Actinomycetes; order Kitasatosporales; family Streptomycetaceae; genus Kitasatospora; species Kitasatospora sp. NPDC032121. Next base: position 47,803 of record NZ_JBVILX010000028.1, on the reverse strand, counting down.
CGGATGATCGGGATGTTCCCGCCGGGCGAGGACGGCCGGATCACCAAGCGCAGCAGCTCGCCCTGGCGCACCATGATCGAGGACGCCCGCGAGGCCTCCTACGAGGAGATCCAGGAGGGTGACGAGGACCGGCTCTTCTACACCCGCAAGCCGTGGAAGCGCATGATCGTCATGTTCGCCGGGCCGTTCATGAACCTGATCCTGGCGTTCGGGCTCTTCCTGACCGTCATGATGGGCTTCGGCGTCAACATGAGCGTGCCGACGGTCAGCTCCGTCGAGAAGTGCCTGGTCAAGGTGGGTCAGCCCAGGGACACCTGCCCGGAGGGTGCCCCGCAGACCCCGGCCGCCCAGGCCGGGCTGAAGGCGGGCGACAAGATCCTCTCCTTCGACGGCGACCGGATCGGCAGCTACGAGCAGCTCCAGGCGGACATCCGCCGGTCGGCCGGCCGGACCGTGCCGGTCGTGGTCGAGCGGGCCGGGGAGCAGATCACCCTCAACCCGGCCATCGCGGTCAACGACGTCCAGAAGTACGACGGCAACGGCGTCCCGCTCAAGGGTCAGACCGTCCAGGCCGGGTTCCTCGGATTCACTCCGGCGAGCGGTGTGGTCCAGCTGGGCTTCGGGCAGTCGGTCGACCGGATGTACGACATGGCCGAGAACGGGGTGAAGTCGCTGCTCGCGCTGCCCGGCAAGATCCCCGGCCTGTGGAACGCGGTCGTCGGGGACACCCCGCGCGACCCGGACTCGCCGATCGGGATGGTCGGCGCCGCCCGGGTCAGCGGCGAGGTGTTCTCCCTGCACGAGTCGGCCACCCAGAAGATCGCGATCTTCGTGAACCTGCTGGCCGGCATCAACCTGTCGCTCTTCCTCTTCAACATGCTGCCGCTGCTCCCGCTGGACGGCGGGCACATCGCCGGCGCGGCCTGGGAGGCGGTGCGGCGTCGCTTCGCACAGTTGTTCAGGCGGCCCGACCCCGGCCCCTTCGACGTGGCCAAGCTGATGCCGGTGGCGTACGTGGTGGCCAGCATCTTCATCGGTTTCACCCTGCTGGTGATGGTCGCCGACCTGGTGAACCCGGTGAAGATCAGTTAGGGCGTTCGGGTACCACGGGTGTGCTGGGCGCCATGGCGGTGCCGTACCGTGGAGGCCGGGTGCGCGATCGTCAGCGCGCCCGGCCTCGGCCGTGTCACGGCCGGGCGGTCGACCACACCTCAACCCCGGGGAACCCTGCGCACATGACCGCGATCTCGCTCGGTATTCCGTCCCTGCCGCTCAAGCCGCTGGCCAAGCGCCGTCACTCCCGGCAGATCATGGTCGGCAACGTGCCGGTCGGCGGCGACGCCCCGGTCTCGGTGCAGTCGATGACCACCACCGTGACGTCGGACATCAACGCCACGCTCCAGCAGATCGCCCAGCTCACCGCGTCCGGCTGCCAGATCGTCCGGGTCGCCGTGCCCTCGCAGGACGACGCCGACGCGCTGCCGATCATCGCCAAGAAGTCGCAGATCCCGGTCATCGCGGACATCCACTTCCAGCCGAAGTACGTCTTCGCGGCGATCGACGCCGGCTGCGCGGCGGTGCGCGTGAACCCGGGCAACATCAAGGCCTTCGACGACAAGGTCGGCGAGATCGCCAAGGCCGCCAAGGACGCGGGCGTCCCGATCCGGATCGGTGTCAACGCCGGCTCGCTGGACAAGCGCCTGATGGAGAAGTACGGCCGGGCCACCCCGGAGGCGCTGGTCGAGTCGGCGCTCTGGGAGTGCTCGCTGTTCGAGGAGCACGACTTCCGCGACATCAAGATCTCGGTCAAGCACAACGACCCGGTCGTGATGATCAACGCCTACCGCCAGCTCGCCGCCGCCTGCGACTACCCGCTGCACCTCGGTGTGACCGAGGCCGGCCCGGCCTTCCAGGGCACGATCAAGTCGGCGGTCGCCTTCGGCGCGCTGCTGGCCGAGGGCATCGGCGACACCATCCGGGTCTCGCTCTCCGCGCCGCCGGCCGAGGAGATCAAGGTCGGCAACCAGATCCTGGAGTCGCTCGGGCTGCGCGAGCGCGGCCTGGAGATCGTCTCCTGCCCGTCCTGCGGCCGCGCCCAGGTGGACGTCTACAAGCTCGCGGAGGAGGTCACCGCCGGGCTGGAGGGCATGGAGGTGCCGCTGCGGGTGGCCGTCATGGGCTGCGTCGTGAACGGCCCGGGCGAGGCGCGCGAGGCCGACCTCGGAGTCGCCTCCGGCAACGGCAAGGGGCAGATCTTCGTCAAGGGCGAGGTCATCAAGACCGTTCCGGAGTCGAAGATCGTCGAGACCCTGATCGAGGAGGCGCTCAAGCTCGCCGAGCAGATGCAGGCGGCGGGCGTCGAGGCGGGGGCGCCGACGGTGGTCGCGGGGGAGTGAACCCCGCGCGGTTCGCCGTTCGTGGTTCGTCGTTCGTCCCGACAGCCGTGGGTTGTCGGCAGTCCTGACCGCGCGGGAGCGCCCGTGCGGTGTTTTCCGGAAGCGGGGCCGTCCGTTCGCGGACGGCCCCGCGGCCGTAGCCGGGTGGGGCCACGGATAGGGTTCGGCCAGAGTCGTCTCAGTGAGGTGCTGTCTCGATGCTCGATCGAGGTGTGATGCTCCCGAGCTCCTTCCAGGCCGCCCGGGCCCTGGCCACCACCCGCGTGCTGGAGCCGCCGGACCTCCCGGACGCCCTGGAGATCCTCCACCGCGACCCGGTCGCCAACGCCTTCGTCGCGACCAGGGTCGAGGCCGTCGGGCTGGATCCGTGGCGGCTCGGCGGGGAGTTGTGGGGCTGGTACGACGGGCAGGGCGTGCTGGACGCGCTCTGCTACGCCGGGGCGAACCTGGTCCTGATCAACGCCGGGTCCGAGGCGGTCGCGGCCTTCGCGGAGCGCGCCCGCCGGCAGGGGCGGCGCTGCTCCTCGATCGTCGGGCCGGCGGCGGCCACGGCGGCCTTCTGGGCGCTGCTGGAGCGCAGTTGGGGGCCGGCCCGGGAAGTGCGGGCGCACCAGCCGCTGTTGGCGACCTCGGTGCCGTCGGCGGAGATCGCGCCGGATCCGCTGGTGCGCAGGGTGCGGCGCGACGAGGTCGAGACCTTGATGCCGGCGTGCGTGGCGATGTTCACCGAGGAGGTGGGGGTGTCGCCGCTGGCGGGGGACGGGGGGCTCCTCTACCAGGCCCGGGTGGCCGAACTCGTGTCCACCGGACGGTCGTTCGCGCGGTTCGGGGAGGACGGGCAGGTCGTCTTCAAGGCGGAGATCGGGGCGGTGACGGAGGGGGCCTGTCAGATCCAGGGGGTCTGGGTCGCTCCGGAGCACCGGGGGCGAGGGCTCTCCGAGACGGGGATGGCGGCGGTCCTGGACGTCGCGCTGCGGGAGGTGGCGCCGGTGGTGTCGCTGTACGTCAACGACTTCAACCTGCGGGCCCGGGCGGCGTATCGGCGGGTGGGGTTCCGCGAGGTCGGGGCCTTCATGAGCGTGCTGTTCTGAGGGGCCGCGGCGGGCCGTGCGGTGGGTCGCGAGGTTCCGGGCGGGGTGCTGTTGGGATCTTCGGCCGCGCCGCGGGGCCGCTGGTAGTAACGTCCGGAGCATGGATCAGCTGACCGGGGTGACGATCGAGGCCATCGACCTTGCGGCCTGGGCGCCGCAGGCGCTGGAGGTCCAGGCGGTGGCGTTCGGGCTGACGCCCGAGGAGGTCGCGGTACGGCTGCACATCGTGGGGCGGCACGCCCTGCAGCCGGGGGTGATCGCGCTCGGGGCGATGAGCGGGGGGCGGCTGGTCGGGTTCGGGTACGGGATGCCCAACCAGCGGGAGCACTGGTGGAGCACGGTGATCGAGCCCTACCTGACCGCCCGGGGGTACGGGGACTGGCTGGACGGGGTCTTCGCCATCACCGAGTTGCACGTGCTGCCGGAGTTCCAGGGGCAGGGGATCGGCTCGCGGCTCATCCGGATGCTGTGCGAGGGGTCGGGGCTGGAGCGGAGCATCCTCTCGGCGATCGACGCGGAGACGCCGGCGCGGCGGCTGTACCGGGCGCTGGGGTACCGGGACCTGGCGCGGGCGGTGCGGTTCCCGGCGACGGAGCGGCTGTACGCGGTGATGGGGGCTCGGCTGCCCTTGCGCGGGGCCGAGAGCGGGGCGCTCGGGGCACTCGGGGCTTAGAGCCCTCAACGGCCGTCGGGTCAGAGGGTGTTGGCGAACTCGAGGTAGAGCTCGGCGTCCTCGCGGCGGTCCGCGGCGAGGGCGCGGAGGGCGAGGTCGACGGCGCGGAAGAGGGTCCAGCCGCGGAGGCGGTCCTGGTCGACCTCGAGGGCTTCGGAGAGCCGGCCCAGCCGGCGGCGGACGGCGGCGGGGGCGCCGGGGGAGCCGAACAGGGTGTCGGCGCGGTCCAGGGCGAGGCGGGCCAGGTCGAAGGCGCGTTCGCCGGCCAGCGGGCGCGGGTCGATGGCCAGCCAGGGGGCGCGGTCGGCGGCCAGGACGTTTCCGTGGTGGAAGTCGCCGTGCAGGAGGAAGGACTCGTCGGCGGAGTCGGCCAGGGCCCGGGCGGTGTCCAGGGCCTCGGCGATCAGCTGCCGCGCCTCGTCGGCGGCGTGGGGGCGCTCCGCCAGGCGGGCGGTGGTGGCGATCCGCTGGGCGGGGGCGGGGAAGGGGTGGCCTTCGGGGAGCTCCGTCCAGAGGCGGTGCAGCAGGCTGGTGGCCTCCAGCATGGCCTTGGGCTCGGCGAGGGAGCGCAGCGGGATCTCGCCGTGGAGGCGTTCGAGCAGGAGGACGCCCTCGGTGGGGGCGGCGTCCAGGAGGAGGACGGCTCCGCGGCCGGCCCAGTGGGTCAGGGCGGTGTGCTCGTGGGCGGTCTCGGCGGTGGGGAGGCCGACCTTGAGGACGGCGGGGGAGAGGTCGTCGCGGTGGACGTACGCGACGAGGCTGAGGCTGCCGCCGGGGTCGAGGGTCCGTTCCAGGGTGAGGTCCCAGGCGGCGAGGTGGGCGGCGGCCCTGGCGGGGAGGGTGGCCAGCCATTGGCGGCCGGTCTCGCCGTGGGTGGCGGTGACGGAGTTCGTCAGCCAGCTGGGGACGGTGATGGTGGGTTCGGCTCCCGACATGGGTCCATTGTCGGGGTTTGGGGGCCGGTGTGGGGCTTTCGGGAGGGTTCGGGGTGGCGGGCGTGCGGGTCCTTGCCCCACGTGCCCGCCGCGTCAGGCGGCGGGGATGCCGGGAAAGGCCGTGGGCGGGGCGCCCCAGCGGCGGGCGCGCAGGGCGGTGTCGCGCAGGGCGGTGGCGGCGAGCGGGCGGTGGAACGCGGGGAGGGTGGTGACCAGGTCGGCGTAGGTGGCGGTGAGGCGGGTCTCCAGGTGGACGGCGAGCCTGGTGGCGTCGGCCGGGGAGGTGACGGGGAAGGGGAGCTGGTAGCCGGCGGCGGCCGGGGTGGGGGCGGCGGTGGCGGCGGTGAGGAGGCGCTGCCAGGCGTCGCGTTGGGCCTGGTGGGCGGCGAGGGTGGTGCGGGCGTCGGTGCGCTGGGGGTCGTCGGGAAGGTGGGCGCCGACCACGCCGTAGCCGTAGACGGCGGCGTGTTCGGCGCCGAGGGCGCTCTGGAGGGCCGGGCCGGGGTCGGTGGCGCCCTCGGTGCGGGCGTGGCCGGCCGGGGTGCCGATGGGGGTCTGGTCGCCGAGGGCCGCGGCGTGCAGGGCGTTGGAGGCGGACACGGAGGCGAGCAGCCGGGCGAGGGGCGGGCTGACCTCGTCGAAGCCGTAGAGGTGGGACTCGGCGGTCCGGTGCTCCATGAGGGCCAGCTCGGGGAGCGTGGGCAGGGAGCGGTACGGGGTGCTGGTGGGGGAGGGGGTCGCGGCCGGCAGGCCCTGGACGAGGGCGGCGCGGTGCTGGACGGTGTCGTCGCGCAGGGGCTGGAGCAGGGCGGTCGGGGCACCGGGGGCGGTGAGCAGGTTGTCGTAGGCGCCGAGCAGGAGGTCGGTGTCGGCGATCGCCCGGAGGCGGGCGGGGGTGTCCGGGTCGTGGGACGGGGCGGGGTCGGCCGGGCGGCCGCCCGGGTCGGCGGTGCAGGCGGCGAGGGTGGTGAGCAGTCCGAGGGCCAGGAAGGTCCGTCGGCTGGGCGGATGCATCGGGATCACTCCGGGCGGGTACGGGAGGACGGCCTCCCCGCCTGCCCTCGTTGGCGTGAATGATTACAGAATCCCCACGTTCCCGGGCCCGGTTCGGGGATGCCGTGCCGGGTGTGAGCTTGCTCGCAGTGGGTGGCGTGCACGCGGTCGGCGGAGGTCCGGAATCGGTGGTTGGGGGCTTGACCGGATAGGCTTTGGGCCGAGCTGCCGTGATCCGGTGCGTGACACCGGGGGCGCGGGGCGACCTTCTGACAACAGCAGACGCGGCCGAGGAGTCCACCCGGATGAGCACCACCCACACCGACCGGCTGCGAGCGTTGCTGGAGCCGCTGGCCGAGCAGGCCGGACTGGATCTGGAGGACGTCAGGGTCACCAGGGCGGGCAGCCGCCGGCAGGTCCAGATCGACGTCGACACCGATGGCGGCGTGGACATGGACACCATCGCCGAGTTCAGCCGGGTGGTCGGTGAGGCCCTGGACGAGTCGGACCTGATGGGGGACGACGCGTACCTGCTGGAGGTCGGCTCGCCGGGTGCGGAGCGTCCGCTGGCCCTGCCCCGGCACTGGCAGCGCGCCGAGGGTCGGCTGGCCAAGATCCACCTGGTGGACGGCGGGGAGATCGTCGCCCGGGTGCTGGAGGCCGACGAGGACGGTGCACTGGTCGAGGTGCAGCCGGTGAAGGGCCGTGGCCGCCCGAAGGAGCGCCGTCTGGCGTACGCCGAGGTGGCCCGTGCCCGGGTCCAGGTCGAGTTCAACCGCAAGGACGACGAGAAGCTCCTGGACGAGGCCGCGGACTTCGACGAGGGGGAGGACGGCGCCGAGTGACCCCCGGGTGCCGTACGACCATGACGAACGTGACGAAAGACGAGGAGGCGTAGCCGTGGACATCGACATGAGTGCCCTGCGCACGCTGGTCAACGAGAAGAACATCCCCTTCGACCTGCTGGTCGAGTCCATCGAGTCCGCCCTCCTCACCGCGTACCACCGCACCGAGGGCTCGCGCCGCCGGGCCCGGGTGCGCCTGGACCGCGAGAGCGGCCACGTCACCGTGTGGGCCATGGAGGACCCGGCGGAGCTGGAGGAGGGCGTCGAGCCGAAGGAGTTCGACGACACCCCGAGCGGCTTCGGCCGGATCGCGTCCAGCATCGGCATCCAGGTGATGATGCAGCGCCTGCGCGACGCCGCCGACGACCAGACCTTCGGTGAGTACGCGGGCAAGGAGGGCGACATCGTCACCGGTGTCGTCCAGCAGGGCAACGACCCGAAGAACGTGCTGGTCGACATCGGCAAGCTGGAGGCCATCCTGCCCCCGCAGGAGCAGGTCCCGGGCGAGGACTACCGGCACGGCACCCGGCTGAAGTGCTACGTGGTGGCGGTTCGCCGGGGCGTGCGCGGGGCTTCGGTGACGCTGTCGCGCACCCACCCCAGCCTGGTGAAGAAGCTGTTCGCGCTGGAGGTCCCGGAGATCGCGGACGGCAGCGTGGAGATCGCGGCGATCGCCCGCGAGGCCGGCCACCGGACCAAGATCGCGGTCTGGTCGCGCCGTCAGGGCCTGAACGCCAAGGGCGCCTGCATCGGCCCGATGGGCTCCCGGGTGCGCGCGGTGATGGGCGAGCTGCACGGCGAGAAGATCGACATCGTCGACTGGTCGGAGGACCCCCGGGAGATGGTGGCCGCCGCCCTGTCGCCCGCGCGGGTGACCAGCGTGGAGATCGTGGACGCCGCCCAGCGCTCCGCCCGGGTGATCGTGCCGGACTACCAGCTGTCGCTGGCGATCGGCAAGGAGGGGCAGAACGCCCGCCTGGCCGCGCGCCTGACCGGCTGGCGGATCGACATCCGCCCGGACACCGAGGGCCAGTCCGAGGAATCGCAGGCCCGGTAGTCAGTGTTGTCGTTGCCGAGCCCGCCGTCCTCCAGGATCGGCGGGGCGGCGCCATGTCGCTCCGGAGGGGTAGACTTGCCTTCGTCTGGCCGGACGCATGTCCGAGCACGCCCGGAACGCACCTGCGTGGGCTGCCGCAAGCGCGCGGCCAAGCACCAGCTGTTGCGTGTCACGGCGGTCGAGGGCGAGTGCGTCCCTGATCCCCGTGGCGCACTCCCGGGCCGGGGCGCTCACGTGCACCCCGATCCGGCCTGCCTCGACCTCGCGGTCCGCCGTCGGGCGTTCCCCCGGGCCTTCCGGCTCCAGGGAGCGCTCGACACGGAGCGGCTCCGCGGGTTCATCGAGGAGCGGGCGGGCGAAGCCTCGTAGCAGGACCGCCTCCCGCGACGGCCGCCGCTCGCGCGGCGGAGAACCACCGCAACAAGCACGGCACGCGGCCAGCCGCGCGTCGTGCCACGTCAGGTACCTCGCGATGTGGAAGTAGGTCGAGATTGCGATGAGCACTCGATGAGTACGCGATGAGTACGCGATGGGTACGCCCATGAAGTAGCGACAGTCCGGCGGACGAGACCCCCGGACTCATAGACAGGAGTGAAGTGGCTAAGGTCCGGGTTTACGAACTCGCCAAGGAACTTGGCTTGGAGAGCAAGGCCGTCATGGCCAAGCTCACCGAGCTCGGTGAGTTCGTCCGTTCGGCGTCCTCGACGATCGAGGCGCCGGTCGTACGCAAACTGACTGACGCGCTTGGTGTGGCCCCCACCGGTGGTGGTTCCGCTGCCAAGCCGGGCCCGCGGAAGACCGCGGCGCCCTCCCCCGCCGCCGGCTCGGGTGCCCCGAAGCCGGGGGCTCCGGCTCCGGGTCCGCGCCCCGGCGCGACCCCTGGTCCCCGTCCGACCCCGGCTGCCGCCGCGCCTTCCGCGCCGGCCGCCCCCGCCGCCCCGAAGCCGGGCGCGCCGACTCCGGGCCCGCGCCCGGCCGCGCGTCCCGCCGCTCCGGCGGCCCCGGCCGCGCCCGCGGCCGAGTTCTCCTCGCCGGCTCCGGCCGGCGACGCCGCCCCGCGTCCGTCCACCCAGGCTCCGCGCCCGGGTGGCCAGGCCGCCGGCGGTGCCCGTCCGGGCCCGCGTCCGGCCGGTCCGCGTCCGGGCAACAACCCGTTCACCTCGGGTAGCGCCACCGGCATGGGCCGCCCCGGCGACCGCCGTCAGGGCGGTCAGGGCGGCGCCCCGCGTCCGGGCGGTGCCCCGGGTGCCGGCGCTCCGCGTCCCGGTGGCGACCGTCCGCGTCCGGCCGGTGCCCCGGGTGCCGGTGCCCCGCGTCCCGGTGGCGACCGTCCGCGTCCGGCCGGTGCCCCCGGTGCCGGTGCTCCCCGTCCGGGTGGCGCTCCGCGTCCCGACGGCATGCCGCGTCCGGCCGCGCCGCGTCCCGGTGGCCCGACCCCGTCCGGCATGCCGCGCCCGAACCCGGGCATGATGCCGCAGCGTCCGGCCGGCCCGCGTCCGGGTCCGGGTGGCCGTGGTCCGGGTGGCCCCGGCGGCCGTCCGGGTGGTCCGGGTGCCGGTGGCGCCCGTCCCGGCTTCCAGGGCCGTCCGGCCGGTCCGGGCTCGCGTCCGGCCGGTGGCGGCGGCTTCGGCGGTCCGCGTCCCGGTGGCGGTGCCCCGGGTGGTGGCGGCGGCTTCGGCCCGCGTCCCGGCGGCTTCGGCGGTCGTCCCGGCGGCCCGGGTGCCCGTGGTGGCACGCAGGGCGCCTTCGGTCGTGGCCCGGGCGGTCGCCCGGCGCGTGGCCGCAAGTCGAAGCGGGCGAAGCGCCAGGAGTACGAGGCCATGCAGGCCCCGTCCGTCGGCGGTGTGATGCTGCCTCGCGGCAACGGCCAGACCGTTCGCCTGTCGAGCGGCGCCTCGCTGATGGACTTCGCGGAGAAGATCAACGCCAACCCGGCCGCGCTCGTCTCCGTCATGTTCAACCTCGGTGAGATGGTCACCGCGACCCAGTCGGTCTCCGACGCGACCCTCGAGCTGCTGGCCGGCGAGATGGGCTTCCAGCTGGAGATCGTCAGCCGGGACGACGAGGACCGCGAGCTGCTGGAGTCGTTCGACATCGACTTCGGCGCCGACGAGGGCGACGAGGACCAGCTGGCCCCGCGCCCGCCGGTCGTCACCGTCATGGGTCACGTCGACCACGGTAAGACCCGCCTGCTGGACGCGATCCGCAAGTCCAACGTGGTGGCCGGCGAGGCCGGTGGCATCACCCAGCACATCGGTGCCTACCAGGTCGTCACCGAGGTGAACGGCGAGCAGCGTCCGATCACCTTCCTCGACACCCCGGGTCACGAGGCGTTCTCCGCCATGCGTGCCCGTGGTGCCAAGTCCACCGACATCGCGATCCTGGTGGTCGCGGCCAACGACGGTGTCATGCCGCAGACGGTCGAGGCGCTGAACCACGCCAAGGCCGCCGGTGTGCCGATCGTGGTCGCCGTCAACAAGATCGACGTCGAGGGCGCCGACCCGACCAAGGTCCGCGGTCAGCTGACCGAGTTCGGTCTGGTGGCCGAGGAGTACGGCGGCGACACCATGTTCGTCGACATCTCCGCGCGCCAGGGCCTGCACATCGACCAGCTGCTGGAGGCCGTGGTCCTGACCGCGGACGCCTCGCTGGACCTGCGGGCCAACCCCGAGCAGGACGCGCAGGGTATCGCCATCGAGGCGCACCTGGACAAGGGCCGCGGCGCCATGGCGACCGTGCTCGTGCAGCGCGGTACCCTCCGCGTCGGCGACTCGATCGTCGTGGGCGACGCCTACGGTCGCGTCCGCGCCATGCTGGACGAGAACGGCAAGAACCTCACCGAGGCCGGCCCGTCCCGCCCGGTGCTGCTGCTCGGTCTGACCTCGGTGCCCCGCGCCGGCGACAGCTTCATCGTCGTCGACGAGGACCGCACCGCCCGTCAGATCGCCGAGAAGCGCTCGGCCCGCGACCGCAACGCCGCCTTCGCGCAGCGCCGCGTCCGGGTGTCCCTGGAGGACCTGGACAAGGCCATCGCCGCCGGCTCCATCGAGCAGCTCAACCTCATCATCAAGGGTGACGTCTCCGGTTCGGTGGAAGCCCTCGAGGACGCCCTCGTCAAGCTGGACGTGGGCGAGGAGGTCGAGCTCCGGGTCCTGCACCGCGGTGTGGGTGCCATCACCGAGTCCGACGTGGACCTGGCGATGGGCTCGGACGCCATCATCATCGGCTTCAACGTGCGCGCCGAAGGCCGTGCGCGTACCGCGGCCGAGAAGGAAGGCGTGGACGTCCGGTACTACTCGGTCATCTACCAGGCGATCGAGGAGATCGAGAACGCCCTCAAGGGCATGCTCAAGCCGGAGTACGAGGAGGTGCGCCTCGGCGCCGCGGAGATCCGCGAGGTCTTCCGCTCCTCCAAGTTCGGCAACATCGCCGGTGTCCTGGTCCGCGACGGCATCATCCGCCGCAACGCCAAGGCCCGCCTGCTGCGCGACGGCAAGGTCGTGGCGGAGAACCTCTCGATCGAGGGTCTGCGCCGCTTCAAGGACGACGCGACCGAGGTCCGCGAGGGCTTCGAGGCCGGTGTCACCCTGGGGTCGTTCAACGACATCAAGGTCGACGACATCATCGAGACCTACGAGATGCGCGAGAAGCCGCGCGCCTAGTCGGTGTCAGCCGGGGCCGGTCGACGGGTGGTATTTCCGTCGACCGGCCCCGGTCTCGCTGTGTAGGGTCCGGGAGTAGTCAGAAACAGTGGCGCCAGCCCGGTTCCGGGCTGCCCCCGAGGCCTTCCAGGTCGGCGAGACCTGTCACACATGTTCGTGGGAACACTCACCTTCGACCTGCTGCTGGGCGACGTCCACTCGCTCAAGGAGAAGCGTTCGATCGTGCGGCCCATCGTGGCCGAACTGCAGCGCAAGTACAGCGTGTGCGCTGCCGAGACCGGGAACCAGGACCTGCACCGCCGGGCCGAGATCGGCCTCGCGGTGGTCTCCGGCGAAGCCGGGTACGTCACCGAGGTCCTGGACAGCTGTGAGCGGTTGGTCGCCGGCCGCCCCGAGGTGCAACTCCTCTCCGCGAGGAGGCGCTACCACAACGACGACGACGAATGAGGACCGTGGAGCCGGTCGGCGGAAGTCGCCGTTCTCACACGGATCAGGACCGAGAGCGCCCGCAAGGCCGGGCGCGGGCCGGTACTTTGGGGCGTGGGCCCCGACGGGTGCGCAGCTCGCCCGGGTACCGGGCCCACTGCACGAGGAGGCAACGTGACCGACACCGCAAGGGCGCGCAAGCTCGCCGACCGCATCCAGGTGGTCGTCGCCCAGACCCTGGAGCGGCGGATCAAGGACCCCCGCCTGGGGTTCGTGACCATCACCGACACCCGGGTGACCGGAGACCTGCGCGAGGCCACCGTCTTCTACACCGTCTTCGGTGACGAGACCGAGCGCGAGGCCACCGCGGCCGCGCTGGAGAGCGCCAAGGGCGTGATCCGCTCCGAGGTCGGCAAGATCGGGGTGCGCTTCACCCCGACGCTGACCTTCGTCGCGGACGCGCTGCCGGACAACGCCCGGAACATCGACGACCTGCTCGACCGGGCCCGCACCTCGGACGCCGCCGTGCGCACCCAGGCCGCGGGAGCGAGCTACGCCGGCGACGCGGACCCGTACCGGGTTCCGGCGTCCGAGCGTGACGACGAGGACGAGTAGTCATGGCGGGTGAGCCGGCGCGGGCCGCCTCGCGAGCCGGATCGACCACGGGGGCGTCCTCCACCAGCACGGTGGAGGGTGCCCTCGCGGCACTCCCGGGCCCGCGCACCGAGGAGAGCGGGTTCGAGCTGCTCTGGCAGCAGGTGGTGGCGGAGATCGGGCGGGCCCGTTCGATCGACCTGATCTGCCACATCTGCCCGGACGGCGACGCGTTGGGCTCCTCGCTGGCGGCCGCGCTGGCGCTGCGCGCGCTCGGCAAGCGGGTGCGGGTCTCCTTCGGCGACGACCCGCAGATCGTGCCCGAGTCGCTGGCCTTCCTGCCCGGCCAGGAGCTGATCGTGCCGGCCTGCGAGGTGCCGGACGTGCCCGAACTGGTGCTCTGCTTCGACGTGGCCGCGGAGAGCCGGCTCGGCCTGCTCCGCGACAAGGCCTTCGCCGCGCCCGTCCTGGTGGTGTTCGACCACCACGCCTCCAACCCGGGTTTCGGCACCCACCAGTTGATCGACCCGACCGCGCCGGCCACCGCCGTGCTGGTCGACGAACTGCTGCGCAGGCTCGGCGTGGTGCTCGACCAGGAGCTGGCCACCTGCCTCTACACCGGTGTCGCCACGGACACCGGTTCGTTCAAGTACCGGGCCACCACGCCCGCCACCCACGAGCTGGCCGGCCGGCTGCTGGCCACCGGCATCCGGCACGACCTGATCTCCCGACAGCTGTGGGACACCTCCTCCTTCGGCTACCTCAAGGTGCTCGCCGGCGCGCTCGACCGGGCCGTCTACGAGCCGGAGGCGGCGGACGGGCTGGGCCTGGTGTGGACCTGGGTGCCGTACCAGGACCTCGCGCTGTTCAGCGTCACGGTCGAGGAGATCGAGGGGCTGATCGACATCCTGCGCCGCCCGGCCGAGGCCGAGGTGGCGCTGGTGCTCAAGCAGGACCCGGACGGCACGCTGCGCGGCTCCTCGCGTTCCAAGGGGGCGGTGGACGTCGCGGCGGCCTGTGCCGAACTGGGCGGCGGGGGGCACGTCTACGCGGCCGGATTCAGCGTCCGGGAGGACGTGGCCGCGGTGGTCGAGCGGTTCCGGGGCGCGCTGAGACCGGTACGTTGATCGTCTCCGCTGATGTTGTTGAGAGAAAGAACCCGATGAAGCGCAAAGGCACCGGCCCGGACGGCCTGGTGATCGTCGACAAGCCCGAGGGCATCACGTCGCACGGGGTCGTCGCCAAGCTGCGGTGGCTGGCCGGGACCCGGAAGGTCGGGCACGCCGGCACCCTGGACCCGATGGCCACCGGCGTGCTGGTGATCGGCGTCGAGCGGGCCACTCGGCTGCTCGGCCACCTGATGCTCACCGCCAAGACGTACGAGGCGACCATCCGGCTCGGCCAGACCACCGTCACCGACGACCGCGAGGGCGAGGTGACCGCCTCGACCCCGGCCGACGCCGTCACCCGGGAGGCGATCGACGCCGGGATCGCGGCGCTCACCGGCGAGATCATGCAGGTGCCGTCCAAGGTCAGCGCGATCAAGATCGACGGCAAGCGCTCGTACGCCCGGGTCCGTGAGGGCGAGGACTTCGAGCTCGCGGCCCGGCCCACCACGATCCACTCCTTCAGCGTGCACGAGCAGCGCGCGGCGGTCGCCGAGGACGGCACCCCGGTGATCGACCTGGACGTCACCGTCGAGTGCTCCTCCGGCACCTACATCCGGGCGCTGGCCCGGGACCTGGGCGCCGGGCTGGGCGTCGGCGGGCACCTGACGGCGCTGCGGCGCACCAAGGTCGGGCCGTACGGGGTGGAGTCGGCGCGCACCCTGGAGCAGCTGGAGGCCGAGGTCACCGGCGAGTCCGCCAAGCCGCTGGAGGTGCTGCCGATCGCCGACGCCGCGGCCGCCGCCTTCCCGCGCTGGGACCTGGACGAGGCCTCGGCGCAGAAGCTGTCGCACGGCGCCCGGCTGAAGGCGCCCGGGATGGGCGTGGACGGGCCGATCGCGGTGTTCGGGCCGGACGGGCGCTTCCTGGCGCTGGTCGAGGAGCAGGGCGGGCAGGCGAAGCCGGTCGCGGTCTTCGTCGGCTGACGGTCCGGTCGCCGTTCGGAGCCCCCGTCGGGAATCACCCCGACGGGGGCTCCGCCGTTCCCGGACGTCGTTCACCCGCACGAGGGAGCGCGCGGAGTGAACGCCCGTGGTGAGCGGGGCGGGCGCGGTCGGGCGGGCACCTCGGCGGGCAGGCTCCGGGCGGCGGGCGAGCGACGGCCGAGGGGGCACGAGATGCCGGGTTTTCCGGAGGGCGATCCGGGGCGGTACCTGCTGCGGATCCGCGACCTCGACGGCCGGCTGCACGGCCTGGGGTTCGTCGCCGACCCGCAGGGGGTCGTGCTGACGGCGCACGAGAGCGTGGCCGGACTGGACCGGGTCGTCCTGCACACCCCCGGCGGGCAGACCAGGGTGCTCGGCCCGGACGCCGTGCTGCCGCTGCCCGGGCACGGGCTGGCCCTGCTGCGCACCGAGGCGGTCGGCGGGCTGCCGGTGCCGCCGCTGCCGCTGGCCGCCGCCGTCGCCGGGCCCGAGGTGCTGCTGCCCGCGCTGGCGGGGGAGGACGGACGGGTGGTCGCGCTGCGCTGCGGACTGCTCGGCGTCGCCGGCGCGGCGCACGGCGGGCACCGGTCGGCCGGAGTGCTGCTGCTGGACGTGCCGGTGGTCGACGGGGTCGCGGTGCCGGCCGGCTCGCCGGTGCTGGACGCCCGCAGCGGGGCCGTGGTCGCCCTGGCCGCGCCCGCCGCGCGCGGGCCCCGGCACGGCGGGGCACTGCCGGCCGTGCCGGTGGGCGCGGCGGCGGTCGGGGACGGCCCTCCGGGTGGAACGGGCGCCGCCGAGGTGCTGGCCGGGCTGCTGGCGAGCAACGCGGCGGCGGTGCCCGGCTACGGCCCGGCGCTCAACCTGGCCGGGGTGCTGCGGCTGACCGCCGCCCAGGTGGCGGCCGCCGGCGCCGGACCGGGCCGACTGCCCCACCTGGCCGCCGACCGGGTGGACCGACCGGACGGCCTGGCCGGGGACGAGCCGGTCGCGACCGTCACCGCGCTGGTCGGCGCCCCCGGCAGCGGGCGCACCACCGAACTGGCCGCGCTGGCCGCCCGCCGCACCGGCGGCGCCCACCCGCTGCCCACCCTCTGGCTGCGCGGCGCCGACCTGCGCGCCGGGGACCGCTCGCTCGCCGAACCGGTGGAACGCGCGCTGGCCGCCGCGGCGGCCGTCCTCGGCACCCCCGCGCCCGCGCCCGAGCCGGTGGCGGCGCTGTGCGCGGCGGCCGGCCGGCCGCTGCTGGTGGTCCTGGACGGCCCGGAGGAGGCCCCGCTGCCGGTGGACGCCCGCTGGCTGCGCGGCGCCGGGCAGTGGCTGACCGGCTGCGGGGCCAGGCTGGTGACGGCCTGCGGGGAGGAGCTGTGGGAGCTGCTCGCGGCCGAGACCTGGGGGAACGGCACCCCCGGCCCGCGGCGCACGGAGGAGCCGCACCCGGACGGCGACCTGGGCAGCGCCCCCACCGTGCGGATGGACGGCCGCGGCGCGGGCGGGCCGAGCCTGGCCGGGCAGCGGCTCGGCCCGCTGCCCCCCGAGGCGGCCGAGCGGGTGCGCCGCCGGTACGGGCTGCCGCCGGGCCACCCGGCCGCCGCCGAGGACGCCCGGCACCCGCTGGCCGTCCGGCTGGCCGGGGAGCTGTGGGCGCAGGGGCTGCACGACGGGCCGGTGCGCCGGAGCGAACTGTTCGGCGCCGTCCTGGACCTGCGCTGCCTGCGGGTGGCCCAGCGGTTGGCCGAGGACGGCCGGCCGCGCCGCCCGGGCGCCCACCGGCGGGGCGCGGTGCGCCCGGGCGGGCCGCGGCACCGCCGGGTGCGCCGGCTCGCGGCGGCGGTGGCCGGACGGGTGCACGAGGCGGCCCGGCGGATGCTCGGCGACCGGTCGGGCGGCGGGCTGGACCGGGCGGTCTTCGAGGAGCTGTTCCCGGTCGAGGGCGGCTGGGCCACGGCGGTGCTAGCCGAGGGCCTGTTCGTCCCGGCCGGGCCCGGATTCCGCTTCGCCCACGGGGAGTTCGCGGACTGGCTGCAGGGCCGGCACCTGGACCTGGACGCGGCGCTGCGGCTGCTGCTCGGCGAGGCCGAGGACACCCCGCCGTGGCCCGCCGACGAGGCGCGGGAGCCCGGCGGCCACCCGGCGTGGGAACCGGCCGGGGTGAACGCCGTCGCCCGGCACCGGATCGGCCCGGTCGCCGCCGCACTGCGCCGGGTGGCGGAGACCTGGGGCGCCGGCGCCCTGGACCCGTGGCTGCACCGGATCTGGCGCGCCCTCGACCTGCGCCCGCCGGGCAGCGAACCCGCCTGGTGGGCGGCCCGGTTGCTCGCTGCGGGCCTCGCCGCCAGCCCGGACCGCTCCGAACACCTGGCCCTGCTCGACCAGTTGGCGTCCCGGATCGCCGAACGGGCGGGCGCCGCCGGTGCGGTGGCGCTCCCGGCGGCCGGACTCGGCCGCTTCGGCCCGGCCTTCTGGACCGGTCTCGGCCTGCCCGTCGAGACCGAACTCGCCCTGCTGCGCCGCCTGGTGCCCGCCGACGGGCCCGGGCAGCGCTTCCTCGCCGTGGTGGCGGAGCGGCTGCGCGCCGACCCGGTCGCGGTGTTCCCGCTGCTCTGCGCCTGGTTCGAGGACGAGCACGGCCTGCCGGGGCGCCCCGGGCGCACGACGGCCGACATCGCCCACGATCTGCTGCACGCCCACCGCCGGCTCGCCCTGGACGAGTTGGCCGACGCGCTGGCGGCCGCCGCGCACCCGCGGGCGGACGCGCTGCTCACCGTGCTGGCCGCCGAGGAGCCGTCCGCGCTCTGCCGCGCGGTGGACCGCTGGAGCCACGACCGGCGGCCCGAGCGGCACGTCGCGGCCGCCGTGCACGCGCTGCGGACGGCCCCGTACGCCTCCGGTGCCGGGGTCGAGCTGCTGCGGTACACCGCGCTGACCCTGCTCGCCCGCGAGGACGAGCCCGGTCTGCACGGGGCGGCGCTGGCGCTGCTGGTCGGCGATCCGGTGACCAGGGCCGAGTACCTGCCGGCCGCGCTCGCCCGGTTCCGGGCCGGCGGCGACGCCTTCCTCACCCCGCGGGCGCTCGGCCCGGCCCTGGAGAGCGACCCGGAACCCGTCCTGGCCGCGCTCGCCGACCGGGCGGCCGCCCCCGGCGCGGCCCCCGCCGAGACGCTGCGGGTGCTGGCCGACGCCACCGCCCCGGCGGCCCTGCGGCGGGGCGCCGAGCTGGCCGCCGAGCTGCTGCGCGGGAACCCGGCGCTGGCCGGTCCGGTCGCCGTCGACTACCTCGGCCGTCGGCTGGCCAGGGCCGACGCCGTCGGCCCGGGCGGCCGGCCGGAGCTGAGGATGCTGCTCGGCGCCGCGCTGGCCGACCGCAGCCCGGCCGTCCGGCGGCCGTTCGCCGAGGCGCTGTCCGTCCCGGTGGCCGACCCGGCGGCGGACGCGCTGCGCCGCGAGCTGCTGGACGCCCTGCTCGCCACCGAGACCGACCCGGCGGTGCTGACCGCCGTCGTGGAGCGGCTCGCGGAGCACTGCGCGGCCGAGGACCCGGCCCGGGCCCGGGCGGTGCTGGCCAGGGCCGCCCAGGGGCTGCCGGGCGCGGACGAGCTGCTGGTGCGCTGCGCCGGGCGGTCGGCGGCCTTCGCCCGGCTGCTCGCCCGGTGGCCGTCCGGTGCCGCGCCGACCGCCCAGGACGACCCCGGGCCGGCCCGGATGCGGGCCCTGGCGGCGGCCGGACGGGACGCGCGGTACGCCGCCGAGGAGGCCGAGCGGGCCGTGCCCGGGCGGTCGACGGGGCCCTCGGCGGGCTCAACCCGTATTCCGGTGCCTGAGCCGGGGCAGGCGCATGGCACGCTATAGGGGTTCGGGTTTTGAGCGTTTGAGCGTACAGAGGGTACGCACCGTACGGAACAAGGAGCGGTCAGGTGCAGCGCTGGCGTGGCCTGGAGGAGATCCCCGGGGACTGGGGACGCAGCGTCGTCACCATCGGCTCGTTCGACGGGGTGCACCGCGGACATCAGCTGATCATCGGGCGGGCGGTCGAGCGGGCCCGCGAACTCGGCGTCCCCGCGGTCGTGGTGACCTTCGACCCGCACCCGCGCGAGGTCATCCGCCCGGGCAGCCACCCGCCGCTGCTCGCGCCGCACCCGCGCCGCGCCGAGCTGATCGCGGAGCTGGGCGTGGACGCGGTGCTGGTGCTGCCGTTCACCACCGAGTTCTCCCAGGAGTCCCCGGAGGCCTTCGTCCGGCAGGTGCTGGTGGACGCCCTGCACGCGCGGGTCGTCATCGAGGGCCCCAACTTCCGCTTCGGGCACCGGGCGGCCGGGGACGTCACGCTGCTCGGCGAACTGGGCCGGGCGGACGACTTCGAGGTCGAGGTGGTCGACCTCCAGGTGTGCGGCACGGCCGGGGACGGCGAGCCGTTCTCCTCCAGCCTGACCCGCCGGCTGGTGGAGACCGGGGACATGGCCGGCGCCAACGAGGTGCTGGGCCGCCCGCACCGGGTCGAGGGCGTGGTGGTGCGCGGCGCGCAGCGCGGCCGCGAGCTGGGCTACCCGACCGCCAACGTCGAGACCGTGCCGCACAGCGCGATCCCGGCCGACGGCGTGTACGCGGGCTGGCTGACGGCGGACGGCGAGAAGATGCCGGCGGCGATCTCGGTCGGCACCAACCCGACCTTCGACGGCACCGCCCGCACCGTGGAGGCGTACGCCATCGACCGGGTCGGCCTGGACCTGTACGGGATGCACGTGGCCGTGGACTTCCTGGCCTACCTGCGCGGGATGGAGAAGTTCGACTCCATCGACGCGCTGCTGGACCGGATGGCCGACGACGTCAAGCGGGCCCGCGAGCTGA
The DNA here is from genome assembly GCF_055580145.1 of Kitasatospora sp. NPDC032121. Classification (NCBI taxonomy): domain Bacteria; kingdom Bacillati; phylum Actinomycetota; class Actinomycetes; order Kitasatosporales; family Streptomycetaceae; genus Kitasatospora; species Kitasatospora sp. NPDC032121. Next base: position 28,197 of record NZ_JBVILX010000028.1, on the reverse strand, counting down.
CCGACGGCGTCTGACCGACGGCGTCTGAGCGCCGGGACGCCGGAAGGGGCCCACCGACCGGGTGTCGGTGGGCCCCTTCGGCCGTCTCACTGCTGGGGTGCCTGCGGCGGGTAGCCGTAGCCCGGGCCCGGCTGCTGCGGCCAGGGCGCCCCGGGAGCGGGCTGCTGCGGGTAGCCGTACCCGGGCGGGGGCTGCGGGGCCCACGGCGCCCCGGGGGCGGGCTGGCCCGCCTGCTGCGGGTAGGGCTGGGGCTGCCGCGGGTCGGCGTACGGCTGCGGGTAGCCGGGCTGCGGCTGGGCCTGCTGCTGCCAGCCGGCCTGCTGGGCGGCGGCCTGCTGGGCCCGGACGATGTCCTCGCCGACCAGGGTGGCCAGCTCGAAGTAGGCCTCCCGGACCTTGGGCCGCATCATGTCGAGGTTGACCTCGGCGCCGGCCGCCAGGCTCTCGTCGAACGGCACCACGATCACGCCGCGGCAGCGGGTCTGGAAGTGGGCGACGATGTCCTCGACCTTGATCATCTTGCTGGTCTCGCGCACCCCGGAGACCACCGTGATGCTGCGCTGCACCAGGTCGGCGTAGCCGTGCGCGGAGAGCCAGTCCAGGGTGGTCGAGGCGCTGGAGGCGCCGTCCACGCTGGGGGTGGAGACGATGATCAGCTGGTCGGCCAGGTCCAGCACCCCGCGCATCGCGCTGTACAGCAGGCCGGTGCCGGAGTCGGTCAGGATGATCGGGTACTGGCGGCCCAGCACGTCGATCACCTGGCGGTAGTCCGAGTCGTTGAAGGTGGTCGAGACCGCCGGGTCCACGTCGTTGGCCAGGATCTCCAGGCCCGAGTTCAGGTCCTGCGAGGTGAACTGACGGATGTCCATGTAGCTGCGCAGGTGCGGGATGGCCGTCACCAGGTCGCGGATGGTCGCGCCGGTCTGGCGCTTGACCCGGCGGCCCAGGGTGCCGGCGTCCGGGTTGGCGTCGATCGCGATCACCTTGTCCTGGCGCTCGCTGGCCAGGGTCGCGCCGAGCGCGGTGGTGGTCGTGGTCTTGCCGACGCCGCCCTTGAGGCTGATCACGGCGATCCGGTAGCAGCTCAGCACCGGGGTGCGGATGACCTCCAGCTTGCGGGCCTTCTCGGCCGCCGCGGCCTTGCCGCCGAACTGGAAGCGCGGCTGCTGGCGCTGCTGCTTGGGCTGGCTGCGCAGCAGTCGGTCCGAGGACAGCTCGACGGCCGCGGTGTAGCCGAGCGGTGCGCCGTGCGCGGTCTGCTGCGGGGCGGCGGCCTGCTGGAAGGCGCTGGGCTGCGGGGCCTGCGGCTGCTGCCACGGCTGCCCGGGGTGCCCCGGCAACGGCTGGCCGGGCTGCGGCTGGCCGGGCTGGGCCTGCGGGCCGGGCTGCGGCTGGGTCGGCTGCTGGTACGCGACGGGCTGCGGCCAGCCACCCTGGCGCGGGTCCACCGGGCCGGGCTGCGGCTGGCCGGGCTGGGCCTGCGGGCCCGGCTGCTGGGGGGCGACGGGCTGCTGGGCCTGTTGAGCCTGCTGGGCGGCCCACGCGGCCTGCGGGTCCCAGCCCGCCGGCGGGCCCTGGGGGTCCTGGGGGTGCTGCGGCGGGGCCTGCTGGACCGGCGGCTGCGCGAAGTTCTGCGGCTGGACGGGCTGCCCCGGCGGCGCGGCCGCTGCGGGCCCCGCCGCCGGGTACGGCTGCGCCGCGGGCTGCTGCGCCGCGGCCTCCGGCGTCGGCCAGACCGGGGCGCCGGCCTGCGGCTGCTCGGCGACCGGCGGGGCCGGGGCGGCTACCGGGAACGGGACGTGCTGCGCCTCGGCCTGCACCGGCGGGACCGGCGCGGCGGGCGTGGCGGGCGTGGCAGCGGGCGCCGGAACGGGGGCGACGGGGGTGGCGGTCGGCGCGGCCTCGGCCGCCGGGGCGGCGGCCTGGCCGGGCACCGGGGCGTGGGCCTGCTGCTGCACCGGAGCCTGCTGGGCCTGTCCCGGAACGGCGGTGGGCACCGGCGCGTCGGGCTCGCCCGGAGCGGGGGAGGTCGGTGCGGAAGCGGCCGGCACGGCCGCGCCGGAAGCCCCCGCGGGCTCGGTCTGCACGTACCAGGACGGGGGAGTGTAGTCAGGCGCGTCCGACCAGTCGTCGTCGTCCTCTGCCGCGTTGTCGCCGACGTAGACGCCGTCCCGATCGCTGCTCACTCTGGCTCCCTCGTGTTCGCCGCCGCTTGTTCAGCGGTGCCGTTGCCGCATCAAAGACTAGGCCGTACGGCAACCCCCGCTGAAGGCGGCTTCGCTTCCCCGCCGGCCCGCCCGGTGCGGCGAGCCGCCGCTCAGTCCATCCGGCGCGGCCCGCCGAGCACCTGCTGTTCGGCCTGCCCGGCCACGGCCCGTACGTACTGTCGCCGCATCCGGGTCGCCCACAGGGTGAGGTCGTCGCCGAGGGTGGGAAGCGCGGCCACGTCCTCCGGCGGCAGCGACAGCACCCGGCCGGTCAGTTCCGCCTCCTGCGGCGAGATCCGCTGCACACCGACCAGGTCGGCCGCGTTCAGCACCCGGGAGGCGTTCGGGCCCAGGTAGGGCAGCAGCGTCAGGGTGGTCTGCCAGGGCGCGGCGGAGAGCCGGCTGCGCGGCGGGCGGGCGCCGAGGTCGCGCACCACCAGGACCGGCGAGGCCACCGAGGCGCCCTGCGGGCCGAGTCGGCCGACCTGGTGGATCGTCACGCACGGCTGGCCGCCGCCGGCCGCCTGGGCCATCGGTCCCCACAGCTGTCCGCGGGCGGTCTCCACCGCGACCCGGGCGCCGATCGCGGCCGCCCGCAGCGCGATGACCTGAGCCGTCCACATGCCGCCGACGAGCACCAGGTCGTACGAGGTCGGGCGGAACAGGCCGAGCACCGCGGGCAGCCCCTGCGGGTCGACGCCGATCACCACGCCGTCGTCGCCGACCGGGAAGGAGAGCGCCGCGAGGTCGGCGGGCTCCAGCACGTGCTTCTCCCGGCGCGGGCCGCGCAGCCCGAAGCCGGGCAGGATCCGCGGCCGGGCCCGGCGCTGCTCGGCGCCGGGCTGCGGTCCGGTGGTGGGGTAGGTCTGGTACGCCATCAGGAGGCCCCTCCGAGCGGCAGGGTGGCGAGCATGCCGGGCGCCTGCTCCAGGTCGAGCCGGACGAGGCCGAGCCCGGTGCTCTGGGCCCGGGTCTCCACCAGGCGGCCGATGTCGCCGACCTCGCTCTCGTTGCGGCCGGTCACCCGCAGGTGCCCGCTGACCGTCACCGAGCCGCCGGTGCCGTGCCCGGCGGTCAGGCTGAAGGTGCTGGCGAGGGCCGGGGAGCCGGTGATCAGGTTGACCAGGTCCGGCGCGGCGATCCGGCCGGGGGCGCCGCCGGGGCGGCTCAGCTGCGGCCAGCGGGAGATCCAGTAGGTGGTGTGCCAGCGGTCGTCGATCCGCCAGAACCGGTTGCCCTCCTGGGTACGGCGGGTGGTCCCGCCGCCACTGCCGGTGCCCTGGCGGCCGGCCACCGCGATCGGGTTGGCGCAGGTGGAGATGGCCAGCGCGGCGATCAGCTCGCGCTCGTCCAGCACGGTCGCGTTGAAGCCGGCGCTGTTGAGCCGGCCGGCCAGCTGGTCGGTGACCCGCTGCAGCGCCTTGCGGGCGCCCTCCTCACCGCCGCCGCGGGCCCGGACGGCGGTCGCCGCGCGCTCCGGGTCGAGCTTCAGGGCGATCCAGGTCAGCCGCAGCCCGGGGGTGGCGGTGCCGTCCGGCAGCTCGCGGTAGGCGCGGGCGGCCAGCGACTGGTCGGGCAGGTGCTGGGCCGGGGCGGGCTGGGTGTGCTGGACCAGCTGCACCGACTCCAGGGTGATGTCGTCGACCGTGAGCGCCGAGCAGATCACGTCCAGCGGCAGCGGCAGGGCGGTGCGCGCCGGGCGCAGCGGCTGGTCCTTGGCCTGGACGAGCAGCACCGAGCTGAGGAAGGTCCCGTCGCCGACCATGCCGGTCTCCCGGCGGACCGGGCGGCCGCCGAACTCGGCCTCGGTGGCGTGGGTGCAGGTGCGCAGACCCGGTTCGAGCTCCAGGGCCGGCGCCAGCGCCGGGTCGGTGCCGGCCGGCGGCAGCAGCGTCCTGGCCTGCCTGCGGCGGGACTTGAGGGCGGCGCGGACCAGCAGCAGCTCGGGGACGGTGCGGCCGCGCACCGGGACGAGCGCGAGCAGGACCAGCACCAGCGCGACCGCGCCGAAGCCGGCCGCGACCGTGCGGCTGATCGTCCAGCCGACCGCGACCAGGGCCGCCGCGACCTCGACCAGGACGAGCTGCTGGAGCTTCAACCGCCCGCCCAGCAGCCCCGGTCGGGGGTTGACCCGCACCTGGACGGCGCCGCCGCCCACGGTGCCGGTCGGCTGCGGTTCCGTGCTCGCGGGCCCGGTCCCCGTCCCGGTCGGCGGCGCGCTGCGCTGCGCCCGGCCGGCCCGGCGCGGCCTCCCGCCGCCCGCGCTGCGGCGGCGTCCTGGAGCGGTCTGGCTTGGCATCCCCCGGTGGCCCTCTCTGATCCGTTGTCGCGGCCCGGCTGGCTGTGTCGCGGACCGTACCCGTACCGTACTCACCGTCTGCTGCCGCATCGTAGAGGGTTCGCGCCGGTTCGTGCCCGGCGGGTGACCACGGGGCAGGTCGGTCCGAGGAGGCCCGACGACGTCTGACTAGGGGGACGACGAGGTATGGCATCGCGCCGGGACGAGCTGAACGCGTACACCTTCGCCCGCAAGCGCACCGTGGGCGCCTTCCTGCTGCCCGCCGGCGGCGGCAGCGACGAGGACGCGCCGCGTCCGGTGAAGGCGGTGCTGCCGAGTGTGCTGGCAGGGGCCGTGTTCGTGGCCGGGTTCGGGATCTGGGGGGTCTTCAAACCGAGTGCGCCGGTGAAGTGGGACGACGGCAAGAACATCATCCAGGGCAAGCAGTCGACCACCCGGTACGTGGTGCTCACCGACCAGGACCAGAAGACCAAGCGGCTGCACCAGGTGCTCAACATGTCCTCGGCGCGGCTGGTGCTGCCGGCGGGCGCCAAGGTCGTGGTGGTGGACGACGGGGTGCTCGACCGCTACCCCAACCACGGGCCGACGATCGGGATCCCCTACGCGCCGGACAAGTTGCCGACCACGGAGAACGCCAGCAAGCCGATGAAGTGGGCGGTGTGCGACCGCCCGGGCTCGGACGACAAGCAGGAGACGGTCAACCAGGCGGTGTTCGTGGCGGCCGGAGCGGACGCGGAGGCGCTGGCGGACAAGGACCGGATGCTCGGCCCGGACCAGCTGATGCTGGTGCAGCAGGCCGACGAGCAGCAGATCTCGGCCGCGCCGGCGCCGGGCCAGCCGGCCGGCGGGGGCGCCGCGCTGTTCCTGGTCGACGCCCAGGGGCGCAAGCACCCGATCGGCTCGCCGCAGTCGGACGACAAGGAGCGCAAGGCGCTGGTCACCGCGGTGTTCGGGCCCAACGCGGTGCCGCAGCGGGTCAAGCGGGACTGGCTGGACACCCTGGTGAACGCCACCCCGATCACCTTCCCGCAGGTCGAGGCGGTCGCCGACAGTCAGGGCGCCAACTCCAAGGTGGAGCTGAGCAACCCGGCCGATCGCCGGATCGGCCGGCTGGTGCACTACCAGGACCGCCACTACGTGGTCGGCAAGGACCAGCTCTTCCTGGTCACCCCGTTCCAGGCGGAGCTGATCCGGCAGAACCCGGCGTACCAGATGCTCTACAAGTACGACCAGGACAAGAAGCCGCGCAGCGACGAGATGACCCCGGCCGACAACGCCCAGTGGGGCGGCGACGTCCCGCTGAAGGGCACCGCCCCGGACTGGCCGCTGAAGACCGGTGCGCCGGTGAACAACTGGCAGGACCGCCAGGACGCCCGGATGGTCGTGTGCAGCACCTACGACGGTGTCGCCGCGGACGGCAGCACGGCCAAGCGCAGTGTCTGGGCCGGGACTTCGTACCCCGCGCCGTACAACAACGGTGCCGGGGCGGCGTACGTGACCCCCGGTCACGGGCTGTTCTACCGCTCGATGGACAACACGGCCGCCGGCTCCGGGACCGACTTCCTGATCACCGAGACCGGGTTGCGCTACTCCGTCCCGTCCAACGGTGACGGCGGCCAGCGCCCCGCGGCGTCGCCGCAGCCCGGCCAGAGCGGCTCCCCGAAGCCGTCGGCGCCGCAGCCCACCGCCACGCCGGCCCCCGGGGCGCCGTCCCAGGAGCCGGGGCAGCAGCAGGACGAACCCGGCGGCAACCAGGCGAGGTTGGGCTACCAGGGGGTCCAGCCGCTGCCGGTGCCGAAGGAGTGGTCGAACCTGGTTCCGGCCGGTCCGCCGCTGGCGGCGAAGAGCGCCGTCCAGCCGCAGAACGCCTGATCGGCCATGCGCGGTAACCGAATTGGTCCCAGTGTCATGGTCTGGTAACTACTCGGTGATCGGTGTTGGGTGAGTTGCGTGTGCCGACTACAGTGCTGCTGGACATCACACAGGTGATGCGACGGTCGGCCCGCTGGGCCCTCCGTACACGCAAATGTTGTCTCATGGGGGACGTGGAGCATGGCTCAGGGTCAGTTCACGATGACCGCGCAGGAGATGCTGGCCTTCGCCAAGCAGATCGAAGAGGCCATCGGCAAGATCGAGGCTGAGAAGAACAAGCTGATCAGCACGGTCACCGGCATCACCAGCGGTTGGCAGGGCCAGGCCGCGACGGCCTACACCAACCTGCAGAACCGGGTCAACGAGGACATCGCGAGCCTCAAGGAGTCGCTCAACGCGATCAAGCACGCGATCGAGATGACCACCAAGCACTACGCGAGCACCGAAGAGGAGCAGAAGGCGATGTTCTCCTCGGCCCAGGGCTGATCACCGCATCCGCGCTGATCGCCGCACCTGCGCCGACCGCCGTTCTGTCCCGCTCCACCGCTCTGCGGAGCGCCCGCCGCTGACCGCGCGGCGCTCCTCATCCTCGTAAGGGAGACAACGTGTCCGAACACATCCTCGTCAACTTCCAGACCGTTCACCAGGCGGCCGAGGAGGTCAAGGCTTCGGCGAGCCGCATCGACCACCTGCTGAACGACCTCAAGGGCAACGTGACCCGCATCGCCTCCAGCTGGCAGGGTGCGGCCCAGCAGGGCTACCAGGCCCACCAGGCCAAGTGGGACGCCAAGGCCAACGACCTCCAGCAGGTCTGCGCGCAGATCGCGACCTCGCTCGAGAACGCCGCGCAGAGCTACCGGACCACCGAGGACGCCAACACCAAGCTCTGGGGCTGACGTTCGGGTTCCGTAGGGAACGACAGGGGGCGGGTACCCGGATTCCGGGCACCCGCCCCCGGCGCGCGGCACGGGTGGACGACATGAGGGGTGGCAGGGTGTCCCGACACGGGTACCGGAAGGCGGCCGCGGCGATCGCCGCGCTCGCGGTGCTGGGCGGACCGCTCGCCCTCCCGGCGTACGCCGACAGCGGGCCCGGCCTGGCCGCGGCCGGCGACTGCCCCAAGCCCGCGCCCGACGTGCAGACCGTGCCGTGGTCGCTGCAGCGCCTGCTGCTGAACGAGCTGTGGCAGGACGGGAAGACCACCGGTGCGGGCGTGACGGTCGCGGTCATCGACACCGGGGTGGACAACGGCAACCCGCAGCTGAGCGGCAAGCTCGACGAGGGCCCGAACCTGCTGGTCAACCGGGAGACCAAGGAACCGATCCAGGGCAGGTCCACCGATGACCCGGTCGGCCACGGCACCAAGGTGGCCGGCATCATCGCCGCCCGGCCCAGCAAGACCACCGGCTTCGTCGGGCTGGCTCCCGACGCCCGGATCCTGTCGATCCGGCAGAACGACAGCGACGGCAACGGCGACGTCTCCACCCTGGTCACGGCGATCAGGGAGGCGGTCAAGCGCGGCGCCAAGGTCATCAACATCTCCCAGGACGTGCGCGGGGCGGGCGACGCCCGGTTCGGCGGCTACCAGGAGCTGAAGGCCGCCGTCGAGTACGCCGAGGAGAACAAGGCCGTGGTGGTCGCCTCCACCGGGAACGACGGCAAGGAGGGCGACACCTACCCGGGCGCCTTCCCGACCGTGCTGGCCGTCGGCGCCTCCGACCGCAACAACGAGCGGGCGCCCTTCTCCCAGTACGGCGGCTTCGTGAAGGTCGCCGCGCCCGGCGTCGACATGCTGTCCACCGTGCCCGGTGGAGGCCAGTGCGTGGACAACGGCACCAGCTTCGCCGCCCCGTACGTCTCCGGCCTCGCCGCGCTGCTGGTCGGAGCCCACCCGAACTGGAAGCCGGCCCAGGTGCGGGCCTGGATCGAGCAGACCGCGCAGCGCACCCAGCGCGACCCGGACGCGTTCATCGGCTGGGGCGTGGTGGACCCGGTGAAGGCCGTCACCACTGCCCCCGTCGACGCGCCCCTCGCCGCCGTCCCGGACGCCCCGGTGCAGCTCGCCGCCGCGCCGATCGTGCCGCGCCCGGTGGGCCTCGGCGAGACCCAGGCCGACCGCGACGGCCGCACCGCGACGTACGTCCTCGGTGTCGGCGCGCTGCTGGTCGCGCTGCTGATCGGCGGTGGCGTGGTGCTGCGCGACCACCGGCGCAAGTCCTCCTCCTGATCCGCGGCTACCGCCCGCCGCCCGGCGACCCGCCGGGAATCCGCCGGAACCCCTGTAACACCGCCGCCCGCCCGCCGCATCGATGAAGTGTCAGGGAGGGCGGACCACGGGGGGCAGGGCGCATGGGGTGGATCGGGTCGGGCCGGGAGGCCAAGGACGCGGAGTTCCTGGAGCTCGTCTCCGGCCGGACCGGTCACCTGTACCGCTCGGCCTGCCTGCTCACCAGCGGCGACACCCACTACGCCGAGGACCTCGTGCAGGAGGCCCTCAGCCGGATGTACGTGCTGTGGCGGCGCAGCGCCTTCACCGGCCGCGGCCGGATCGACAACCCGGCGGCCTACACCCACACCGTCATGGTGCGCACCTTCCTGGCCCAGCAGCGCCGCCGCTCCAGCGGCGAGCGCCCCAGTGCCGCCCTGCCGGAGCAGGAGGGGCAGGACGCCGACAGCGCCCTGCGGCTGACCCTCCTCGACGCGCTCGGCCGGATGCCGCCCAAGGACCGCGCGGTCCTGGTGCTGCGCTACTGGGAGGACCGCAGCGTCGAGGAGACCGCCGAGGCCATGCGGGCCTCCTCCGGCGCCGTCCGCACCCGCACCACCCGGGCCCTGGCCAGGCTGCGCGCCCTGCTCGGCGACTCGCTGGCCGAGCTGGCCGCCCGCTGAGGCCGGTGCCCGCTGAGGCCGGCGCCCGCCGGCCGCAAGGAACTTCTCTCGCAACCCGCGACGCAAGGAGACGGTGAGCACCCATGTCCGAACCGGACAAGTTCGAAGACGATCTTCTCTACGCCCTCACCCGTACGGGCGAAGGCTTCCGCACCGAGCAGGCCGAGCAGGCGGGCCTGGTCGCGGACGGCTACCGGCTCGGCCGCCGCCGCTGGCGCCGCCGCTCGGCCGCCGCCGTGGTGGGCGGCGCGGCCGCGCTGGCCCTGGTGGGCACCGGCACGGTGTACCTGGCCTCCCCGGGTGCCGGGGACGCGGGCACCGTGAGCGCGGCCTCCGCCCCGGCGGCCGCCGTCGATACCACCGCGGGCAGCAGCGCCGCCGCGACCACCCCGACCGCGCTGCAGTCCGTGGCCAGGGCCGCGGTCTCCGGCGACGAGGTGCTGGCCACCTTCCAGGCCCTGCTGCCCAAGGGGGAGATCACCGAGGCCACGGGGCGCGGCACCGAGGGCGGGCCGAAGGCCACCGACGCCTCGGCGAGCCTGGTGTTCGACGACGGCCAGGGCAAGTCGCTGATCCAGCTCAACATCAGCAAGCACCGGCCCGGTCAGGTGCAGCTGCCCAGCTGCCCGCCGGACCTCAGCTTGGTCCGGGTCGACGCCTGCACCGACACCGTGCTGCCGGACGGTTCCAAGCTCCTGCTGCAGCAGGGGTACGAGTACTCGGACAGCCGGGCCGACACCAAGGAGTGGTTCGCCGTGCTGAACGGCCCGGACGGCCGGTCCGTCTCCGTGCACGAGTGGAACGCGCCCCAGGAGAAGGGCGCGCCGGACAGCCGCCCCAACCCGCCGCTCACCCTCGACCAGCTGAAGGCCGTCGTCACGGACAAGTCCTGGGACGGGATCGTCAAGGCCCTCAGGTTCGGCGGCGTCGACACCGAGGCGATCGACCCGGGCCTGTCGCCGGCGGACTACGAGACCGTCCTGACCGGGCTGCTGCCGTCCGGGGCGACCGTGACGGGCCGCAAGGGCCAGGACACCGGGGCGGACTTCGAGCTGGCCAGGGCCGGGCGGGCCGGCACGGTGTCGGTGCTGGTGAAGAACTGGGCCAAGGCCCCCGACGACCGGCCGGCACCGCAGTGGTATCAGGACGCGGAGGTCCTGCCCGACGGGACGAAGCTCCTCACCCACGCCCCGGCCGCCCCCACCCTGCCGGGCAAGCTGATCGCGGACGCGACGAGGCCGGACGGCCTGGAGGTCCTGATCGTGACGGCGTCGAACGGCGACCCGCTGCTGACCGCGGAGGAGCTGAAGACGATCGTCACCAGCCCGGCCTGGAAGCCCAGGAAGTAGCGGAACACGGCGGTGCCCCGGGCTGGGGGAGGCCCGGGGCACCGCCGTGTGGGGGAGGGGTGGGGATCAGTCCTGCTGGTCCTCGGGAAGGCTGATCACCCAGCGGGTGTCCTGCCGGGGGCGCAGGTAGAACAGCCAGTAGAGGGTGGCGGCGGCGGTGATGCCGCCGGTCCACAGCAGGGGCTCGGTGTCCAGCTTGGTGATCACGTAGACCAGGACGGCGATCAGCACGACCGGGACGGCCGGCCACAGCGGCATCCGCCAGGCGGAGGCGTGCTTGTGGTGGGCGCGGCGGGAGAGCAGCGCGGCGATCGCGACCAGCAGGTACATCCCGGTGACGGCGACGCCGGTGATGTTGCTCAGCAGCTCGCCCTTGACGAAGCAGAGCGCGGCGCCGGGCAGGCCGACGGCCAGGGTGGCGATCCACGGCGAGCCGAACCGGCCGAGGGTGCCGAAGGCCTTGTTGACCGGCTCCGGCCAGGCCTTGTCGCGGGCGGAGGCGAACAGCACCCGGGAGTTCTGGATGACCATGACGATGCCGGCGTTGATGATGGCCAGCGCGACGCAGAGGCTGATGAAGGTGCCGACGGCCGAGTTGCTCCAGGCGGTGACCATGCCGGAGATGTCGCCGGAGGACAGGGTCTGCAGGTCGGGGGCGCCCATGGTGATGGCGACGACCGGGACCAGGATGATGGCCGAGGAGATGCCGAGCGTCCACAGCACGGTGCGCGAGACGTTGCGGCGGGGGTTCTCCAGCTCCTCCGACAGGTAGACCGCGGTGGAGAAGCCCTGGGTGATGAACAGGGCGATGCCGAGCGCGCCGACGATGGCGCCCACGCTCACCGTGGTGGTCGCGCCGCCCTCCCCGGCGACCACGCCGTGCAGCAGGCTGGGGGCGTCGCTGTTGGTGTGGGCGAAGCCGAGCACCGAGACCACGCCGGCCGCGATGACCTCCAGCACCAGGAAGATGCCGGTGATCCAGGCGTTGGCGCGCAGGTCGAGCAGGCCGGCCAGGGTGGCGGCCAGCATCACGGCGGCGCCGGTCATGGCCTTGTCCAGGTGCAGGACGGGGGCGAGGTAGTCGGCGGTGCCGAGGGCGATGACCGAGGGGACGATCATCACCACGATCAGCGAGAGCACGAAGACCAGCCAGCCCATCAGCCGCCCGGCGAGGGTGCCGACCATCGCGTACTCGCCGCCGGCGCTGGGGATCAGGGTGCCGAGTTCGGAGTAGCAGAACGCGACCGCGACGCAGAGCACGGTGCCGATCGCGATCGCCAGCGCCGTGGCGCTGCCGATGCTGGAGAACAGCTCCGGCACGATCACGAAGAGCGTCGAGGCGGGCGTGACGCAGGACAGCGTGAGCAGGGTGCCGCCCACGACGCCGATCGAGCGCTTGAGCTGCTGGGGCGCTGCCGCCTCGGCCGCCGTGGCGGCTACGGTCTGTGGCGGACGAAGCGTGTCGGTCATGTGGCTTCCGATCGGCTCTGTGCGGTGCTGGGGTGGGGAGCGGTATCGCCTCCGCTGGCTGGTTGCTCGGTGTCCGGTTCCAGTCGCTCCCTGGCCGCAATGGAACCTTGGCGTATTGATTGCGTCAACGTCGGAACTGCTTCGGAATCCGTTGCGGTGAACGGCATAAACATGCGATCTGATGATCACGTTCAGTCATTGCGAGCTTTGTCCGACTTGTTACCTAAGCCACATGGCGATTGAATCGAAGGTGAACAATGCGGGGAGCGCCGTGATTCAAAGGTCGTGTTCCGGGTGGACGGTGGTACGCCCAGGCGCCCCCGGAACGCCCGACAACTCCCCGGCCGGGTGCGGGAACCGCAGCTCCCGCCCGGAAAGAACTAGGTAACGTTTCGGAACCTGGGACGCCGAAGGGGCCGGACTCCACGAGTCCGACCCCTTCGCTCACCGTCCGTGACGGCCGGCGCGGCTACGCCACCGGCAGCCAGCCCGTCTGGATCATCTGCCCGCCGGTCGCGCGGCGGGACACGTAGACCCCTCGGCCCGGCGGCAGCGCCTGCGGCTTGACCGTCCCCAGCAGCGCGCCCTCGTCCCGGTTGCCGGACAGGATCACGCCCTGGCCGCCGAGCTCGCGCATCCGCTGCAGCACCGGCTCGTACAGCGAGCGGCCGGCGCCGCCCGCGCTGCGGGCCACGATCACCCGCAGGCCGATGTCACGGGCGAACGGCAGGAACTCGGCCAGCGGAGCCAGCGGGTTGCCCGAGCTCGTCGAGACCAGCTCGTAGTCGTCGACGATCACGAACATGTCCTTGCCGCTGTACCAGCTGCGGTTGCGCAGCTGCTCGGCGGTCACGTCCGGGCCCGGCAGGCGGCGCGCACAGGCGCCGCGCAGCATGTCGACGATGGCCGCCATGGCCGGCTGCGCGGCCGCGTACTCCACCAGGTACTCCGGCGGTACGGTGCCGAGCAGCGCGCGCCGGTAGTCGCCGATCACGATGCCGGCCTGGTCCGGGGTGTAGCGCTCGGTGATCTGCTTGATCAGCATCCGCAGCACCGCCGACTTCCCGGACTCGGTGTCGCCGAAGACGATGAACAGCGGGTCGGTCTCGAAGTTGACGAAGACCGGCGCCAGCTCCGCCTCGTCCACGCCGAAGGCGACGCCGCGCTCCGGGTGCTCGAAGCCCTTCGGCAGCGATTCGCCGTCCAGCACGGCCGGCAACATCCGCACCTGCGGGGCGCGCGGGCCGGTCCAGGCCCCGTCCACCGCGCTGACCAGCCCGGCCACGCCGCTCTGCAGGTCGTCCACCGAGGAGGAGCCGTCCAGCCGCGGCAGGCCGGACAGGAAGTGCAGCCGCTCCGGGGTGATGCCGCGCCCGGCCAGCGCCGGGACGTTCTGCGCCACCCGGCGGTCGACCTCGGACTCCATCGCGTCACCGAGCTTCAGCTCGGTCCGGTTCTGCAGCAGGTCCTTCAGCGCCGGGCGCACCTCGGCGTACCGGGCCGCGGTGATGACCAGGTGCACGCCGTAGCCGAGACCGCGCTGGGCGATGTCGCCGATCACCGGCTCCAGGCCCTCGAACTCCTGCTTGAAGGTGTTCCAGCCGTCGATCACCAGGAAGACGTCACCGAAGGCCTCGTCCGGCAGCCGGCCGGCCGCCCGGGTGGCCCGGTACGTGGCGATGGTGTCGATCCCGGCGACCCGGAACAGCTCCTCGCGCCGGTTGAGCACCCCGTGCACCTCGGAGACCATCCGGCGCACCTTGTCCACGTCCAGGCGCCCGGCCACCCCGCCGACGTGCGGCAGCCCGGCCAGCGACTGGAAGCTGCCCGCACCGAAGTCGAGCAGGTAGAACTGCACCTCCAGCGGGGTGTGGGTGAGGCCGAACGAGGCGACCATGGTGCGCACCACGGTCGACTTGCCGGACCGCGGACCGCCGACGATCAGGCCGTGGCCGGCCGCCCCCGCGTAGTCGACCTCGAGGATGTCCGTCTTCTGCTCGCGCGGCTTGTCCACGATGCCGATCGGCACCCGCAGCCGGCCCGCCGGGTAGCCGGGCGCGGTCAGTCCGCGCTCCGGCACCACCTGCAGCGGCGGCAGCAGGTGGTCCATGCTGGGCGCGTCCTCCAGCGGCGGCAGCCACACCTGGTGCGCGGCCGGGCCCTGCCCGGCCATCCGCTGGACGAACACGTCCAGCACGGTGTCCACCAGCGCGTCGTCTTGCTCCGGGACCTGCGGCGCGACCTCCTCCTCCACCGGGTCCGGCAGCTCCACGAAGGCCGCGGTGAACTCCACCGGGCGGGTGTCGACCCGGCGCCCGCCGGTCGACCGCTGCTGCCCCGGGGCCCGGTACGGGCCCGAGACGTAGGCGGCCTTGAACCGGTCCATCACGTCCTCGCCGAACTTGAGGTAGCCGACGCCCGGCACCGGCGGCAGGTGGTAGGCGTCCGGCACGCCGATCGCCGCCCGGGACTCCGCGGCCGAGAAGGTGCGCAGACCGATCCGGTACGAGAGATAGGTGTCCAGGCCGCGCAGCTTGCCCTCCTCCAGGCGCTGCGAGGCCAGCAGCAGGTGCACGCCCAGCGAACGGCCGATCCGGCCGATCTGGATGAACATCTCGATGAAGTCGGGCTTGGCGGTGAGGAGTTCGGAGAACTCGTCGATGATCAGCACCAGCGAGGGCAGCGGGTCCAGCGCCGCGCCGGCCGCCCGGGCCCGCTCGTACTCGTGGATGTTGGCGTAGTTGCCCGCCGAGCGCAGCAGCTCCTGGCGGCGGTGCAGCTCGCCCTCGATCGCGTCGCGCATGCGGTCGACCAGGGTGAGCTCGCCCTCGAGGTTGGTGATCACCGCGGAGGTGTGCGGCATGTCCGCCATGCCGGAGAAGGTCGCACCGCCCTTGAAGTCGGCGAGGACGAAGTTCAGGATCTCCGAGGAGTGGGTCATCGCCAGCGCCAGCACCAGCGTGCGCAGCAGCTCCGACTTGCCGGAACCGGTCGCGCCCACGCACAGGCCGTGCGGGCCCATGCCCTCCAGCGCGGCCTCCTTGATGTCCAGGTAGACGTGCTCGCCGTTGGCGCCGACGCCGATCGGCACCCGCATCCGCTCGTGCTGGGCGCGCGGACGCCAGCTGCGGGCGACGTCGAAGGAGCCCGGGTCGCCCGAGTTCATCATGTCGGTGAAGTCGAGGTTGGACAGCAGCGGCTCGTCGTCCCCGCCGGCCGAGATCCGGTACGGCGCCAACTGCCGCGCCAGCGCCTCGGACTGCCACACCGAGAGCAGGTCCGGCTTGCCGGTGTACGTCGCGCCGGAGGCCGAGCGCAGCACCAGCTCCTCGGCGCCGACCGTCACCATCAGGTGCCCGCTGGGCTCGTCGACCTCGCCCGGCACCACCTCGATGACCGTCACGCCCTGCACGCCCTCCGGGCTCGCCAGCAGCGAGTCGTGCGGCACCCCGGCGCCGTCCATGACGACCACCAGGTGCGGCTGGTCGGCGGGCGGTGCCACCTCCCGCACGAAGCGCTGGCGGCCGGCCAGCTCGTCCTGGAGCAGGTACTCCAGGTCGCCCAGGTCGTTCGCGAAGAGCCGGCGCGAGCCCGCGCCGTCGGCCTCCTTGCGGTGCTGGTTGTGCGGGAGCCACTTGGTCCACTCCCACTCCTCGGCCGCACCGGGCGCGGCCGCGACCGCCACCATCAGGTCGTCCGGCGAGTGCAGGGTGGTCAGCTGGGCGATCATCGCGCGCACGTTCCCGTACACCGAGTCCGGGTCCCCGCACACCGTGATGTGGTAGAAGGCCCGCAGCGAGACCGCCAACGGCAGGTCCTGGAGGGTGCCGTGGGCCTTCAGGAAGGAGTGCATCGCGGCCGCCGACAGCGGCTCCAGCTCGTCCATCGGCGCGGTCTGCGGCGCCACCAGCGGGGTGGACAGCTGCACCGGCCCGAGGCCCACCCGGATCTGCGCGAAGTCGCCGTCCCCGATGCGCCGTTCCCACAGCCGCCGGCCGTCCTCGACGATCGACCAGAGCTGGTCCGGCGCCGGGTTCAGGAACAGCAGCGCGCCACGCTGGCGCTCCGCCGTGCGGCGCACCTGGCGGCGGGTCTGCTGGAGGTACTTCAGGTAGTCGCGCCGCTCGTCCGCCATCGCGGTCGAACCGCCCTTGCGGGCCCGGACGATCTGCGCCAGCACCATGCCGAGCGTCGAGGCGATCATCAGACCGCCCATGATCTTCATCGGGGCCGCGGCCCCGGGCGAGAAGAAGAAGACCGCCGAGCCGCCCATGCCCAGCATCGGCAGGATGCTCATCAGCCAGTCCTCGCCGCCCTGCCTGGGCAGTTCGGGCGGGCTCACCAGCTCCACCGGTTCGTCCGGCACGGTCGGCGGATACGCCCTCGCCGGTCGCTTGACCGTGATCACACCCATGTGTCATCCACCCCGCGGCGTCGATCGATCACTTCGGCATCAGCCCTCACGCGATTGCGTACGGTCCGTACGGGAATCCGGTGGCTGAGGACGCCCCACCCAGCGCAGCCCCCGTACCTTGCGCAGGCGCCGATCCTAACGGTCGCCCCCGCACCGCCCGCCAGCGCCCGGGTACGCACCGGCAGCGGACACGAACCGAACGGGTAGGGTAACGCCGCGCCAACTCGCGGCCCGGTCGGGCCGGTTCCGCAGCAACACCGAGCGCCGCCGGGCCTCGGCACCGTCAACAAGGGGGAGCGCCAAGTGCGTCGAAGGATCGAGGTGGGCGCCCGCATCGGCGAGCGCAGCGAGGTGGGCGCATGAGTGCCGCCACAACCGGCTACTGCCGCGTGACCGTCGTCGCCCCGGACCGCCGGATCGACGTCGCCCTGCCCGAGGACGTCCCGCTCGCGGACGTCTACCCCGAGGTGCTGCGCCTGGCCAACCAGAGCCAGCCCGACGGCACCCCCACCGGCTTCCACCTGGTCCGCCGCGACGGCACGGTGCTCGACAGCGGACTGCCGCTGGCCGCCCAGCAGGTCCGCGACGGCGACCTGCTGGCGCTGCGCCCCTTCGCCGAGTCGCTCCCGCCGGCCGTCTACGACGACGTCGCCGACGCGATCGCCAGCGCCGTCGAGGCCGACCGCCGGTTCTGGACCGCCGAGCTGATGCGCGGCTTCGGCCTGATCGGCGCCGGGGTGCTGCTCACCCTGCTCGGCTTCGCGCTCTGGTTCTCCGACCTGCGCCACGACATGCACGGCCTGCCCGGCGTCCTGGCCGGCGTCACCGCCGTCGTGCTCACCGCGCTCGCCGGGGTGCGCGCCCGGGTCTACCAGGACGCCCACGCGGCCGTCGCGCTCGGCCTCGGCGCGCTGCCGCACGCCATGATCGGCGGCAGCGGGCTGATCGCCGTCGCCCACCCGTGGGAGGGCCCCGGCCGGCTCCAGTTCCTGGCCGGCTGCGTCGCCGCGCTGGTGGTCTCCGTCCTGCTGGCCGGCCTGCTGCCGGAGAAGGACGCGGTGTTCGTCGCCGCCGCCCTGGTCTCCACCGCCGGCGCGCTCGCCACCTTCGCGGCCGTCCTGCTGCCGCAGACCCCGGCCGGGCACATCGCCGCCGTCACCGGCGTCGCCGCCGTCGCCGTGGTCGGCTTCCTGCCCAGCCTCTCCGCCCGCTTCGCCCGGCTGCCGGTCGGCTTCAGCGCCCCCGGCCAGACCCGCACCCGCAGCCGCGACTACGACGAGGAGGCCGAGCGCGCCGAGGCCGTCCAGTACGAGCGGATCGCGCACCAGGCCCGCCGCGGCCACGAGGTGCTGGTCGGCCTGGTCGGCGGCTGCGCCGCGGTCGTGGTCGGCGCCTGCGCCGTCCTCGGCTTCACCGACGAGACCTTCCCCGAGCTGCTCGCGCTCGCCCTGGGCCTGACCACCATGCTGCGCGCCCGACTGTTCCGCTACACCGCGCAGGTGCTCAGCCTCACCGTGGCCGGCCTGCTCGGCCTGAGCCTGCTGATCGTCGGGCTGTCCCTGCACACCCCGCAGTTCTTCCTGCGGGTGGCCGGCTCCACCACCGAGCTCGACCTGCGCACGATCTGGCTGACCGCCTCCATCGCCTTCGGCGCCGCGCTGCTCACCGCGATCGCCCTGGTGGTGCCGCGGCTCGGGGTCTCCCCGTTCTGGGGGCGCATCCTGGACCTGGTGGACAGCCTCACCCTGATCTCGCTCGTCCCGCTGGCGCTCGCCGTCCTGGACGTCTACCGGCTGGTCCGCGGCGCCACCAGCTGACCCGCGCCGCCCACCCGTGCCGTCCCGTGCCACCCGCCGGACGGCCGGGTGGGCGGCACTGGTACGCTTGGCCACCGAGCGCAGCCGTGTGTCCGCAGCCCATCCGTGGGCGGCAGAGCGCCGGCCGCGTTCACGACACCGAGTTCTCGATGAGTCCTGTGTTGTCGACCAGGACCGCTCGGTAGACCCCGAAGGAGTTGCAGTGGCTCTCGCCTCTGACGTCAAGAAGCAGATCATCGCCGAGTTCGGCCAGAAGGAGGGCGACACCGGCTCCCCCGAGGTCCAGGTGGCCATGCTCTCCCGTCGCATCTCGGACCTGACCGAGCACCTGAAGTCGCACAAGCACGACCACCACTCGCGTCGTGGCCTGCTGATCCTGGTCGGCCAGCGTCGCCGCCTGCTCCAGTACCTGGCCAAGAAGGACATCGAGCGCTTCCGTACGCTCGTCGACCGCCTGGGCATCCGCCGCGGTGCCGCCGGCGGCGCCCGCTAAGACCGCCGCACGGGGCGGCTCCCCACACCGGGGGGCCGCCCCTCGCGCGTATGCCACGGCTGTCCGGCCGCGGCACCCTGAGATAACAACTCGCGCGCACCTCCCCAGGTGGCCGAGGATTGCACCGTAGGGTTGTGGGCATGCCGGGTGATGGCGCACCAGCGCGCCACCCGGGCAGAAGGACCCGAACCCCCCGCGGGACGAAGGCTTCAAACGGAAGCCGCCCGCATCCGAGAGAGCGTCCAGACGCGGACCGCCCGTCCCGGCCCGGCAGCCGTGAGGCGCCGGTCCTCGGTAGTGGCCGTCGGAACCCCCGCAGACCGAGCGGGGCACTCCGGAGGCTTCGATCGAAGACCGGCCCGACTGCCGCCCTCCCTGACGAGGGCCCGGGGCCCACCGCAGGCAGTGCGCGGGGACGCTCTCCCGGAGACGTACGAAAGAGGAGATCTTCCAGGTGGAAGAGAACGTGTTCTACGCCGAAGCCGTGATCGACAACGGTTCCTTCGGCACCCGTACCATCCGCTTCGAGACCGGCCGTCTGGCCCGTCAGGCCGCCGGTTCCGCCGTGGCCTACCTGGACGACGACACCATGGTGCTGTCGGCCACCAGCGCGTCCAAGCAGCCGAAGGAGCACTTCGACTTCTTCCCGCTGACCGTGGACGTCGAGGAGCGGATGTACGCCGCCGGCCGCATCCCCGGCTCGTTCTTCCGTCGCGAGGGCCGGCCCTCCGAGGACGCGATCCTCACCTGCCGCCTGATCGACCGCCCGCTGCGCCCGTCCTTCGTCAAGGGCCTGCGCAACGAGGTCCAGGTCGTCGTCACCGTGATGGCGCTCAACCCCGACCACCTGTACGACGTGGTCGCGATCAACGCCGCCTCCGCCTCCACCCAGCTGGCGGGCCTGCCGTTCTCCGGCCCGATCGGCGGCGTGCGCGTCGCGCTGATCAACGGCCAGTGGGTCGCCTTCCCGACCCACAGCGAGCTGGAGTCGGCCGTCTTCGACATGGTCGTCGCCGGTCGCGTCCTGCCGGACGGCGACGTCGCGATCATGATGGTCGAGGCCGAGGCCACCGACAAGACCATCAAGCTGGTCGAGGGCGGCGCCGACGCGCCGACCGAGGAGATCGTCGCCTCCGGCCTGGAGGCCGCGAAGCCATTCATCAAGGTCCTGTGCGCCGCGCAGTCGCAGCTGGCCGC
The DNA here is from genome assembly GCF_055580145.1 of Kitasatospora sp. NPDC032121. Lineage (NCBI taxonomy): Bacteria > Bacillati > Actinomycetota > Actinomycetes > Kitasatosporales > Streptomycetaceae > Kitasatospora > Kitasatospora sp. NPDC032121. The sequence continues at coordinate 8,190 of NZ_JBVILX010000028.1, read as the reverse complement.
CCAGGCCGCCAAGCCGACCGGCGAGTTCCCGGTCTTCCTGGACTACCAGGACGACGTCCTCGCCGCGCTGACCGCCGCCGTCAAGGACGAGCTCGCCCAGGCCCTGACCATCCCGGGCAAGCAGGAGCGCAACAACGAGCTGGACCGCGTCAAGGCGCTGGCCGCCGAGAAGCTGCTGCCCGAGTTCGAGGGCCGCGAGAAGGAGATCAGCGCCGCCTACAACGCGCTGACCAAGAAGATCGTCCGCGAGCGCGTCATCAAGGACAAGGTCCGCATCGACGGCCGCGGCGTCACCGACATCCGCACCCTGGCCGCCGAGGTCGAGGCCATCCCGCGGGTGCACGGCTCCGCCCTGTTCGAGCGCGGCGAGACCCAGATCCTGGGCGTCACCACGCTGAACATGCTCCGGATGGAGCAGCAGCTGGACACGCTCTCCCCGGAGACGCGTCGCCGCTACATGCACAACTACAACTTCCCGCCGTACTCCGTCGGTGAGACCGGCCGCGTGGGCTCGCCCAAGCGCCGCGAGATCGGCCACGGCGCGCTGGCCGAGCGCGCCCTGCTGCCGGTGCTGCCGACCCGCGAGGAGTTCCCGTACGCCATCCGCCAGGTCTCCGAGGCGCTCGGCTCCAACGGCTCCACCTCGATGGGCTCGGTCTGCGCCTCGACCATGTCGCTGCTGAACGCCGGTGTGCCGCTGAAGGCCGCCGTCGCCGGCATCGCCATGGGCCTGATCTCCCAGGAGATCGACGGCGAGACCCACTACGTCACGCTGACCGACATCCTCGGCGCCGAGGACGCGTACGGCGACATGGACTTCAAGGTCGCCGGTACCCGCAACTTCATCACCGCCCTCCAGCTGGACACCAAGCTGAACGGCATCCCGGCGTCGGTGCTCGCCGCCGCGCTGAAGCAGGCCAAGGACGCCCGCCTGCACATCCTCGACGTGATGAACGAGGCCATCGACTCGCCCGACGAGATGTCCCCGAACGCGCCGCGCATCATCACCATCAAGATCCCGGTGGACAAGATCGGTGAGGTCATCGGCCCCAAGGGCAAGATGATCAACCAGATCCAGGAGGACACCGGCGCCGAGATCACGATCGAGGACGACGGCACCATCTACATCGGTGCCGCCGACGGCCCGGCCGCCGAGGCCGCCCGCACCACGATCAACCAGATCGCCAACCCGACCATGCCGGAGGTCGGCGAGCGCTACCTGGGCACCGTGGTCAAGACCACGACGTTCGGCGCGTTCGTGTCGCTGATGCCGGGCAAGGACGGCCTGCTGCACATCTCGCAGATCCGCAAGCTGGCCGGCGGCAAGCGCGTCGAGAACGTCGAGGACGTCCTCGGCGTCGGCGCCAAGGTGCAGGTCGAGATCGCCGAGATCGACCCGCGCGGCAAGCTCTCCCTGATCCCGGTCATCGAGGGCGAGGAGGGCGGCGAGGCCGCTTCCGAGTGAAGCGCCGCTAGCTGACCCCGCGGCCCGTACGCCTCCCGGCGTGCGGGCCGCACCCCGTTGTCCACGCGTTCGTCCGTACGTGCCCATCCGCACGTGCGTTTCCTCTGGAGGTACCCCCCGTGGCGCAGGCCCCGGCGGTAACGCAGCGTCCCGGCACCACCCGGACCCTGCTCAAGGGCGTCGACGGCGCCGGCACGGTGCGCCGCACCGTCCTCCCCGGCGGCCTTCGGGTCGTCACCGAGACCCTGCCGACGGTGCGCTCCGCGACCTTCGGCATCTGGGTCGGCGTCGGCTCGCGGGACGAGACCCCGCAGCTCAACGGCGCGACCCACTACCTGGAGCACCTGCTCTTCAAGGGCACCGAGCGGCGCAGCGCGCTGGACATCTCGGCGGCCCTGGACGCGGTCGGCGGCGAGATGAACGCCTTCACCGCGAAGGAGAACACCTGCTACTACGCCCGGGTCCTGGACACCGACCTGCCGCTGGCCGTCGACGTGGTCTGCGACATGGTCACCGGCTCGCTGATCCGGCCCGAGGACGTGGAGTCCGAGCGCGGCGTCATCCTGGAGGAGATGGCGATGGCCGAGGACGACCCGGGCGACGTGGTGCACGACCTGTTCGCCAAGGTGATCTTCGGCAGCGGCCCGCTCGGCCGCCCGATCCTCGGCACCCAGGAGACCATCAGGACGCTCACCCGGGACCAGATCGCCGGCTTCTATCGCCGCCGCTACCGGCCCGAGAACCTGGTCGTCGCCGCGGCCGGCAACCTCGACCACCGCAAGGTGGTCAAGCAGGTCGAGCAGGCCTTCGCGCCGGTGCTGGCGGCCTCCACCGCGGCCCCCGCCGAGGCCCGCCGCGGCCACAAGGCGCTGCGCACGGCCGGCAAGGTCGAGGTGCTCAACCGCTCCACCGAGCAGGCCCACCTGGTGCTGGGCGTGCCCGGGGTGCCGCGGCACGACGAGCGCCGCTGGGCGATGGGCGTGCTCAACGCGGCCCTCGGCGGCGGGATGAGCTCCCGGCTGTTCCAGGAGGTCCGCGAGAAGCGGGGCCTGGCGTACTCGGTCTACTCGTACTCCTCGTCCTACGCGGACAGCGGCCTGTTCGGCATCTACGCCGGCTGCCAGCCCAAGCGGGTCGAGGAGGTGCTGCGGATCTGCCGCGCCGAGCTGGCCAAGGTGGTCGAGGAGGGCATCACCGAGGAGGAGCTGAACCGGGCGATCGGCCAGATCTCCGGCTCCACCGTGCTCGGCATGGAGGACAGCGGCTCGCTGATGAACCGGATCGGCAAGGCCGAGCTCAGCTACGGGCACCACCTGTCGGTGGACGACATGCTGGAGCGGATCGCGTCGGTGACCCTGGAGGACGTCCACGCGGTGGCCCGTGATGTGCTGGGCGCGTACCGGCCGTCGCTCGCCCTGATCGGCCCGGTCAACGACAAGCGGGCCGCCAAGCTCGCCGATCTGCTGGTCTGATCCGCCGATTTCCGGGTGAGAGGAATTTTGCAATGACGCTGCGTGTCGCCGTGATCGGCGCCAAGGGACGGATCGGCTCCGAGGCGGTCAAGGCCGTGGAGGCCGCGCCGGACCTGGAGCTGGTGGCCGCCCTCGGCCGCGGCTCCAAGCTGGAGGAGCTGACCGAGGCGGGCGCCCAGGTGGCCGTCGAGCTGACCCACCCGGACTCGGTGATGGGGAACCTGGACCACTGCCTGCACCACGGCATCCACGTGGTCACCGGCACCACCGGCTGGACGGACGAGCGGCTCGCCACCGTCCGCGGCTGGTTGGACCGGGCCCCGGAGCTCGGCCTGCTGATCGCCCCGAACTTCTCCATCGGCGCCATCCTCGGCATGAAGTTCTCGCAGGTCGCCGCCCGGTACTTCGAGTCGGTCGAGGTGGTCGAGCTGCACCACGACCGCAAGGCCGACGCCCCCAGCGGCACCGCCACCCGCACCGCCCAGCTGATCGCCGCCGCCAGGGCCGAGGCCGGCCGCCCGCCGCAGCAGGACCCGACCACCCACAGCCTGCCCGGCGCGCGCGGCGCCGACGTGGACGGGGTGCCGGTGCACGCGGTGCGGCTGCGCGGCCTGCTCGCCCACCAGCAGGTGATGTTCGGCGACACCGGCGAGACGCTCACCATCCGGCACGACTCGCTGCACCACAGCAGCTTCATGCCGGGCATCCTGCTGGGCGTGCGCAGGGTCGTCGGGACGCCGGGGCTGACCTTCGGCCTCGAACACTTCCTGGACCTGTGACAGTGTCGACCTCCAGGAGGGCGTCATGACCTCTCGTACCGGTTTCTTCGTCCTGTCCGGCGTGCTGCTGCTGGTCGCCCTGGTCTGCGTGGGCGAGGGCGTCCAGCTGATCGCGACCGGCAAGCCGCTCGGCATCGGCATCGGGATCTGCGCCTTCGTGATCCCGGTGATCGGCGTCTGGTTCCTGCGCCAGACCGTGCGCTTCGGCCGGGACAGCGAGCGGCTGGCCCGCGAGCTGGAGGCCGAGGGCGGCCTTCCGGTGGACGAGCTGGAGCGCAGCAAGGGCGGGCGAATCGACCGGGCCTCGGCCGACGCGGTGTTCGCCCGCCGCCAGGCCGAGGCACAGGACGCGCCGGGCGACTGGCGGGTCTGGTTCCGCCTCGCCGTGGCCTACGCCGACGCCGGCGACACCCCGCGCGCCCGCAAGACCATGCAGCACGCCATCAAGCTGCACAGCACCGAACCCGCAAGGAGTAACGCGTGAGCGACGAACCGACGGCCCCCAGCTTCCGCAGCGACGTGACGGTGGAGCTGGTCCGCAGCGCCGCCGCCGACTCGGACGTCATCTGGGCGGCCCGGGTCTCGACCGCGGGCGAGCAGTCCCTGGAAGCCCTCGAGCAGGACCCGGAGAAGTCCAAGGGCCTGATCAACTTCCTGATGCGCGACCGGCACGGCACGCCGTTCGAGCACAACTCGATGACCTTCTTCATCAGCGCGCCGATCTTCGTGTTCCGGGAGTTCCACCGGCACCGCAGCGGCTGGTCGTACAACGAGGAGTCCGGCCGCTACCGCGAGCTCCAGCCGGTCTTCTACGTCCCGGGCGAGGAGCGCAAGCTGGTCCAGCAGGGCCGCCCCGGCAAGTACGAGTTCCACGAGGGCACGCCCGAGCAGCACCGGACCACCACCGAGGCGATGGAGGCCGCGTACCTCGAGTCCTACGCCCGCTACCAGGAGATGCTGGCCGCCGGCGTGGCCCGCGAGGTGGCCCGCGCGGTGCTGCCGGTGGGCCTGTTCTCCTCGATGTACGCGACCTGCAACTCGCGTTCGCTGATGCACTTCCTGTCGCTGCGCACCCGGCGGGAGAACTCGGCGGTGCCGTCCTTCCCGCAGCGCGAGATCGAGATGGTCGCGGAGCAGATGGAGGAGCAGTGGGCCCGGCTCATGCCGCTCACCCATGCGGCCTTCGAGAAGCACGGCCGAGTCGCCCCCTGACCTGGGACGACAGGCATACGGGCAGAGTGTCTGGCATGTCTGGATTGCGGCTTTTCTAGCCGCTCCCTACATTCGTGAACACGGATTCCGGTGCTGTCCGAACCCCCGAGCGGGCAGCGCCGGAATCCCACGTCCGCGCCACGAATGCGCCGCACCTGTCCGAACACCGGACCGGCATGGGTACCGCCCCACCGCCTACGAGTAGCTTTGGACGCATGGCTCCGACCTCCACCCCCCAGACGCCGTTCGGCCGGGTGCTGACCGCGATGGTCACCCCGTTCACCGCCGACGGCGCGCTCGACCTCGACGGCGCCCAGCGCCTCGCCACGCACCTCGTGGACTCCGGCAACGACGGCCTCGTCGTCAACGGCACCACCGGTGAGTCCCCGACCACCAGCGACGCCGAGAAGGCCCAGCTGGTCCGCGCCGTGGTCGAGGCGGTCGGGGACCGCGCCCACGTGGTGGCCGGCGTCGGCACCAACGACACCCACCACAGCATCGAGCTGGCCCGGCAGGCGGAGGCGGCCGGGGCCCACGGCCTGCTGGTCGTCACGCCGTACTACAACAAGCCCCCGCAGGAGGGCCTGTACCGGCACAACGTCGCCGTCGCCGACGCGACCGGGCTGCCCGTCATGCTGTACGACATCCCGGGCCGCAGCGGGGTCGCGCTGAGCCACGAGACGCTGGTCCGCCTCGGCGCGCACCCGCGGATCGTCGCCAACAAGGACGCCAAGGGCGACCTCGGCGCCGCGGCCTGGGCGATCGCCCGTGCCGACCTCGCCTGGTACTCCGGCGACGACATCCTCAACCTGCCGCTGCTGTCCGTCGGAGCCGTCGGCGTGGTCAGTGTGGTCGGGCACGTGGTGGCCGGGGACCTGCGGGCGATGGTCGAGGCCTTCCTGGCGGGCGATGTGGTCAAGGCCACCAGCATCCACCAGCGCCTGCTGCCGGTGTTCAGCGGTATGTTCCGCACCCAGGGCGTCATCCTCGCCAAGGCCGCGCTGGAACTCCAGGGCCGGCCGGCGGGCCCGCTGCGGCTGCCGCTGGTCGGCGCGACGCCCGAGGAGATCGAGCGATTGAAGCAGGATCTCGCCGCCGGCGGGGTACACCTCTAACAGACACGGACGTGCGCGCCCCGGCTCGCCGGACCTCCCCGGGTCCGCCGCTGGACCGGACCGAAGGCGCGAGAGCACAGACCCAGTAGGAAAACGACACTGAGAACGCACGCCATATGTCTCCAGGGGGAGGACCCCGGGCATATGGCGTGCGTCGTGAGGAGAGTCTTTTGAGCCACCCGCACCCCGAGCTCGGCGCGCCCCCGGCCCTGAAGGAGGGCGCCCTCCGCATCACTCCGCTCGGCGGCCTCGGCGAGATCGGCCGCAACATGACGGTCCTGGAGTACGGCGACCGCATCCTGATCATCGACTGCGGCGTCCTCTTCCCCGAGGACGAGCAGCCCGGCGTGGACCTGATCCTGCCGGACTTCAGCTACATCCGGGACCGCCTCGACAAGATCGACGGCATCGTCCTCACCCACGGGCACGAGGACCACATCGGCGCCGTCCCCTTCCTCCTGCGGGAGAACCCGGACATCCCGCTGATCGGCTCCAAGCTGACCCTCGCGCTGATCGAGGCCAAGCTCGCCGAGCACCGCATCCGGCCGTACGTGCTGGAGGTCAAGGAGGGGCAGCGCGAGCGCATCGGCCCCTTCGACTGCGAGTTCATCGCGGTCAACCACTCCATCCCGGACGCCCTGGCGGTGGCGGTCCGGACCCCCGCCGGCATGGTCGTGGCCACCGGCGACTTCAAGATGGACCAGCTGCCGCTGGACGGCCGCCTGACCGACCTGCCGACCTTCGCCAAGCTGGCGGAGGAGGGCATGGACCTCCTGCTGGTGGACTCCACCAACGCCGAGGTCCCCGGCTTCATCCCGCACGAGCGGGACATCTCGGCGGCGCTGCGGAACGTCTTCGCGAACGCCGAGAAGCGCATCATCGTGGCCTCCTTCGCGAGCCACGTGCACCGCATCCAGCAGGTCCTGGACGCCGCCCACGAGTACAAGCGCAAGGTCGCCTTCGTCGGCCGCTCGATGGTCCGCAACATGGGCATCGCCCGTGACCTCGGCTACCTGAAGGTCCCCGGCAACATGGTCGTGGACGTCAAGCAGCTGGACGACCTGCCGGACAAGGAGGTCGTGCTGATCTGCACCGGCTCGCAGGGCGAGCCGATGGCCGCGCTGTCCCGGATGGCCAACCGCGACCACCAGATCCGCATCGTCGAGGGCGACACCGTCGTCCTGGCCTCCTCGCTCATCCCGGGCAACGAGAACGCCGTCTACCGGGTGATCAACGGCCTGACCCGCTGGGGGGCCAAGGTCGTGCACAAGGGCAACGCCAAGGTGCACGTCTCCGGCCACGCCTCGGCAGGCGAGCTGCTGTACTTCTTCAACATCTGCAAGCCGCGCAACCTGATGCCGGTCCACGGCGAGTGGCGCCACCTGCGCGCGGCCGCCGAACTCGGCATCGCCACCGGGGTGCCGCGGAACCGGGTGGTCATCGCCGAGGACGGCGTCTGCGTCGACCTGGAGGGCGGCGTCGCCCGGATCGCCGGCAAGGTGCAGGCCGGGTACGTCTACGTGGACGGCTCCTCGGTCGGCGACATCAGCGAGGCCTCGCTCAAGGACCGCAAGATCCTCGGCGAGGAGGGCTTCATCTCGGTCTTCGTCGCGGTCGACTCGACCAACGGCAAGATCGTCGGTGGTCCGACCATCCAGGCCCGCGGCTCCGGCATCGACGACAACGCGTTCGTCCCGGTGGTCGCCAAGCTCCAGGAGGCGCTGGACCGCTCGGCGAGCGACGGCGTGCTGGAGCCCCGTCAGGTGCAGCAGCTGGTCCGCCGGACCATCGGCAAGTGGGTCGCGGACAACTACCGCCGCCGGCCGATGATCCTGCCGGTCGTGGTCGAGGTCTGACGCTCGCTCAACACCGGCTGAGGCCGGTTTGACGTGGGGCGACCCGGTGCGTAATGTTCTCCGGGTTGCCCCACGGGACGGCCCCTCGGAAACGGGCTCGAATCTGAATTCGAGAACGACCGGGGAAAACGGACCGAGTGACTCTGGTAGAGTTCGGGAGCGCCGAAAGGCGAAAGCGAATCGAATGAATGAAACTCCGGAAAACGGAGCGGAAAACATCTGATAAGCTGGAAACACGAAAGAACGAAGCCCGGAGGGTCCGCTGGAAGGCGGTCCGAAGGAAGCGTCCGT
>NZ_JBVILX010000027.1:45688-78093 GCF_055580145.1 Kitasatospora sp. NPDC032121 | reverse complement strand
GGGGGCCGGACAGGGACCACCGGAGTGACCCACGAGGGCCTGTGCCCGCGCGAAAGCGCGGCCACAGGCCCTCGTGCCGTTCCCCGAACGTCCGGACAGCGTGGCGGCGCTGCGCATCGGTGACGACACCGTCCGCAAGGGCGGCCGGCCAACCTCGCGGCCGACCGGAAGCTCGACGGGCAGCCGGATCAGCCCGGAGAGGGCAGGGCCGAGGAGTGGTGGTTGAGGATCAGCCACCTGCCTCCACGCAGCTCGTAGACGAAGGTGTACCGGGCGTCGACCGTCGACTTGTGGCCGTTCTTGTCGGTGAGCGTGAACTGGTAGAGACCCGTATCGACGGCGCTCGTGGGGTCCAGGACGGTGATGAACCGCTCCTGGATCTTTCCGACGGGCTTGCTCGCCAGGAACTTCGTGAAGTAGTCGACGATCCCGGCGCGACTGGTGCGGATGTCGGAGACGGTCGGCAGCAACACGGCATCGGGAGCGTAGAGGTCCGCGACACGGTTCGGGTCGCCGGTGGCCAGAGCCGCGTTCCACTTGTCGAACAGGGCGGCGATCTGTTGTTCGGTGGGGAGTTGGGTGGCACTCACCACGACACTGCGCGTAGCGGGAGGCTGAGTGCCGCTTGCGGTCCCGTACGTCGCCCCCGTTCCCGTGAACAGAGCGGCGGCCGTGAGGGCGACCGCTGCACAGTACTTGCGTCTCATGAACGCCTCCTGTGTCGTCGGTGGTCCATCAGACGGGCCCGCCCAGCGTCTCTCGGCGGAGCTGCCCATGCACCTCGAAGCGACGGGGGAGCGGCCGCGCGTTGGTCGACGCGTCTCCGAGGCTTCCTCTGTGCGACCGGATGGTTACCCAGCGCTATGATGTTGATCATGTTCATTCTTGAGCTGACCTACATCGCGCCGCTCGAGCGCATCGAAGCGGCCCACCCCGAGCACGTCGCCTGGCTCGACTCGAACTACGAATCCGGCGTCTTCATCGCATCGGGCCCCAAGGACCCCCGCGATGGTGCGGTCATCGTGGCGGTCGGTGTCGACCGGACGCAGATCGAGGACATCACCAGGAGCGACCCGTACTCGGTGGCAGGGCTGGCCGAGTACACGGTCACGAACTTCCTCCCGATGAGGACTTCGCCGGCGCTGGAGGAGTACCGGCACCAACCGCCGCCGTCCCGGTAGTCGCTCGGCCCGTGCTCCTCGTGGCGGCAGCACCCGGGAGAGGGGGTGTGCGGGCTCGCTCCGATGGAGTCGATGAACCGGTCACCGCTCCCGGCGGACGGCGAGCAGGGCCGCGTCGTCCGTCAGCCCGGAGCCGACGTACGTCCGCACGTCCAGGAGCAGTTCGTCCAGCAGGGCGTCCGGCTCCCCGTGCGGCAGGGCGGCCAGGCGCTCGGCGAGCGGGTAGAACCGGTTCGCCGCGTCCCGGGCCTCGGACACGCCGTCCGTGTAGAGCAGCAGCAGGTCGCCGCGGTCGAAGGCGAGCGACTCGGCGTGGTAGTCCCCGCCGACCAGGCCGAGCAGCGCCAGCGGCGGTGCGTCGACGGACGGCTCCACCGTGCTGACCTGACCGTCATGGCAGAGCAGCGGCGGTGGGTGTCCGCAGTTGACCACGACCGCCGGTCCCGGCGTGTCGGGGATGCTGACCAGAACCGCCGTGACGAACTCCTCGCTCGCCGGACGACGAACGAGCGCCGAGTCCAGCCGCCTGGCCACCTCCGCCAGATCCGGCTCGGCCCGCGCGGCCTCACGGAACACCCCCAGCACGTCGGCCGCAGTCTCCACCGCGGCCAAGCCCTTGCCGCACACGTCGCCGAGCAACAACCGCACCCCGTACGGGGTCGGCATCACCTCGTACAGATCCCCGCCGATCCGTGCCTCGGCCTCCGCCGCCACATAGCGCACCGCGACCGCCAGCGGCCCCATCCGCCGGGGCGCCAGGCGCAGCAGGGCACGCTGCGCGGCCTCGGCGACCGTGTGGACCCTGGCCAGTTCCTGCTCCTGGGTCATCACCACCACGACGTTGGCGCAGCTGAAGAAGGTGACCAGGACCACTGCGGCCGCCGCGGTCGCCATCACGACCGCGGGCACGGCGGCGTCGTAGGCCGCCATGGCGACGACGAGCGCGCCGGCGACCACCCCGGCCGTCAGCGGGACGGTGGCCCGGCGGGTGCCCACACCGGCCAGGACGGGGAGGGCGGCGAGTATCGGGGCGAACGTGACATCGGGCCCGCTGACGAAATCCAGCGTCACCGTGATCGCGATCAGCACATAACCACCGATCGTGACCCGGCGCGACCACCTGGGCAGGAACCGCGGCGAACGCCACGCCCTCGTGTTCGAGACATCAGCCACCGGACTGCCTTTCTGTCCCGCTCGTCCCCACAGCCGCGTCGTTTCCCCCACTCCAGTTAAACGTCTCTCCTCTCCCGGTAAACGTCTCTCCTCTCCCGGATCGACCGGCCGCGCCGCGTCGACACCTCCGGCCCGCCCGATGCGGCCCGCGCCCCGGAGCCGGACGCGCTCGGCGTGATCCGGGGAGCGCCGATGGCCGGTCGCGGTCGTCAGCCCTCGTCGGGCAGGGCCTGCTCGGTCCAGATGGTCTTGCCGTCCTCGGTGTAGCGGGTGCCCCAGCGCTCGGTGATCCGGGCGATGATGTACAGGCCGCGCCCGCCCTCGTCATCCCGGGCGGCCTGACGCAGGTGCGGCGAGGTGTGCCCGGTGTCGGAGACCTCGCAGATCAGGCTGCGGTCCCGGATCAGCCGGACCCGGACCGGCCCGGGGGCGTACCGGATCGCGTTGGTGACCAGCTCGCTGACGATCAGCTCGGTGGTGAACGCGAGCTCCGCCAGGCCCCATTCGTCCAGCCGGTCGGTGGCCAGGCGACGCGCCCGGGCGACCGCCGCCGGGTCGGGCACCAGCTCCCAGTCGGCGATTTGCCCGGCGTCGAGCCGGCGGGTGCGGACCAGCAGCAGGACGGCGTCGTCGTCCACCGGCCCGGGGAGCAGGGTCGCCAGCGCCTCGTCGCACAGGCTCTCCAGCGGCCGGTGCAGCCCGGCCAGCGTCTCGGCGAGCCCGCGCCGGCCGTCGACGCTCTCCACCAGGCCGTCCGTGTACAGGGCGATCAGGCTGCCGGCCGGCAGGTTCAGCTCGGCGTGCTGGAACGGCGGGCCGCCCAGCCCCAGCGGCCGCCCGGCCGGCAGCTCCGCGTAGCGGACGCCGCCTGCCGGGTCGGCCACGACGGGCGGCGCGTGGCCTGCCCGGGCCAGGCTGCACCGGCCGTCGACCGGGTCGTACACCGCGTACAGGCAGGTCACGCCGCCGCCGCGCGGGCTGCCCTGGCCGTTCTCCTCGCGCACCACGTCGTCCAGGCGGGCGAGCAGTTCGTCCGGATCCAGGTCCATCCGGGCCAGCACCCGGACGCCGACGCGCAGCCGGCCCATCGCGGCGGCGGCCCGCAGACCGTGGCCGAGTACCTCGCCGACCACCAGGCCGACCCGGCTGCCGGACAGCGGGATGACGTCGTACCAGTCCCCGCCCACCCCGGAGCGGGTGTCGGCCGGCAGGTAGCGGCTGGCCGACTCGACCGCGCTCAGCGCCGGCAGCCGATGCGGCAGCAGGCTGCGTTGCAGCCGCAGCGCCGCGGTGTGCTCCCGGGTGACCACCGGCATCAGCGCCGCGCCGATCAGCAGCGCGCCCAGCCCCAGTACGGTCACCCCGCCGACCTGGCCGAGCAGCGGCAGCCGGAGGGAGGTCGCGCCGTAGCCGGGGGCGGCGTAGACGTGGAAGGCGGCGTAGCAGAACAGGAACAGCATGATCAGCCCGCCGATCCCGGGCAGCACGCCCTTGAACAACAGGTCCCGGCGGCTGCGGGTGAGTACCCGGCGGTAGTACCAGACGCAGGCGAAGCCGGTCAGACCGTAGTAGAAGGCGATCGCCAGGCCCACCGAGCCGATGGAGTCGGCCAGCACGTTGCGGCTGACCGAGGTGAGCAGCACCAGGAAGGCGATCGACACCAGCCCCATGCCGACGGTCGACCAGGTCGGGGTCAGGAACCGGCGGTGCAGCCGGGCGAAGCCGGACGGTACGGTCTTGTGCGCGGCCATCGAGAAGACGGTGCGGGCGGTCGGCAGGATGGTGGTCTGGGTGGAGGCGACCGCCGAGGTCAGCACCATCAGGATCAGCAGTTTGGTGAGTGCGTGGCCGAGCCCGGCGGTGCCGAACACCGCCCCGCCGAGGCCGGAGAGCACGTCTCCGGAGTTGTCCGGGTTGGCCAGCCCGATGCCCGTGGTGCCGACTCCGGCGAAGGCCTGCGCCGAGGTGGCGACCAGACCGTAGATGCCCAGCAGCAGCACGGTGGACAGCACGGCGGCCCGCCCGGGGGTGTGCCGGCTGTCCGCGGTCTCCTCGTTGACGGTGAGCGCGGTGTCCCACCCCCAGTAGATGAACACCGCGGCGAGCACCCCGGTGGTCAGCGCCTGGGGGGAGGGGACGTTCAGCGGATTGAACCAGGAGGCGGAGACGTGCGCCGCGGTCGGTGGGCCGTCGGTGTAGACCTTGACCAGGGCGGTGACGGCGAGAAGCAGCAGGACCGCGACCTCCAGGCAGAGCAGCCAGCGCTGCACGGCCGCCGACACCTCGATGCCGACGTAGCAGACCGCCGTCATCAGGGCGATCCAGACCACCCCGGCCACGGTGGTCCATGTCCGGCTGGTCGCCAGCGACTCCAGCCCGACCAGCCGGAAGCCGTAGATGCCGGCGATCTCGGCCAGGTTCGCCATCGCGATCACGTCGGCGACGATCAGGCCCCAGCCGCCCATCCAGCCGGCTCGTGGGCCGAATGCGCGGGTGGCCCAGGTGAAGGTCGTCCCGCAGTCGGCGTCGACGGCGTTCAGTTCCCGGTAGGCGTACGCGATCAGCAGCATCGGCACGAACGCCAGCATGGTGATGATGGGGGCCTGCAGTCCCACCCCGGCCACGATCACTCCGAGCGTCGCCGCCAGGCTGTATGCGGGCGCGGTCGAGGAGATCCCGATCGCCACCGACGAGAACAGCCCCAGGGCGCCCGATCTGAGCCCCTTCTCACCGGGGCCGGGCCCGGGTGCGAGCGGCGTGGCGGACTCGGCGGGGCGAGGGGAGCTCTTCACACCAGTTACCCACTCCGCGTCTCGCGGCGGCAAGCCTTGCGATCACCATTCTTCCCGCCCGCCGGGAGGGCCGCCAGACGGGCTCGACGCGCGGCGCGGCGGGCGGCCATGGCCCGGATGCGCGATTCCCGGGCCGGGCCGCGCACCGGGTGGGGCCGAGCCGAGAAGGCCGTGGACCCGGGCAGGGAGCCGAAGGAGCCTGACCAGACGGAAGCGGGGCGCGGGGGGAGCGGGACCCGTCACGAGCCGCGGGCCAGGACGAGCGGGTCCGGCGTGTCGCCGTCGGGGACAGCGGCCTCTTCGGCAGGTGCCACGAGCGCCTTCTGCCCGAACGCGAGGGTGTCCGGCTCTTCGTCGGCGCCGGCTTCCCGGCCCGGGCGCGAGCGCATCGAGCCGGCTGTGCCGGGGGAGTGGTCGCGCGTGTGACGCCGGTCTCGGTCGGAGGGGGATCGTCCGCACTCAGAGCGTCGGCGGCAGTTCGGTCAGTGACCGATAAACAGGACAAACCATGACATAAACCGTGAGCCCACTCACACCGGAAAAGGTCCACGACGGACGATAGCGGCCGTGCACTGCCGCCGCCCACGAGCCCGACCGCGACATCTGCGCAGCTCAGCGCGTTGGCCGACCGCGCAACCCGCCCTGCGGACCAGCGCCGTCCGCCCATGGCTACGACGGCAGGTCGTAGCGAGGGGGTCTTGTCGGCGACCGGCCCCGCCTGGCAACAATTGCTGCATCAAGCCACACCGGCACCTGTCCCGCCGGTGAACGGCCTACCGCCAAGCCACGCCCCGCGACCGTTACGGCCCCTGTCCGGCCACGGTCCAAAACGGGGAGTGACTCGGCCCAACCCGATTGAGGTCTGGTTCTACATGCCCGCTTTCAAGCTCCGTATGCGTACCTCTGCCGCGATTCTTGCCGGCGCCGCCGGTGTGACCGCCCTGGGTGCCGCCGTGGTCCCCGCGGTCGCCTCGGCCGCCGACGCCTCCCCGCAGGCCCTCGCCGCCCAGATCGTGCCGGCGGACCAGCTGGCGTCGTTCAGCCAGATCATTTCCCACGAGTCCGGCTGGAACGTGACCGCGACCAACCCGAGCTCGGGCTCGTACGGACTGGGCCAGGCACTGCCGGCCTCCAAGATGGCCTCCGCCGGCGCCGACTGGAAGACCAACCCGTCCACCCAGATCAAGTGGGCGCTGGACTACATGAACACCCGCTACGGCAGCCCGAACGCCGCCTGGAACTTCTGGCAGTCCCACCACTGGTACTAAGCCGACCCATCGGCCGTCGGCAACACACCCGCGACCTTGACCACCCTCCCCGTCACCCCGGGGGCCGGACAGGGACCACTGGGATGATCCGAGAGGGCCCGTGCCCGCGCGATCCGCGTGGCACGGGCCCTCTCGCGGCCGTACGGACCCTCCGAGTGGATCCCCGAGACCGGCTTCCCTCACTGCCGATCGCTCCGCGAGGCGCGGGGAGATCAGCTTCCTTCACCGGAAGGAAGATCTGCCACTGCGGCAATAGTCCGGCAATAGTCCAATGATCGGACTTTAGGGGGTGTGGCATGTCGACCGGCAGAAATGGCGCCGTGCTCCATATCGCGCGCATACCATTCGGGCGTGATCAAGGATACCGGTCCTCTGGAGAATTCGCAGGCTGCTGATGTCGCCGAGAATTCTCTGCCGAGTCGACGCAAGCTGCTCGGGACCGCGGTCGCGGCAGTCGGTTCCGTGGGTTTTGCCGGCGCACTTGCGAACGGGCATGCCTACGCGGTCAATTCTCCGTCCGGCCCGGGTGCTCTTCGAGTCGGTCGGCGCCATCCGCATCCTTCGCGGCCGTCGGGAGGCGCGCTCGATCCGTCGTCCGTACCCAAGTACCGGACGCCGCTGTTTCTTCTCGGTGAAATGCCCAGCGAGGGCCGGGACTCCTACCGCATCGCGATCCGTCAGTTCCGACAGCAAATGCTGCCGAGCGGGATGCCGGCCACCACGGTCTGGGGTTACGGAGCCGTGGGCCACCAGTGGTCATTCCACACGCCGGGCCCGACCATCGAAGCCCGTGTGGATCGGCCGATCTCCGTGACGTGGGTCAACGACCTCGTCACCTCGCGCGGCCTCCATCTGCCCCATCTGTGCGCTGTGGACCCCACGTTGCACTGGGCGAACCCTCCTGGCGGAAGGGCCGGACGTGATTCGCGGCCCACCTTCTCGACCACTCCCGGGCCGTACACGGGACCGGTGCCCATCGTGACCCATCTGCACGGTGGGTACAGCCGGGAAGAGAGTGACGGATATCCCGAAGCCTGGTACCTGCCGGCATCTCGTGACATCCCTCGCGACCATGCCCGCGTAGGCACCTATTACGACCGGTTCGCCGAGCAGTTCCGCGACCGTTGCGGCGTCCGCTGGCGCCCCGGGTCGGCAACATGCGCGTACGACAATGACCAGCGCCCCGCAACCCTCTGGTACCACGACCACACTCTGGGCATGACCCGGGTGAATGTCTACGCGGGCCTTGCCGGTTTCTACCTGCTGCGAGGAGGACCTGCCGATCTCCCCTCGGGAGTACTTCCCGGGCCGGCCCCGGGGCAAGGCGGTGCGCACGGTCCTCACCCCTACGAAATCCCCCTGGTGGTCCAGGACAAGTCCTTCAATGCGGACGGGTCGATTTTCTTCCCCAGCAGTCGCGGATACTTCGGGGACACCCCGCCGGATGGTCCCTGGATCCCCGACACCGATATTCCGCCGATCTGGAACCCGGAGTTCTTCGGCACCACGATGGTCGTCAACGGGAACACCTGGCCGGTACTCGACGTGGAACCGCGGCGGTACCGTCTGCGCATCCTCAACGCGAGCAACGCCCGTACTCTCATCCTGAAGATCGCGGCTGACGCCACAGCCCCCCGCCCCGTCAGCCCCGCATTGCCCTTCTGGCAGATCGGAAACGACCAGGGATTCCTGCCGGCCCCGGTCCAGTCGGACCGACTCCTGCTGGCCCCCGCAGAACGCGCCGACGTGGTGGTCGACTTCACCGGCACCCCGGTCGGCACCGGGCTCTACCTGATCAACGAAGGCCCGGACGAGGCGTACGGCGGCGGCGCGCCGGTCACCGACTTCACGCCGGCGGACATCACGACCACGGGGCAGGTCATGAAATTCACTGTCGTCCCCCTCGCCTCCACCGACACCAGTGTCCCGCCGTCACGGATCGTGCTCCCTCCGATCCCGGCGCTTCCCGAGAGCCGGACGGTCCGGAAGCTGTCACTCAACGAAGAGGACTCCGCGTACTTCACCGGCGCGCCCACGATGGCCATGCTCGGCACAGTTGCGCCAAGTGGCTCGGCCACCCCGCTCCTGTGGTCGGACCCGGTCACCGAGACGCCGGTGAAGGACGACACCGAAATCTGGGAACTGTACAACTTCACCCCCGACGCGCACCCCGTCCACATCCATCAGATCGGATTCCAGGTCCTCGACCGCCAAGCCATCACGGGCGGCGCACTGGCACCCCCGCAGCCGGGGGAAGGCGGATACAAGGACACCGTGATCGCATTGCCGGGCAATATCACCCGCCTCAAGGTTCGCTTCGGCATTGCGGGACAGTACGTCTGGCACTGTCACATCATCGACCATGAGGACAATGAAATGATGCGGCCGTTGCACGTACGTGATCAGAGCGGCCGTTGAGGTCCTTTCAGCGGCGGCGGGGTGAAGGAATCGGGAGCCTGCGACCGGCTGCCCTGGTGACTGCGGTGCGCGTCTCCTGAGCACCCGTCAGCCGTGGACACGGTCAGCGGACGGACGCTCCGCCGTCCACGGTGAGCAGGGCGCCGTTGACGTAGGAGGCCGCGTCGGACACGAGGAAGGCCACGGCCTCGGCGACCTCGCCGGGCAGGCCGACCCGGCCGGCGGGGGTCATGGCGAGGAGGTCGCTGCGATCCTCATCGGCGAGCGATCGGCAGCAGGGTGACCGCGCCGGCGCCCGGCAGCGAACCGCCGGGAGCACCTCCAGATCGCCCATCGAGGCGCCCTTGCCGAACGGCGCGGGCACGTCCGCCGGGTTGAGCCGCAGTCCGGGCTTCGGGTCCGGCCTGCCGTCCGCCCGCTGGAGGAACGACGTCCCGTAGCCGAAGGCCGTGTTGTTGGGGTCGTACCCGGAGGTCCCGATGGTGGTCTCGACCTTGGATAGCGCCATTCCGGCGTAGTCCGCGTTGTGGTGGAAGCCGAACCGACTGGTGTCGAAGAAGCGGGTGCCCCGGGGGGAGAGCCCGTAGCCGTTGTTGGTGTCCATCACGAAGGTGCCGTTCGCGAGGCAGGCCTTGTTCAGGTCACCGCCCGACAGCACCCCACCGACCGCGGCGCCCGCCGCCGCCTGGCCCGTCGCCCGGTCGGCGAGGCGGTCGCGGAAGGACAGCAGCATCGTGCCGTTCGTCTCGAAGCCGACCTCGCCCAGCTCCGGCTGGGCACGGTAGCCGGAGCAGGTCTGGCCGTTCTGCGTGGTGCCCAACTGGCCACGCGGAAGGTCAACTCATCAACGTGGACGCCGTCTTCGCGACCCACCACGAGACCCTGGAAACCTGTCGGATCGACCTGTGGTGGACCGCCGAGTCCGAGGACGACGAGGAAGACGAGTAGGCATCACGCGAGTGTGGCACCTCTGTCGCCCCGACAGAGGTGCCACACCCTGTGGACGGACCGACTCCTGAACGATCCCAGGTCGTTCAGGAACAGCCGTCACAGACCCACTTGGCCATCCGCAACCGTCTGTGAGAGCACGGCGAACGCCCCGACAAGTGGGGACCGCTCAGCTGGGAGGGCAATCAGGTCGAACGCTGCCTCGAAGCCCTGAGCCAGCCGGCCTTTGACGACCACGTCGACACCGAACACCGTCCGGCCACCGAGATCGCCGACGAGATCCTCACCCGTACCAGGCGTCAACCGGCAGCCTGACCAACACCGAAGGCCGGGCCGAAGCATCACGCTCCGACCCGGCCCTCGGGGGTGATAGGCGAGGAGGCCCGCGATCAGCCTCCGCAGCCTCCCGTCTGGTCGCCCACCTGGTATCTTCTGGCCCTCGCGCCCGAACCTGGGCGATCAGCTGTTCTTGAGCTTGTCCTGGAACGCCGAGTAGTCGATGACGCTGTCCGCCGGGGGCGCCGTCACGGTGACCGGCTTGTTGAAGTCGGTGAAGTCCATGCGGCCGGGGTCGCTTGCGGAGTAGCGATCGACCCAGATCACGTACGGCTGACCCTCGGTGGCAACGTTGAGGTCGGTGTACCCGGTCCCGGTCTCGTCCGCGACCCTGATACCGAAGGTCTCGATCTTGGCCTCGTGGAGGACCCCGCCCTTGGTGACCTTGGTCGGCTTGCTGTCACCCTGGGTGAACATATCCATCAAGCCACACACGCGATTGACCATCCCCTTGAGGGCCTCATCATCCTGCGCCGCCAGATAGCGGCCCTTGAAAAGCTGAGCCATCACCGGACCGGCCTTCGGGTTGCCCGCCTTGGCAGCGATGGTCTTCCAGTAGGCGCTGTCCGGCTTGATCCAGAGCCCAGTCGCGCTGCGCAGGATCTCGACCTCCCCCTGCATGGCTATGGTCACAGAGCCGGCACAGTTCTCCTTCCTGTCCACCGCGAGGTGCTGGGGCGCCACCGTCATGCCGTCGATCACTACCTTGCCGTCGAGCTTCACCGAGGTGAGCCCGGCCATCGCGCCCCTCGCCTTCTCCAGGATCTGCTCCCCGCTGAGCGCGTCGATCGCGCCCGTGGGCTCGGCACCGGCGGACGGCGCGGTGGAGACGGACGGCGCGGTGGAGACGGACGGCGCAGTGGAGGCGGGGGCCGCTGGAGCGGCGGACTTGCCCGTGCTACTGCCGCAGGCAGTGGCCCCGGTGGCCAGGACCACGCAGACGACGGCGGACTGGACAAGACGCTTGGAGAGCATGGGACTTCCCTCTTGCTGAAGTAATCAGGCACACCGGCACGCCGAGGTGTGCGGCAATGAGAGAAGTATGCAGCCAAACAGATCGTAAAGTCAGACCCAACTTATAGGCATGAACCTGACCGGCCCGAGGATCGGATAACCAAAGGCTTACCCGAAACCGATGTCAAAACAGTGAAATGCCAACTTTTTGAATCGACATCAGGCGATATCTACCAATACAGGCGATCCCGATCCTGTTCACCACTCTGGAGATCCTGGTCGAGCGCGCCCCCTAGCCCCGATCAGGCGCCGCGTCGGCCGTGAGGGCCTCTCCAACCCTGAGGTTTGAGGGGGTGTAGTTCGGATGTGGGTTGGTTGTGGGCTGGGGGCTTCGCGGGTTTTGTGAGTGTGGTGGCCGGTGCCCTGCCTTCACCGGGCTTGCTTGCGGGCGTGGGGGCCGGGTGCGGGGTGGGTTTCCGCGAGGTGGTCCAGGCGCACCAGGTCGAGGTGGTTTTGGTGATGCGTTCGGTGCCGTCGAGGATCGCGGCCAGGGCGGCTCCGCGGATGAGGCGGGCGAGACTGCCGATACGCCCGGCGGTGCGCTGGTGGAGGTAGGGGGCGTGGCGGGGCAGGGTGCCGGGCCGGTGGCGTTTGAGGTCAGCCGGCCGCGGCGGCGCGGGGGTGACGGCCAGCAACTACCACCTGGCGCCGCCGGTGGTCACCACCACGCTGCAGCTGCTCTACGACCACGGTGCCGGCGCGGACGCCGACGCGACACCCCCACCACGCGATGCCGGCCGGGCCCAAAGACCAGCCCCACCGAACCCAGCCCCCCACCCAACCGCCGTCCCCAGCCCCGGGACACGGCATAGGCCGGCTCATGGCGCGGCCGGCCGAGTGGCGGGGCGCGTCCTTGGCTGTACTCCCAAGGTCGGTCCGCCTGTCTCCCAACAAGGCTCGCGGCCGTGAAGCATTGCCGGTGGCAGGGGAGGAGTGCCGTGGCGTGGCCGGGCTGGGCCGCTAGCTGCGCCGCGGTCTGCTTGTCTCCGGTGCCGGGGCGGTGGTAGCCCGGAGACCGAGACGACGGCTCATCACCGCTTTTGACACCGGCCCTGGGGGAGTTGGTTCGTTTCGTGTCCACTGGGTGGTGTGGTGGTGGATGATCGCGGTGTGAGTACGTGGTGGGAGACGCGCCGTACGGCCAGGTTGGCGGAGGTGGCGTACGCGCTGGAGTTCTTCGGTGCCGAGCCGGTGGAGGACCCCGGTGTCGGTGAACTCGCCGCCGTGGCCGAGGTCTTGGCGGGGGAGTACCGCGCCAGCGACCGTGGCTACGCGATACACCGTGCCGGTGACCTGTTGGACCGGGCCGCCACCGCCCTCCACGCCGCCGACCGCCTGCGCGGCACCCTCCTCCCGGTGGTCAGCCACCACCTGCGCCGCGCGGCCGTGGCCCTGGACGACGCCCGCGCCCGCCTACTCGAGCGCCCCACTCCCTCCACCTCGCCCCTCCCGCCCACCTGATTCACAACGGGGTCCGCGATGCCGGCCGCATCGTCAGCCGGGCCCTGGCCCAGTGGCACCCGCCAGGGCCGGGAGACCAGCCATGCCACCAGCTCGCGTTTGGTCGGGACCGGCAGCATCAGCGGGCCCAAGTCCACTGCGGAGCGGGCCTGTACGCACTCGGGGCACTCCAGCCGGTCCGGCCGCGTCGGCGGCGTGGCTGATGTCCTCGCCCGCTGCGGGTAGCCAACTACGGAACTTGACCGACGGCGGTGCCTCAGTGATCGCGGAACTCCGCCCACGAGGACGAACCACACGTAGTCGCCGATGTCGGTGCTCTGGGGGTGCTCGGACGGTGGCGGTACGTAGCGGCGGGTCGCGGTGCAGGTCACCACCTGCTCGGTGCCCCCCTGCACTCCCAGCGCAGCAACGAGGAACTGCTGCGCCTGGAGCGCCCGTTCGCGGGTTGGCAGGATAGAGCTTGCCGGACCCGCTGGACCCGGACCCGCTGGACCCGGAGCTGCTCGACGCCCTCTCCGCGGCCTCGAAGGCCAACGCCTTCCTCGACCAGCTTGACCGGGCGATCCTGCCCGGCAAAGAGATCCACGTCGTGCTCGACAACGGCTCCTCCCACACCGCCAGATAAGGCTGCCTGACCAACGCCCCTCAACGAACACACGGCGGCGTTCGTCCAGATCGGGTTCATGCGGCGGCGTCGACGAGGGCTTGGAGCAGGCGCTGGGGGTCTTCGGCGAGTCGGTTGCAGACGTAGAGCCACCATTCCGTGCCGAAGACGACGTACTCGCGGGTGGGGTGGCCGCGCTCGGCCATGGCGTCGAGGCGGTCGGGCCCGAGGCCGAGGAGGGTTTCGAACTCCCAGGGGGCGCAGTCCTGGTTCTTCCTGCCGACGTAGTGGTCGATACGGTCGATCAGATCCCAGTCGTGGGTGGCGAAGGAGCACAGGTGGCCCGAGTCGACCAGCTGCTCCGCGTACTTCAGGTAGGCAGCGGTCAGAGCCGGGGCTTCCCGCCGGTGGGCGATGGTCTCGGGTTCGAGGAAGGCGCCCTTGACCAGGCGGATGCGGCCGGGACGGGTGAGCAGTTCCGGTAGATCGTCCGCGGTGCGGTGCAGGCGTGCCTGGACGGTGATGCCCACGTGGTCGAAGCGCTCGCACAGCGTGCGGTGCAGGGCCAGCACCGCGTCGGTACGGTCGGAGCCTTCGGCTGAGATCATCATCTCCCGCCCGGTGGCGGCGGTGGCCTGGGCGATGCGGGAGGCGTTGGTCAGGGCGAGCTCTGCGTCGACGGCGAGGCCGATGTGGGACAGGTCGAGGGAGATTGAGCACTCGGGCGGCAGGAGCCGGGCGGCGGCGAGGAACGTGCCGGTCTCTTCGACAGCGCGCTGCGGGTCGCGGCAGCTCTCGCCCATGTACTCGACGTTCACGCGGTGGCCGGCGGCCAGGATCTGCTGCGCGCGGTCCAGGGCGTCGGGGAGGGTTTCGCCGGCCACGTACCGCCGGGCGACTTTGCGGGCCAAGGGGCCCAAAACGGGGTCGCCGGGGATGCGCCACTTCAGCTCCTCGTCGAGCGCCAGTGTGCGCAGGACCTGGGCCGCCTGTGACGAGAGGGCGGCGTTGGTGGTGTGCGTGTGCGTGGTCATCCGGTGCCTAGCTGTTCGCGTGGTGGGGGGAAACGCCTGCGAGCCTTCCAGGGCGGGGCACCCGATGGGAGTGGCAGAAACGACGGATAGGCTGAAGTTCCTGCCACCGTCGTGAGAGGAGATCGGGAGCCCGTGCTTCGCGATGTCGCCGTCCTGGCCCTCCAAGGCGCCCACGCCTTCGAGTTGGGTGTGTTCTGCGAGGTCTTCGGCATCGACCGCGGCGACGATGCGCTCCCCGTCTACGACTTCGCTCTCGTCTCAGGAACCGGCGACAGCGTGCCGATGCGGCACGGCTTCGATGTGCGGACCCGGCACGGCCTGGAGCGACTGGCCTCGGCGGACCTCATCTGCATCCCGGCCTACGACCTGCACGTGCGGCAGCCGGACCACCTGACCGAGGAGCTACGGGCCGCCGTCGAGCGCGGCGCCCGCGTCCTGAGCATCTGCACCGGGGCCTTCCTGCTCGGCGAGGCCGGGTTGCTGGACGGGCGGCGCTGCACCACCCACTGGCGCTACACCGACGAACTCGCCCGCCGCCACCCGCGCGCCCGGGTCGAGTCGGACGTGCTCTACATCGACGAGGACCCGGTCATCACCGGCGCTGGCACCGCCGCCGGCGTCGACACCTGCCTCCATCTGATCCGCAAGGAACACGGCAGCGCCGTCGCCAATGCGATCGCCCGCCGCATGGTCGCGCCCCCGCACCGCGATGGTGGCCAGCGCCAGTACCGCGAACGCCCCCTTCCTCGGCACGGGACCGGTTCCCTCGCCCCCGTCCTGGCCTGGATCGAAGCCAACCTCGACCAGGACCTGACCGTCGAGGCAATGGCCCGCCACGCCCGTCTCTCCCCGCGGACCTTCGCCCGCCGTTTCCGGCAGGAGACCGGGACCACCCCGTTGCAGTGGCTCACCGGGCAGCGCGTCCTGCTCGCCCAGCATCACCTGGAGACCACGGACGAGCCGGTCACCGCCGTCGCCCACCGCACGGGCTTCGGCAGCATCGACACCCTCCGCCACCACTTCGCCCGGCGCCTCGGCACGACGCCGCAGGCCTACCGGCGCACCTTCGGGGCCCCACCCACCAGCGGATGACCCGCCCAAGTCCACAGCCTGCGCAAGGTCTGCGCAGTGTTGTCGGTTCTCGGGTTCTGGGGGTCTGCAAAAAGAAGAACGGCTCTGTCCCGTCATCGGTGGTAGCGCTGTGTAGTGATCATTGGAGGAGGATGCGGTGGCGCCCTTCAGACCCACGCGCGGAAGTCAGTAACGCCAGGTGCGCCGCGCGGGATGGCACGGCGCTGCTCTGGTCAAGCAAATGGTTCGGCGTAGGTCAGCCGGCTACCGGGTTTCGGCTTCGTGCTTGAGGTTGGTGAGCCAGTTGTGCAGGGAGTTGTCGAGGGCGGCTTGCAGGGCGGCCTGGTCGGCGGTGACGGGTTCTCCGGTCCAGGATTCCTCGGTGTGGACGAGGACGCCGTCGCGGGTGGGGGTGAAGGTCCAGACGTGGACGGCGGTGATGCCCCGGGCCGGGCCGCCCCAGGCGAGGCGCTTGCCGGGCTCGACCTGCTTGACGGTGGAGGTGATGTCGAGGCCTTCGGTGCTCCCGCGGAACGTCGAGCCGGGGCGCAGTCGGCCGGGGGTGTCCTTGGTGACGGTCTCGACGTTGGGCTGCCAAGTGGGCCAGTTCTCGACATCGGTCTGGATGTTCCAGACGGTGTGCAGCGGGGCGTGGATGAGGATGTCGGCGCGGGTGATGACCGGGGCCTGTTCGTTGATCTGCACGTCGGTGCGGTGGGCGGCCGCTGCGGCGGGTGTCGGGCCGGTGGTGAGGGCGGATGCGGCGGTGGGTGCGGTGAGGAGGAGGGTGAGGGCGAGGGCAGCGGTGGTGGCCGCGGCGGGTGCGCGCATGGCAGTGCTCTTTCCTTGGAGGGGTTGAAGGCCCTGGGGAGCGGTGGCGTCCCTGGGGTCGGCTGCTCGGGTGGGATCAGAGGTTGGTGTCGGGGATCCAGGAGCCGTGGATGCCGCCGGTGACGCGGCGCGGGAGGTGGACGGTGGCGACCCTGTCGAGGTCGGCGGCGTCCAGGACCAGGAGCTGGGAGGCGTCCTGCTTGAGGTCGGAGACGACGGTGAGCAGGTAGCCGTCGTCCTCGCGGGTGGCGCCGGTGGCGGGGACGAAGACCGCTTCGCTGGGCAGTCGGGCGTCGCCGGCCTGATGGATGCGGCGCTCGCCGGTGGTGCGGTCGTACTTGACGATGCCGTAGCCGCCGAAGCCCTGCTGGTCGGGGAAGGAGACGGCGTACTGGTAGCGGTGCTCGGCGCCGAGGAAGTCCTCGTTGAGGGTGGGGAACTCGACGGCGAGGTCGTCGATGACCTGTTCGTCGACCCGTCCCGTGGTCAGGTCGATGGTCCAGCGGCGGTTGTAGGAGCGGGTGTTGGGCTCGGTGCCGCGGCCGGGGGAGCCGACCCACCAGTTCCAGGAGAGCTGGAAGCCCTCGCGGTCGACGGTGGGGCCCTCCAGGACAATGCGGCCGTGGGCGTCCTCGTAGGCGTTGGCGGCGTGGAGCATGTTGCCGGGTTCGATCGGGAACCAGCGGATCTTGTCGGCGCCGTGCGGGCCGCGCGGCATGACGCCGACGCGGGCCGGCTGCGCGTCCTGCCAGGAGTAGGGGATGCCGGAGTGCTCGGCGGGGTCGAAGGTGACGGCGCCTTCGACGAAGACCACGTGGTGGCGGGTGATCGCGAAGTCGTGCTTGAGGGAGGCGGTGGCGCCGGGGACCTCGGCGCTGTGGGTGATGTGCCCGTCCGCGTCGGCCGTGTAGTAGAGCAGGTAGGGCGGAAAGGGCGAGGAGCCGAAGAAGTGCAGTTCGCCGGTGACGGGGTCGCTCTTGGGGTGGGCGGTCATGGCGCTGCGCAGTTTGCCGTCGAAGTCGTAGGGGCCGACGGTGTCGAGGTGGGGGGTGAGTTCGAAGGGGAAGTTGGCCTCGCACAGGGCCAGCAGGCGTCCGGCGTGCTCGATGACGTGGGTGCCTGCGGTGCTCGCCGTCATGTCGGGGCCGTGCTCGGTCAGGTAGGGGGCGCCGTCCAGGGCGGGGGTGCGCACCCAGCGGTTGCGGTACCACTCGGCGCGGCCCTCACGCAGCCGGATGCCGTGGACCATGCCGCTGCCCTTGAACCAGTGGGCGGGGGTGACGCCGGGCTTGGGGTTGTGGCTGTTGCGGATCAGACGACCGGTCAGCTCGGGCGGCAGGGTGCCCTCGACGGTCAGCTCGGTGGCGGTCAGTTCGTCGACGGCGGGGGTGTAGTGGCCCAGCAGGTAGGGCTTGTCGGTCATGATCGAGTCCTCGTGTTCCTCTGTGCGGCGATACCGCCGGAAGTGGTTTCAGGTGGTCAGGAACGCTTCTCGGCACGGCTCTTGAGGCAGGTGAGCCAGTCCTCCAGCGAGGTGCGCAGGGCGCGGCCGAGTTGGTCGGCGGCGGCGTCGACGGGGGCTCCGCTCCAGGACTCCTCGGTGTGGACGGTGACCCGGTCGCCGGTCTGCTCGAAGGTCCACACGTGGATGCCTTCGATGCCGTTCGCGGGACCGCCCCAGGCGATCCGGGCGCCGGGCACGAGTTCGTGGACGGTGGAGGTGATGTCCAACCCATGGGTGCGCCAGGTGAAAGAGGCGCCTTCGGCGAGCGGGCCCTCCAGGCGGGCCTGGTCGACGTCGGTGTTCCAGACGGGCCAGTCGTCGATGGCGGTGTGCAGGGACCAAACGGTCTCCAGCGGGGCGTCGATCTCGATGGACAGGCGGACGATGACGGGTGCGTTCTCGTCGATGGTGAGCACGGCGGTTCCTTTCGATGTGGGGTGCAAAGGGACGGGAAGGTGTGTCAGGTGGTCAGGGTCGGCCGGGAAAGGCGGGTTCCGGGGCGGGTGTGTGGTGCGGCCGGTCGGCGGTGGGTGTGCGGCGCACCAGCAGGGCAGCGAGCAGGGCGGTGCCGGCCAGGACGGCTGAGCCCAGGGCGAAGGCGGTGCGGTAGCCGGAGGTCAGCGCCTCCAGCGGCGGCTGGTGGCCGCTGGCGCGGGAGGTGACGGATCCGGCGAGGGTCGCCAGGACGGCGAGCCCGACAGCGCCGCCGACCTGCCGGGTGGTGTTGGCCAGGCCACCCGCCAGGCCCGCGTCCGATCCGTCGACGCCTGCCACGGACAGGCTGGTGAGCTGGACGAAGGCGACGCTCAGGCCGAGGCCGACCAGGACGCTGGGGCCGAGCACGTCGGTGAGGAAGGTGCCGTCCGCGCCGATGCGGGACAGCCACAGCATCCCGGCCGCCTCGGTCAGCAGCGCGGCAACGAGCGTGGCGCGGCCGCCGGTCCGGCGGGCGAGGGCGGGGGCGAGGGCTGCGCCGAGCATGTTCGCGATGGCGAGGGGGAGTTGGCCCAGGCCGGTGTTCAGCGGGTCCTCGCCGAGGACCTGCTGCTGGTAGAGCGGCAGGAAGAAGAACAACGCGATCCACACCGAGCCGAACAGGCCCGTCAGCAGGTTGCCGACCGTCACGTCGCGGGCGGCGAACAGCCGCGGCGGCACCAGGGGGGAGGCGCTGGTGCGCTCGACCCGCCAGAACACCACGGTGAGCACGGCGGCGGCGCCGAACGCGGCCAGCACCCAGGTGTCCGTCCAGCCCGAGCGGCGGGCCGTGGTCAGGCCCCACACC
The DNA here is from genome assembly GCF_055580145.1 of Kitasatospora sp. NPDC032121. Taxonomy (NCBI): domain Bacteria; kingdom Bacillati; phylum Actinomycetota; class Actinomycetes; order Kitasatosporales; family Streptomycetaceae; genus Kitasatospora; species Kitasatospora sp. NPDC032121. The sequence continues at coordinate 59,176 of NZ_JBVILX010000027.1, read as the reverse complement.
AGGGCGGTCAGGGCGAGGACGCTCGCGGCGGTCCCCGCCCAGTCGAACCTGGCCCGTTCCGCCCGGCCCGCAGCGGGGACGCATGCGGCCGTCGCCGCCAGCACCCCGAAGCTGCCGATCGCCACCGTACGGAAGATCCACGGCCAGCCCCACGTCTGGGTCAGCAGCCCGCCGAGCACCACCCCCGCCGCACCGCCCGCCCCCGACACCGCGCCCCAGACCGCCAGTGCTCGGCCGCGGGCCGGGCCCGGCGGATACAGGCCCACCGCGAGGGCGAGGGCCGCCGGGGCGACGGCCGCCGCACCCGCACCCTGGACGGCCCGCGCGGCGATCAGGACACCGGGCGAGGTTGCCAGCGCGGCAATGGCGGAGGCGACCCCGAAGGCCCCCAACCCGGCCAGCAGGACGCGGCGCCGTCCCAGAAGGTCGGCGGCCCGCCCGCCGACCAGCAGCAGCGCCCCGAACGCCAGGCCGTAGGCGTTGACCACCCAGGTGGTGGCGGAATCGGAGAGGCCGACGCCGTCCCGGATCTGCGGAAGGGCGACGTTCACGATCGAGGTGGCGAGCATGACGGTGAACTGGGCGGTGGCCAGCACCGCGAGGACGGTGCCACGGGACGCACTGGGCATGGGAACTCCAGGAACGGGGCTGGGGGAGCGGGCCGGTGGGAGCGGAACGGCGCGGCGGGCGTCAGCGCGCGGCGCGCTCGGCGGCGGACTTCAGGTGCAGCAGCCACTGCGCGAGGGACCGGTCCAGGGCCCGGGTGACGACAGCGGCGTCGGCCTGTACGGGCGCACCGTCCCAGGACTCCTCCGTGACGACGAGGGTCGCCCTGGCCGAAGGGGTGAACGTCCACTGGTGGACGGCGGTGATGCCCTGAGAGAGGCCGCCCCACAGAATCGACCGGGGCGCGTCCACCGCGTACACGGTGGAGGTGATGTCCACGCCGCCGGTGCGCCAGTGGAACACCGCGCCCGGCGTCAGCGGGGTCAGGGCGCGGGCTTCGGCGATGTCCGGCTGCCAGGTTGGCCAGCCGGGCACGTACGTCAGCAGCGCCCAGACGGCCGGGGCCGGGGCCCGGATCGGCAGCTCACGGCGGGCGAGAACCGGGGCGGCCCGGTCGATGCCCGAGGGCGTGTTCTTCATGTCCCCGAGTCTGGCCGGGCCGACCCGGTGCCCTCATCGGTGAAAGTCGCCTAGGCGGCTGCCTAAGTGAGCAGGCCCGGCTTAGGCGTTCCGGCCGAGCGCGGCGGCAAGCTGGCGGCGCGAGGTGACGTCGAGCTTGCGAAACACGCTGCGCAGGTGGGCGTCGATGGTGCGCGGGCTCAGGAACAGACGGTCGGCGACCTCTCGGGAAGTCGCGCCGGTCGCCACCAGGCGGGCGATGTTCAGCTCCTGACCGGTCAGCAGCTCCACCGCTCCGAGCACGGCCGGCCGGGCCTGCTCGCCGGCGGCGGCCAGTTCCACCCGGGCCCGCTCGGCGAAGCCCTCCGCGCCCATCGCGGTGAACAGCCCGTGAGCGGCGCGCAGCGCCTCCCGGGCTTGCCCGCGGCGGCCGTCGCGGCGCAGCCATGCACCCTGGTGCAGCAGGGCGCGGCCGTGCCACACCCGCAGGCCGGCGGCGTCCAGCCGGGCCACCGCCTCGGCGTGGAGTTCCTCCGGGGCGTCCGACAGCAGGGCGGCGAGGGCGGCGCGCACGCCCAGCGCCCAGTCGGTGCCCGCCGCCGACGCGTGCCGCGACAGCTGCGCGAACGCCTCTCGGGCGGTGTCCTGCTCGCCGCATCGAACGGCCGCCTCGACGAGCTCGGGCAGGGCGAGGCTGGACATTCCCAGCTCGCCGTCGGCGACGGCCGACCGGGCCGAGGCCAGAGCTGCGCGGTGGTCGGCGGTGCCGTTGGCGTGCAGCGCCGCCGCCGCGTGGACGGTCGCCGTCAGCATGCCCTTGCGCCGGGCGTGCGACTCGGCCAGCACCCGGTCGAACAGCGGCCGCGCCTGCGCGTCCGCCCCACGCACTGCAGCCGCGAACAGTCGGCCGTACCAGTGCGGCGGGACACCGGTCACTTCGGCTATGCCGTCGGCCTCGCTGTTCAGCGCCGCCGCCCCGAGCAGGTCTCCGCGCTGGGCCGCGGCCATCGCCTGCATCCACAGGCCCACCGGGAGGACCATCAGCGTTCCGCCGGCGCGCGCGGCGTCCACCGCCCGACCGGCGAGCCGGTCTTCCAGAGCGACGTCCCACAGTTCGACGGCGAGCAGGGCGGCCAGCGACAGCCGGCCGGCCCACAGCGGGTCGGCCACCTCCGACAGCAGTCCGTGCAGCACCGGCACCGCCGTAAGGTCGCCGTCGAGGTAGCGAACGAGCGCGTCCAGCAGCTCGTCCGCAGTCGAGCGTTCACCCGCTGCGGCGGGCGCCCGCCGGGCCGCCGCCAAGGCGTCCCGCGCCGCGGGCGAGGACCGGCCGACCACCAGGCCCGCCTGGAGTGCGTCCAGCAGGTGGATCCTGGCCCGGCCGGGATCAAGGTCGGCCGCTGCCACCAGGTGGCCGACCGCATCCGCCGCGCCGTCACCGAAGAACGCCGCGCGACCGCGCAAGAGGTGGGCCTGCACCCGCCCGGCGGTGTCGATCGGGCTGCCCTCGGCGGCCTCGACCAGCGTCAGCGCGCTCTCGAACGCACCGGCCTCCAGCGCGGCCCGCGCGGCGGCGAGACTGCGTTCAGCCCGCAGCCGCGGATCGGCCGTCAGGGCCGCGGCCTGCTCCAGGAACGCCGCCTCGGCAGCGGCCCCGCCCCGGCGCCGCGCCCGCTCCGCGCAGCGCAGCAGATCGACCGCCGCCTCCTCGTCCGGCCGGGACAGGGACTGCGCGCGGTGCCACGCACGCCGGTCGGGCGCCGTCAGCGGATCAGTGGCCTGCGCGAGCGCCCCGTGGACGCGGCGGCGCTCCGCAGGGGAGGCCGCCGTGTACACCGCCGAGCGCACCAGAGGATGCCGGAACCGGGCCTGCCCGCCCAGCTCGATCAGTTCGCTCGCCTCGGCCTCCGGCCCGGCCTGCGGCCCCACACCCAGCAGATCGGACGCCTGCCACAGCAGCCCGGGGTGGCCCAGGGGTTCGGCGGCCGCCACCAGCAGCAGGGTCCGGGCCTCCTCGGAGAGCCGGGAGATTCGCTGCTGGTAGTTCTGCTCGATCCGGTTGGCCGGGGAGACCGGCGTCGGCAATCCGAAGCCGCCCGCCAGCGCGGCGGGACCGAGTCGGCGCGGCAGCTCCAGCAGCGCCAGCGGATTGCCCCGCGCCTCGGCGAGGATCCGCTCCCGCACCTGATCGTCCAGGGGACCGAGCAGACCGGAGGCCAGCAGTCGTCGCGCCACCTGGTCGGACAGCCGGGGCAGCGTCAGCGTCGGCAATCCTTCGAGTTCCGCGACGACGTGCGGGTCGCGCACCCCGAACACGAACGCCACCGACTCGTCCGCCACCCGCCGGGCCACGAACGCCAGCACCTGCGCCGACGCCCGATCCAGCCACTGCGCGTCGTCCACCACGCACACCACGGGCTGCTCCCCAGCAGCATCCGACAGCAGCCCCAACAGGGCCAGGCCGACGGCGAAACGGCTCGGCGTGTCACCCTCGCCCAATCCCAGCGCCACCGCCAGCGCGTCCCGCTGTGCGGTGGGCAAGTGCTCGATCCGCTCGTGCAGCGGGCGGGTCAGTTGGTGCACGGCGGCGTACGCGAAGTCCGCTTCGAACTCGGCCCCGTTGACCCACATCAGCCTTACGTCTGTCAGGCCATCGGTGGCGTGGCGTAGCAGCGCCGTCTTGCCGATTCCCGCCTCACCGCGTACGACCGCCGCCCCGCCCCGCCCGGCTCGTACACCGGCCAACAGGTCGACGAGAGCAGCGCGCTCAGCAGGCGGTATGTACTCAGAGGCAGTCACAGGGGCCACCCCGGAATCATGCCACGCCTCTTGACCTCGGCAATTTCCCACTCTTGCCCGGCGGCTGCGATCGCTCCTCGCTCTCGGCGCACCTCGTGATAGCAGCGAAGATCGGTCAGCGGCTCGCCTCGGTTACTGAGCAACCATCGCAATGAAAACCGCTCGATCTGGTGACCTGCTTGAAGAGACCCTATGGACATGGAGTTCCTCTGCTACCACCGCGACCGGCCCGACTCCGTCGCCCTGCGCTACGAACTGCGGGAAGAACACTGGTCCTACATGGACCAGTACGCGAAGGAGATGATCGCCCGGGGCCCGACCCTCGACGACGGTGGCACACCCACCGGGAGCGTGCACATCGTCGACCTGCCAGATCCCGCCGCCGCCCGCGCGTTCGCCTTCGACGAGCCCGGCTACCAGGCCGGCGTCTACCGGGACGTGTTGCTACGACGGTGGCACAACGTGCTGGGGCGCACGATGTGGGACTTCCCCGGCGGCCGAACCGGCGGCAACCGCTACCTGGTGCTCGGCCTCGGCTCGGGGCAGCCCGCCGACCTCGCCGTGCCACCCGACCGGGACGAACTGATCACCTACGGGCCGCTGCTGTCCGACGACGGCGCCGCCTGGCTGGGCACGGCAGGGTTGGTCCGGTCGCCGGACCCGGAGACGGCACGCGCCATCCTGACCCCGGACCGGTACGCCGACATCGAGGTGCACAACTGGCAGTTCGGCGGGCGGCCGTCATAGCCCAAGGACGTCCAGTCGGCGTTACCGCCGCACTGGAGTTGCCGGACCTCCGCGCGCCGCAGCCACCCGACTTTCCACGTCGACGACGTGGGATTCCGCGTCGCGCGCTCCGTCGTGCGTTGATCCACGTCGTGTGCAGGCCGCCCCGCGCGGGGTCGATCTGGCGATAGCGTGACTTCATGACGGCTGAAGATGAGGCGCTGGTCGGCGGGATGGTGAACGCGGCGGCGGTCTTCCGCCGGGGGGAGTTGGTGGAGCGACCGGCACCGCGCAACGCGCGCACCCTGCATGCCTATCTCCTTGCGCTGAAGGAGCACGGCTTCGACGCGGCGCCGGCCCCTGTCGGTCTCACAGCGGATGGCCGTGAGCAGCTGACCTTCATCCCTGGCGACGTGGCTCTGCCGCCGTTCCCGGACTGGGCGACAAGGAGTTCTGCCCTCGAATCGGTGGGGAGCCTGCTGCGGCGTCTGCATGAGACCAGCGCGGCCGTCGCGGTCGACACCCGTGCCGAGTGGCCCCGGGACCTGGCCGACCCGGAGGGGGGAACGATGCTGTGCCACAACGATGTGTGCCCGGAGAACGTCGTCTTCCGCGACGGTCGTGCCGCAGCCCTGATCGATTTCGACTTGGCGGCCCCGGGCCGGGCCCTCTGGGACATCGCCATGACCGCCCGTTATTGGGTGCCCATGCTTGATCCCGAGTCCGCGGCCGCTCTCTATCCCTCCGGGCTGGATGCGGCCGCACGGCTGCGGATCCTTGCCGACGGCTACGGCCTCTCGGCCGGGGGCCGCGCCGAGTTGCCTGGCGTCATCGAGCAGGCCACGGAGGTCTGCCGGGCCTTCGTCGCCCGCCGCGTAGCCGGCGGAGACCCTGTCTATCTCCAGGCGTTGGCCGAGCGTGGTGGATGGGCGCGCTGGGACCGCGTGCAGACCTGGCTGGTGGACCACCGCAAGACGTTCACGGCTGCCCTGCTGTACTGACCGGCCCGGACGTCCGAGGACAAACCCACCGGGTGTTTCTTGGTGCCGCGTTCGTCCTCGGTGGCCTGGAACCGGTAGGAGTCGGTTCCGGTCTGGATCAGCGTGAGGCAACGCTGGGAGCACGTCCGGCGCTGCGACCTCCACCGCCAACGGCAGGAGATAGGCGAGGCCCACGCTGTGCCTGATCAGCAGCCGCATGTCCTCGACCGGCAGGTCGCCGATCGGCTTGCGCCGAAGCTCGCGCACGGTCGCCATCAGCCGGGTTTCGCCGCCCGACGGCGCCGACCAGCGGTCGCGCTCGAGCTCCTCCGGAGAGCGGTCACGGTTCACGAGTCGAGTCACCGACCGATCGCCCCATGTCAGATACCAACCGCGGTCTGACCTGCTGATTTCCGTCTCCCGGTCGACGGTCACGTAATTCCGTGACGCGGAACCGGCTCAGGCGGGGACGTGCGTGACCGCCGACACTTCGTTTCGTGTCGACTGGGTGGTGTGGTGGTGGATGATCGCGGTGTGAGTACGTGGTGGGAGACGCGCCGTACGGCCAGGTTGGCGGAGGTGGCGTACGCGCTGGAGTTCTTCGGTGCCGAGCCGGTGGAGGACCCCGGTGTCGGTGAACTCGCCGCCGTGGCCGAGGTCTTGGCGGGGGAGTACCGCGCCAGCGACCGTGGCTGCGCGATACACCGTGCCGGCGATCTGTTGGACCGGGCCGCCACCGCCCTCCACGCCGCCGACCGCCTGCGCGGCACCCTCCTCCCGGTGGCCAACCACCACGAGGCGAAGGCGTGGGACCGCATGCACCAGCGTCTGCAGAGACGTGGGCCCTGGATTGACCACGAAGGTGAAATCCCCATCACCCACGGCACGTTGGTCCGCCTCAAGGTCGATCACCTGCCCGGCGAGCGCGAAGCGAAGCCGCTGTGGCCATGGTCCTCGGCCACCGGCATCGCTGCCGTCCACCTGGACCGGATCTGGCGCACCTTCCTCCGCAGATTCGACCTTGACACACCTTCCGCCTGCTCAAGCGCACCCTCGGCTCTGCTGCTTCACCCTGAGCTCCTGCCAGGGGCGGCGTCTGGGGCCTTCCTGTGCCTGCTGAGCCAAGTGGCGATGAGGAGGGCTGCCGCGAGGCCGCTGAGGAGGATCGCGGCGAGTGCGCCCAGAACATCGGGCTGGTCGGCGAAGGCGAGACCGATGGCGGCCAGGGCGGGGCCGGCGTTGCGCACCGAGGCGACGCCTCCCATGGTGGTGCGGCGCATCATCGGGCCGGTGGCCAGCAGGGTCCCCACGGCGAAGGCGAAGACGGCGAGCAGGAAGCCGGCGAGCAGGGCGAGTGAGCCGAAGAGGTCGGCGACGTCATGCCAGCTGCCGAGCAGCATGCCCGCCAGCACCACCAGGAACGTGATGTTGGAGACGGCGGCTGCCGTGGGGTGCCATGCCTGTGCGGTGGGTCCGGCGTAGCGGCGCAGGAGCAGGCCGACGGCGAACGGGACGAGTTGCAGCAGCGCCACCGTCCGCACCAGCGCGCCGACGTCGAGGGAGACCTTGGTGCCAATGTCGGCGGCGGTGAGGATGGCGCTCGCGGTGGGGGCAAAGGTGAGGCTGCCGAGGGAGGCCAGCAGCACCTGCATCGCCGCGCCCGCGACGACGTCCCCCTGCTGCACCGTCGCCAGCTTCGCCCCGAAGGGACCGCCCGGGGACGAGGCGATCAGGACGAGGGCGATGAAGGCGGCCGAGGGAAGACCGAACAGTGCACCGATGCCCCAGCCGAGCAGCGGGATGACCACCATGTTGGCGATCAGCGCCAGCAACAGCAGTGGAACGTCGGCGAAGACACCGCGCAGTGCCGGGACGGTGGCTCGCAGGCCGGCGGCGAACATGGTGGCCGCGATGAAGATGACGGTGACCGCGTTGAGGACGAGATGCAGAGTGTCCATGGCGCCTGTCCGTCCGGTCAGTCGTGGAGGTCCCCGAGCCAGCGCAGGGCGCTCAGGCTCGGCAGGAAGCAGTACTCGCCCCCGCGGGTGACGACGAACCGGGGCAGCGGGGCCAGGCGGCGCCGCACCGGCCGCCGGGGGATGGTGTAGCCGGTCTCCCCTTCCGCGGCGCCGACGACGGGGTCTTTCGTGTTGCCGGCCCCGAAGAAGACGCCGTCGTTCATCCACTGCGACTGGACGAACTCGAACTGCCGGTCCAGGTGGGCGCCGATGAACGCGAACATCAGACCGCGGTCCGCTCCGTCGTCCTCCAGCGCCCCCTCGGGCAGTGGCGGTCCGTAGACGGCGCCGCGCCGGATCATGCGGTGCAGCCGTACCTCCCCGGCCACTGAGGCGTCGCGCGGGTTGGCCCGGCGGATGTGGCAGCTGCCGGGTGTGGTGAATCCCGCCGGGTCGTCCTGCTCGTACAGGAAGGTGTTGCGACGGTGGGGGTCGGCGCCGAGGGTGGGGTCGTCGTGCTGCGGGGCGAGCGCCAGAGGGGCTCCGCTGCGCCAGCGGCCCATGATCTTCGCGGCGATCAGCTCCTCGTCCTCGGGGCCGGTGGAGTTGTCCCTCAGGTAGCGTCTGAACGCGGCGACGTCCTGGTGGAGTTTACGGAAGACCGCATAGCTGCCGTTGCGCCCGAGCACGGCCGGCTGAGGCGTCTGGACACCGCCGAGCTCATCGGGGTAGCCGAGGACGAACTCGCCGCTCTTCAGAGGTGCTTCCAGTGTGTTGGACCCTGGGATGCCGCTGCCTTCGATGGCCGGATGGCTGACGCCGTCGAGGTAGCCGAAGTGTTCCTTCTCGGTGGGCAGTGCGTAGCAGTCCTGCCTCCAGATGGCCGTCACGCCGGGCAGGAGCTCGTAGGTGTGACGGGCGCGGTCGAGGGCCGCCTCGAGGCGAGGGGGGTCGGGTGCGATCGCCGTGATCACCACATGGACGTCGCGCGTACCGAGCGGTGCCTCCCAGCGCTGTGGGCTGCTGGCGCCCTCGTCGCGCAGTGCCCGTGCGCGGGCCGCCATGCCCTGCCGGAACTCCCATGCGAACGACTCCAGCGAGGAGCGCGGCACCCCGAGGGTCTCCAGGCCCCAGTAGGTGACGGCGACACTGACCCAGGTGTCCCCCAGGGGGCTGGAGGTGTCGGCGGCGGAGGTCGCCGCCGCGCTCGCCCGCCGCATCAGCTCCCGGCCATGGGCGCGGCCGTCGATGCGGAAGGCCAGGTACGTCGCCGCGTACGGGGTGGGGCGTGGGCTGAGGACCCCGCGCTGGATGTCGTCGAGTTCGAGTGTGACGTGGGTGGGTGTGCTCACGTCGGCCTCCCTGCGCATCGCTACGTAACGAGGTTGCGCCAGAAGTTCCGAAGGCTGTCGTCGGCGCCGAAGAGCGTGCTGAAGATCGTGGAGTCGGCCAGCAGAACGTCTGCCGCGCGGTCGCCGCCGGGGGGCATCCACAGGAACATGTTGAACTCGGTGTTCCCGTCGTCGGTGAACGGATGGGGTCGTGAGGTGTCGATCGGCTGCCGGGCCAGCACGTGGATGGCGTTGGGATCATCACTGGTCACTGCGTAGTGCGGCAGGTGCGGGTGGAGGTTGAAGTTCGTGACCCCGTTCAGCCATCCCTTCTCGTCCAGGTCCGGGACGGTCGACAAAGGGGCGATCCGGTTGTCCTCACCGGTGGCGGGACGCAGCCCGTACCGGTTGATGACCGGCACGCCTAGGCCCTTCATTAGATCTCGGACGGAGGTGGCGAACCGCTGCTGGCGCGGCACCAGGGGATCGCCGTGGTGGCGGTACTCCACCTCCCGCACGGACAGGTCGTCCGACGCGCCGACGTCGTGGTGGGGGCCCAGGACCAGGCGGGCGTTGTCCCGGGCGAGGAAGGCCTGCAGCGCCTCGATCTCCCCCGGCTCGGCTTCCTGTCCGGTGATCATGTGATCCAGCCCGAAGACGAACAGGACGTCCGCGTCGTCGAGCACCCGCTCATCGAGCGGGGTGTGGAATCCGGCCTGGTCGATGCGCTGGTAGACCGGGACGGGATGCCCGGTGACCTCCTCGACGAAGTCCTGGAACGGCACCCAGGCCCAGAAGAACAGCTCCAGCGACCCCGCGATGCCCTGCTGGAACCGATAGGGGTCCGACCACTTCGGGTCCTCGTAGGCCGGCCACGCCACCCGGCGAACCTCCGTCAGGGTGGAGAACCGGTTGTCCAGCTCGGCCGTGTTCCGGCCCGCCTCGGCCGGATAGCTCCACGACACGTAGACGCTCACACGCCGCCCCGCAGGCGTGTACTTCCTTGGAACGTGCCGCTGGTTGTAGACCCGCGCTGTTCTGGTCTCGTTCATCGCCCAGCTCCCAGCCTCACTGCATCTGGTCGAGCATCTCCGACAGAGCGTTCTTGATCCGCAACGCCTTCTTGATCTCGTCCGCCGTCACGTACGGATACTCTCCGTACTCGATGAAGCTCGGGCAGTGGTGCTCACGGACGAACCTGACGAACGCCTCCGGGTTGGTCCGCCAGTCCTCCGGAAACCCCTCCAGATGCTCGAACGCCGTGCTCACACCCGCCTTTGAGAACAGCGCGACGGCGTCCTCGGTGTACTTGTCGAAGTCGGTGTCGAAGATCCCCTGGTACATGAAGCGGGTGTCGTCGTCGAAGAGGACCCAGCGCAGGTAGTGGAGCTTCAGCGGTGCGAGGAGGTACGGATCCTGTTCCAGCGCTTCCGCCAGCGCGGAGCCGTACTGGCGCATCGCGTCGGCGTGGCCGGGCTTGACGGGCGCGATGATGGTGAACCCGTAGCACGCCGGAGTCCTGGGGAAAACGGGCCCGTACTTCCCCTGTTCGAGATGATCCGTCTCCTTGGGGAGGACGACAGCCTGAGGCTTGATCTCCATGTCCGCTCCTCCAGCCAATCAACGGGCTGGGACGATCCCATCTTCCCTCCCCACCACTGGGCGCGCCTGCCGAGCAGGAGAAGCGCACGTGGATCCGCTCCCCGCCATCCCCGGGCCGTGATGTCAGCGGGGCGCGATGCGGTAGTCGCGTTCGACGGTGCAGCCACCTTCGCCCGAACCCCCGGCCGATGGGTCACTCACCGCGTTCGAAGTCATCAGGTCGTGGGAGCCCGGGGCTCCCGCTGTCGTTGCGGACGTCCCCACCGATGATCGAGAGCGCACCTCGGCGCCGGGCGGCTGAAAACCCAGCCTTCAGTAGGACAGCCCGTACCGCCCTGACCGCGATGGCCGATGCGATCCGCAACGGACGGGTCGAGAACGTCGCCTCGGAGGTCAAGATCTTCAGTGATCACAGCGACCGGCTGCAAACCAAGTTGGTCATCGCGGCGCGGCACGACGACACGGCTCACCCCATCGACGTCGAGGAGGCGGTGGGGGAGTCCGCGACCCGGTGCTGCTGCGGCGCGTGCCCTGTGACGGTCGGTGGTTCGGTAGTGGGTCTTGCTGGCGAGCTGGGGATTCCCGCGGTCTGGACGAGAGCCATGTATGTACCTGGGGGGGGACCCGGGGTGGCTGGTGCCCGGTTGGCCCGGGGGATTCATCGGGTGTGGTGGCGGGTCCAGGTGGTGAGGAGATCACCGGCCAGGGGTGTGAGGCGGGGGAGGCCGAGCGCGCTGGCGGTGTGGTCGAGGAAGGCGTGGGCCGCGATCCACGACGACGCCCAGGTCCCCGCGAAGCGCCGGCTGTACTTCACCGCGACCCCGCGGATCGCGGACGACCGGCGCGCAAAGGACGGCCTGGCCGACCTCGCCGACCTTGCCGACGTCGACGGCGCGGAGAAGTTGCCCGTGCTCTGCTCCATGGACTCGGTTCCTGACCGACGGTCTGCTGGACGCACAACGCCATTCCCACAGCGACGCTCTGACGGACAGTGGCTCGGCCGCCCTGCTGCCCGCCTTACGCCGGGCCAAGGCGTTCTGCGAGGAACACGTGCACGAGCCGGTCTCGGTGGCGGACATCGCCCTCGCCGAGCGAACCAGCCTACGGAGCCTCGGAGAGGGCTTCCGCGTACACCTGAACACCACGCCCCTGGCGTACCTGCGCCAGCTCCGGCTCGACCACGCCCACCGCGACCTCCTCGCCATCGTGGACGGCCGGGCCGACGGCACGGTGACCGACCTGGCCTGCCGCTGGGGCTTCCCCCACCTGGGCCGCTTCAGCGCGGTGTAGCGCCAGACCTTCGGACAGTCGCCGTCCGAGACGCTGCGCCGAAGCTGCTGAGCGAGCGAGGGACCGGTTGGCCGGGTGGGTACGTGAGTACGCGCCCTCACCGCTCGGCTATCCACAAACGTGCAGTCCCTGGCGATCCAAAGGCGGATAGCCGTGTGATCAAGGTTGGGGGAGGCTCGTCCTGAATGCGGCCGGATGTAGTTCACCGGCCGTCTGCGCCAGCGCTCCTGAGTCTGGGCCGAGCGTTCAGACCATCCCGGAAAGGACATGACTGTTCGAGTTGAGCGTGCCCCAGTCGGCTTTCGGGTTCGCCGCAACTCGCGGGAGGTCGCCCGGACACCCGCCAACCGGGCTGACATGCCCCAACTTGTCGGTGCTGACCACCGTTCGGACGGTCTGGATCTGTCCGTCGAGCATGCCGAGCGCCAGGGGTGAAGCGCCCTGTCCTCCCTGGCGAATCATCATGAATCTGGAGAGCCTTCTGTGAGTACCCTCCTGCCCACCCGGCGTCGCCTCTCACTGGGCCTGGCCCTGGCAGCCGTGCTGACGGGCCTTGGCGCGTACACCGCCTCGGCCGCGTCCGCCGCGACCGTGCCGGCCCCGATACCCCTCACCTCCCCGGCCTGCCCGGCCAACCTGCAGCTGGGTGAGGCCGACGGCTGCGTCACCCAGCTCCAACTGGAGCTCAACCGGACCGGCGCAACCCTCACCGTGGACGGCCGGTTCGGATCGGCCACCGACACGGCCGTGCGCACCTTCCAGGCCTCGCACTCCTTGACCGTCGACGGCATCGTGGGCCCGGCCACCAAGTCGTCGCTCGACGCGGCGGCGGCCGCCGCCTCCGGTACCGTGGACCTGCGCACCCAGTGCGGCGACCTGCAGACCGGCGCCACCGGCGCGTGCGCCAGCACCCTGCAGACGATGCTCAACACCTTCAACGCGGGCCGCCTCACCGTCGACGGGCAGTTCGGCCCCGCCACCGACACCGCCGTACGCAACTTCGAGGCCGCCCACGCCCTGACCATCGACGGCATCGTCGGCACGGCCGTCAAGAACGCCCTCTACACCAGCACCCCCACCCCGCTGCCCAGCGGCCCCGTCTCCCCCACCAAGGTCCTGAACGCCGCGAAGTCCTACCTCGGCGTCCCGTACGTGTGGGGCGGCGGCCACTCCCTGCACGGTGAGGGCCCCGGCCCCTCGCTGGGCACGTGCGACCAATACACCGGTCCCCAGCCCTGCAAGGCCAACACCACCGCCGGCCTGGACTGTTCCGGCCTGGTGCGTGCGGCCTTCTGGTTCGGCGCCGGCATCGACCTCGCCAATGGCGGCGACACCACCGAGCAGACCCTGGACAGCCGCCTCACCCCGATACCCGAGTCCCAGCGCCAACCCGGCGACGTCGAGTACTTCGGCACGGGCGCCCACAACACCGTGCACGTCGTCCTTTACGCCGGCACCGACCCTGCCACCGGCACGGACATGATGTACGAGGCGAAGGAGACGAACACCAACGTCCACTACGTGACCCTTCGCACCGGCGGCTACTGGTACCGCGTCTCGGCCTGACCGCCCGGGTGGGGGGGGGGGGGGGGGGGGGGGGGGGGGGGGGGGGGGGGGGGAGGGCGGGAGAGAACAGAGAACGGCAGGACAACGCACCTCCCCCCCCGAGATCGTCGT
>NZ_JBVILX010000027.1:0-45678 GCF_055580145.1 Kitasatospora sp. NPDC032121 | reverse complement strand
CCGCTCCGACACCCCCCCCCCCCCCCCCCCCTCCCCCCCCCCCGCCCCCCCCCCTCCCCCCCCCCCCCCCCCCCCCCCCCCCCCCCCCCCCCCCCCCCCCCCCCCCCGACACCACCCGCCCAGGGCAGCTTTCCGCTCCAGCACGCTGCCATCGCCGGCGTCATGGTGCGGTGGTTCGGTTTCGCCGGGCGCCCGCGCCCGGCGTACCTTCTCGCGATCGGCCACGACCCGCGCACCGAGCTCTTCAAGGGCACTCGCAGGCCTATGGTGGCGCTGTACCGCTCGGGCCGGCAGGCCTCGGCGCTCGACGTCTACCGCAACCCGCCTGCACCAGGCCATCCTCTCCGTCGACCCGCAGCTCGATGTGACCGCGGGCCCCCGGCGCGGCTCGACCTTCGACCTCGACGCGGCCTGACCGGGGCCGCGCGAGCACCCGCGACCCGCCCGCCGCCGCCCGCACCGGGCGGCGGCGGTCCCACTGCCGCATCGTCGTCGACGAGGACGCCGACCGGGGCGTGCTCCGATGCCGTGAGCCGGGTGTGCGGCGGAACCCTTCCGGCAAGGTCTATCGCTGATCGAACAGGCGTCGAGTCTCGTCGTCGGCCGGCAGGAACGTCTCCAGATGAAGCCCTTCCAGGGCGGCATCCGTGGCGGTGCTGAGGGTGGAGACGGTGCTGAAGAACCGCAGCGAGCTGCCGTTCACATCGATTTCGAGGGTGACCACCGGCCCCGCGAAGGGGGCGGCGGCATCGGGTCTGTCGAGGTAGCCGACGATCTCCGCGGCGAGATCGTAGTGGCGCTGGTCATGGGTGCGCTCGGCACGGTGGCTCACCTGCTGCAGCAGATGGCCGCCCCACTCCTTGAGATTGCCGATCCGGCCGGCCAGCCCGTCCGGATGCAGACAGACCCGGACCACATTGATCGGTGGCTCCAGCAGTTCCGGCGCGCAACCGGCCAGCAGCTGGTCAACGGCGGCGTTGGCGTCGACGATGTCCCAGTGATCGTCCAACAGCAGCGCGGGGTACGGCATATGGGCGTCGAGGAGTCGGCGTAGACCGTCCATCACCACCGCGATCGATGCGTCGTCCAGTTGGTGATCTTGATAGCGCGGTGCGTAGCCTGCGGCCAGCAGAAGCCGGTTGCGATCCCGCAGCGGCACATCCAGATTGTCGGAGAGGTGCATCAGCATCTCCGGCGTCGGGTGCGCCCTGCCGGTCTCCACTCGGCTGAGGTGTCGGGTAGAGACCCGTGATCGGTTGGACAGCTCCTGCTGGCTGAACCGGCGCCTTTCACGCCAGGTTCGCAGGAGTGCACCGACCGGCGGAGCTTCGACTGCAGTGCTCATGTCCGCGAGTCTATGGGGCCGTGTCCCGGGCCCCATGACCTGTGAGGTCATGGACCGGACGACTGGCTCGGGTCAGGATTCCCAGCATCAGCCGATTCAAGACGACCAAGGAGTAACGGTGAGTGATCTGACCGACCTGGCCGGCCGCTACATCGCCATCTGGAACGAGGCGGACGACGACAAGCGCGCCGCGGCGATCGCCGAACTGTTCACCGCGGACGCCACGTACACCGACCCGCTGGCCGACGTGGCGGGGCACCAGGACATCGGCGCCGTCATCGCCGGCGCCCGTGACCAGTTCAAGGGCCTGGAGTTCAAGGTGTTCGGCGCGGCCGACTCCAACCACAACATCACGCGCTTCCAGTGGGAGTTGGTGCCCGCCGGCGGTGGCGAGAACATCGTCATCGGTTTCGACGTGCTGGCGACCGACGCGGCCGGGAAGGTCAAGAGCGTCTTCGGCTTCCTCGACAAGGTGCCTGCGGGCGCCTGAGCGCCCTAGGTGTGCTGGAGCTTGGTTACACGTGGGTCTCGGTCTTCTGCTGAGGCGCTCGTAGGGCGTCCGGCCGCCGAGTGCGCCGTGGGGGCGGTGGAAGTCGTAGTAGTCCTCCCATTCTCGGAGTTTGTCGTTGAGCTCGCCGGTGTCGTCGATGACGACACCGGCGAGCATGCGGTAGAACTCCTCGGCGTCGATGCGGTGTGAGCGTTCGACCTTGCCGTTGAGGTGCGGTGATGCCGGCTTGATGTAGGTGTGGGCGATGCCTTTGTCGAGCACGTGCCAGTGAGAGCCGGACTGGAACTCCGCGCCGTTGTCCGTCTGGATGACTTCGACGCGGAATGGCAGCCGCTCCAGGACGTAGTCAAGGAACTGGACGGCGGTCTTCTGGTCGCACCGCGGGTAGATCCGCAGGACGCGCAGTCTGGTGCAGTCGTCGATCGCGGTGAACCGGTAGTACTTCGCCCGGCGGCGGGGCTTGGGAGCCGTGCCGGTGACCGGGACAGGCTCCGGGGACGCCGTCTGTGCCGGGACGCCGATCGGTTCGATGAACTTGACGTCGATCTGGACCCGGTTGCCGGGCAGCTGCTTCTCGTAGCGGGTGTGGCGCTGGTCGTGGCGTTTGTAGCGCTGGGAGGAGGGCAGCCGGTTCAGACCCAGCCGCTTGAGGATGCGGTAGACGGCGGAGCAGGCGATGTCGATGTCGTGGTACCGCTTGAGGTACATCTGGATCTTCATTGGACCGAAGTGGTAGTTCTGCCGCAGATAGACGATCTTGTTCACGACGTCGGCGTCGGTGGCGTTGGGGCTGTGGTGCGGCGTGCTGGAGCGGTCGCGCAGGCCCTCGATGCCTTCCTCCTGGTAGCGCCGTTGCCACCGGTAGAAGCAGTTGCGGCTGATTCCGTAGTACCGGCAGGTCAGCGAGACGTTCCCGGTGACCTCCTCGGCGTGTCGCAGGACCGCCAGGCGTCGCTGGGCCTGGCGGTCCTGCTGCTGATGCTGCGAAGGGGGCATGGCAGGACTCCGTCGTAGTCGGCAGGATTCGACGGGCGGCGGCCCGCTCGCTGCTCGGGACGGGGACGACGACGATCCAGACACTCGACCACCAGCAGGGGTGTGGGCCGTTGCCGTAGTTCGAGCCAATGGGTGGCTTCCAGGAGGCCGTGAGGAGGGTCCCGTCCGCCGAGCCGAGGCTGCCGAAGCTGAGCTGCAGGGCATCGGACGGCGCCTCTCCGACACCGGAGCTGATGTCCGTCGACGTGAGGGGCCACGACAGGTGCCGCGGCAGGCGGCGGTTACGAGCTGGCACACGGCCGAGGATGACAGATGACCTGGTGGGAGTGCCTGGGGATTTCGAGCCAGCTCCCAGCTCCTCGGAGGATCGGTCAAACTTCGGTGAGACGACGTCAAACTTCTGTGAACCGGGTCAGGTGGCCGCCCAACCCCGCGCCCCAGCGCCCGCGTTCCGGATGAAACCACAGGTCAGCGGCCATGGTGAGCGGCCCGTCGAGGTGAAACTCACCACCCCGACAACCCTCTCCTTCCCTTTCCCTGTGGGTGGTCGTCGGCTGGTTGGGTGGGGAGGTGGCGTTAAGGGTCCGCTGCGCCTGCGGCGGGCCTTTCTTCTCTCGCGTCCGGCTCGTGCTGGCCGCTCGCGGTGGGGCGGGGGCCGGGGCGCGCCGGCGGCCTCAGAAGGCCGCCAGGCAGCCCCCACCGGACCCGGTCGCCGGTTCCTCGCGCACGGCGGGCACGGGCGGGCAGGGACGGCCTGGTGCGCGTCTCGGCGGGCTCTGGGCCCGCTGGTGTCGAGTCTGAGCGCGGCGAACTGGTCGAGCTGCTGTGTCGTCAGCGCCGCTGTCCACAGCCGCCCGGGCCAGGGTGGCGCCATGACGACGAAGAAGAAGACCGCAGTGCCCTGCCAGGCCCACGCCGCCGACAACTGGGGCAACTGCCCGGTGGCAGGACTGCGCACCGTCCGGACACGGCTTCTGGCGCTGCTGGAGTTACGCGTCCAGGACGAACGCCGCGTAGATCGAGGGCGTCATCCGGGGGCAACGACCGGCACCCGCGGGGAACGCACAGGGATGGCCTCGTCCCGCCGACCGGTTGGTCGGCGGGACGAAGTGCTGCGAAGTGGCGGGTGCGGGCCCGGGGTGTGTGGGTGAGGTGGGCGTCGATGCGAGCGAGGTTGATGGCGGCGTCGGTTGAGCTGGTGCTGGAGGCTGGTCTTCGCCGGGCCCTGGTAGCGGGATCTGCGCAGGCCGCAACGTTGGACGGCCTGCGAGATCGTGCCCTCGATCCCGGCTCGACCTTGTAGCGCTCTTGCCAGCCGTGAGGTCGTCGGATACACGATGGCCGACCACCACCGCGCCGACGTTGTGTGGGCGGCCGACCTTCGTCGAGCAGATCACCGGACTGACAGTCCGATCCCTTCCGACAGGAGCCGGGCGTTGCAGAGGATGCCGCACTCCTCGCCGTCCTGGCCGGTATGGGCCTTGAACTCGCAGGGCCTGAATCAATCAACCGCCTCCAGCTCGGCCACCAGCCGCTTGACCCGCTTGTTGGTCCGGTCCGAGCCGTGGCCCGCCAGCAGGACGGGCCCGGCGGGGCGCGCCTCCCCGACGAGAACCGCAACCACGCCCCTTTCCCGCAGCACTGCTGCGCGCCGGCGTGCCCACGGCGTCCGGGGACTACGCCGCCGGACGCCGTGGGAGGCGCCGCCGTCGCATCGCCCGGCGTGTGGCCGTCGGTGCCAGCCCAACTCCCACGCTCAGGACGACCGTCGCCGCGGCCAGCAGGGTGGAGCGCCAGGGCCAGGGCGCGCCCGTCAGCTCCAGATGGGCCGAGGGGTACTCGGAGAACTTCGCGGTGGCCAGCGCCGTACGGCGGTCGCTGTGCTCGGCGAGGTCCCGCAGGACGGGATCGAAGCCGAACTCCCCGGGCCGCCGTCCCCCGTCGGGCAGTTCGGGGCTGAGCCCGTTGCGGCGGGCCCAGTCGCTCAGCGCGGTGCCGAGGCCGGAGGCGTCCCTGACGCCGGGCACCACGAAGCGGTCCGCGCCGTGGGCGTCCCCCGTCGCCGGCCGGGTGACGAGGACCAGGCCGTGGCGGGTGGTGACGGTGTTGCCGGCGCCGATCACCACCGTGCGGGTGGCGAAGGAGACCCCGCCGTACCCTTCGACGGCCGCGGCCGCGTCGATCTCCTCGACCCCGTCGACCAGACCGATGGCCGTGGTGGGTCGCAGCCACGGGAACGCGGCGTTGAGGGCGTACGGAAGATCGCCGAGAGCCAGGTGGTTGGCCGGTATCGCGGTCGGTCCGTCCGGAGTCCAGCCGGGGTAGGACAGCCCGGTGCCGATACGGGTCGCTTCCGTCTGGCCGACCAGTTCCTCGACCACCCGCAGGGCGCCCACGGTGCCGGAGGTGACGCCCGCGGTGGTGGTCACCCGCTCGTCCTCGACGTAGCGCTGCCCGCGCTTCCAGTTGACCTTCGGATAACTGCGTTCCAGGGAGCCGATGTTGGACCAGAACGACGTGGCGTCGCGGCCGTCGAGCAGACCGGAGGCGGCCAGCAGCTCGGAGCCCGCGCACACCCCGAGGATCCGGGCGCCCTTTCGGTGGCGTTCGACGATCCACCGGCGCAGGCCCTCCTCGCCCGCGCCGGTGGGATCGGTCACCGCGGGCACGACCACCACGTCGGGTTCCGGCAGGGTGCCGTCCGCCACCTCGGCCAGCGTGTGGTCGGGCAGCAGATGGGCGCCGCCGGACAGCGGGCTGACACGGCGTTCGGCGGCCACCGTGTAGACGAACATCTCCCGCGACTCGGCGAACACCTGGTAGGGCGCGAGTACGTCGGTGGCCACCGAGCCCGCGTTGGAGACCGCGACCGCCACCGTGATCCGGCCGGGCGGCACCGGCCGGGGGGCCGGCCACGCCCTGGCACCGGATCCGCGGGGGGCGGCGGCGAAGCTGTCGGCCATCGACGCGCTCACCCCCGCGAAGGCGATCCCCGTGAAGGACGCCGCGGACAGCGCCGTGGCCAGCAGCACCCAGCCGATACGGCGCAGGGCCCGGTGCCCCTTGCGCGCCTCGGAACTCACTTCGGAACTCACTTCGGACAAGACATACCTCGACAATCCGGGCGCCGATCGGCAGCGTGGTGCCGTCGGACCTCGTGGAAACGGCTTCGTGGAAACGGGGAAACCCGTGGAGACGCGAAAGCGGAGAGGCCGGGGGAGGGGCGGAGAGACGGCCCTCCCACAGGGGCCGGGTCCGTCAGGAGGTCGGCCCCAGCGGTGCGCGCAGCCGTGAGGGAGGGGCTCCGAAGGCGTCGGCGACCACCCGGCGCAGCTGCCGCGCGTCGCGGAAGCCGCAGCGGGCCGCGACCGCCTCCACCGTCAGGTCGGTACCGGACAGCAGGGTGCGGGCCCGCTCCAGCCGCAGTTGCCGCTGGTAGGCGAACGGGGTGAGCCCGGTGGCCGCGGTGAAGGCCCGCGTCAGACCGCGCGAGGGCAGCCCGGCGACGCCGGCGAGTTCCCGCAGGGTGAAGGCGGCGTCCAGGTGCTGGGCCAGGTGGTCCTGCACCCGGTGCACCGCGGGCTGGACGTGGTCGCGGTGCCGCAGGAACGGACTGATCTGCACCGCGTCCCCGTCCCGCCGCAGGTACAGCACCAGTTCGCGGGCGACACGCGCGGCCAGTTCCGGGCCGCGGTCCCGCTCGACCAGGGACAGCGCGAGATCGATCCCCGAGGAGATCCCCGCACTGGTGCTGACCCGCCCGTCGTGCACGTAGAGCGCGGCCTCGCGTACCCGGGCCCGCGGGTACCGCTCGCGCATCGCCGAGGTGAGCGACCAGTGGGTCGTGCACGCCCTGCCGTCCAGCAGTCCCGCTTCCCCCAGGACGGCGGCACCGCTGCACACCGACGCCACCCGGGCACCCGCGTCGTAGGCCCCGCGGACCCAGCGCACCACGGCGGGCGCGACCAGCCGGTCGGATCCGGTCAGCCGGGGCCCCGGTACGAGCACCAGGTCGCCGGCCGTCGGCCGGGTCGTCGGCAGCGGTGCCAGACCGGCCAGCCGCAGGCCCTGGGCGGACCGCAGACCGTCTGTTTCGCCGACGTACTCCAGCCGGTAGCCGCCGCCGAAATGCGCCGCGGCGTCGAACACCTGCACAGGGCCACCGAGGTCCAGCAGGTTCACCTCGGGCAGCACCAGGACCAGGACCCGCCCGGTGCACCCGTTCGTCTCGTCGCTCACCCCACCACCGTAGGTCGGCCCGGGCCGCCCGCACGAGGTCTCCCGGGGGCCGGTACCGGACGGATCCGGCACTCGGAAGCACCGGGGCGACGGGCCATCGGGATCGGTGGGGCGGCGCGCCGGACGTCCGTGGCCGCGGCCCGGCCGGGACGGCTTCCACGACCGCGCGCGGTCGCCCCGGGCAGAGCACCGGGCTTGCGGACCAGGGCCTCCAGGTAGTGGTCCAGATCAAGGCGGGTGCCTCCCTTGGCGATCAGCCGCTCGTGTCGGGCGACTTCCTCCCGGCCGTCGAAGACGACCAGTTCGGAGGCGTGGAGCACCACCCTCACTGTCCGGCCGATCAGCCTGACCGGCACCGAGTAGCGGTTGTTGCGCACCCCGACCTGGCTGTAGCGGTCGACCCGCGGGGTGAATAGCCGGCCCGTCTCGAACGGCTCGTCCGGCAACGACGTCAGCAACGGCCGCTCGGCGGCGAAGTACTCGCCGATGGTGCGGGGCCTGGAGCGGTTCCGGCGGGCCTCGTCCTCTTCGTCCCATCGGTCGATCACCGTGGTGAGGTCGGCCAGCGTCGCGACGTCGGGGACGGGGACCAGGTGGTTGCGGCGGAACCAGCCGATCTGGCCCTCGACGCCGCCCTTCTCGTGGGCGCCGCCGATGCCGGGCCGGCAGTAGAGGACGTCCAGGCCGTATTCTCTGAACTTATTGCCGAGCTTTGCTCGTGGCCACGGTGTCGATGGCGACTCGAAGCGGTGTCTCCGCATTCCCCAGTAGGGCCCGGGTGATTGCGATCGCCTGGATGATGCTCATGCCGCGCTCGGCAAGGAGGGCCTGGACAGCCTCCATTCCGTCGCTCTCAAGGACTGGTCGGGACTGATCGACCAGCGCGGCCCAGCGTGCGGCCTCCTCGGGGCTTAGCCCGATGATGTGGTCAAACACGACTTCTTCTTCCCGTGATGAGCCGATGGGTTGTGCTCACGTCTCGTCAGAGCCCAGTGCCGTCACTCAGAACTTTCACGGCGTCAGCGTATTGAAGGCGGTCGAACTGAAACGGGCCGAACCCCGAGTAGTCGCGTTTCTTGCGGTGGGGTTGTTCGAAGGAGTCCCAGGTCACGTGGTCAGGAGTCACTGTGATGCTGGCCATGAGCGGCCAGCATCCCCACTCACCGCATTCGCAGCCGAGCACGGGCGTCTTCGGCCCCATCGCTCCGGTGGATCGTCCATGGAAATGGTCTTCCATCGGGCCGAATCGGAAGAACTGCGGAATAAGGCCCCCGTAGGCGTTTCCGGCCGGTTGCATCCCAGCGTTCGTCTCGAACTGGTCGATCAAGTCGGTGAGTGGTGTTCCGCCGATGCACGGGACGACTTCGAGCACGCCACGATCAGCGAGGCGCCGGCAGTCGAAGACGATCTCCTGGTTGGTCATGCGCTGATTGTTGCAGCTCATTCCTTCCCTGTTCCTCCTGATTGTGGTGGGCAGTCATGGCCGGGTCAGCGGGGCTGTGGAGGCTGGTTGCGAGTGGGGATACCGAGGTCGACGACGGCCCGATGGTCGCGGCGCCTGAGCGGTGGCGGGCCTGCTGGCGGGTGTCCTGGTAGGGCGGGCGGCCGACGAGTACGGGCCCAGACGCACGCACGTCTCGGTGATGCTCTGCGGTGGGGTGGCGATCTCCAGCTTCCTCCTGGTCGGCCCGTTCTGGTCCTACATCGCCGTGTCCCTGGTCGCCGGGATGATCATCCCCGCCGGTGAGGCCAGCAGGGCACCGCTCGTCCGTGGGGTCGCCACCGGCAACCCCACGATCTTCATCAGCTACCTGCGGTCGGTGACCAACCTGGCCCTCGCACTGGGCGCGGTCGCCGCCGGCTTCGCCGTCCAGACCGACACCAGACCCGTCTACCTGTGCGTGGTGGTCGGCCGGGCACTGGCCTACCTCGGCTGTGCGCTCATCATGATGCGGTTGCCGACGACCCGGCCCAGCCCGCCCCCACCGACGCACGCGGCTGGACGGCGCTGCGCGACCGCGTCTACCTGAGCGCCACCGCGGTGAGCGCGGTGCTGTCGCTGAACCACACAGTCCCCGGATCCTCCTGCCA
Source organism: Kitasatospora sp. NPDC032121 (assembly GCF_055580145.1). Lineage (NCBI taxonomy): Bacteria > Bacillati > Actinomycetota > Actinomycetes > Kitasatosporales > Streptomycetaceae > Kitasatospora > Kitasatospora sp. NPDC032121. The sequence goes on along the minus strand of NZ_JBVILX010000027.1, from coordinate 36,496 downwards.
CTGTGGATCGTCGACCGCACGAACGCGCCGAGATGGATGGTCTCGGGCGTCCTGGTGCTCAACATGGTCCTCGTGGTGCTGTTCCAGGTCAGGGCCAGCCGCGGGGTGCACGACACACCAGCGGCCGGGCGGCGGATGGCCTGGGCCGGCGCCGCCTTCGCCATCGGGCTCGCACTCATGGCGCCGGCCGCCGGAGCCTCCCCGTGGGCGGCGACAGGATTCCTCGTCGCCGGCATGGCCGTCTTCACCCTCGGCGAACTCTGGTACGCGGCCGCCTCGACCGAGTACTGCTACGGCCTGGCCCCAGCCCGCCTCCAGGGACAGTACGCCGGGGTGTTCGGGCCGGGCAGCGGGGCAGCCACAGCGCTCGCCCCTGCCGTGATGACCCTGCTGCCGCTCGTAATGGGCCTGCCCGGCTGGCTGGCGCTCGGCGCGATCCTCCTCCTCGTCGGCCTGGGCAGCAGCACACTGGTAGCACGCGGGCGATGGACACGGCGCACGGATCGAGCCTTCGAGCCGCGCGCACCCCGCCCCCGTCACACCGCGATCGCGTGCACCGCCGCGCCGCCCAGCCGGTTCGCCCGGGCGGCGACCAGGCGGCGCAGCGCCCGCTCGGCGGCCGGATCCGCCGGGGTGACCACCATCAGTCGCTGGTCCGAACCGTCCAGGGTGGCCAGCACGTCGTAGCGCACCGCCAGGTCACCGACCTGCGGATGACGCACCCGCTTCTCGCCGTGGGCCCGCTCCTGCACCGCGTGGTCGTCCCACCAGCATGCGAACTCGGTGCTGTGCTCGCGCAGTTCGTCGATCACGGCACGCAGCCGGGCGTCCCCGCGGTGGCGGGCCAGGTCGGCCCGCAGGTTGCCGACCGTCTCCCGGGCGACCCGTTCCCAGTCCGGCTGCGTCTCACGGATCCCGGGCATGCGGAACAGCAGCCGCCCGAGGTTGTCGGCGAAGCCGCTGCCGAACTCCTCGCCGAACAGCGCGGCCGCGGCGGCGTTGCGGGCGAGCACGTCGAGGCGGAAGTCCACGACGTAGGCGGGCAGAAGCGGCAGTCCGTCCAGCAGCACCCGCAGCGACCGGCCGACCGGCGCCGACTGGTGGGCCGCCACCGGCGCCTCGCCGCGGGCGATCAGGTGCAGGTGGCGCCGCTCGGCCGACGACAGCCGCAGAGCCTCGGCGACGGCGTCCAGCACGGCACTGCCGGGGGTGCCGACCCGTCCCTGTTCGAGCCGGATGTACCAGTCGATGCTGACCGCGGCGAGCTGCGCCACCTCCTGCCGGCGCAGTCCGGGGGTGCGACGCCGGCCCGCGCTCGGCAGGCCGAGGTCCTCGGGGCGCAGCCGGGCGCGCATGGCGCGCAGGAACTCCGCGAGGTCGGCGTGGCGCTGGACTGGTCGGTTCCCCATGCCCGCCATGATCCACAGCGCTGGCGCGCGCTGTCCACCGCGGATGCCGGCATCCCGGATACCAGCATCCGCAGTGCCTTCCCACCCCTCCGTCGTCCCGCAATGGTGGCTGCCACACAGTTCGCCGGCCCGGCCGGCACCACCGATCCGGAGGGTTCCCGATGAGGAAGTCGATCCGTACCGCCGCCGCCCTGGGCGCCGCCGGCACCCTGGCCCTGGGCGCGACGGCCGCCGTCGCGCACGGCGGCCACCACGCCCGGCAGCCGGAGTTCGACTACACCCGGGTCCGCTCGGGCATCCCCGGCACCGCCGCCCGCTTCACCGTCACCAGTCCGCAGCTGCGCGACGGCGGCTTCCCGGCCGACGCCTGGGCCGACGCCTTCGGCTGCTCCGGCGGCAACCGGCAGTTCCAGCTGTCCTGGCACGGCGCCCCGGCCGGCACCCGCAGCTACGCGGTCACCATGTTCGACCCGGACGCCCCGACCGGCGCCGGCTTCTGGCACTGGCTGACCTGGGACATCCCTGCCGGTGCGGACACCCTGGGCGCCACCCCGCCGGCCGGCGCGGTCGCGGGTACCGACGACGCCGGGCGGACCGGCTACCTGGGCCCGTGCCCGCCGGCCGGCGATGGCCCGCACCGCTACCAGATCACCGTGTACGCGCTGGACGTCCCGACCCTGGGCTTGCCGGCCGCGACCCCCGCGACCGTGACGGCCTTCACCATGGGCAGCCACGTCATCGGCTACGCCCGCATGACGGTCGCCGCTCAGCGCTAGTCCCGGACTTCGCACATGGGCTTGAAGATCGATAGCCGACTGGCGATGGCATCGGAATCTCACGATGCGGACGTCGGGGCGAGGTCCGATTCTAGGTCGAACCCTGCCAATTCAGGCTTTCGATCTTCACTCTCCCGAGTGACGTGCGAAGTCCGATGCTAGTGCTGTGACCGCATAGGTTCGCCGGGTTGGCGCTGCGGGGCCCTGGGCCGGTTGGATGTCGCGAGCTCGCCGCATCCACCGTGCCGGGCCCGAGGGGCGCCGATGGCCGAGCCACGCGACCCATCGTGGAGACCGCATGACTCTGCGCCGCCCGTAGGCGTGTGCCCCGCGCCGGGGCCGTGCCTACGGGCGGCGGCTTGTTCGTCAGGGCTGCTCGTCGGCCGGGAGACCCACCCCGCCCAGGACGGTGAGGTCCATGCGACGGGGCGCGGTCGACAGCAGCGCGAGGACGTCTGCGGGGGCGGGACTGTTGGCGGGCGACGGAGCGGCGAGGGCTGCCTGCGCACTGGCGTCGTCCCGCCAGACTTCGGTGACATGCACCGTGTCCGGATCGGCGGCGTCCTGGCTGATCAGGTAGATCTCGCAGCCTGGGAAGCCGTGCAGCCTCTCCGCCACCCGCAGCAGGACAGCGGCGAGTTCGCCGCCTCTGCCTGCGTGCGCTGTCATGGTCATCAGTCTGCCGATCATGCTCAGACCAGAGTGGTGATGCAGAACGGATGGCCTGCGGGATCCAGCAATACCCGCCACCGGTCGGGGTCCGGCTGGACCGCTGGCTCGACGGCGCCCTGGGAGATCAGCCAGGCCTGGGCGTCATCCAGGTCATCCACCCCCAGTTCGATGTGGGCTTGCTTCTCCTGGGAGGGGTCAGGCCAGGTGGGACGTCGGTAGTCGGCCAAGCGGTTGAACCCAAGTCCGGCCGAGCCCTCCCGGCCGAGCAGGATGAAGTCGTCGGTCGAGTAGGCGATGGGCAGTCCAAGGGCATCGCCATAGAAGCGGGCCAGTTCGGCGGGGTCCGGGCAGTCGAAAGTGATGGCCGAGTAGCGGATCGCGGGTGCGGATGTCTTTCCAGTGCTCATGCAACAGACGCTATGACGGGACCAGGACAGTTTCAGTCCTGGTCATGCGGGACACTTCACGATGTGATCAGCACTTCGGCCCGCCTGCTGCGACTTGTCTCACTGCTGTCCGCAAGGCCCTCGTGGACCTGCGGTGAGCTGGCCGACCAGATGGCGGTCACCGAGCGCACGGTGCGCCGGGACGTGGCCAGGCTCCGGGAACTCGGCTACGGAGTCGAGTCCGACCCCGGGCCCTGGGGCGGTTACCGCCTCAGGGCCGGCAATCGGGTCCCGCCACTGATCCTCGATGACGAAGAGGCACTCGCCGTGGCCGTCGGGCTGCGTGAGGCAGCACTCAGCGGCGTTCTCGGCGGCGACCAAGCCGCGCTGTCCGCGCTGCTGAAACTGCGCCAGGTCCTTCCACCGCGGATCGCGGACCGACTTGGTGAGATGGACGCCGCCTTTGTGCACACCCCCAGGCCCGACGAGCCGCAGATCGCGCCGGGCATGCTGCTGGAACTGGCCACCGCGTGCCGCCGGGGCGAGCGCACCCACCTGTCGTACCGCGACAGGGAAGGGAAGGCCACTGCCCGGGACGTCGACCCGTACCGTCTCGTGCACACAGGACGACGCTGGTACTTCGTGGCCCAGGATGTGACGCGGGGCGAGTGGCGGACGTTCCGGGCGGACCGGGTGGCGCACATACAGCCAACCGGGCACGCTGTGGAACTCCTCGACCCGCCCGACCCGGCACTGCTCGTCTCCCGGTCCATTGCAACCGGCACCTACCCGCTCTACGTGACCGTCCGTCTCCAGTTGCCCATGGACCAAGCACTGCGGCTGGTCCCGCCGACGGTCGGTACCCACCGCCAGGACGGCCCCGACACCACCATCGTCGACATCGGCGGCCCCGACGCGGACGGACTCGCCAAATACCTGCTCAGCCTCGCTACCCCACTTCAGGTCCTGTCCCCAGACGAAGTACGGGGAGCACTGCTGCGCCGTACCCGGGACCTGGTCGCAGCCAACGAAGTGCCGTCAATGAATGGCGGCCTCAGTGACCAGTAAGCCGGGCGCAAGGGTCGACGGTACAGCGATCGGCGGTAGCAGCGATTCCGCTTCGAGGCCCGCTTATCAGACTTCCGGTGCACCTCCGGCCCGCCAGGGTGGTGCTGGGCGAGGACGTCGTCGCGGGTGACCTCGCGCAGGTGGTCGTAGCGGTTCGACCACTCCAGCAGTACCGGCCGCAGTCGGTTGAGGTAGCCCCAGACCGTTGCCACGTCCCGGGGGCTGTGGCCGACCGTCTATCCGCCGACCGGCCGCGAGGGTCTGTCGCCGGTCGCCCTGGTCCTGGAGGCCGGCCGCAAGCGCGACCGGCCCGGAGCCAAGCGGCTCACCCCGCAGCAGAAGGCGGAGAAGGCCAAGCGGGACCACGAGCGCCTGCTCAACCGCATGGCCGAGGTCGAGGCCGCCTCCGAGGACATCTTGCACGCGCCCGCGTACGGCGGCGACGCCGTCCACGCCCGCGACCATCACCGCGCCCTGCCGGTCGTGGCCGCCACCCTGCCGCTGCCGCGCCGCCACGGGGCCGACGCCCAGGTCTGGTGGCGGTTCGGCCGGGACGGCTGGCACACCCTCACCGACGCGCTCGACAACCCGGACGGCGACGAGCTGCTGGCCGTCGAGCGGGCGGAGGCGGATCGGGCCCGCCGGGCGCGGGAGGCGACGGAGCGGGAGCGGCCTGGGGACTCAGTGGCATGAGGGCTGTGGGGGATGGCGGGTCCGGTCGTGCTGTGCCGTATGCGGGGGGTGCCGCCGGTGTTCGATGACCGGACGAGGGACGCGTGTGTGGTGGTGCCGGGCATCATGGGCAGTGGGCCGCGCTCGCCGAGCGGTCCGCCGCCGTCGCCGCCGACCGTCTACCGGGGCGGCCTGCGGCGCTGGGCGGTGAGCTGCGGCACACGGGTTTACCTCTCCCGTCACATGAGTCCTCCCCGGTCACCCGTGCACCGATTCGACGGCCTTTCCTACGCCTTCCACCGGATCGGCGGTAGACGCCAAATCCATTGCGTTGAAGCGGCTTTGGACATCGTTCTGCCGGTATCCGGAGCGATACGATCCGCTGGGCCCAATCGGGGCCCCGCCCATGGACCTTGCGTGCGTGGGCAGAAAGGCGGGGAAACATGTGGCATGGACATGCCGGAAAACGGCGGGCCGGGAGCTTACGCGGACGCGCGGTGCTCGCCGTCGCGGTCGTGCTCGGCCTGGGCGCGGGAACGGTCGGCGCGGCCGCGGCACCCTCGGCCGGGCCGGGCAGCGGCTCGGCCCGGGCCACGCAGGCGGTGCAGGCGCCGCTGATCGACTCGGTGCAGCCGTTCGCCTCCGGCACGGTGCGGGTGACCGTCACCCCGGGTGACACCGCCCAGGAGGCCGTGGCCGCCGTCGACGTGGCCGCCTACGCGCTGGACGATTCCGGCAACGCGACCGGCGCGCCGGTCGCCACCGGCAGGGCGCAGCGCCCGGACCCGGCCAACCCGCCGGTGGTCGAGGTCAGCGGACTGGCCAATGACGTCAACTACGCGTTCATGGCCACCGAGACCACCGCGGGCGGTGTCGTCTCCGGCACGTCCCCCGCCTTCATCGGCGGCCCGCAGACGCCCAAGGCCCCGCTCGCCCCCACCCTGGCCGGCCTCCTGGGGCGCGACACCGGGGTGATCGCCAGCTGGAACCCGGCCCACCCCAACGGCTCGCCGGTGACCGCCTACACCGTCACCGCGACCCCGAACGGCCCGGGCGCCAGCGTGACCACCACCGTGGCCGGTGACGTGCTGAGCACCACCGTCACCGGGCTGGTCAGCAACCGGTACTACTTCGTCACGGTCAGCGCGACCAACGCCGCCGGGACCGGGCCGGCCGCCGTCTCGGACAGCCAGACCACCGGCGCCAACTCCAACGGCACCGTCCTCACCAAGCCCGCCTACGCGGCCAGTGCCCCGCAGGACGTCTCCGCCGGACCGCCGCCGGTCGGCCCGGACGGCAGCCAGCCCGACCCGAGCGCGCTCAAGGTGACCTGGGACTCGCCGCAGGACGACGGCGGCAACACCATCACCGGGTACACCGTCGACGCGACCGCCGCCGGACAGCCGACCGTCTCGGCCACCGTGTCGGGCACCGCCAAGGAGGCCACGCTGCTCTCGCTCGCCCCGGGCGTCGAGTACGCGGTCACCGTCACCGCCCTCCAGCAGGACGGCAACCGCGGCGCCACCAGCGCCCCGGCCAAGGCCGCGCCCGCGCCGACGCTGAAGGCCGGCACGGTGTTCCTGTCCAAGGAGTCGGTGGCGTCCGTCACCAAGCTCACCGGCAGCACCGTGGTGTTCACCAACCCGCCCGCGCAGGTGACCGGTCTGAAGGTCAAGAACATCATCGTGGTCGGCGAGAGCGCCAACCCGCTGATCCGCACCGGCCTGCTGCGCATCGTGGACAAGATCAGCACCGAGGGCGGCGTGGTGACCCTCACCACCAGCCAGGCCGCGCTGCAACAGGCCTTCCAGAACCTCGAGTTCAGCGCCACCGGCAGCCGGCTCACCTCCGGGTCCGAGGGCTACCGGGTCAAGTCGCTCAACCCGAAGTTCCAGGCCGCGATGGCGTCCCAGGGCGCCGGCCCGGGCGCGGAGAAGACCTTCACCCTCGACCTGGCCGAGAAGATCAACGACGACCCGAAGATGAAGGAGAAGCTGGGCGGCGCCACGGTCACCGCCAAGCTGACCGCGGCCCTGAGCCTGAGCACCAACTGGGCGGCCGCCGTCGACTTCAAGCAGGACCCCAACGGCTCCTGGTACACCCTGCCGACCTTCACCTACGACTTCTCCGCGACGGCCACCGCGAAGGCGTCTATCAACGGTGAGTTCGGCATCGCCTACAAGCACGAGACGCAGCGCGAGGCCCTGGTCACCATCAAGCCGCAGAGCTGCCTGTTCGTGTACGGGATCGCGTTCTGCCCCGAGCTCACGGTCTACACCCAGACCTCGATCGACGGCTCGATCAGGTTCTCCTTCTCGGCCTCCTACGAGCGGACCATGGGCGGCCGGGTCTTCCGCGACTACAGCGGGAACAGCAAGACGGAGGACCTGACCAAGGACGCGGTCACCAAGTTCGACTACACGCTGAACGCGGCCGCCAAGGTCACCTTCGCCTTCCCGGTGGCGTTCAAGGTCCTGATCTACGGGGTGGTCGGCCCCGAGGTGGAGATCACGCCCGCCATCGAGGTGACCGCGGACACCTCGGCCAATCCATGGCTGACGGTGAAGGCGCCGTTGAAGGTGAAAGCGTCCTTCATCCTCGACGTCAAACTGACGAAGTTCGAATTCAGCGCCGTCGTGTACGACAAGACCTTCGACCTGTACCAGGCGCCCGGCCCGTTCCCCGGACCGTCCCTGTCCGGCGGATCGGCGGCGGCCGCCTTGGCGCCGTCGGACGGAGCGGCGGCGAAGGACACGGCGGCGAAGGGCGAGCTCGCACCGGCGGACGACCAGGCACCGGCCTCCGGCACCGCGCTGACGGCCACCCACCAGTACCACGTGACCTGGCCGGCGGGCTGCGACAGCACCCAGGCGGTCACCTGGTCCATGGCGCCCGGCTCGCTCGGCAGCGTCGACCAGACCGGCCTCTACAGCCCGCCGCACCCGCGCCCCACCCACAACTACGTCGACGTGATCACCGCCACCACGGCCGGCTCGGCCGGCTGCGCGCCCGCCACCCTCCAGGCGGCGGTCCACCACGGCGCCAGCCTCCCGGCCGCGCCCCAGCAGCCGGTGGTCAACGCGGACGGCACGACCGTCAGCTGGACCGCGGCCGGCGACGGCGGCAGCCCGATCCTGGAGTACGTCGTGACCGTGGTGAACGACCCGGGCGACCCGGCCGGCGCCGAGACGGTGCTCGGCACCGTGCCCGGCACGGCGACCTCGCTGGCCGTCCCGGCCGACCGGATCGCGCAGATCGAGGCGGACGGCGCCCAGGTGCAGGTCACCGCGGTGAACGCGCGCGGCCAGGGCCCCGCCTCGCCGCTGTCGCACCCCGCGCCGGCCACCAACCCGATCCTCGACCTGCGGACCTCGCAGGCCACCGTCGGCGGCACCATCCAGGTGCACCCGACGGTGGTGAACGGGGGCCGCAGCGATGCCACCGAGGTCCGCTACCAGCTCAGCTACCCGGAGGCCTTCGGCAACCCGACCTCCCCGTCCGACTGCACGATCGACGCGGCGAACCGGGTGCTGACCTGTGACACCGGGGCCCTCGCCTCCGGTCACCACCGGACCACCCCGCTGATCTCCTTCAGCGTCGGCGCGCTGACCCCGGGCACCAGCTACCCGCTGACCATGACCCGCGTGTCGGCCAGCCCGGTCGCGAGCGACCCGAATAACGGCACCTTCACGCTCTCCTGCACCGCCGACCCGGCGGGCAAGGTGACCTGCGCGTAGCCCTGCCGCACCGCACGACGCGGCCCCCTCGCCCGAGGGGGCCGGGCTCCGTGCTGCCCCGCCACCTTCCGGCTCCCGCGCGCGCCTCGTTCGGTCGGGGGCCGCGTTGCTCCCAGAGCCGGGCGCGGACCGCGAGCTGCGCTGCTACCCGCTCGGTGCCCGTGGCGGGGCGGTGGAGTCGTTCATGATCCGGACAACGAAGCAGCTGCGGACCGGTGCCGCGCGGGCCCGCCGGACGTGGCGGCCCACACCGGCACGGTCATTGACCTCGTCGACGTGCTCGAAGTGTTCGCCGACAATGTCGCCCCTGGCTCCGCCGCCGGCGACTCGTGTGTACGGCTGCTGAGCGGGGTCGCGGCTGCGAGGGTCGCGGAGAAGGCGTTCGTCGCGGAGACGGTGGTGCCCGACGAACCATCAGCGCCGGCACCGGACGTTCAACGGGCATCCGCGGGCGGGACGCCGACGCCGACCCCGAAATGTGACTCACGCCACATCAAAATCTTCAAGATCTTTGCCGGATCCGTCCATCGTCGTCCCTAGAGGGTGGGGAAACCTCCCCGGAAGACGGAGGAACAAGAAGAAATGACCACGACGAGCCAGTGCTGCGCCCTTTGGGCCGGACTCGCCGCGCTCGCCGAGCCCGCGGGCTGGACCGGCCGAGCCGTGAAGTGCGTGAGGGCCGAGATGGAAACCGCGGCCAGGGGCTGGGCTGCCAGCGGGATCGCCTCCTCGCTGCTGCTGGGCGGCCCTGGCCTGCTCTTCATCCCGGCCGGCGCCCTCGCGATCAGCTGGACCTACCGGAAGGTCGAGTTCATCCTCGACAAGCCGAACCTGCTGGGGCACACCCGCTTCGGGTTTGCCGCGTTCGAGGTGGAGCCGCCGACGAAGGAGATGCTCCTGGCGGCACTCGCGGCCCGGTGGGCCGCGATCGAGGGCAGGTACGAGGCCGTGGACGACTTCACCCGCAACGTCCTTGGCCACGCCGACCCGAGGCGGTGTCGGGACGCGGTAATCAGTGCCCTGCTCGACGACTGGGTCGACCGGCTCGGCAGCTATCTGACCGACGCCGAACCACTGACGATTCTGCGTTCCTACACCGCCGCCGAACGGTCCGGGACGTCTACCCGGACAAACCCGCCGCCGGCGCGCTCGCGCTCGACCACGGCTTCACCGACCCCCGGGTCGACGCCGTGCTCCGCGGCCTCGACCCGACGGAGGCCGCCGTCGCCAACCTCTGGCCCTCCCGCAAGGCCACCTGGGCCGACGCCGCCCTCGACCTCGGCCTGCCCGCCGCCTACGGCGACCGCGTCCGCCGCAAGCTCGGCCACCTCGGCGACCGGCACACCCAGCGCGCCCTCGGCGCCGAGGCGGTGACCCGATGAGCCGCCGCCCACCCGCTCCGGAGGCGGAGCGCGGTCTGCTGCTGCGCGTGCCGGCCGCGCCGACCTGCACCGCGATGGCCGGCACCGGCTCGGTGGCCGGCGCCCTGCTGTCCGGCACGGTGCCGCCCGACTCCCCGCTGGTGTGGCCGCTGGTCGTTCTCGCTCTCGGCTCCATGGCCTACGACCTCGGCGTCAGAGCCCTCCGGCGGCGGAGCACCTGACGGACGGGATGGGAGGGAAGCCGGCCCGGCCGGCCTGGCAACCACCCCATGGCGCCAGGATTCAAATTGAAGGAACGCCTGCAATGATGATAAATGCAAGGGCGCCCAGAACTGTTCCTAGGCTGTAGAGAGAGACTCGGACCGAGTGCGGCTCACTCTGTTTGGAGAAGAACGCGAGAGCTGAAAACGCAATGGAAATCGCAAGTTCGGACAGCGGAACTTCTGTGGGGACGGTCAGTAGTAGTATCGCTGCGGCTGAAATTGCAGCCGAGATCAGAAGTACAGCATAATTTGGGATGCTGGGAGCAAAATCACCCTTCCTCTCCTCTTGAACTCCGTCTGTACCGTTTTTGACGTTGCGGTTCGCGATCTTTGACAAAACGGCGAACGCGACGAGAGGTAAGGCGACGGCACAAAAACTTCGGACTCCTTCCCCCAGTCCGTGAGTAAAGGCTCTGATGACAAGGATGACCATCAAGACCAGTAGCGCGGCTGGAGCAAGGAACGATGCGACCGGATATACCATGTCGTCAAGGGCCTTAGCTCCCCAGTCCTTCTTCTCTCCGCCTTTCGGCGGCCTCCGACGCGGCCCGCTCGCGTCGTCATCATCATCAAAGGCCACTTGGCTGCCCTCCTGGGCTCTTAGTCTGTCTCTATTAGCAGATCATGCCGCGTGAGACGGCCTGCCAGTGACTTTGGTTGACCCACATAGGGAAGTGCTTCAGTCGAATGGCTGTCACCCCCAGAGTCGTTCGCCTGATGTAGTGGCATTGTCAGAGACAGTCAGATGTCATCAGGGGTCGAACTTTGCGACGTTTACGAAGACGTGCTCCCTCGCCCATTCCCGGACCCGCGCCCGAGAACATGGGGCAATGTTGACAGCACCGGCGGCCTGGCGGCCTTCGTGGTCTCCGGCTGGGCCGCCGGGCAGCCAGGCGCCGATCACGACGTCCGCCACTCGCAAGTGTTTGATTTTGGTCCAGTCGCGGGAGCGGGTACCGGGTCGGTAGAGGGAGTCGAGCCGCTTGGCCACGACGCCCTCCAGGCGGTGTTCGCGGGTCCATCCGTAGGCCTCGGTGACCGAGTCCCAGACCGGCGGTACCCGCAGGTGCGGCCGCTCCAGCTCCAGGTTCTCCAGCAGGTCGCGTCGGCGCGCGTACGGCTCGTCGAGCAGCGACCGCTCGCCGGTGTGCAGCAGGTCGAACGCGACGTAGAGGGCGGGCGCGGCCGCCGCGCCGGCTCGCACCGCCTGCGGGCGGGTGCGGTGGATACGGCCCTGCAATGCGGCGAACGTCGGGACGCCCGTGCGCATCACGACCAGTTCGCCGTCCAGGATCAAGGGGCCGCGGACCTCCGTGAGCGCGTCGGCGACCTCGGGGAACCGGTCGGTGAAGTCCACGCCGGAGCGGCCCAGCAACCGCACCGGCGCCGCCTCGGGCACGTACGCGACGGCCCGCGCCCCGTCCTTCTCCAGACTGCGATATGTCTCAGAGCCATCAAGGTGCGCGACATCGAGCACGCCGCTCGGGACCGCCCAGGTGGCCGTCCTGCTGGTGCCCGGCGACGCCCGGCGCAGAGCGCCTCGGCGTGGGGCCGCCGCACCGAGAGTTGCCTGGAGGTCACGGCGACGGGCCCATCCCGGATGCTCACTGTTGGTGTCGACCTGATTCCGTCGGGTCGACAAGAGAGCTGTGCTCAACATGCCGTCCTCGTGGACGGGCGGTCCGGCCGCTCGGGGGACAGGAGGGCATCAGGCCTGCCGCTGCGCGCGTTCTCCCGGCCGACGCAGGACCGCTTTCGTGATCAATCGACGGGGATGGAGCAGCATGGCCGCTCGTGCGCGCAGGGGATCGCGGTTGACGGGGATCAGACGTGCCGTGCGGGTGATGGTGGCGAGGGTGGCGGTTGCTTCGGCGAGTGTGAGTGTCGGCAACGGCCCAATTTGAGGCCGGTCCCAACGGTTCAATCGTTGGCCATCGTGCGCTCTTACTGGCTCAGTCGTTGTCGGTGGCGGTGGGGACGCGGCCGAGTTCGCGGCCCCGCATGCGGTAGGACTCGCCCTTGAGGGAGTGGACCTCGGCGTGGTGGACGAGTCGGTCGATCATCGCGGCGGCGACGGTCTCGTCGCCGAAGGTCTCTCCCCAGCGTCCGAAGGGCTTGTTCGAGGTGACGATCACGCTCGCCCGCTCGTAGCGGTTCGAGATCAGCTGGAAGAACAGGTTCGCGGCCTCGGCCTCGAAGGGGATATACCCCACCTCGTCGATCACGATCAGCGGGTAACGGCCGAGCTTGACCAGTTCGTCCTGGAGCCGGCCGGTGTGGTGGGCGGCGGCCAGGCGGTCGACCCACTGGGCTGCGGTGGCGAACGCGACCCGGTGTCCGGCCTGGCAGGCCCGGATCGCCAGCCCGGTCGCGATGTGCGTCTTGCCCGTGCCCGGCGGCCCGAGGAAGATCGCGTTCTCCTTGGCCGCGATGAAGTCCAGCGTTCCCAGGTGGGCGAGTTGCTGGCGCGTCATTCCGCGCAGATGGGCGAGGTCGAGTTCCTCGATCGTCTTGATCGCGGGGAAGCGGGCCGCGCGGATGCGGCCCTCGCCGCCGTGGCTGTCGCGGGCCGAGACCTCCCGCTGCAGGCAGGCGACGAGGTATTCGAGGTGGCTCCAGGACTCGGCCCGGGCGCGTTCGGCGAGCCGCTCGGCGGCGTCCAGCAGCGCGGGGGCTTTCATCGCGCGGGCGAGGAAGGCCAGGTCGGCGGCGGCCTGCCGGGTGGTGCGGGCGGCGGGGACGTCGGCTTTGGCGGCGTCAGTGGTGGTGTTCGGGGGCTGGGGAGCGGTGCGCGGCATCACGTGTCCTCCTTTCCGGCGCCGCCCTCGATCAGGGTGAACATGCGGTCGTAGATGCCCAGTTCGCGTTGCTCGACCTCGATGCCGAGGCTGTCCGGGGCCAGCATCGCGGCCCGGGGGATGGCCGCGCGGGCGGCCTGCTGGTGGATTACCTCGCCGCGCATGAGGTCTGCCGCGGCGGCGTGGTCGGGATCGGTCAGGCTCTGGTGCCTGGCCCAGCAACGCGGATGGCGGGCCACGATCTCGTCGCCGCAGGTGACGGTGACTTCCGCGTTGTCGGCGTGGACCATCACGGTCCTGCCGATCGCGCGAGGGTGGACGGAGTAGTCGTTGGTGTCGACGCGGATGTAGTGGTCACGGCCGATGCGGACGCGAAGCGGCCACCACTGGGGCGGGGCGACCGGCGGGATGGCGAGCATCTGTGCGCGGTCCGCCTCCCACCGGTCCGCGGGGCGCGCGTCGATCGAGCGGTGATGGCGCCGGTTGGCGACCTGCAGCCAGGTGGTCAGCTGGCGGTTGAAGTCGTCCGGGCCAGTGAAGAGGCGGCCAGGCACGAAGCTCGTCTCCAGGTAGCCGTTGGCCCGCTCCACCAGGCCCTTCGCCTCGGGATCGCGGGGCCGACAGAGGTGGATCCTGACGGCGAGCAGACCCGCGAAGGCGGCGAACTCGCTGGTCAGCTTGCCTTTGCCGACGCCGGTCTCGTTGTCCCAGACCAGCGTCCTGGGGACGGCTCCCCAATTGGAGAGCAGGCGCCAGTGGCCGTCGATCAGGTCACCGGTGGTCCGTGAGGGCACCATCCGGGCCGTGATCATCCTGGAGTAGCCGGAGACGATGACCAGGACCGGCGGGCGGCCCCCGATGCGGACGCGAAGCGGCCACCAGTGGGGACGATGACCAGGACCGGCGGGCGGCCCGACTGTCCGTAGCCGAGCGGGATGTCCACCGGCGGGAACCACAGATCGCACTGTGCAAGCTCTCCGGGCTGGTAGACCGTCCGCGAGACCGGATCCGCCGGCAGATAGGCCGGCCGCAGCTCACGCACCCGCTCCCGCAGGATCGACAGCCCCCGCTCCCACCCGATCCGCTCCGCGATCACCGTGGCCGGCATCGTCGGGGTCTGCTTCAGCAACTCCCGGATCGCCGGCTCCACCGCGTCCACGGCCGAGCCCTTCGGCGCCCGCTGGTACCGCGGCGGCCGATCCGAGGCCAGCGCGCGCAGCACAGTGCCCCGGGAGATCCCCAGCTCCCGGGCCACGGCCCGCGCCGACAACCCCTCCGCCCGATGCAGCCGCCGGATCTCGGCCCAGTCCTCCACCTGGATCACCTCTCTTCCTCCTGACTCCAGTACCAGTGAAGTCAGGATGATCAAGAGATCGCAGAGTGACCCGATTTTGATCCGCTGTCCGTGGCCCTCAATTCACCCGTTGCCGACAGTGAGGCGGTCGCCGATGCACTTGCGTGGGCCGGTGCCGAAGGGGATGTAGGTGGTGCGGTCGGGTGCCTGCGACCAGCGGTCGGGGTCGAAGCGTTCGGGGTCGGGGAGGTGGGCGTCCTGGCGGTGGATCGCGTAGGTGCTGAAGCCGACCTGCGCTTCCACGCTGGTTGAACCTTCGGCGGTCATGTTGATCAACTACCTGGAGGTCCAGGTGCTGGCTTTGAGCGCACCAGGACGTCGAAGTGAGGCGGCACCCATCCGCTTCGTCCAAGCCGGGACGGCGGGCCCGTCGTAGCCGCGTTCAGCACACCAGCCGGTCCAGGACAGCACCGCACCGCGGCGAGCGCTCCAGGTGTTCACCGCCGAGCTGCCCCACAGCAGCTCCAACGTGCCACCGACCTCGTCGTCCGCGACCGCGGCGAGCAGGCGGCCCTCATCGAGGTACGGTCGGGCTGCGCGCCCTCTGCAGACTACGGAAGTAGGTTGGCGCGATTTCGAGTTGTCTCCGCCACTCGGCCAGCACACTCTGATCTGGTTCGGGCATCTCCATCTCCATCGAAGGAGATCAACGTGCGCTTCCTGTTTGGAATATCTGCACGGCGGACGGCGGTTGCCGCCGCCGCATTAGCCTTGTGCACTGGGGGACTGGTCGTGGGTGGCGCGAGCGCCGCCCACGCTGCCGCTGTCTGTGCCGGCACCAAGATCGATACCCTGGAGTTCTACACCGGCTACACCTACCTTTACTACAGCAGCGCAACGGGGATGAACTGCGCCTACACCGTCCCCAAGTCCGGTGGGTCACGCCAGTTCATGTATGTGGGTCTCTTCAGGGAGAGCGACGGCACCGGCGTGACGGACGACGGAAACTACACCCAGTACGCGGGTCCGGTCTATCTGTACGCGCCTGGCACCTGCGTGTTGTTCAACGGCCAGGTGGGGTCCTGGAGCGGAAACTCCGGCTATGGGCACTGCAGCACCTTGGCCTCCGCCATGTCCCAGCCCGTTGCCGAAGCCGCGGACGGACGATGAAGGGCATGTCGCGTAAAGCACAGCGTCTTGGGGCCATCTTCGGCGCGCTGGCCCTGGCAAGTGCCGGAATGCTGGCGCTCCCCGCGACTGCGCAAGCCGCCTCGTACAACGGGGTATGCGGGGCAGGCTACAGCGTTGTCGAATCCGCGGCCATCGGTAACTCCGGCACCGTGTTTCTGACCTGGAACGGGTCGGTCGGCAAGAACTGTGCCGTTGCAGTGCGCAACGTTCCAGGCGCGGCTCTCTGGATGGAAGCGTGGATCACCCGCACCGCTGAAGGGGGCGGCGACGTCGACAACGGCTACTACACGGCCTATGCCGGGCCCGTGTACGCCAATGGCCGGAACACCTGCATCGCGTTCAGCGGCACCATCGGCAGCGAGTCGGCGACCCGAGGCCCTGGCCACTGCGGCTGACGGACGCACCTTGAGGCCAGGTACTCTCGACTGCCCCGGACCGGGCGCCACGGCCGCGCTCTCACGTACCCGATGTCGACCAGGTAGTCGAAGAGCCGGCCGACCGCCGCGGAGTCCCGGTCCCAGGTGGAGCCGCCGACCGTCCGCCTTCCGTCGCTCCGGCGCCAGGCCTCGAAGTCGTGGATGTCGTACTCGGTCGCGGACCGAAGGTCCGTCTGCCGTGCGAGCAGGAAGTTGAGCAGCATCAGCGCGGTGTACGCGTAGGCCTTCATCGACTTCGAGTCCAGGCGCTGCATCGCCAGCGCTCGGAACCATGACGAGAAAGGTTCCACTGGGCGCATCGCCTCGTCCAGCAGGATCGGTGTCCCGTCCGGCAGCCGGCGGCGCTCGAACAGCTCCTCCAGGTCGACGCGACCGAGCCCCGGGAGGTCCCCTGCCTTCAGGGCCGGGTCTGTCCAATAACGGTGTAACTCGATTGGGTTGAGTTAGCGACGGCCGGCGGAGAGTCGGCCGTCGAAGGCGATCTCGAAGGCGTTGAGTGCGGCCTTCCAGCGGGTCATCCAGCGTTTGCGGCCGGCCCCGGTCGGGTCGAGCGACATGATCGCCATGTAGACGCACTTCAGGGCCGCCTGCTCGTTCGGGAAGTGCCCGCGCGAGCGGATGGCCTTGCGGATCCGCGCGTTCACGGACTCGATCGCGTTCGTGGTGCAGATGACCCGCCGGACCTCGACGTCGAAGCTGAGGAACGGCACGAACTCGGCCCAGGCGTTCTCCCAGAGCCGACGATCGCCGGATACTTCTTGCCCCAGGCCTCGGTGAACTCGCCGTCCTCGGCGACCAGACCCTCGCCCAGCACATCGTCGACGAGGTCTTCCTCGCCCTCATCGACCGCTGGGACCGCGTGCTGACCGAGCCCAACCCTGGTTCCACCAAGCCGCCCGCCTCGGAGAGGGCGCCGCCCCGGAACCGCTGCGGCCCGCGGCGCCGGACGTTCCCGGCTACCCGCACCTGGCCCTGCTCCTCGCACCCCCGATCCCCGACACCACCGCCCTGCCGAGCCCCGACCCCGCCCTGCGCGAGGCCCTCGACGGCCTGCCCGGTGAGGTCGACGAGATGTGCGGCCCCTTCACCCTGCCCACCGGCGACATCGCCCACCAGCTCCAGAAACTCGCCACCCACTGACCCCCGGGCCGGGCCCGCCACCGCGCGGGCCCGGCCCGCTCCAAACCCAGGAGGACCCCATGTCGACCCACGACCCCGCGACCCTCGCCCTGGCCACCTCTGCCGCCGGCTGCCTCACCACCATCACCGCCCTCGCGATCACTGCCATCACCGCCCCCACCCCCGCCCGCCGACGCGAAGCCCGCACCTTCCTCGCCCTGCTGCTCAACCGCAAGCTCTGACCGAAGTCGGAGCGGCGCTGATGCCAGGTCAGCGCTGTCTTTTTGCCTGGACCACTGCCGATGCTCCTCGGCCGCTAGGTGAAGGCGCGGCGGGCTGGGTGGGCCAGGCTCGACCAGGAGCAGCGGGACCGCTGACCGTGCTCGGCATCGAGGTCTCGTCGAGACCTATGGCTGGCGCTGACCCCCGAAACGGGCGGCCCGCAGAGGCGGCCGTCCGCTTTCGTCCGCCGGCCCAAAGGCACCGGCCATCCTTCTGGCATGCCCTTACTGGAGAACGTGGCAGGAGGACTCGTCCTTGCCTTCCTGCTCTGGTTCTTTCGCCGCCTGGCGCGGTGGTGGAACAGCAGGACCGACCGACCGAAGGAGACCCACCCGATGTCGCCCGACCCCTACGTCCCGTACCAGATCCGTTGGCTCAAGAAGGAGGTGGACAAGCTGTTCGACAGGGCGGACCTCACTATGGACGACCTGCTCGACAGGATGAAGCCGGTGTACAAGATCGGCCGCACCAAGCTCTTCGACGTGAAGAAGAAGCCGCACTTGGAGGCGAGGGCGGCCGTGGTGGCGGTGTGCACCGTCCTTGCCGAGGCCATCGACGCGGGCCGGGAGGTTCGCCGCGCCGATGAGGACCACGCCAACGTGCGGATCGACAGCCTCTGGGAGAGGGCCCAGGAGGAGTCCATCCGGCAGGGCAAGGACGCGGAGGCGGTCGTCCGGACCATCTGGCGGGCCTTCGGGCAGCAGGAGATCACCATGCCGGAGGTGACGCCCGAGGCTGTGGCCGCCATCACCGCTTCCGAGGTGACCCAGGTGGCGGTGATCGGCAACGAGGTGCTGGTCTACCTCAAGGTCCACGACGAGCATGCGGACCGGTTCTTCACCGACACCAGCCCCGAGGGCGGGATGCTGGTGAGGGCGCTGGATCTGTACACCATGAAGTGGCTCCGGGAAGCCGTTGACGTGACCCTGGTCGCCTGGCCCGTCGACGAGCCCGCCTACTAACCGGGCGATCGATCCCACCGCTTCGCCCAACTGGGAGGGCTGTCACCGCGTCACGCGTTACGGCCCCTCCGACATTCTCCGAAGCACCCCAAGCCCAGCCCCGGGCTACAGACCCGGAAACGGGCTGGGTGTGGGCCTACCCGTCCAGGTAGTGGCGTGGTGTTAGGGGCGGGGCTGGAGGTCCGTCAGGTCCACCAGGACCCGCTTCTTCTTCTCCGAAGCCTGGGGGCTGCCTACCTTCACCAGGCCGGACGAGGTGAGGGCCTTGCTGACGATGCCGGCCAGTTTCTCGGCGGTCTCCAGCTGCGGCGCTCTGATCTCGAACTGCAGCCGCACCGGCTTCTCGACCGGTGCGGTGGCCGGCACGCGGGTCGGCAGACCGGGAGCAAGACCGAAGAGTTCCTCGGCGTGGTCCGCGGCCTTGTCGAAGCGCTCGTCGTTGCACAGGGTGCCGATGACGCGCGTGGCCTGGATCATGCAGAAGACAGCGTGGATGATCTCCGTGTCCGAGGGCGATGGCGCGGTCGCGATGCTGGTCTCCCCGGACTCGGCATCCCGGTGGATGTACGCTTCCGAACTGGTCAGGCTGGGGTGCAGATAGCCGGATTGCAGCCGGTAGATGACGTAGAGGTCGTGCTGGCCGAAGAGCCGGCACAGCCTCTCGAACACGAGCTCAGCGCGGAGCGGGTGCTCATCACCAGGCGGCGGCAACACCGGCTTCCCCGTGCCGTCGGGGACTCGCCAGCCCGTCGCCTCTGCTTTCCGGATGCTCTCCATGAGGTTCTCGCGGTTCGCTTCGTGCTCTTCCACCACGGCCTTGACGGCTTCGTGCCCGGCATCGGCCAGCCAGACCAGTCGCATCGTGTGCTCCATGATGCTGCGCACGATGGGGCTGCTCTCGTGCCCTACGTTGTTCAGCGACAGGAGGCTGACGGCCTGCCCGCTGCGGATCACGCGGGCCCACCATCCCCAGCCGACCAGAAACACGTCGCGGACGTCCGGGTCCACCTCGACGGTGCCGGAGCCGACGTCGTTGAATAGTGCGACCAGATGGGCGACGGCGCGGTGCGCTCCCTTGGCCGTCTCGGCCAGCGATATGTCTGGGTTCTCCACACAAGGAGCGTTGCACGAGCCGACGCTGGGCCGCACACCAATTTCCGCCTGGCGCCCGCCTTCAGCGCCCGTCCGAAGAGTAACTGGAGGTCGCCCGTGCGGCGAGCGCCGCGCTGCGTCCGTGTTGGACGTGCCGAGGGTCGATTGGTGGGAAGAAGGGTTCGGTGCTGGAGCTGGAGGAGAAGGCCTGCTCGGACCGGCTGGAGTGCCCGGGGTGCGAACAGGCCCGCGCACCGACCGCGCGGGCCCGGACCGACCCGACCCGACCCAGGAGACCCCTCACTTCCACCCGGACCCCGCCATTCTCGCCCTGGCCACGTCGGCCGCCGGCTACCTCACCACCATCACCGTCCTCGCCCCCCGCCCGCCGCCGTGAAGCCCGCGCCCTTCTCGCCTTGCTGCCCAACCGCAAACCCTGACCGGGGCCGGTGCGGCGCTGACGACCAGTCAGCGCTGTCACCTGCCTGGGTGTTCCGGGCTGCCGTCGGTCCCTGACTGGCTCGTGTCGGCCACCACTCTCCCGCTGCTCCCGCCCGCCTGGGCCTGGCCCACCGTGGGCCCGCCGACCGCTGCTGCGCCTTGGCCAGCCGGTGCCTTCCCGGTGCTGCACTCTGGTCGGGTTATCGTTCTAGCGGTCCCGCTAGGGCCGTAGCGGTTTTCGGGCCCGTGGTGTGCGGCCGCCAGCAGCCGGCTCTTGCCGCAGCGCCCAGGTGGTTGTTCACCACTGCGGGCGTTTCGCTCGCCATTCGGTGAGTGCGGTGAGGGCCACGTTGGCTCGTTCGATGTCGCCGGCGAAGGCGCCGGCGCGCAGGAGGGGCCACTCGGGGGTGATCTCCTGCTGGATTTCGGCGGCCAGGCCGTTGTTGTCGTAGCCCCACCAGTGGGTCGAGGAGGAACTCGCCGGGCCAGGGATTGCGGCGCCAGTCGAGGGTCGCGTCCATGCCGATGAGCGAGGCGAGGAACTGGAAACGGGCGCTCGCGGCCGCGAAGGCCCGATCGTCGGGCTCCACCGCGCGCAGGGGCTCGCGGACTGCGGCGTTGAGTAGCTGGCTGTAGGGGTACCTTCCGCCGACGTGGCTGATGAAGTGGATGCTGTCGCCGTACAGCACGTTCCACGGGTTGAGGTACCAGCTCGGCTCCTCGCGCCCGCGGTCGGCGCCCGGGGGCGTCCAGAGCGGCTTCGTCAGCAGGTCGGCGATGAACTCCTCGCGGTGGGTGAGGACGGCGGCGATGCCCATGGTCCGGGTGGCGAGCAGGGCGGGGTAGTGCCGGAGCTTTTCGAGTCGTCCCGGTAGTGTCCGGGGGAGGTGTTGCGCGTCGTGGCGAGCTTGCTGGCAGTACGTAGCCACAGGGCATCGTGCGTACCGTCGTCGTGGAAGACGCCTGCGGCCAGGAGATGCAGCAGCGTGTTCGTGTCGGCCCGGTAGCCCTCGACGGCCTGTGCGAACGCGTCGTTGTCGCCGAGCACCGGGTATCCGGCCGCCGCGTCGAGGGTCTGCTGGGTGTGCTGCTGGATCAGGTCGAACAGGTCGATCCGTCGCAGTGGGTCGGGCAGGGCCTTCTTGAGTTGCGCGACGGCCATGTCCCGGCTGACGGGCGGTGCGGACATGCGGTCCAGCGCCTCGAGGCGCTTCTCCAGGTCGGTGAACAAGGAGTCCGCGTCCAGCCCGTGGACGACGCCGGCGCCGTGTTGGACGGTGAGCCGCTGCGCCGCTCCACCGAGAGCGCCGTAGGTCGACCAGAACATCGGATACCGCCGGGACCGGGAGCCCTCCACGGCGCGCACCAGGGCCTTGTCCCAGTCCGCCGACCACCCACACACGATCAGCCCGTACTCGTCCAGCACCCGCTCCAGCAACTTCTGCTGCGCCTCGGGATAGTTCTCCAGTTCGGCGGGGGCGTTGCGCTGGTCGAGGTCGGCGTAGTCGCCGTGCAGCTTGACGATGGTGACCTGGCTGTGGACGAGAGGCTTGATGGCGTCGATCTGGTCCGGCCGGTTGACGATCTGGGGGAAGATGCCGACCTCCGTCAGGGCGCGTTCCATGAGGCGGTCAAAGTTGGTGGTGAGGATGACCCGGAAGCTGCCGCGCTTGACCATGCGAGCGATGGCCCGGTGGGCGTTGGTCGGCGCCTTGTCGGTGGCCTCCGCGCCGTCCTCGGGCACGAAGTAGCCGTCGAGCAGCGCTTGCCGGGCGGCCGGGGTGGGTGCGGCGTGCTCCAGCAGGGTCGAGTACCCGAGCGGCTCGCCGAAGGTCTCCTCCCACCACTTCTCGGGATCGGCGGCGGCCCGCAGGCCGGCCTCGGGGTCGTCGGGCTCACGTACTGCGGCGACCTTGGCCACCAGATCGACGACGATGCCCCAGCCGGTCTTCACCCCGGACGCGATTGAGAGGCCCGATCCGAGCATCAGCGCGTACACGCCGGGGCAGCTATGGACGTTCAGGGCCATTGCGAGTTTCGGGTCCACGGAGGGGCCGGAC
Source organism: Kitasatospora sp. NPDC032121 (assembly GCF_055580145.1). NCBI lineage: Bacteria > Bacillati > Actinomycetota > Actinomycetes > Kitasatosporales > Streptomycetaceae > Kitasatospora > Kitasatospora sp. NPDC032121. Next base: position 14,455 of record NZ_JBVILX010000027.1, on the reverse strand, counting down.
GTCATGGCCACGCCGACCGGTACGGGATCCGATGTGGCGCCAGTTCCCATGCACAACTCCCTTGCAGGCGAAGAGCGCTACCCCAGCCGGGCAGCATCTCGAGCAGTAGCCTAGCACCCTTCTCGTCTGATTGACGATAATTATCTGGCGTGTGACCTGTTGGTGGTTGTGGCGGGTTGGTGAATCGCTGGTTGATCTTGTTTGTGGGCTGGGGTTTTGCGGGTTGGTTGAGAAGTGTGGGGTGGGATTGGTCTTGTGGTTGGGTGTGGGGGGCCGGTTCTGCTGGCGTGGTCGGTGGTGGGCTTGGGTTGTGTGACCTGCGTGTTTGTGTGGTTGGTTGAGAATCATCGAATGGAGTGAGAAGTAGTGGGGTTTTCCGCAGTTTCGATGAGAGCCCTGTATGGCGCAGCTGCGTCGTAGGTGCCCTCTGCGCCGGGATGGGCTCACCTGTGAGGCTGGTGGTTGGCGGCGGCAGATCGTGGTGTGTCCGCGGGGTCTGTGCTGTCCGTGACTGTCCGTTTCGGTGGTATGGGGCAGCAGTCTGGCTGCGTGGGCATTGTGAATGAGGTTGTTGCCGGGCTTGTGATCGCAGGGATTCTGGGGTGCGGGCGCTGGGCGCGTGTGCGGTGGCGTGCTGCGCGTGTGCGGCGCAGACGTTCGGCGGGTCATTGTTCTTGGGAGAGTGACGGCCAGGCAGTGGGGCGGCAGCTTGATGAAGAGGGGCGGTAGGGCGGTGGGGAGGTCAGGTGTCTTGCGTAGGCCTGTCCTGCCGCCGGGAGCGCTGCGCGAGCTGAACGAGATGCTGCGCGCACTTCACCGTGATGCCGGTGGTCCCTCGGTGCGGGAGATGGCGGAGGGCGCGGGGGTCGGGCACACGACGGTGCACAACGTATTTACGCAGGATCGACTGCCGCGCTGTGATGCCGTCATGAGAGTGGCGGGCTTCCTTGCGGAGCGGTCGTGGGCCGGTTCCGGTTGCCTTGATCGGGAGGGGTTCCTCGACGCTCAGTCGAAGCAGGTGTTCGAGTTATGGAGGGTTGCCTGCGGCGAGCAGGAAGGCTCGTCGCCGGCTCGGGCCAGTGTCCTCCCGGGCGGTCTTCCTGGCTCGGGGCGGCTGCCAGCTGGCCTGCGAGGCCGGAACTTCACTGCGTGTCGGAGCACCCTTGTGCTCGATCTTGATCACACCCCTACGTTGCTCAAATTCTGCTCGATTCACGGAACTTGAGTCGAGCTGTGATGTCGGGCTTCACCGGCTGGAGCGGCGGGCGCTCGAGCATGCGGTCCTTGTTGCGGGTCCTGTCGGACTGGACGGCAGATCTCGACGCGAATCTGCTGCGCATGATCGTTCAGTCGCGGGTGGCGCCGGACTGGACGAACATCCCGAGCCGGGCGATGGTCGAGAGCCCTGTCGTCCGTATCGTCAGCCGCAGGTTCGTGGAGGGAGACGTGTTCGCCTTTCGTGCTGTTATTCAGCCCGTCAGTCACGTGAGTCAGTACGGCGGGCGGGGTAGGCGGATCAGTCGGAAGGGGCCGGAGGCCGCCCGTGAGTGGTTCACGAAGCGGCTTCAGGGGCTCGGCGAGCCCTGGCGTGATTCCCAGGGCATCGTGCGGATCGGTGCCCAGGCCAGCCCGGAGGGGCTTGGTGTGCGCAGCATGCCAGCAGCCACGAGTACCCAGGGTTCATGCAGGGGACTTCACATCGACCGTGCCGAGGTCAGCGGAATTCTGGAGGTCACCGACCCGGCGGCGTTCGTGGATGCGCTCACACACGGCATAGGCCACGGTCGTTCGTATTCGTGTGGTCTGCTTCTGCCGCAGATTCTCTGATGGATGCAGATCCTTTGAGGGGCCGCCCCACGCCGCTGGCCTGCTGTGATGAAGAAACGTCCTTGCTCGTGGATCTTGGGACCCTGATTGGATCTGCACCCTTCTCTGATCGGCCATGTTCTCGGTATTGGGGCCGCGTCAGGCTGTGGGCTCGGTGGTGCGGCGTCGGCGGCGTAGGTCGCGTTGGGCTTGGGCACGGGCGCATTCGCGGGAGCAGTATTTGACGCCGCTGGTGCGGTGTTGGCCGTACTCGGCGCGGCCTCGCTGGCGTACGAAGTTGCGGCCGCAGTTCTCGTTGGCGCACCGGCGGACGGAGGCCCCCTCGGCGAGGTGGTTGTACAGCTGGAGAAAGGCCACCGACAGGATGGTGGGGGAGCGGTCGGCCAGGTCTCCCACCCCGATGCTGAACCGGCCCAGCGACCTGTTCAGCACCTGCTCGAGCGTGTGGATGCGGGCGTCGATGAGGAGCTCGCGCAGGTGCTCGAGGGAATGCGGCCACGGTGTCCCGCTGACGCCGCGGTTCTCGGATTGGTTGTTGGCGAGGATCTCGTCGGTGATCTCGGGCTCGACCAGGGCTTCAAGACCGCCCTCGCGCTGGCAGGCGAGCCAGGTGGCAACGGCGTCTTGGGCGGTCTCCAGGTAGATCCTGATCACATTCTTGTGCACGCCGAAGGGGTAGGGCTGTTCCTCGCCCCCCGCCGCGGGAAGCCCCTGGACCTCGTCCCAGATCTCGTCCGAATCGATGTGGAGGTCTTCCCGGTCGACGCCGAAGAGTGACCCGTAGGCGGCGAACAGCGCTGCCGCGCCCTCGAGGTCGTCGGCGGAGAGTTCCATGAGCTCGCGCAGGTAGAAGTCGTCTGGTAGATGGACCAGTTCGCGGTCTTCAAGGACCGGAGTCCACAGCAGCCAGTCACCCTTGATCCGGACGTCCTTGATGCGGCGTACGAGCGGGGGGACGGGGATGACCGTGCCTGGCCAGAGCGTGGGACGAAAACGTGGGTCAACGTATGCCGACATGGCGTCAGCTTAGCGGGTAGCCTCGTAGTACGGAAGCACCGATTTTGGTGCTACGGACGCGTGTTGAAGGGGAGGGCCGCGTGGCCGACTGGACCCACCGCAAGGCGACCGGGGACCAGCACGAACAGCACGTCATGCACGAACTCGAACGCCGTGGCTGGACGGTCCACCCGTTCGGCCAGGGCACCTATCCGCCGGCGGTCCGAGCCGCGCTGCGCCTGACCGACTCGCCTCTGCGGCAGCTGCCCGACATGATCGCCGCGCGGGGCGCGCAGGTGGTGTGCATCGACGCCAAGACATCGCTGGGCAGTACGGACTCCCATCGTTTCTCCGTCTCCCGCAAGAGCCTGCTGGCGGGCCTGCAGTTCACGGCCATCGGGGTGTCCGTGCCGCTGTACTACGTCTTCGGCGACCTGAGGGTTCTGACCCCGTCGGAGGTGGCGTCCTACAGCGGCTACGGGCACCAGCACCCTGGCGGTTCCTACTGCCTGGTGAGCACGTCGCGGGCGCATCGCTTCGATGACGTCTTCGGTGCCGACGGCGGTCTGCGGCGCGCGGGCTGATGGCACATTCAGCGTGCGGGTGGTGGAGCAGCTGATCTGGCGATTTGGTGGAGCCAGACGCGCGCAGCGTCAACTGCGCGATACAGCACCTGGTTGTTTGCCCCCGACCGCGTGGTCACGCCCGCTGCTCGGTTGATCCGCCCGTTGACCTCGCGATGCGTCCTTCCGGTCATGGCGACGAGTTTGTTGACCAGGTGGGACAGCTCATCTCGTGGTGGAATCCAGTCCTCTGGAGGGGCATCCCACCGGTGGTTGTCCCAGTAGTCGTTGTAGCAGAGCTCCTCTCGGGCGGAGCAGGGGGCGCAGAACTCGAGGAGGCCGTCGACTTCAGTGGTGCCACATGACATGCAAACGTAGCCATCGCAGTGGGCGCATAGGCACGACGCACTGTCTGAGTCGCGACCCCCCGCTTGTTCCTGCGAGACGCATTGGTTTATACAGGGCTGCCGAACTGGTTGGAACGGTCGAGGGGTGGCTGCATCGTCCGAAGCGTCGCCTTCGGCTCTCTGCGCTGCCCAGTATGCCTGCCGCTCTGCGGCTTGGCGTTTGCGAGCCTCTAGGCAGGCTGTCCATTCTCTCCGGGTCATGTGGGCGTGGCAGGCCACGACTGCGGGAGGGAGGCCGTCGTAGGGTCCGGGCCATTCCGCTGCGTCCCTGCGGCAAGGCAGTCCTGTTGACTTCGCGACGCGCGAGCATGTCGGCATGGTCGGCCACGTTAGCGAGTGGCTGGACTCCACTCGCAGTGGCGGTACGAGGTGTCCTCCGTGCCGCTCTGGCGTCATGGGTCGTATGGCGGTGCACCGCCAGATAGACGGAGAGGGACCGATGGTTGATCGGCCCCTCGTGGTTCAGCCTGCGCCAACAGGCGTTCCCGTGCTTGTGCGAGGCAACGGTCCGGATCAGAGACTGAGGTGCCAAACGATCAAGCTGCCACTCGCAAGAGAGCGGCTTCCTCATCATTGCAGAGATGGTGCCCTACCCGGCAGCGGAGCTGCCTGCCGCGTGTACATCGGTGTACAGGACTTGAAAAACGATGCGCTGAACTGGACCTTTCCCGGGGATTTGAGTTGTTCAGCTCGCCTGCCCACGCAATGTGTACAGCCTGTGAAAAACGGTCTCTCGGTTTTTCGTCTTCTGTACAGTGCGAATGGACAGGCCGTCGGCGCGTCGGGGACGATGATGCTGCCGCTGGATGGCGCCAACCGCCCAGCTGCTTAGGCACGGTCCGGATCAACCTGCAGCGCATTGCTGCTCCAAAGATTCAAGAGGTGCATATGTCTCGCAAGAGGCGAACTGTTCCTCGGCGCGAAGCCGCGCCGATCTCCGCTCTCCTGCTGATCGTCTTTATCCTGGCGCTCCTGCTCAAGGGTTGGACGATCGCTGCAGCCGTTCAGGCGGCCGCAGCAGCCGGCGTCCTTGCGGCCGACTTGCGCCGCCGCCTGGCCTAGTCGTCGGATGGCGCGGGGCTCCATTCGTGAGGAGCCCCGCAGTCTTTGCTTCCCTGGGGAGAGAAGTGGGTAGGCCGACAGCTCCTTTGCCGTCCGAAGGGGCGGATCCAAAGGTTGTTGATTTTGCTGCGGGGTTGCGCGCCCTTCGTCGGAATGCGGGGAATTTCACGCTGTCTGAGATGTCGCAGATGTGCGATGCATCGATTGCCTCGCTGTCTGGGGCAACTAAGGGGGTTCGGGTTCCGACGTGGCGCACGACTAGGGCCTACGTTGAGGCCTGCGGCGGCGACATTGGAGAGTGGCGACGGCGATGGGAGGAGGCGAGTCGGGAAGTCAGATATAAGAAAAATAATGCCGCTATTTTGCCGGGTGAGCTCAGTGCGGAGACGAGGCGCAGGGCCTCCTGGGGCAAGACCTGGAAGCGGTGGCAGCGGACGGGGAGCATGACCCCGCCACATCGGGCCTGTTCTTCTCTTGACCTTCGGCTCTCCATGGAGTCACTCCGGCAGTACCGGTCCCTCTCTCTCCGTCAGGTTGCCCATGGCTCCAGGTACTCGCACTCGGCGTTTGCTGCAGCTATGTCTGGAGTGAGGCCAGTTAATGTTCGGCTGCTGGTGTCCTATCTCCAGGCGTGCGGTGTGGATAATTTTGCCGACATAAGTAAATGGCTTCAGCTGCTGGCCACAGCTTATCCGGACGAGGCGCCCAAGGTGGAACGGGAAATCGGGAGATTTGAGTTCCTCGCACTAGGGCAGCCAGGGTGGGATCGCGAAGGATTGAAGGAAGGGGTGAGTCGCAGAATTCGAGAAGCTCAAACGCTGAAGAAATCTGACGCCCTGCGGGATTGGATCCTTCGGAAACCTCCAAAAGAAAAGAATGAATTTATCCTTGCGATGATGAGGGAGACTCGAATCTCTCCGCAGCAGATCAATGGACTTTTGTACGATGAGCGGCCACTCCCCGACCGTTTGATTGCGCAGATCATGAAAGTCTTCAGATTGAAGCAAGCCGGAAGCGGCGACTTACTACTGCCGAGGTCCATCCAGGCGTGATTCGGACGGACCACCTTACGGGATGGGTATCTCCTACCTGCACTCGAGATGGGTTCTGAGAACGAGACTGGGTTCAGCATCACCGGACTGGTCGGTGGTGTTGTTCGGCGATGTGGTCGAGGGTGATCGCGTCCAGCGATGTCTTGGTGATCTTTTCGGTGCCGTCGAGGATCGCGGTGATCGCGGCTTCGCGGATGAGGCGGGAGAGGCTGCCGATCCTGCCCGCGGTGCGCTGGTGGAGGTAGGGGGCCAGCCGCCGTAGGGAGCCGGGGCGGTGTGCGGTGAGGTCGAGGGCGTTCTCGAAGGCGGCGACGGTGGAGCCGAACGGTGTCTGGTGGCCGGTGCGGGCGGGCAGGGGGTCGCAGTCGATCAGTGAGGCGCGGCCGGCGAGTTGCGCGCCGCGTACGCCGGAGAACAGGGGCGTGGTGGTGACATCGACGCCGGCGTACACGAAGGTGGCGGGCAGCCGTTCGGAGAGGTCTTTGAGGAAGTCCGCGGCCTCGGCGCCATTGGTGGTGCGGGGGTTGAGGCGGTGGATCTCGTCCACGAGGACCAGGCTCACTCCCAGGCTGGTGTACATGCTGCACACGGTCGCGGTGAGCAGGGCCTGGGTCATGCGCGGGCCGACCGGCAGGCCGACGAAGTGGGCGAACTCGGCGGCCAGGCTCTTGGCGCTCGCGCCGGGCGGCACCAGGATGTACGCGACCGGCGCCCGCCCGGGGACGGGACTGTGGGACAGGGACCGCCGGTGCAACTCGTAGGTGCGCCCGACTTCCTGCAGGGCGGTGCTCTTGCCGGTGGTGGGTGGTCCGGTGACGATCAGCCCGGGGCGGGCGGTGCCGTCCTGGTGGCGCCCGAGCAGCGTGAGGGGTGCGCACGCTGGTAGTGATCTGGTCCAGGGCCGGGGTGCGCACGACGACGAACCGGGAGTGATAGGCCAGTCGCTGGGCCGCGCTGCGCCGTGGCCCCTCGGGGGGAGGGCGGTGCGGGCCGTTTGCGGTCGACGAATCGCCGCCATTCCTCCGAGGTGGTAGGCGTTGCGCTCCCGGTCTGGGGCGCGGACTGGCCGGTGGTCGCAGTCACCACTGCTGCGCCTCCTCGGCCGCGTCGTACAGGCCGAAGCCGGCGTCCCCCGTATCCGCGTCGTCCAGGTCGTCCTCGTCGTCCCAGGCGTGGCCGGCGTGGAGGCCGTCCTCGCCGCCCGGAGCCGGACTTCCGTGGGGTGGCACCGGCGTGGGCCACAGCTCGGCTGCGCCGAACAGCGCCGCGGGCATCTCGTTCTCCCCGGACGCCGTCCCGGCCCGGGCGGCGCCGGCCCGCCGCGGCCTCGGAACAGCCGGCCCGTGGTCGTCAGGCTGCTGCCCGGGGCCGGAGCTCTCCTCGGCGGCGGTCTGCTTCTGGCGCCTCGTCTTCCCGCGTCCTCGGCCCTGTCCGCCAGGATCCTCCACGGCACCGACGGGCCCACCAGGCCCGCTGGTGTCGTCGTGGGGGAGGGCGGCGGGTGCCTGGCGGGTGATCAGGGCGTGTTCCCGGGGGTGGGCGGTGCCGTTTCGGGCGCGGCGCAGGAGGTCGTCGAGGGCCTGGGCGAGGTCGGCTTCGTGCCGGTCGCGGTCGCCGCGGCGGGCGACGGTGTCCTTGAGGTGCTGCCACAGCTGGTCGCCGAAGGGCTGGTGGACGTGGCCGGCGTGGATCCACGGAATGGGCGTGAAGCCGCCGTCACCGAGGCAGACCCAGATCCGGCGGGCGTCGTGGGGGTTGTGGTGGACCTCCCACCGGCCAGCTTGGGCGCTGGTGCCGGAGGGCTGGCCGCAGTAGTCGCCGAGCGCGGGGTGGTCATAGGTGCGGTGGTTCAGGCGGATGCCTCGCTCGGTGATGGGCTTCCAGACCACGGGCAGCAGTTCGATGTAGTCGTCGCCGGTCAGGGGGAGCGGTACGTGCCCGGTGGCGCCGAGCATGGCGCCCCACACCTCGTTCGGGGCCAGGGCGGTGGCGGGCATCGAGGGGTGGCGCAGTCCCTCGGCGGGGCGGTTGTGCCACTCGACGGTGACCCACTGGTCAAGCATGTCCTGCAGCTGGGCGACGCTCCACACGGCCTCGCGCTGGCTATCGGATCCGCGGCGCGGGACGTTGGAGCCGGTGTGGCCGGCGACGTGCTGGCAGAACAGGGTGTTGATGGACCCGAAGGCGCGCTCGACGTGCCCCTTGGCGGAGGGGCGCCGGGGCGGGGTGGGCTGCACGCTGATGCCCAGGCTCTCGCAGGCGGCCAGGAACGCCGCGGAGAGGAAGATCCGGCCGCGGTCGACGACCACGGTCTCCGGCACCACCACCGGGCGGCCCGCAGCATGCTCCAGACGCGGATCCGCGTCCAGAAGGTTCTCGTACGGCACGGGCGCGCGGGACATCGCCAGGGCGCCGGGCCAGCCGGGGCGCAGCGGGTGCGGGACGGCCATCTCGGCGAGCAGCAGCGCCGCGTCGACGGCCTTGGTGCTGGCCGGGCGCAGGACGGCGGCCAGGATGGAGCGGGTTGCGACGTCCAGCGCGATGGTCAGCTCCGGGCGGCCCGTGGTGCCGTCGGCGAAGACGGCCATGACGTCCAGGCGGGTGGAGTCGAGCATGACCTGCTCGCCCGGGCGCAGCGCCACTGTGGGCGTGAACGGCCGCCCCGGTGAGGCGGTGGCGGTGCGCGCGGGCCGGCCGGGCGGTTCGGCGGGGTCGGCCAGCGCCTTCACCAGCCGGTAGAACGTCGCCTGCGCCGGAAGTTTCACCGCCCTGGGCCCGTACCGGTCGTCCAGCACCTGCCTCGTGAGCTGCATCAGCCCCTTCACCGTGCCTGTGGAGCGGCCGCGCTGGCGCCGCAGCGCCTCCAGCACCGCGGCGACGACCTTCTCGTCGGCGCGCCCGGTGAGGCTGACCGGCTTGGTGGTGCGGTGGTCGACCAGCCCCCACAGCCCCTGGCGCCGGTAGTTCAACCGCATCCGCTGCACGGTGCTGACAGCGACGTGTTCCCACCCCAGAGCGGTGAGCTCTGCGGCCTTGGCCTGCTCCCGCTCGGCAAGCGTATGCAGCTCCGGGTCGTACTGCGGCCGCGGCACCCCCGCCTGCGGCCGCGCGCCGGTCACCGCGAAGTCCGGCGCCGCCACCAGGTGCCCGGCCAGCACGGTCGCGACCTCGCCATGCTCGCCGGCCAGCCGCACCAGCTGCCCCTCCACCCCGACCACCTGCCACCCGCGCCCGTCGAAGACGATGTGCGCGCCCACCGCCAGCACCCGCCGACCCGACCCGCCGCTCACGCCGCCACCCCCCGGCCCACCACGGTCCCGGCGTCCAACGGCCGCTCCGCCAACTCCGTGGACCGCACCTGTCCGGCCGCCCGCCCCAGGCGCTGCTGGACCACCTCGCCAGCGACCGTGACGAAGCACGCCTCCACCCTCGCCGCATCCATCAAACCCACTCCTCACCGCAGAGACCCGCCGCCAGGCAGTCAAGTCCGTTGAGAATCCGGCAGATAGAAGAACAGGCACCGTTCACTCCAACGAGTGCCGAGGATGGCGAGCTGTGCGGCTGTCCCGGTGAGCGGGACGAGGTGTTCCATGAGGCCGTCGGTGGCGCTTCCGTTTCCCCCTCCGCTGCCCCTACCGGCCACCTCGGGCCCGAGACGCGAATCGGCCCAGCTCAGCGCCCGAATCCGGGCCGCAGCCGGATTCCGGGAGAAGGCCGGCCGGATCGGCTGGAGTGCCCTGAGTGCGTACAGGACCGCACCGTCAAGGACTTGGGCCCGCTGGTGCTGCCGGTCCCGATCAAGCGCGAGCTGGTGTCCGCGCTGGTCTCCGCGCCGGACGATCCGTGGGGGGAGGACCGGGTACTGCACGCCAAGCTCTACCCGGCGAAGGGCCGCAGGGTGTGACCTGTTGGCGTTAAGGGCGTCTTTTTGGCCTCCGTAGTCACTGCCACAGCGTCGGTGGCGGGGTCGCCGGATTCGCCACGGGCCCCGACTCCGGGCCGTTGGTTTCCTCCGAGATCGGCGAATCCTCTGCCGTCAATTCCAGCTCTCGAGCTTGGCGTAGCCGGCGGTAGGCATCGCGCTCGCTGACGTAGAGGGCGTCCCTGACAGCGCGGGCACCGTTCTCCCGCCTGGCTTTGGCCTCTTCTTGCACGCGCAATGCTGTCCGGAGCTGCTTGACGCGGCTGGCACCTTCCGGGCTGATCATCTTCACGATGGCGACGGCCAGCGGATCGTTAGGGACCACCGGGCACATGGGGCCCTTGCTCGGTGGGACGGTCTCGATTCCCCGCCGAGCCAGCGCGGCCAGCCCTTGCGCGAGCATCAACTGGAATGTCTCGGGCGGGTAGTCGATGCGCAGGCAGTCGTAGCGCATGACCGGTACATCGGTGAGCGTCACCGTCAGACCGGGAGCGATCGCAGCACGGAACCGCACTGCCAGATCGGGCATTGTTACCAACAGATCCACTTCGTCGGGCAGCACCAAGCCGCCACCGACTGGAACCGCCGACCGGGCACCGACACTGCACAGCCGCTCGGAGTCAGTCAGGGACGAGTGGACCAGCACGCTCACCCGGTTCCTCCCCATGCGGTCCCGTGCGCACGGTCGACGTCTCGACCCGCGATTTTCCTGGCAGTCCAACCCTGATGCTATCTGCCCAACCACCTTGGAGCATGGAGCCGTTGAGGCCGCGAGGCCGACATCCATACCTCGAAAGCAGGAGAAAGCCATGCCCAAAGCCGCACGTCGCACGAACAGGACCACCCGCCGTGCCTCCGACCTGACCAAGGCCCGGTTTCCAAGCAGGCCGAACCCCACCCGTGGCTCCATCAACCGCCGGGACGGAAGCGGCCCGGTGCCGGCCAGGAATCGGCGCGGCCGGCACCCGTCGCTGTTGATGCTGCTCCAGCGGGCCACCCTGGCGCTGACCACCATCAACGCAGCCGCCCAGGCCGCCCACTGGCTGGCTCAACTCGCCAGCCACATCCAACTTCCTTGACCAGCAGGCACACCCACAGGGTCCGCGGAGTGCCCGGGCTGCACCCAGGCCCGGGGGGGGTGAGGGCCTTGGGCCCGTTGATGCTGCCCGTGCCGACGAAGCGGGAGTTGGTGGCTGTCCTGGTCTGCGCTTCGGATGATCCGTGGTGGGAGGACCGGATGCTGCACGCCAAGCTCTACCCGGCGAAGGGCCGTCGAGTGTGACCTGTTGGCGTGTGGGGGCGTGTTTTGGCCTCTGATCGCTGGTTGTCTGGACCTTTGGTTGGTCCTGTTGGGGTGTCCGGGTGGGTGGTGACTGTGTGTGGTGGCGGAGCGGGGTCAGGGGGCCGGTGGGGTGTTGTGGGCCGGTTTTCGGGTGTGAATTCTGCCGTGTATTCCGTTCGGCTGTTTTGGCGGATTGGTTGCTGGTGGTGTTCTTAATTCGGGCCGGAATTGCGGTGATCGGGGGTCGTGTTCAGTTTGGTGGTGTGGGTGTCGCGCGGTGCCGGTCGTCGGGGTAGTGGTGCGGGCTGGGGCCGCTGTCCCGGGGGCCCGCCGTGCTCGTTTCGGCCGGGCTGCGCTCCGCCTGCCTGCTTGCCGGGCCGTTGCCGTCCGGGGTGGGGTTGCTGGGTGCGCTCCGGTCTGGCCTGCTGCTCTCTGTGCCGGTTCGGGTGGCCGCCCGGGCCAAGGTGACCGGGGCCAAGGACGATGGCCGGGTCTTCGTCGAGAAGTGCCGGTACCCGGAACCGAGGCTTCGCCCCTGGCCGACTCCTGGCCGCTCGGATCGAGCCCGGCTTGGTTCGCTGGCAGCCGCGGACTCATGTACCGCACGTCATCCGGATCACGTACCGCCGTGACCTCCGGCCGACGACCCCACCAGCCACGAGCGCCAGGACGACGAGCACCAGCAGGAGCATGCCGTCGTCAGCACCGGCGCGGCTGGTCCCGGTACTTCTGGCAGACCTCGTCGTCCTCCTCGTCGCACAAGCAAGCGCCGCACGCGGCGCACAATTCCCAGCTGTCCTCGCAGCGCCGCGGCGGGTAAGTCATCTCCTCCCCACACCAACCGCACTCACGGATATCGTGGATGTCGCCCTGCTGCTGTTTCGTCACGGACGAAACGTAGCCGACAAGATCATCTGCAGTGCTATAGCCGCCGCTGCGGCCCGCTCACCGGTCTGCTTGCCGTGCCTGCCGTTCGGGGCGGCCGCCCGCTGCGCCCCCGCCTTCTTGTCTGCTGCGCTGCCGTTCGGTCCGGGCTCTCGTTCGGGCTGGGTGGGTCTGTGGGGTGCCGGTGCCTGGGTGGTGGGTGTGGTCTGGGTGGCCGTCAGGCCGCCGTGGAGGCTGTCGCCGAAGTGGCCGGCGCGCTGCGCGTGTTGTCGCGTGCTGTTGTCGCGTGGGGTGGTGTCGTGTGTTGTGACGTGGGTGGATACCCCTGTTCCCCTGTGTGTGGTCTGGGCGCGACAGCTCCCGTGACAGCCGCGGGGCGGGCTGCGGTCCAGGGGTCGCCGGACGGTAGGGCGTCGGGCTGCTTGCCGGGGTTGCCGATTGCCGGGTGCCGGTGGTCCTGGCCGCCGTCCTGGGAGCGGCTGTCTGGGGCGGCTGGGTACGGCGAGGACGTCGGCTGTTGTCGGGGCCGGCCTTGTGTTGGTGGTGGTGCTCGGCGGCCTGGTGGTCGGTGCAACGCGGGGGTGCAACGCGGTGTGGCGTGGGGGTGCAACTGCGGGTCTGACCAGGTGTTATGCGGTCGGGAGCGGGGGCGGGTGGGTCCTCGTGACTTTGCCAGCGGCAAGGCCGAAAGTGGAGGTGTGGGGGTTGCGACGAACGAGATGATCATCATGGAATACAGCCGGAGCGAAGTCATTGCCGCACTGCAGAGAGCCGGATACTCGGAGGAGGCGGAGGAAGCGCTGCACGAGCTGCCCGACCCCGTAGATCTGGACCGCCTCGCGGCCTGGGGCCAGGAACACGGAATAACCAGAGACGGGCTCATCAGCCGGATGGGCGGCAGCCCCTGAGCGCGGAGTCAACCGATGGAGGGCTGCACCCCCGCTCGGGCGTGTTGCGGTGCGGTGTTGCACCGGCTGCTCGGTCCGCCGGCCTCGGCGGTTCCCGCCGCCCCGCCCGCCCTGCCGCCCCGCCCGGCGCCGTGCCCCGCCGCTGCGCCCTGGCTGGCCGCCGAGCCGTCCCGCTGCGCCCGGTGGGCCGCCGTCCTGGCCGCGCGCTCCTTGGAGGCCCTGGTGGCCGGTCCTGGCCGCCGTCCTGGCCAGCCTGGGGCTCTGTTGTGGACCGCTGGTCAGGTGAAGAGGTCGGGACGGGGACAGATTTCGAGGGGGAGGTGGGGGCGGTCCGCCCATTGCCACCAGACGTGGCTCAGAGGGCAGCCCCAGACAGCGCGGCAGGTGCGCTTGCCGTCGTCGTCCCGTTTGAAGAGAGCCATGGCGAGCCCCGTGAGGGGCTGGTCGCATGTAGGGCAGGCCGGCGTGTTCTGGTCGGAGGGCACGACAGGCACGCTACCGGCCACCACGCGGTCCACTCCCGCCCGCTGCGCCCTGGCTGCCGTCCTGGCCCGGGTATTCGGTTTGGTGGTGTTGCTGCGGGAATTGCGTCGTTGACGCTGTGCGGGATTTTCTGGGTGGTTTGGAATAGCGGTCGGGGTGTCGGCGGGAGAGGGCCGCAGGCCCCTTTCCGGTATGCCTGAATTATCTTTCCGTCCACTGCGCCTCGAGGGGATTTCAAATTGCGACCTTAAAGATAGAGGAAGGGAATTCGCATTCCCGCCGTGAGTGTCGCCTGATAGGGCCGGGGTGGACGGTTGGCGCGAGGCTTGGTGTTCGCGTCCAGTGCCCGTTTGAGGGCCGCCAGAGTAGAGCTGTGAGGAACTCCGGGAAGTATCGCCGGAATCGCTCCGTGGGCCGGGTAGGGATTCCCGGTTGCGGGCCCGTCAGGGGCCGCCGTCCGGGCCACTCGTGAGGGCTCGCCACAGGGGCGGTGGAGCCCCGGGCCCGGACCGGTGGCCCCGGGGTTTTTCCCGAGGGCCGCAGGCCCCTCTCCGAGGGCGGGGGATGGGTCGACAGCTCAGCAACCGCAAGGCGGGACCGGCCATCGGCCGGGACCGGGGAGGGCTCAGGGGGTGGGGTTGTGACTGATACCGAAAACGGGCGACACATCGTCAACGCCCGGGGCCGCAGGCCCGGGCCGGCACCCCCGCCCGATTGGGGAAGGGGCTACTACCGGAATTTCGCGCCACATCGTCAACGCGAACCCCCGGGCGCAGCCCGGGAAAAGCTGCCAGCAAATAGGGGGGAAGGGCCGCTAACCGAAGTCTGCGTCACATCGTCAACGCCCATCATGACGGGCCGTAGGCCCGTGCCCGGAACCCCGTCACGTGAAGCCTCGCCAGGGGCTGCAGTCTACCCACTAATTCGCCGCAGGCGAATACCCCCGCCACCCACTGCCCGGCGCAGCCGGGCCCCGAGGCGCAGCCTCGGGCAACCACCCACGGTGACGCCGCCAGGCGGCACCCCCGCACCTGGCGGTGCGTCAGCACCGCCGCAGGGCCGCCAGGC